>NZ_JBHJUI010000065.1:0-1030 GCF_042268405.1 Kitasatospora sp. NPDC056184 | reverse complement strand
CTGAGGACAAGCCCTCGGCCTATTAGTACCGGTCAACTCCACCCCTCACAGGGCTTCCATATCCGGCCTATCAACCCAGTCGTCTACTGGGAGCCTTACCCTCTCAAGGAGGTGGGAGTGCTCATCTCGAAGCAGGCTTCCCGCTTAGATGCTTTCAGCGGTTATCCCTCCCGAACGTAGCCAACCAGCCATGCCCTTGGCAGAACAACTGGCACACCAGAGGTTCGTCCGTCCCGGTCCTCTCGTACTAGGGACAGCCCTTCTCAACACTCCTACGCGCACAGCGGATAGGGACCGAACTGTCTCACGACGTTCTAAACCCAGCTCGCGTACCGCTTTAATGGGCGAACAGCCCAACCCTTGGGACCTACTCCAGCCCCAGGATGCGACGAGCCGACATCGAGGTGCCAAACCATCCCGTCGATATGGACTCTTGGGGAAGATCAGCCTGTTATCCCCGGGGTACCTTTTATCCGTTGAGCGACGGCGCTTCCACAAGCCACCGCCGGATCACTAGTCCCTACTTTCGTACCTGCTCGACCCGTCAGTCTCACAGTCAAGCTCCCTTGTGCACTTACACTCAACACCTGATTGCCAACCAGGCTGAGGGAACCTTTGGGCGCCTCCGTTACCCTTTAGGAGGCAACCGCCCCAGTTAAACTACCCACCAGACACTGTCCCTGATCCGGATCACGGACCCAGGTTAGACATCCAGCACGACCAGAGTGGTATTTCAACGACGACTCCACCATGACTGGCGTCACGGCTTCAAAGTCTCCCACCTATCCTACACAAGCCGAACCGAACACCAATATCAAGCTATAGTAAAGGTCCCGGGGTCTTTCCGTCCTGCTGCGCGAAACGAGCATCTTTACTCGTAATGCAATTTCACCGGGCCTATGGTTGAGACAGTCGAGAAGTCGTTACGCCATTCGTGCAGGTCGGAACTTACCCGACAAGGAATTTCGCTACCTTAGGATGGTTATAGTTACCACCGCCGTTTACTGGCGCTTAAGTTCTCAGCTTCGCC
>NZ_JBHJUI010000064.1:0-1037 GCF_042268405.1 Kitasatospora sp. NPDC056184 | reverse complement strand
GACGATCTTCGCGGAGGTGGTGGCGCGGGTGGGGGCGGCCGCGTTAGAGCTTGCGAAGTCCACTGAGGACCCTTTCGAGCAGCGTGACGTCGGGCTGGGTTCCGGATTCGCCGCCGGATGCGGGCTGGTGGATGGCGACCAGGCCGGCCTCGGCCAGGTCGGCCACGAGGATGCGGGCCACTCCCAGGGGAAGGGAGAGCAGCGCCGAGACCTCGGCCACGGACTTGACCTCGGTGCAGAGGGTGCAGATCCGCTGGTGCTCGGGGAGCAGGGTGGCCAGGCGCTGCGGGTCCACGTCGGCGGAGACGAGCGCCTCCAGGGCGAGCTCGTACCGGGGCCGGGTCCGTCCGCCGGTCATCGCGAACGGGCGGATCAGCGGGCCGGAGTCCGGCTCGTCCTCGAAGTCGTCGCCCGCCCCGTGATCCTGGGCGGGGCCGCGGTGGCCGGGCGGGGCGGCGCGCCCGGCGGCCCGGTGGCCTGCGGCCGGCTGCCCGACGGCCGGGCCGCGGCCGGGGTACTGTCCGACCGTCCCGTCCGGGTAGCCGGGCGGGGGAGCGTCGTACGAGGGCCGGGGCTGGGCGTACTGGTCGTACTGCCCCGGCGCGTACGGTTGGCCGTACGACGGCTCGCCGTAGTGCTGGCCGTGCTGGCCGTGCTGGCCGTGGAGCGGCTGGCCGTACTGCTGACCGTGGCCGACGACGCCGGGTGCTCCGAAGGCGTCATGGCCCGTGCCAGGGTACGGAACGCCGTACTGGCCGCTGCGGTCGTCGGGCGGTGTCACGGTTCCTCTCCTCACAGGGTGCGGCGGTGCGGTGCGAGCTCGGGCACGGGTCCGGAGCCGGTGGTGCGAAGGCCGTACAACGCCCGAACCCGAGCCCGCCGAAGCGGGCCCGGGACGGACGCGGAGGTGCTTCGAATACCAGGACGGTATCCGACGGACCGTCAGTGCAGGAGACTGCCCTGGAGTTCTGCGCGGAGTGCGGGGGTGAGGACGGCGCCGGCGCGGTCGACGAGCAGGGCCATCTCGTATCCGACGA
>NZ_JBHJUI010000063.1:0-1337 GCF_042268405.1 Kitasatospora sp. NPDC056184 | reverse complement strand
GGATGCTCCTATAGGCGTCAAGCCGCGGGAGCGAGTTCGGTTTGAGTGATGTGTGTGGTTGGTGTGCTGGTCAGGGTGCGGTAGACCTCGCGGGCGACGAAGCGCTTCAGGCAGCGCATGATGTCCTTCTTCGAGAGCCCTTCCGTGGTGCGCCGGGCGACGTAGGCGCGGGTGCGTTCGTCGTAGCGCATGCGGACCAGCACGATGGTGTGCAGGGCGTTGTTCGCGGCCCGGTCGCCGCCGCGGTTGAGGCGGTGGCGGTGGGTTCGGCCGGAGGAGGCGGGGATCGGCGCGACCCCGGTCAGATGGGCGAACGCGGCCTCGGAACGCATGCGTTCGGGGTTGTCCCCGGCGGACGCGAGGAGCTGGCCGGCGGTCTCGGGACCGACGCCGAACAGTTCCAGCAGCGCCGGGGCGGCCCGCTTCACCAGTGGACCGATCTCGGCGTCGAGCTCGGTGATCTCCTCGTCCATCGCCTGGTGGCGTCGGGCCAGGCGTCGCAGTGCCGCCCGGGTCGCGGCCAGTGGCGTCGAGAGGTCGTCGCCGGGCCGCAGGCGGGCGAGCGTGCGTATCAGTGCCGCCCGGTTGAGGCCGGCGGCCTGCTCGCGCAGCATCGCCGGTGCCGCGACGAGCAGGCCCCTGATCTGGTTCATCGCCTGGGTGCGGGCCTTGACCGCGCTCCGGCGGGCGATCCGCAGGACGCGGACGGCCTCGACCGCGCCGTCCCGGCTCTTGGGGGTTCCGGTCGCCCGGCCCGACAGGACGGCCGTCGCGGCGGCGTAGGCGTCGATCGGGTCGGATTTGCCCTTCATGCGCCGGGTCTTGCGGTCCGGCCGGTCGACGTCGAGGACCGTGACCCCGGCGGCCGTCAGCACCCGGGCGAGTTCGGCGCCGTAGGCGCCGGTGCCCTCCACGCCGACCGCGCTCAGGGCGCCGTGTGAGCGCATCCAGTCCAGGAGGTCCCGGTAGCCGCGGACGGTGGCGGGGAACTCCCGGTCGGCCAGGTGTCGGCCGATGGGGTCGATCACCGCCGCGTGGTGGGTGAGGCCGTGGGTGTCGACTCCGCCGGTGATCTCCGGGGCGTTATGCGTCATGCTGGTCGTGTCCGTCCTTGCCGCTTGTCGGTGCCGAGGGCGGCACGCGCCGGTCGGGCGGGTGGACAAGACAGTGACGGGGCTTCTGCGACAAGCTCCTATGAAGTCACAAGCGCCCGCCCGGCCGCGTGCGTGGTGACGCCCGGCGAGCCGACAAATCCCAAACAGGACAGTCGAGACGTCAGTCAGGCGGCGAGTCAGACCCACCCGCAGCGTCACCACGAACATCATCACTGTCAGGCG
>NZ_JBHJUI010000061.1:0-1800 GCF_042268405.1 Kitasatospora sp. NPDC056184 | reverse complement strand
CGCTGTTGGCGAATTCGGGGTCGTGATCATTTTGCCCCGCCGAGCTAGTGCTCGGCGGGGCGAAGTGCTGCGAAGTGGGTGGTGCGGGTGCGGGCTCGGGGCGTCTCGGTGAGGTGGGCGTCGATGCGGGCTAGGTTGATCGCGGCGGCGGTGAGCTGGTGCTGGAGGCTGGTCTTCGCGAAGCCTTGGTAACGGGATCTGCGCAGGCCGCAGCGCTGGATGCCCTGGGAGAAGGTTCCCTCGACCCCGGCGCGGATCTTGTAGCGCTCTTTCCAGTCGTCGGTCTGCTGGAGTTCTCGGGCCTGGCGGATGGCCTGGTGTTCGTCGTGGTGGCGAAAGGTCAGCTCCCGGCGTACCGCCTTCGGGGAGCTGACGCAGTCCCGCAGGTGCGGACAGGGCCGACAGTCGGCGGGCGAGAACTGCACCCGGATCACGGGAGTGCCGCGGTGGGACAGTGCCTGGCGCCACTGGCCGGTGGTGCGGCCTCCCGGGCAGGTGACCTGCTGGTGGTCCCAGTCGATGGCGAAGGATTCCTGGCCGAAGGCCTTGCTCTCGCCGGTGGCCTGGGCGGTGGTGTCGGCCCGGATCGGACCGTGCAGCTCGACGCCGTGTTCACGCCGGGCGGCCACGATCTGGGCGGCGGTGGGATAGCCGGCGTCGACCCAGTGCTCGCCCGGTAGGCAGTCCCGTTCGGCGAGGCCGGCGTGGATCGGCTCGACCATCACGCTGTCGGGGACGGTGGCCAGGGTGGTGACGGCGTTCGTGACCAGGTTAGGGACGTCGGTCTCGCAGGTTTCGGTGACGTGGACCTTGTAGCCGTCCCAGAGGGTGTCACGCTTCACGCTGCCGCGCGCCTCGGGGTCATAGGGCGTGACCAGGCGTGTCGCGCCCGGCGGCCGGTCTTTTGGGTCCCGCCGCCTCACCTCGCCCTCGACAAGGTGGAACTGCTGGACCCACACCTGCCGCAGAATCTCCACCGGCCCCAAGTCCCGCAGTTCCTGCGGCACTTGGGGCGAGAAAACCGCCTCAAGCAGTCGCATGCCGTCGGCGCCGATCCGCAACCCCGTCTCATCCCGCTTCGCGCGGGACTTCGGGAATCGGGACTCCTCGGCCCGGGTCGCGTAGTGCCGGAACCACTCCGGGTCGGCGACCTCCACCAGCCAGCCGGGGTCGGCCCGGGCGAGCGCGTTCAACGCGGACCGCAGCGTCTCGGCCACCATCTCCAGCCAGCTCAGTTCACGGGCCGCCGACAGCACGTGGGTGGAGTCGGTCCGGGCCCGGCCCGTCGTTCTCAGCAGCCCCTTGGCCCGGGCCGCGTCCAGGATGCCGTCCAGCACCCGCCGCCCGGCATCCGCTTCGACCAGCCGGTCCCTGAACTCCGACAGCACCGAGAAGTCGAAGCCGGGATCGCCGAGTTCCAGACCGAGGGCGTACTTGAAGTCGATCCTCGCCCGCACCGCCTCCGCGGCCTGCCGGTCCGTCAGCCCCTCGACGAACTGCAGCACCAGCACCAGCGCCAGCCGGCCCGGCGACCACGCCGGCTTACCCCGCACCGGGAACAGATCCGCGAACCGCTCGTCCGTGAACAGAACCCCCAGCTCGTCCCGGATCCGAATCGCCAGGCTGCCCTTCGGGAACGCCGCTCGCGCCACCCTGACCGTCTCCGCCGGAACCTCGCCCGGCCCACCCGCACGCATCGACACCAAACCACCCCGCAACGACCAACGCCGGTCTCCGAGACAAGTCTCGGAGACCGGCGTCACTCACCGCAGCCGATCACTCACATTCGCCAACAGCGTC
>NZ_JBHJUI010000060.1:0-3233 GCF_042268405.1 Kitasatospora sp. NPDC056184 | reverse complement strand
ACCAGGTCGTCCAGCGCCTCGTCCGAGCGGCCGGCGACCACCGAGCCGATCGGCACGTCGGTGCCCGCGCCGAGCCGGGTGAGCAGCGCGGCGAGTCCGGCCTGCAGGGTCATGAACATCGTCACCCGGTGCTCGCGCGCCAACCGGACGAGGCCGCCGTGGAGTTCGGCGCCGAGCGGCAGGACGACGCGGGCGCCGCGGTGGCCGCTGTCGGCGCGCCGGGGGCGGTCGGCGGGCAGCGACAGTTCCTCCGGCAGGCCGGCCAGGGCCTCGCGCCAGTAGGCGAGTTGGCGGGCGGCCGGGCTCTGCGGGTCGGCCTCGTCGCCGAGCAGCTCGCGCTGCCAGAGCGCGTAGTCGGCGTACTGGACGGGCAGCGGGCGCCAGGTGGGCGCGGTGCCGTCGCGGTGGGCGGCGTAGGCGGCGGCGAGGTCGCCCAGCAGCGGCTCCATCGACCGGCCGTCACCGGCGATGTGGTGCAGGACGAGGACCAGCAGGTGGTCCCCGGTGCCGTCGCCCGCCGGGAGGAGGTGGGCGCGGATCGGCAGGTCGGCGGCGAGGTCGAAGGGCAGCTCCGCGTACCCGGCCACCGCGGCCGCCGGGTCGGCCGGCGGGTCGGTGCGGTGCTCGAAGGGGACGCGGGCCCGGTCGGCCGGGACGATCCGCTGGTACGGCTCGCCGTCCTGTTCGGCGATCACCGTGCGCAGGCTCTCGTGCCGGGCGACCACGTCGGCCAGCGCGGCGGCCAGCACCGCGGGGTCGAGCGGGCCGGCGATCCGCAGGGCGAGCGGCAGGTTGTAGAGGGCGCTGGGGCCTTCCATCCGGTCGATCAGCCAGAGCCGGCGCTGGGCGGAGGAGAGCGGCAGCCGCTCGGGGCGCTCGCCCGCGGTCAGGGCGGGCCGGGCCTCGGCGCCGCCGTCCAGGCGCTGGGCGAGGCCGGCGACGGTCGGGGCCTCGAAGACGTCCCGGATGCCGAGTTCGGCGCCGAGGGTCGCGCGGACCCGGCCGGCCAGCTTCATGGCCAGCAGCGAGTGGCCGCCGAGCGCGAAGAAGTCGTCGTCGATCGAGACCCGGTCGACTCCGAGGACCTCGCCGAACAGGCCGCAGAGCAGTTCCTCGCGGGCCGTGCGGGCCGCGCGACCATTGGTGAAGAGGGTGAAGTCGGGGGCGGGCAGGGCCTTCCGGTCGATCTTGCCGCTTCCGGTCAGCGGGAGGGCGGCGAGCGGGACGACGGCGGCCGGGACCATGTGGGCGGGCAGCGACTCGGCGACGAACCGGCGCAGCTCCAGCGCGAGTTCGGCGCTCGGCTCGGCGGCGGTGGCGCAGTGGGCGACCAGCCGGCGGTCCCCGTCGGCACCCTCGTGCAGGGTGACCACGGCCTGCCGGACGGCCGCGTGGCGGGCCAACGCCTGCTCGATCTCGCCGAGCTCGATCCGGAAGCCGCGCACCTTGACCTGGTGGTCGGTGCGGCCGAGGTAGTCCAGGCCGCCGTCCCGGGTGCGCCGGACCAGGTCTCCCGTGCGGTACATCCGGGCGCCGGGGGTGAACGGGTCGGCGACGAAGCGCTCGGCGGTCAGCGCCGGGCGGCCCAGGTAGCCGCGGGCCAGGCCGGCGCCGGCGAGGTACAGCTCACCGGGGACTCCGGGCGGGACCGGGTTCAGGTGCTCGTCCAGCACATGGGCCCGGGTGCCGCGCACGGCCCGGCCCAGGGACGGGCGGTCGGTGGCCGCGAAGGCGTGGGTGAGGGTGTCGACGGTGGCCTCGGTGGGGCCGTAGAGGTTGCGGGCCGTGGTGTGCGGGGCCGCCTCGCGCAGCCTGCTCCACAGGGCCTGGCCGACCGCCTCGCCACCGAGGAGCAGCACCTTCGGGGCGGCCTCGCCGTCCAGCAGGCCCTCGGCGAGCAGCTGTTCGGCATAGCTCGGGGTGACGTTGACGACGCCGACGGCTTCGCCCCGGACGTACCGGACCAGGGCGGCGGCGTCGCGGCGCAGCTCGTCGCCGATCAGGTGCAGCTCATGGCCGGCGATCATCCAGAGCAGGCTGTCCCAGGAGGCGTCGAAGCAGAGCGAGGCGGTCAGCGCGACGCTCAGCCGGCCGTGCGCCCGCGCGGGCTCCCCGAAGGTCTCGGCCCGGTGGTGGGCCAGCAGCGCGGCGATCGAACCGTGGGTCACCACCACGCCCTTGGGAAGGCCGGTGGAGCCGGAGGTGTAGATGACGTAGGCGGCGTGCGCCGGGTCGGGGCGGACGGCCGGGGCCTCGGCGGGACGCCCGGCCCAGGCCCCGGCGTCCGCGGACAGCACGGTCAGGCCGTCGAGGACCTCGGGCAGCGGCCAGCCGCCGGTGGTGAGCACGGCCGCCGGGCGGGCGTCGGCGAGCATGTGGGCGGTGCGCTCGCGCGGGTACTCGGCGTCCAGCGGCAGGAAGGCCGCACCGGCCTTGAGCACGGCGAGTTGGGCGACGACGGTCTCCGCCGAGCGGGGCAGGGCGAGCGCGACCACGGACTCCGGGCCGACACCGGCGGCCAGCAGGCCGTGGGCCAGGCGGTTGGCGCGGGCGTCCAGTTCGGCGTAGCCCAGCCGCAGTTCACCGAAGACCAGCGCGGTGGCGTCGGGGGTGGCCGCCGCCTGCGCGGCGAAGGCGGCGGTGACGAGCGGGACCTCGGCGGGCAGCTCCGCGGCGGGGGCCAGGAGTGCGGCGCGCTCGCGGCCGTCCAGCAGCTCGGCCCGGCCGATCGGCTGCCCGGGGTCGGCCACGACGGCGGCCAGCAGGCGGCCGAAGCGGGCGGCGATCGCCTCCGCGGTCTCCCGGTCGAACAGGTCGGTGGCGTAGTCGAGCGCGCAGTCCAGGCCGGCGGGGGCGCCCTCGCGGTCGAAGAACTCCTCCAGGGTGACGTTCAGGTCGAACTTGGCGACGCCGGTGTCCGAGGGCAGCGCCTCGACGGCCAGGCCGGGCAGCTCCAACGCGCCCTCGCCGTGGGACTGGAGGACCATCGCGACCTGGAACAGCGGGTGCCGGGCCAGTGAGCGGGCCGGGTTCAGCTCCTCGACCAGGCGCTCGAACGGCACGTCCTGGTGGGCGTAGGCGCCGAGGCCGGTCTCCCGGACGCGGCCCAGGAGTTCGGCGAAGGACGGGTCGCCCGCGGTGTCGGTGCGCAGCACCAGGGTGTTGACGAAGAAGCCGACCAGGTCGTCCAGCGCCTCGTCCGAGCGGCCGGCGACCACCGAGCCGATCGGCAC
>NZ_JBHJUI010000059.1:0-4017 GCF_042268405.1 Kitasatospora sp. NPDC056184 | reverse complement strand
CCGCGGAGACCACCACCGTGTGCGACACCCCGGGGGTGTTGTCCACGAAATTGGTGATCAGCCAGTTCAGGTTCTGTGCGGCCTGGCTCATCTGACTCAACTCAACGCTCCTGGTGGTTCGAGCCGCCGAAGAGATCGGTGCTGCGATTCTGCTGTCCGTTGCCGGACGGGTCTACCTGATCGGGGTCGATCCGGAAGCTTCCGGTGGTACCGGCACTGCGGCCCTGCTCGACGCCGCGGCGCAGGTTGGTGAGGCGGCCGCGGACCTCCTCGGGTGAACGGGAGACCTGCGGGCCGTCCTGCGGGGTGGGCTTGGCGTTGCCCGGCACCAGGTTCTGCTTGGGCACGCGCCGGGGCAGGCCGGCCGGGGTGGTGCCGCTGGAGGAGGGCTCGCGGAGCTTCTCGGCCCGCTGCCAGTCGCCGTCGTTGGGCGACTGCCAGGCCGCGTTGCCGGCGGCCGTCGGGCCGGTGGGCCCGTAGCCGCCGAGGGCGGACACGTCGTGGCTGCGGGGCTCGGCCACGTCGGACGAGGTGTCCTTGGCGCCGGTGAACCAGTTCGGGCTCTCGCCGCCGCCGTCGCCGTCCTGCGGGCCGGCCGGGAAGCCGCCGCCGGCCAGCTGCTGGCCCGGGCGGCGCTGCGGCAGCCCGGACGGCAGGGTGGCGGGGCCGGTGTCGGCGGCCGGGAGGGCGGGCTGCTCGGGGGCGTACGGGTGGCCCGCCGGGGCCTCCTCGGCCCGCCGGCCGTACTGGTCGTCGTAGCCGGCCTCCTGGCCGTACCCGTCCTGCTGCCCGTACTCGTCGTAGCCCTGCTGCGGGTACGGGTTGTAGCCGTCCTGCTGGTAGCCCTCGGCGTCGTAGCCGGCGTTCTGGCCGTAGTCGTCCTGGTAGCCGTACTGGTCGTCGGCGTAGCCGGACTGCTGGTAGCCCTGCTGCGGGTACTGCTCGTCGCGGCCGTAGGCCTCGTCGTTGCGGCGGCCGTAGGCCGGGTAGTCGTCCTCGACCTCGGCGTCCACCACCGGCGGCCGGTCGTCGTGCGGTCCGGCCTCCAGCGCGGCGCGGCGGACCTGGTCCAGGCGCTGCGAGCGCTGGACGGCCTCCAGGGCCGGGCTGAAGCCGGTGGAGCCGGAGTTGCCGAGGCCGGTGAGGTGGTCGTCGAAGCCGAGTTCGGCGGCGCTGCGGACCGGGTCCTGATCGAGCGCCCACTCGGCGGCCGGCTCCTGCTCGGCGAAGATCCGGGAGACGGTGAACTGCTCCTCGGGCTCCGGGGCCGCGGCCATCTGGGTCAGGAACGGCGGCAGCATGACCAGCGAGGTGGTCCCGGCCGACTCGCCGGACGGGCGGAGCTGGACGCGGATGTCGTGCCGCTGGGAGAGCCGGCCGACCACGAACAGGCCCATGCGGCGGGAGATGGTGGCGTCGACCGTGGGCGGCTCGGCCAGCTTCTCGTTGATCTCCGCGAAGTCCTCCGCGGTGAGGCCGATGCCCTTGTCGTGGATCTCGACGAGCACCCGGCCGTCCGGCAGGCGGGTCGCGTTGACCAGCACCCGGGTCTGCGGGCTGGAGAACGTGGTGGCGTTCTCCAGCAGCTCGGCGAGCAGGTGGACGAGGTCGGTCACGGCGGCGCCGACGACCTCGGCCTCGGGGATGCCGGAGAGCTCGACGCGCTCGTACTGCTCCACCTCGGACGCGGCGGCGCGGAGCACGTCGACCAGCGGGACCGGGGTGTTCCAGCGGCGGCCGGCCTCCTCGCCCGCGAGGACGAGCAGGTTCTCGCCGTTGCGGCGCATGCGGGTCGCGAGGTGGTCCAGCTTGAAGAGGTTCTCCAGCTGGTCCGGGTCGGCCTCGTTGTTCTCGAGGTCGGTGATCAGCGCCAGCTGGCGCTGGATGAGGCTCTGGCTGCGGCGCGACAGGTTGGTGAAGATCGCGTTGACGTTGCCTCGCAGCAGCGCCTGCTCGGCGGCGAGCGCGACCGCCTGCCGGTGGACCTGGTCGAAGGCCCGGGCGACCTCGCCGATCTCGTCCTTGCCGTGCAGCGGGATCGGGGTGACGTTGGTGTCCACCCGGTCCGGGTCGGTCTTGGAGAGCCGCTCGACCAGCTCGGGCAGGCGGTGGTCGGCGATGTCCAGGGCGGCGTTGCGCAGGGTGCGCATGCCGAGAATCATCGAGCGGGCCACGTAGCCGGTGAGGACACCGGCGAGGATCAGCGCGGTGAGCACGATCAGCGCGTTGAGGATGGCGTCGAAGCGCGCGTTGTCGCGCAGCTCGGCGGCGTCCACGAGCACGTCGTCCAGCAGCGCGATCTCGGTGGCGCGGAGGCTGGAGATGTGGGTGTTGGCGGCCTGGTTCCAGTTCTCCGGGGTCAGGCCGGAGTCCTTGGCCTCCTTGTAGGCCTTGTCGGCGAGCTCCTTGCCCTGCGACTGGCCGGTGGCGGCCGCCTGGGTGTAGGCGGTGCCGAGGTTCAGCAGGCCGGTCATGGTCGGGACGCTGCCGTTGGGCATCCGGTAGGCGGCGCGCTGGTCGGCGTTGGCTTGGGCGACCTGGGCGTCGGCGTACTTACGGGCGTCCTCGGGGGCGCTGCCGGTGTTGAACTCGGACAGCGCGGTCTGCTCCAGGCGCTGGGCGACCAGCAGCTGCTGGATGAGGTCGACGTTCTCGTACCGGGTGGTCTTCTGGGCGGAGATGCCGACCAGCAGCTGCAGCATGAGCGCGCGCTGGGTCGAGGCGGAGGCCTTGGCCAGCGACATCGCGTAGATGGAGCGGCCCTTGCTGGTGAGGTTGGACGAGCCGAGGCCGACCGAGTTGTCGTAGGACAGCAGCGGCGCGAACATCACCGAGTAGGCGCTGACGGTCGCGGAGGCGAAGAGGTTGTCCGCGTACGCGGCCGTGCGCAGTTGCGGCAGGTAGGTGACCACGGACTGGAAGGCCTCGTGGCGGCGGGGGAGCTCACCGGACTTGTCGCTCGCCTCGTAGGCCGCGTTGTACGCCTTGAGGGCGGCGTCGGTGGTCGAGCGCGCCTTGGTGACGTCGTTGTTCGGGTCCTGCTTGGTGATCAGGGGTATGAGCGTCTTGTCGCGCTCGCCCTCCAGCGCCTCGGCGAGCTCGGTGGCGGCCTTGGCGAGGGTGGCGGTGCGCTGGGCGCGGTCGGCCTTGACGAAGCCGTCGATCGAGGTGTTGACGCGCAGTCCGCCGAAGACCAGGCCGATGACGACCGGGATCAGCAGGATCGCGATCAGGCGGGCGGGCACGCGCCAGTTGCGCGGGCGCACGAAGTCGTAGCGGCTGCTCTTGGGGCCGGTGTCGTCGGAGCCGGAGCCGGAGGTGGGGCCGGTGCCGGTGCCCGGGCCGGAGGCGCGGTCCGTGCCGGGGCCGGGCTGCTGCGGTGCCGGGGCGGCCTGCGGCCGTTCCTCGACCGGTGTGAACGCCGAGAACCCGCCCGGTTCCGGTGCGGTGCCGTTCGGCTCGCTCTGGCGGGGCTCGGAGCGCCGCTGCGGGGCGACCTGCTGCTTACGCCTCACTCGACAACTACCTCTCGGCCGACAGTCGGCCATGGATCAATCCAGCGCTACCCCCGGGGGCCGCCCGCTCCGGGGAGCGGCAGCCGTACGGGATCCAGGGGTAGCTGGAATTTCAGCACGTGCAGGGATGGGGGACAAACAGCTGCTGGTGGGCGATGCGCGCGGTGCAATTCAGGACATTCGCCCACATGTTGGAACATAACTGTGGTCTTCTGGCGCTGAGTGATGCCAATTCGCTACAAACAGTCATTGTTGATCACGAAATGCCTACCGAACTGTTATCCGCTGCTTATGCGGGGGTCTTGCGCGAGGCGACCGTACGACACCTCTCCGCAAGCGAACGTGCCCCGGCGCCCCGTCACGCCGACGGGGTGCCGGGGCCGCCGACCTCGGGTTCCGCTCAGCGGAGCCGGGCGAGGAGGGCGTGTTCGACGAGGGTGATGAGGGCGCTTTTGGCGCTGTCGCGTCGGCGGGCGTCGAGGGTGATGACGGGGGTGTCGCT
>NZ_JBHJUI010000058.1:0-4115 GCF_042268405.1 Kitasatospora sp. NPDC056184 | reverse complement strand
GTCCGGGAGGCCGGCGCGGCGTACCGGGGGCGGGCCGTACCCGTCGTGCGGCGTTCCGCTCCTGCCGCTCGCCGCGCTACTTGTTGGCGATCAGGCTCAGCCCGTAGAGGACGGCCGCGCCGCAGACGGCGAAGCAGGCGTAGGCGCCGGCCAGGGCCAGCCGGCCGCCGGCCACCGTGGCGTTCGGGCCGGCCGCCTCGCGGCGCGCGGTGAGCGCGGCCTCGCGGCGGGACAGGGCCAGGATGCCGAGGGCGAACACGGCGACCACGGCGACGGTGACGCCGAAGCTGACACCGGCGGTCTGGGCCAGGGCGTTCCACTTGATGTGCATGGTGTTTCGAGCTCCTCAGCCGGCGGCGGTCAGGCCGCGACCGTGGTCGAGGCGGGGTTCGGGGTGGCGGACGCGCCGGCCGGGCCGACCTCGGCCGGGGTGACCGCCACCGGGGTGGCGTCGACCGGGGTGACGTCGGAGGTGTCGTTGACGTTGTCCGCGTGGACCGGCTGGCGGCGGGAGATGACCCACATCGCGCCCGAGCCGGCCACCAGCACGGCGCCGACCAGGACGACGCCCCAGGTGCCCCGCTCGGCCAGGTAGGCGGCGAGTCCGCCGACGGTGGCGGCGGCGGGCAGGGTCAGGCCCCAGGTGTAGACCATGCGGCGGACCATGCCCCAGCGCAGCTCGGCCTTCGGGCCGCCGAGGCCGGCGCCCATGATGCCGCCGGAGCAGACCTGGGTGGTGGAGAGGCCGAAGCCCATGCTGGAGGAGGTCAGGATGACCGTCGCGGCGGCCGACTCGGAGGCGAAGCCCTGGCGCGGGGTGATGTCCGCCAGGCCGCTGCCCATCGAGCGGATGATCCGCCAGCCGCCCATGTAGGTGCCGAGCGCGATCGCGGCACCGGCCGAGACGATGACCCAGGTGGGGGGCAGCGCGCCCTTCGGCAGGGCGCCGACCGAGACCAGGGTCAGGGTGATGATGCCCATCGTCTTCTGGGCGTCGTTGGTGCCGTGCGCCAGCGAGATCAGCGAGGAGGAGAAGATCTGGCCGGTGCGGAAGCCCTTGCCGACGGTCTTCTCGTCGCTCTTGCGGGTGATCGCGAAGGCGAGCTTGGTGGCGCCCCAGGAGGCCAGGCCGGCCACCAGCGGGGAGGCGACCGCCGGGATGAGGATCTTGCTGACCACGGTGTCGAAGTTGACGCCGTTGGCGCCGATGCCGACCACGGTGGCGCCGATCAGGCCGCCGTAGAGCGCGTGCGAGGAGCTCGACGGCAGTCCGCGCAGCCAGGTCAGCAGGTTCCAGAGGATGGCACCGGCCAGTGCGGCGAAGATGATCTCCGGATGGATGCCGGCCTTCTCGTTGACGATGCCGCCGGAGATGGTGGTGGCGACCTTCACGGAGAGGAACGCGCCCGCGAAGTTGAGGAGTGCCGCGATGGTGACCGCGACCTTCGGCCGGAGGGCTCCCGTCGCGATGGAGGTGGCCATCGCGTTGGCGGTGTCGTGGAACCCGTTGGTGAAGTCGAAGGCGAGCGCCGTGATGATCACAACGGCTACCAGGAACGAGATGTGTTCCATACCCAAACAATCGTCGTAGTTGTCGCACTGACGTTGGTGTCGTGCGTGACGCTAGGGACGCTTGGTGAACGGAAGGTGAACTGACGTCGGAGTTGAGGTTCTGACGGTGTCCGAGGGGTTGCCGGAACCTTTCCGAAGGGTGGCGTCCGCCGTGCTGAGCTGGACATTAGTGGAGATCCGTCCGCTTCGCCCGTTTTGCTGAGAGTTGCCTCACAGGGGCGGTGAAAAATTCATCGGGCCGTACGGGCGCGGTCTGTTTCCGGCGAGTAACCCGTGGCAGGATCAGCCGGAGGTCCGGGTACCCCGGAACGCGGGCGGACGGGGAGGACGAGACCCATGGGCGGGGCGCGACGGCGTACGGAGCTTGCGGACGGACGACTGACGGGCGCACCCGGTGGCCGGCGGCCGGCCTGGGTCCGGGCCGCGCTGCGCTGTGGTGCCGTCCTCGCGGCCGCCGCCCTGTCACTGCCGCTGGCCGCCGGCGCGGCCTGGGCCGACCCGGCCCCGACGGCCCCCGCCGCTGCGGGCGCCGACGCCGCGGTCGGCGACCCGCTCGCCGAGGCCAAGGCCACCCTCGGCCCGCTGCTCGACCAGTTGCACGCGCTGTACCAGGGGGCCGAGGCCGCCACCGAGCAGTACAACGCGGCCGTCGACAAGGTCGCCGCGCAGCAGGCCTCGCTCGCCGAGCTCAAGACCAAGCTGGAGCGCCAGCAGAAGCAGGTCGACGCCGGGACCGACATCGCCTCCCAGCTCGCCGCGGCGCAGTACCGCAACGGCTCCGCCTCCGCCTACGCCGAGCTGCTGCTCTCCAAGGACCCGTACGAGGCCGTCACCATCGCCGAGCTGCTCGCCGCCGCCAGCCGCTCGCAGAACGAGTTCCTCAACAAGCTGACCGCCGACCGCGACGCGCTCGGCGGGCTGAAGAAGCAGAACGAGGAGGCGCTCGTCACCTCGCAGACCCTGGTCACCCAGCAGGACGCGGCGAAGGCCAAGGTCGCCGCCGACCTCGCCGCCGTCGAGCAGCTGGTCTCCTCGCTCACCGGCGCCCAGCGCGCCGAGCTGGAGCAGGTCGAGAAGGCCAAGGCCGACGAGGCCCAGCTCGCCTTCCTCGCCAGCGGCGTGCTCGGCAAGGGCGAGCGGACCCCCTCGCTGGCCGGCCGCGCCGCGGTGGCCTGGGCGCTCGCCCAGCTGGGCAAGCCGTACGTGTGGGGCGGTGCCGGGCCGGACGTCTTCGACTGCTCGGGGCTCACCTCGCAGGCCTGGCTGCACGCCGGCAAGCCGATCCCGCGCACCAGCCAGGAGCAGTGGGCGCAGCTCCAGCACGTGCCGCTCAACCAGCTGCGGCCGGGCGATCTGATCATCTACTTCGAGGGCGCCACGCACGTCTCGATGTACATCGGCGGCGGGCTCGTGGTGCACGCGCCGCGGCCGGGTTCGTTCGTCAAGGTCGGGCCGATCGGGGCCAACCCGATCCTCGGTGCGGTCCGGCCGGACCCGGACGGCGCGGCCGACGAGGCGGGCGGCGCCTGGAAGGTGCCGGACCTGCCGGCCGGCTGGGACTCGGTCACCCCGATCGCGTCCAGCCCGCTGAACCAGCCGCCGGTCCCGCCCGGCACGCCGGTCCCGCCGCCCGTCACCCCCGCGCTTCCCGGTACCCCCGAGGCGACCCCGGGCACGCCCACCACCCCGGGCACCACCCCGGACCCGTCCGCCACCGGCACGCCGACCGGTACGCCGACGGGCACTCCCACGGGGACGCCGACCGGTACCCCGACGGGAACCCCGACCGGCACGCCCACCGGTACGCCGACGGGCACTCCCACGGGGACGCCGACCGGCACGCCGACGGGAACCCCGACCGGCACGCCCACGGGCACGCCCACCGAGACCCCGTCGGGTTCCCCGACCGGCACCGGCACCGGCTCGCCCACCGCCACCGGCTCCAACACCGCCAAGGCCTCCGGCACCGCCTCCGCCTCCGGTACCGCCTCCGGCACCCTCGCGCCCACCCAGAACTGACCCGCACGGCGAGAGGCCGGGCCCCGAGACCCTTCTCGGTGCCCGGCCTCACGCGTACCCACCCCACACCTGACCGGCGGCCGCACGTTGCGCTCGCCGTGGGTGGACGGGTCGGGGCCGGAGTAGGAAGTCGGGCCCGCCGACTTCCTACTCCATCACCGCCGCGCCAAAGACCTTGGCGGCGATCGCTCGGCCCGAGCGATCGCCACTGAAGGCCACCCCCCCTCTCCACCAGAGCGGCCCCGGAGCAGGAAGTCGACGGAACCGATTTCCTGCTCCGGGGCCGCACGATGGGAACCGCGCGCGAGCTTGATGGGCGCCGCCTTGCCCCGGGCTACTGACGGGACGTGGGCGGAGTGGGAAGTCGGTGGGGCCGACTTCCCACTCCAGGGCGGTGGTTGTCGGGGTTGGTTTCGGGGCTGAAGTGGTGGGCCTGGCGGGCGATCCAGGTGTATTCGGGGGTGCCGTCGGGGTTGGTGCGGAGTTCCCAGCGGCCGTGGCGGGTGATGGGGGGTGGGGGCGGG
>NZ_JBHJUI010000057.1:0-4976 GCF_042268405.1 Kitasatospora sp. NPDC056184 | reverse complement strand
GGAGACGGTGACCCGGCCGGGCCGGGCCCACTCGGTGGTGCGGCCGGCGGAACCGCCGGCTGTTCCGCGGGACTGGGATCTGATGCTGCTGCGCGGTGAGCTGGCGCTCGCCGGGCTGCTGTCCCTGGTGACCGTCGTGTGGTCCACGTACTCGATCGGTGACCTGCTGGGCGGCTCGTGGGCCGCGTACGGCGGCGCGATCACATTCGATGTGGCGTGGCTGGCGGTGCAGGGAATGGAGTGGCTGGCCCGCTACCAGCCCGACCGGCGCGGCCGGGCCCGGAGGGTGGGCCTGGCGCTGCTGGCGGTGTCCGTCGGTGCCATCACCTACCACGGCCATCTGCATGGGGCGCTGGCACAAGGCGCGTTTGGTGCCGGGATCGCGCTGGGCGCCAAGCTGCTGTGGAGCACGGTGCTGTCGCATCTGGTCTGTGAGCTGGACCCGGACACGCAGGCCTGGGTGGACGCGGAGCACCGCGAGGCGCACGCGATGCTGGCGACCGCGACCGTGCACCGGACCTCGGAGCGGGCGCGTGGGCAGGCTGCAGCGCACCGCCGCGCGGTCGAGGTGCAGTACGGCGTCAGCCTCGACGAGCACCAGGTGCAGCGCGTCGACGAGCACCAGGTGCTCGACGTCGAGCCGGAGCCGGAGCCGTGGACGGTTCGGGAGGACGCGGTCAACCGCGCGGTCGTCGACCAGATCCGGGCACGGGCGATCGCGTCCACCTACGGCACCGCCGGGCGCGAGTGGCGCTCGGCCATGGACCAGGCGAACCGCTCGATGATGGCGGCCGTGGACGCGGGCGCCAGCACGGCCACGGTGCTGGAGCAGGTGGAGCGGCACCGCAGCGCCCGCCGGATCTCTGGGGACTCCCCGCGGATGGGCGGATACCCGCAGGCCACAGACGCGGAGACGCCCCCGCCCGTCCGCCCGGTCTCCGGGAACCCCCCGGCGGAGGACGCCGGGCCGGAGGACGACGAGGAGCGGGTGCCCGCGCAGCGTCCGCCCTCGGCCCGCACCCTCACCCACGGGCTGGCACGGGCCGGGATGAGCCCCGAGGCCGTCCGGCAGACCCTGGGCGCGATGGGCATGCAGGTCTCGCCCGCGACCGTCGACCGGTACGTCAGGGAGGCGCGGCAGCAGCCGCAGGCGGCTCCGGCCGCCGAGCCGGAGCAGGGGTGGTACCCGTGACCGGGCCGGAGCCGCAGCGCGGCTACACCGCCTGGGAGACCGCCCAGCTCGCCCTCCTCGTGGGGCGGCTGGCCGCCAAGGGTCACCCAACCCGGGGCATCGACCGGCAGATCGAGGCCGTCAAGGCCCGTGCGGTTGAGCGGGAGGCGCGGCAGGACGCGGAGCGCGAGGAGCGCGCCGCACAGCGCAGGAAGTGACCGACCGGCCGGGCGCCCGCGGGCGCCCGGCCCTTGCTCGGGAGGCCCGATGGCACGCGGCACCGTGACCCCGGCACAGCTCCAGCGGCTGAGCGGACCTGTGGCCGGCCAACTGCTGCTGTGGGACCGAGGGTTGGCGGACACATCACCCAACACCGGCAATACCAGGACAAACAAAACCGGCCCGGCGGACTCTTCCAGCGCCACCCCGGATTCTCGGGTGCCGCCTGTCAGTCCCACCAGCCACGATCGGTAGCAGCGCCCACACAAGGGATCTCACCCGCCCGGCAGGCCAGCGTCCTGGCAGACCACCTGCCGGGCGGGGGTGATCCCCAGACACGGAGCACCAGGGAGCACCACATGAGCATCTACCACCAGGCAGCAGCCGAATCCGGCACCGACCACACCGGCCACCAAACCGGCTTGATCCACGACGCTGTCGCCCTCACCCACGGGCACTGGATGCCCGTGCTCGTGGGCGGCGCGGTCGTCGTGGGCGCGCTGTACGGCATCGGCACCCGCCATCGCGAGGAGAAGGGCAAGCCCGCCGCCAAGGGCAGCCCCGCCAACGCCTTCATTGAGGACACCTTCGAGGGGCTGGCCGTGGTCACCAAGCGCGTCTGCACCCTGTGCTGGCGGTTCCTCACCGGCAAGGAGATGCGCGGCAAGGCGCGCACCAACGCCTCGTTCTGGCGCCCCGGCACCGTGAGCACCGACCCGCTGTCCACGGCCGAGCTGGGCGCCATCGCGCTGCCCGCCGCGGACGCGACCGCCGGCCCCGCCATCGACTGGGACCGGCTAAGCAAGCGGCTGTCGGACATGGCCCGGATGCCGCCGTGGGTCGCGCGGGCGGTCGCGGCCGCGGGCCGGGGTCTGAGCGCCACATGGGCCGCTGTGCGGACCGTGGGCCGGGGGCTGGGCCGCTGGCACCACTGGCGCTACGCCGGGCGCTCAGCGGCCCGCGTGGGCGGGCTGACCACGGCGGCCGGGCTGATCCTGGAACCCGCCTGGACGATCCTCGCGCTCGCGGCCGCGGTGCCGGTCACCCTCGTCACGGCCGGAGCCTGGGGCAAGGGCTACCAGGCCACGGACGCGGAGACCTACGGCCCGGGTCTGTGGGCCTCCCTCACGCAGGTGCTGCGCCTGGGCCAGGAGGACCAGGAGCGCGGGCAGGACTACTGGCTGAGCATCCCGGACGACCTGAGCGCGGAGAGCGCGCGGATCACCATCCGGGTCCCCCTGCACTGGTCCGGCACCGAGGGCGAGCGCAGCCTCATGGCGCAGGCGATCCAGGCCAAGGTGCCCGGTGAGTGGGTCGCCAGCTACCACCTCGCGGGCCGCTCCCCTTACGCACAGTGGTCGCCGAAGCCCGCACCCCGCCCAATGCCCCAGCTGCCCACCCAAGTTGCATGGAAGTCGTCCGGCACGGCCCATAAAGTCTACGTGGGCAAGACGATCGAGGGTTATGAAATCGTCGATCAATTTGTTTTCACGCAAACCGCGACTCCCCATTGGGGCGTGGCCGGTGACACCGGATCGGGTAAATCCACGGTCCTCTACATGGCCGTTGTCCATGCTAGGCAGCACGGAGGGCTCGTAGACATCCTCGACACCAAGGTGAATTCCATGGCCGAGGCATTCGGACAGTCGGGCGTTCGCATCCACACCACCACCCGCGCATGCATCGGCGCCTTCGCGGAATTCCTGGTGTCCATCCTCGCCGCCGAGCAGGCCGTTCAGGAAGGCGCAGACCCGAAACTGCGCGACGAACTGACGCCACGCACGCTCGTGGTGGACGAACTCCCGACGCTGATCCGGTTCGCCTACACCTGGTGGAAGCACGGCATCAAGCAGAAGGGCGCCCCGCCGTTTATCGACTGGTTCACCATCATCCTCATGATGGGCCGTTCCTCGAATCACCGCGTGGTGGTCGGCAGCCAGCAATTCGACAATGCACTGTTCGGCGGGACGATCGGACGCAAGCAGATCGGCACCAAGATTGTGGTAGGCAAGCAGGATATGGTCTCGTGGGGAGTGGCATTCGGACAGAACGCGCCGCGCCTCTCCTACGACACGGAAATCCCCGGCCGCGGAGCCTACGCGGATAAGCGCATGGACCCCGAGGGCGGAGATTACGCGTACGTCCGGGAATTCCAGCCCGCGTACATCACCCCGGAAGTCCGCGAATTGCTGGCAGCGTGCGAAAAGGCGCCCCAATGGTTCGATGACGGGGAAATGGCACCCTGGATCACCCCCGAGGCCCTGGCCGAGGCACAGGAGACCGCAGCCACCACCGAGTTCATGCCCGGCGGGGACTTCGCACCCAAGGTCCCCACGGTTGTCCCGGGCCACGCCAGCACGGGGGTCGGGGTGCCCAGCCCCAGGTCAGAGCCGGGACACGGTGCCTCCGGGACGGCCGAGGGGACAGCGGCCGGGACAGCCGGAGCATCGGCCGGCCTTGCCGCCGAGGTGGCCGAGGACCAGGCGCTGCCGGAGACCTACAGCCTGCGTGAGCACTGCGAGCGCGGCACCCTCCCGTGGGGCTACGAGACCGCCCGCAAGTACCTGCTCCAGCGTTCCGAGAAGCGCGGGATCACCGTTCCCGAAGGCATCAGTGACGGAAAGGTCACCTACTACACCGAGGATGAGCTAAGGGAATGGCTCTGGGAATGGAAAGACAAGACACCCGCGTAACCTGCTGATTTGCACAACGACGGCCCCGGGCTCTACAGTCCGGGGCCGTCGGCATTCCTACCCGAAAGGAAGCGTGAATGTACCTCTCAGACAGCTACCGCCCGCCCTCCTGTGAGGACTGCGGCGGAAGCCGATGCAGCCTATGCGGAAAGCATTACTGCTGCGATGAATGCCCCAACTGCGGAGGCGGCTGCATCTGTGATTGCAACTGCCCCACCCTGCGAGAGGATGACGGAATCTGGTAACCAAATCAAAGCGGCCGGATAAGCCTTTCCATAAGCCCGTAATAATCGTCTTGATAAACTCGTCTGCACGCTGGCAATTCGGGGCGACGGGCATTAGACCAGGTAATTCGGTCAGAGAAATTGCGGGCGGCCCCCTCGAAGGGTCGCCCGCAGTGCGTTTGCCCAGGTCAGCGGGCTGCGAACGCTCAAGAGGCCCAGAGCGGCCAGCCGGTGACCACCCCTCAGAGAGGGTGTGGCCACGATCCACCAACCGTACATGCTGCATCAGGTGTCGATGCCCCCACGTAGCGATCTGTACCCATCTCAGAGCCTCTGACGAGCCGTCTGGACTCATCCCCCCGAGAAGGGGTGAGAAGCCGTCAGCAAGGCATACAGAGCCGCAGCGTGGGGGTGTGGGGTGGCCCAGACTCTATCTAGACTACGTTTTGATGCACACCACCACGGGCAGTCGCAAAGAAGAGCCGCCCGGCCACCCCTCCCCGTAGCCAGCCGCCCGCGTAGCGGGCCCCCAGGGAGGGAGCGAAGCGGACGACCGAACTGGCCAAAGGCCAGTCCTCCCCGCCCGGCCATCGGCCGGGGCTCGGCGCAGCCGAGCAAGTCACCGCGAAGCAGTGACACACCGTCACGAAGTGACGGTCACTGCCAGAG
>NZ_JBHJUI010000056.1:0-5238 GCF_042268405.1 Kitasatospora sp. NPDC056184 | reverse complement strand
TAGCTGCGCTATGCCCCTGTACACATCGCTGCGCTCTGTGACGAGACGATGCGTGCCGCTTCGCGGCCCGCCGTCCGGCGCCGTTGCCGCTTTGCGGCAGGCGCGGCGGTGCCGGTGATGGGGGAGGGGGACTACTAGAGAACCGGCAATTCTGGGTCCCCCTTGGTACAAACTGGAGGGCGTTTTCGCAGGTCAGAGGTGGGGGACCCTACCGGCAATCTCGGGTCCCCCTTGGTACAAAATTGTGGATGACGAGGGGCTCGAAACTGGTGTTTTCGCAGGTCAGGAGGGGGGGACCCGAACCGGCAATTCAGAGTCCCCTTACCGGCCAGTAGGCCCCGGAATTGTGCGATCCAGGTGCGATCCGCGTGCGTTTCGATGTGCGTTTGCCCGTTGCCTGTGGATAACTCGGGACTTCGGGGGGGGGGGGGGGACTTTGAGTTGCCGGTTCGGATCCTGCGTCCGGGCGTGGTGCGGTGAATCGGGGTGCCGGTGTTGGGGGTGGCACCTACGCTCGATGGCTCGGTGATCACGGGCGGGGGTGCGTGATGGGAGATCGGGAGCGGGACGAGGCGCACGCGTTCGCGGTGACGGTGGGTCTGCTGCTGCTGATCGGGGGCGTGCTGCTGATGCGTCAGCTATGGGGGGTATGGGCTGCTTTCGCTCTGGCTGCGGCTCCGGTGCTGGCGTGCTACCTCGGGCCGCCGATCGCCCGCGAGGTAGCCGTGCGCCGATTCGCTCGCCAGCTGCGCCGCAGATAGGCCTGAGAGCCCCTCAGCGCTCCCCCGGCGGCCCCACCTGTCGGGAGGTGAGGTGCGGGGGCGTCAGCGAGGCGCACAGCGGCCCGCGGTGAAAGGGCCGGCTGACGCTTCGGGCGGGTCCGCCCGAAGCGAGGGCGCTCTGGTGGTGTACTTCCGGGGTACGGAAGTGCCGGAGTTACAGAGTTCGGAGGTTGATGGTGGGACGCAGCAGACGCGTGGCAGCGGGCAATAACAAGGGCGGGGTGGGCAAGAGCGCGTGGGTGGTGAACACGGCGGCGGCGCTGGCGGATGCCGGGCGCCGGGTCCTGGTGGTGGATCTGGATCCGCAGGCGAACACCTCGCGGCGGCTGGCGCGGCCCTACCGGGTGGACCAGGCCGCCACGGTCTCGGTGAGCGAGGTGGTCCGCAGCGGGCAGGCTGGCGCGGCGGCGGACGGAATCGTGCCGTGTGGCTGGGAGGGGCTGTACGGGATGCGGATCGATGTGCTCCCGGCCCGCTTCGATCTGGAGAACCGCATCGCGGAAGCGGCGGTGATGGGCGCTCGCGGGCGGCTGGCGCGCGCTTTGGAGGGGGTTGATGAGGCGCACGACGTGACGCTGATCGACTGCCCGCCCTCGCTGGGGCACCTGACGCAGCTCGGCCTCGCCGCGGCTGACTGGGCGGTTGCCCTGGTGGAGCCGGAGTACGACGGGGTGGAGGGCGCCACCCGCTTTCGGGACTTCGTCCAGGATCCGCAGACGCTCGCCGAGCTGGCGAACGCGGAACTGCGGTTCCTCGCGGCGATCCCCTCCAAGGTCGATGGGCGGCTGGCCGGCCACGCGCACCACCTCACGAGCCTGCCGGCCATCTTCGGGCCGGATCGGGTCTGGGACGCGATTCCGGAGCGATCGGTGGTCAAGGACGCGGCGGACGAAGGCATGCCGCTGTCCGCTCTGGGCGCCCGGGGCAAGGAGATGCGCGACGTGTACGCGGCGGGCGCCGAGCGGCTGTGGAAGGCGATCGCATGACCCGGATCAAACGCTCCACGGTGCCGTCCGAGTCACCGATCCGTCAGCCATTGGTGCCAGAGGTCGAACAGCTGGTGGGCAGCATCTCCGCTCCTGAACAGCCAAAAGCCGAGCCAACTTCGGAACTCCCGGACTCCCGGACTTCTGAAGTTACAAAGTCCGAGAGTTCGGAAGTCTCGGACTCTCAGGGTTCGGCAGACGGGCCGAAGTGGCAGAGCCTGGAGCGCAAGGAGACGCGTCTGCGGACGGACCAGCTCGCCGAGCTGGCGGCACTGCGCCGCAGGGTGTCCGGGCAGCGCCGGAACCGCTCGGAGATCATCACGGACAACACCTTGATCCGGGTTGCGGTCGACCTGCTCCTGACGCGCGCCGGACGGCTCCGCGGGGACACGGAGGCCGAACTCCTCGCCTCGCTGGCCCCGCGCCGCCGGACTCAGGACTGACAGACTCCCGCAGTTCCGGACTCTGTAAGTCTGGTGGGTCGGGGTGCAGAGCTGTCGCCAATTGGCGACGATGGGGGGACCTGCGATGAACCGGGGCCCGCACGACGGTGCGGGCCCCATCCTTGTTCCGTCTACCGGTCCTGCTCGTTGAACAGCCGGTCCTCATGGCGCCAGCGCTGCCGCATCACCGGCCCAGAGAGCACCGCATAGACCATGGTGGCGGTCGCGAGGTAGACCGCCGCATCGACCGGCCAGGGGTACCGGCCCCCGGCCGCGAGGGCCAGGGTGAGTACCACGAGCACGGCGGCCGCCGTGGGCAGTGCCCACGGGGCGAGCTTGCACCAGCGGCACCGGCACTGTGCGGTCTGCCTCGTGCTGTCGGCCGGCGCTTCAGCCGGCTCTCCATCTGTGCTCACAGCTCCCCCAGCTCGATGTAGTCGACATCGGTGAGCGTTACGTCGAGTCCTTGAGCGCGGCGGCCCCGGTCCTGGAAGTACGAGTACCCCAGCCCCTGCCCGACCAGCTCTTGCAGCTGCTCCTCATCTCCGGAGCGCCACGCCTCCCAGATCCTCCCGCTCACGTCCGGCGGCAGCGTCTCGGTGATCCGCCGCATCCGGCCGTCGTCGGTGGTGCCAGGCGCGGCGGTGAACCCGAACCGCGCCCGGGTCTCCACCACCAGGCCGTCCCGGGCGGAACGGCGCTGTGCCTCGGCGGTGACCCGGGGCTGCCAGTCGCGGGCCGCCTCCCGCTCCAGTGCGGCGGCACGCTTGCCGGTCGGCTGCTGCTCGCCCTTCGCCCAGCGCTGGACGGTGCGCTGGCTGACGCCCAGCCGGTCAGCCACGGCGCGGGTGCTGCCCTTCTCGCGCTTGAGCAGGAACCGCAGCCGAGCCCCTGCGGACTTCGGCAGCGGGCGCGTCCACGCTGCCTGTGCGGCGCGACTGAGCGCGTCTCCGATGATCCCCATGTCCGTCTCCCCCTCAGAACGGTGCAGGTGCTGCTGCCTGGCGGCAGTCTCGGCAGGTGCTCACTCCGGCCACGCCCCGAACGGCACGCCCGCAGTTCCCGGCGCAATCCACGATCGCCAGCGGGCCCCGTCCGCCAGTCACCTCCTGCGCTGTGGCGACCGGCGGCTCTCCCCGGACCGGCAGCAAGGACTGCGCGAGCGCGTACGGGTGGCTGACGTGCTCGGTCGGCGGGATGCGATCGAGTCGGCCCAGTAGCTCGGCGGCCGTCCAGCCGTTGGTCATCAGGTGGGCGATGTGGCGCCGGGTGCGCTCGTGCTGAGCGTCGGTCAGTCCAGCCAGCCACCAGACCTGATCCATCAGGTCCACGGCCGCGCCCTCCGCCCAGGGCAGGTCTGCCCACTCCTCGGGCACGTCGGGCAGGCGGATCAGGCCGGACAACAGGGTGTAGCGGTCCGGCAGTCCCCGGACCCGGCCGCGCCGGTCCCAGCGCACCAGCTGGTCATCCTCCAGGTGCCCCCGGTGGGTGCGCAGGGTGCGCACGCTGATCCCGAGGGCCCGGGCCAGATCCTCCTGCCGCTCCTGCCCGGTCCAGTCGGCACCGGCATGGAGCGCCAGCGCGGCCAGCAGACGGCAGCAGGTGCGGTCGCGGGTCTGGATGGACGCGGCCCACTCCGCAGGGCTCGGCGAGGTGGGCAGGGGGCGGGCCCGGCCGACGCTGGCGCCCGGCAGAGGCGTCCGGCGGTCCACATCAATGCGCCCAGCGGTGACCAGCTCGGTGAGGTGGCGGCGCAGGACGCGCGGCACCAGCCCCACACGCTCCGCCAGCACGGCAGCGGGCAACGAGGTACCGGGGGCAGTGGTCAGTTCGTGCTCAACCAGCTCGCCGAAAATCCGGCGGCAGGACGCGCAGTCATCAGGTGACGGGTGCGCCATGTGGGGCCTCTCTCTGGCCCGCCCGGTGTCCGGTCGAAAAACCGACCGCTACACTCAGAACGAGCCTTGGCAAGGGCCAGCGGAAAGCCGTTCACCTCCGAGAGCGCCAACTCTCGGGCAACTGGTGGGTGGCTTTTCTGCTGTCTGTCTGGATCTTGTGCGGGACAGGCTACGCCCAGTCAGGGCGTCGCCGGGACGCGGATTCCGCGTACTGAAATAACGCTCGGGTCTCAGTCGGTCTGTAGCGGGATTGACGAGTCCTGGTTGAGGTCCTGGTGCAACTCGTCGGCGGCGTCTGCGATCCATCGCGCCAGGTCTGCGGCCCGCAGGTACTGACTCCCCCGCAGGCTCGCGGTGGGGACCGTGGCCCGCAGGTCGCGGCCCAGCGCGCTGAGCTGGTCAATCACACCCAGCACCTCTGCGAGCGACGCGTCCCCGGCGAACGGCAGGTCGGCATGCCCGGGGGGAGCCACATTGTGTCGCTGGTAGTCCATCTGGTCAGACACCCCCCTTGCCGCCCTTGAGCTTGGGCAGGCCCGCCTCATCGAACCAGCCGTAGACAACGGCTGTGCTCACCTTGCTGAGCTGCTGAATGCGGGAGCGCGGGGCATCGATTCGCGCGGCCGCAAGGGCGGCTTCCTTGATCTGTGGCAGTAGCGCCTTGGCGTCGGCGAGCAGTTGGGCGCGCTGGGTGCCCAGTTCCGCCACGCGCGCCAGCGCCTCGGCCTGCGCTTTCTCGGGAATTTCCATGCTGCACAGCATAGCTCACGCAACGCCCACTGAAGCAGGGTTGTTTACCGAGAAGTTCTGTGTCATGGTTGGCCAGTCGCCAGCCGGACCGGCTGAAACGGCATCAATCGCCATGAAAGGAAATGCACATGAGGATCCGGAAGAGCCCGTCTTCGGCGTCGATCGAGCACAGCCGGACGCAGTCCACTGAGGACCTGCGCTATGAGTACGAGCTGATCAAGCGGACGCGGACCCCGATGGACGTGGACGCGATCGCCGATCAGAACGACATCGCCCGCGAGCTGGAGCGGCGCGGCGAGCTGTAGTCGGCTGGCGTAGCCCGTCGTGGCGCGGCCCCCGCAGACGCGGGCGGCGCGCGCGCGGGGTCGCCCCGGACGCT
>NZ_JBHJUI010000055.1:0-5280 GCF_042268405.1 Kitasatospora sp. NPDC056184 | reverse complement strand
GCCCCAACTCCGAACCCTCACCCTCCGCCAGCAGCTCCCGCTGCCAGAGCGCGAAATCCGCGTACTGCACCGGCAGCGCCTCCCACCGCGGCGCCCCACCACCCACCCGCGCACCGAACGCCACCGCCACGTCCCGCACCAGCACCGGGACCGACCAGGCGCCGTCACCGGCGATGTGGTGCATGACCAGGACCAGCACGTGCTCGGTCGGGCCGACCCGCAGCAGCGCGGCCCGCAGGGGGATCTCGCCCCGCAGGTCGAAGGGCCGGCGGACCACGGCGGCCGTGGCCGCCGTCACCTCGTCCGAGGCCACCTCGGTCACCGGCAGGTCCGGTTCGACGGAGTCCAGGATCCGCTGGTGCGGGCCCTCGGCGTCCTCGGCGAAGACGGTGCGCAGGCTCTCGTGCCGCGCCACCACATCGGCCAGCGCCGCCCGCAGCGCGGCCACGTCCAGCGCACCGTCCAGCCGCAGGGCGACCGGGACGTGGTAGGCGGGATTGGGGCCCTCCAGCCGGTCGATGATCCACAGCCGCTGCTGGGCGAAGGAGAGCGGGACGCGGTCGGGGCGCGGTCCGGCGGTGATCCGGGTCCGGCCCCCGCCGGCGGCGTCCATGGCGGCCGCCAGGCGCTCGACCGTGGGCGCCTCGAACAACGCGCTGATCGGAAGCTCCACGGCGAACTCGTCGCGGATCCGGGAGATCAGCCGCATGGCGAGCAGCGAGTGCCCGCCGACCGCGAAGAAGTCGTCGTCGATGCCGACGGCCGGCAGCCGCAGCACCTCCGCGAACACCGCGGCGAGCGACTCCTCGCGCGGGGTGCGGGGCGCGCGGAACTCGGTGGCGGTCAGGTCCGGGGCGGGCAGGGCCCGGCGGTCCAGCTTGCCGTTGGCGGTCAGCGGGAAGGCGTCCACCCGGACGAAGGCGGCCGGGACCATGTACTCCGGCAGCTGCTCGGCCGCCCGGCGGCGCAGCGCGTCGACGTCGGCCAGCGCGTCGTCCAGGTACGCGACCAGGCGGCGCTCACCGCGTTCGTCGGTGTGCACGGTGACGACCGCGCGGCCCTGGTCCAGGTACCGGGTGAGCACGGCCTCCACCTCGCCGAGCTCGATCCGGAAGCCCCTCAGCTTGACCTGGTCGTCGACCCGGGCGAGGTGTTCCAGCTCGCCGCCGGCGGTCCACCGGGCGAGGTCGCCCGTGCGGTACATCCGCGCGCCGGGGGCGCCGAACGGGTCGGCGACGAAGCGCTCCGCGGTGAGCCCGGGACGGCCGTGGTAGCCGCTGGTGACGCCGTGCCCGGCCAGGTAGAGCTCACCGGGCACGCCGGGCGGCACCGGCCGCAGGCCGGCGTCCAGGACCAGGGCACGGGTGTTGGCGATCGGTGCGCCGATCAGCGGCGCGGTGCCGGGCGCGACCCGCCAGGCGGTGGACCAGACGGTGGTCTCGGTCGGCCCGTACACGTTGAGCACCGCCTCGGCCGAGCGGCCCAGCCGCTCGGCGAGGTCGCGCGGCAGCGCCTCGCCACCGACCAGCACGGTCAGGCCGTCCGCCGCGTCCGGCACCTCCTCCAGCACGGCCTGCCAGAGCGACGGGGTGGCCTGCACCACCGTGGCGCCGCGCATCTCGCCGGCCAGCCGCCGCGGGTCGCGGACCAGCTCACGCGGGGCGAGCACGGTGGTGGCGCCGCAGAACAGCGGCAGGAACAGCTCCAGGGCGGCGATGTCGAAGCCGACCGTGGTGACCGCGAGCAGGCGGTCTCCCGGGCCCAGCGGCACGAGCTCGCGGAAGCCGGTCAGCATGTTGTCCAGGGCGGCGCGCGGAACCACCACGCCCTTGGGGCGGCCGGTGGAGCCCGAGGTGTAGATCAGGTACGCGGCGCGCCGGCCGTCCGGCGCCGGCAGTGCCGCGGCCGGGGCGTCCACGGCCGGACCGTCCGCCTCGGGGGCGAGGACGGGCAGGCCGCTCGGCGCGGTGAAGCCGGGCCCGGCGACGGCGAGCACCGGGGCGCAGTCGGCGAGCATGTGGGCGATCCGGTCGGCCGGGTACTCGGTGTCGAGCGGCAGGTAGGCGGCACCGGTGCGCAGCACCGCGAGCAGGGTGACCGGCAGCTCGGCGCCGCGGGGCAGGGCGACCGCCACCACCCGGCCGGGGCCGGCGCCGGCGGCCGCCAGCCGGAGGGCGAGCCGGGTCGAGCGCTCGGCCAGCTCCCGGTAGGTCAGGGTGTCGGCCCCGGCGGCCAGCGCGGGCGCGTCGGGGGTCTCGCGCACCCAGCGGTCGAAGGCGGCGAGCAGGTCCTCCGGCACCTCCCGGTCGGTGAGGTTCCACCGCTCCAGGACGTTCCGGCGCTCCTCGTCGAGCACCACGTCGATCTGTCCGACGGGTATCCCGGGCCGGGTCGCGAAGGCGGCGAGGACGCGGTGGAAGCGCTCCACGAGCAGGGCGGCGGTCGCGGGGTCGAAGAGGTCGTCGGCCACCGTGAGGGCGCCGCCCAGCCCGTCCGGGCGCTGCCTCGCGTCACCGCGCTCCTCGATGCTGAAGGAGAGGTCGAAGCGGGCGAAGCCGCTCTCGGCCGAGTAGCCGGCGACCCGCAGCCCGGGCAGGTCCGCCGCCGCCTCGCCGACGTCCCGCCGGTCGAGGCTGTTCCAGGTCAGCAGGGTCTGGAAGAGCGGGTTGCGGGCCATCGAGCGGGTCGGGTTGAGCTCCTCCACCAGGCGTTCGAACGGCAGGTCCTGGTGCTCCTGGGCCGCCAGCACGAGGTCCCGGCCACGGGCGACCAGTTCCTCGGCGCTCGGACCGCCGGACAGGTCGTTGCGCAGCACCAGGGTGTTGACGAACAGCCCGACCAGACCCTCCAGCGCCTGGTCGGCCCGGCCGCCGACCGGGGTGCCGACGGGGATGTCGTCCCCTGCGCCGAGCCGGTGCAGCAGGGTGGCGACGGCGGCCTGGACCACGGTGAACAGGCTGGTCCGGTGGCGGCGGGCGAGCGCCTCCAGACCCTCGCGGACCGGCTGGGGCACGTCGATCGGCACGGTCGTGCCCCGGTGCGAGGAGGTGGCCGGGCGCGGTCGGTCGGTCGGCAGCGACAGTTCCTCGGGCGAGCCGTCGAGCACGGTCGTCCAGTACTTCAGCTGGCGGGAGACGAAGCTGTCCGGGTCGTCCTCGCTGCCGAGCAGGTCGCGCTGCCAGAGCGCGTAGTCGGCGTACTGGACGGGCAGCGGCTCCGCGGTGGGAGCCTGCCCGCGGGCCCGACCGGTGTACGCGGCCAGCAGGTCGCGCACCAGGACCGGCCGGGACCAGCCATCGCCGTTGACGTGGTGCTGGAGCAGCAGCAGGACGTGCTCCTGCTCGCCGAGCTCGAACAGGGTGACTCTCAGCTGGGGTTCGGCCCGCAGGTCGAAGGCGTAGCGCTGGGCCTCGGCCACCAGGGCGGGCAGCTGCTCCTCGGTGGCCCGCACCGTGAGCGGCTCGGGCACGGCGGTCGGGGGCAGGATGATCTGCTCCGCGGCCTCCCCGTCCCCGGCGACCGGGGCGAAGACGGTGCGCAGGGTCTCGTGCCGTTCCACCAGGTCGGCCAGCGCCGCCCGCAGCGCGGAGCGGTCCAGGGTCCCGGTGAGCCGGAGCACGGTCGGGATGTTCCACACCGGCGAGGGGCCGTCGAGCTGGTGGAGGAACCAGAACCGCTGCTGGGCGAAGGACAAGGGGATCATCGGGCGTTCCTCCTGCGCAGAACCGGGCGGGCCGGGGCCGCGGCGCGGTCGGCGTCGTCGAGATGGGCGTCGAGCTGGGCCACCGTCGGGTGGCTGAAGAGGGCGCGGACGCTGAGGTCGAGGCCGAGCCGCTCCCTGACCCGGCCGACGATCCGGCCGGCGAGCATGGAGTGGCCACCGAGGTCGAAGAAGTCGTCGTCGATGCCGACCTGTTCGAGACCGAGGACCTCGGCGAACAGCGCGCAGAGCACCTCCTCGCGCTCGGTGCGCGGGCCCCGGCCGCCGCCTCCGGCGACCACCGGCGCGGGCAGCGCCCGCCGGTCGACCTTCCCCGAGCCCGTCAACGGGACGGACTCCAGCCCGACCACCACCCCCGGCACCATGTAGTCCGGCAGCGAGCCCGCCAGGAAGGGCCTCAGGTCCGCGATGTCGGTACCCGGGCGCACGACCACGTACCCGACCAGCCTGCGGTCACCCGGCACGTCCTCACGGACGGCCGCGACGGCCCGCTCCACACCCGGATGCGCGAGCAGCGCGGACTCCACCTCCCCCAGCTCGATCCGGAAACCACGCACCTTGACCTGGTCGTCGACCCGCCCCAGGTAGTCCAGCCGGCCGTCCGCACGCCACCGCACCAGGTCACCCGTGCGGTACATCCGGGCCCCCGCCGGACCGAACGGATCGGCGGTGAACCGCTGCGCCGTCAACCCCGGCCGCGCGTGGTACCCGCGCGCCACACCGGCACCGGCCACGTACAGCTCACCCGGCACCCCCACCGGAACCGGACGCAACCCGCCGTCCAGCACGTACACCGAGGTGTTCGCCACCGCGGTGCCGAGATCCGGCAGCCGGCCGGCCCGGACGGGAGAGCTGGTGGACCAGACCGTGGTCTCGGTCGGACCGTACATGTTGCGCACCGACTCCGCCGTGCCGGCCAGCGCGTCGGCGAGGTCAGGCGGCAGCGCCTCGCCGCCGACCAGCGCCCGCACCCCCTGGGCGGCGGTGGCGTCGGCGTCCAGCAGCGAGCGCCAGAGCCCGGGGGTGGCCTGCATCATCAGGACGCCGGGCCGTTCACGTCGGGTGCGCAGCAGCGCGGCGAGCGCGCCCGGCTCCCGGACCAGCTCCGGCGGTACCACCACGGTGGTGGCGCCGGTGACCAGCGGCAGGAACAGCTCCAGTACGGCGATGTCGAAGGCGACCGTGGTGACGGCGACGACCCGGTCGCCCGCGCCGAGGTCACAGCGACCGGCCATGTCGTGCAGGAAGTTGGCCACCGCCTCGCGGGTCACGACGACGCCCTTGGGACGGCCGGTGGAACCCGAGGTGTAGATCATGTACGCCGCACCGGAACCCGGCACCTCGACCGTCGCGTCCCCCACCGGCCCACCCGACAGATCCACCTCGTCCAGATACAACCGGGCCACATCCACCGCCGCCGCCGGATCCGCCGCACGATCCGTCAGCACCAGCACCGGAGCCGCATCCTCCAGAACGAAACCGATCCGCCCCACCGGATGCGCCGGATCCACCGGCACATAAGCCGCACCCACCCGCGCCACCGCCAACAACGCCACCAC
>NZ_JBHJUI010000054.1:0-5935 GCF_042268405.1 Kitasatospora sp. NPDC056184 | reverse complement strand
CCCGGCCCGGGCCGGGCACGCGAGCTCGTGCCAGGTGGCGCCCACGACCACCCCGCCCAGGGTCAGATGCTCCCTCGACCAGGTCCGACAGCACCTGGCGCCGCCCGGGCGGTCATCGGCGACCCGACGTCCGGCCTGTCGAGGGCCACCGGGCGCCGGCTGCAGCGACACACCGCCGCCCACGCCCGCGCCGAGGAACTCCTGCTGCCGCACCTGCGGGCCGCCACCGCCGACCTCGCCCACCACACCGGCCGGCTCCGCCCGCCCGACACCCCCGAAGGCCGGCGCCCGCGCACCGCCCTGGCCGCCTACGAGAGCGCCTGGAACACCACCGGGAGCAGCATCGTGACGGAACCGCAGGATGTTTCATCACGAGCCCACCCGTGACGCACCCATCACGGGGCGGCACGAGGCGCCGGCCACCCGACGGTGGCCGGGCGCCGCCCGCGCAGGGCGAGGGCCACACCCTGCGGTCCTTCGCCGGGTAGGGCTTGGCGTGCAGCACCCGCACCTCCCACCACGGATCGTCCGGGGCCCACACCAGCGCGGTCACCAACTCCCGCCTGGCCGGAGCAGGCAGCACCAACAGACCCAAGTCCTTCTCGACGCGGTCCTGCTCGTACCGCGGGCACTCCAACCGGTCGGGGCCGGCCTCCTCGGCCAGTTCCGGCAACGAGCCCGCCCCTTCCGCCGATCGAACCCCGACACGTCCAACACGGACGCAGCGCGGCGTTCGCGACCCGGGCGGCCTCCAGCCGTGCCCGGGCCTGGGGCCCGAGCGATCCGCCAGAACCTGCTGCGGCGCTCCCTGGGGCGGGCGGACGAGGTCTGCTCTGCGCTCTCCGACCTCCCCGCCTGCATCGCCGGGACGGGCCGTGAACTCACACGCCCGGGGTCCGGGCGCGGAGCCGGTAGTGGAGGTCCTCGAGGCGGCCCGCGCCGCGGCTGCTGCGGTTCTTGATGCCGCGGCGGATCTCGTCGAGGACCGGTGTGCCGCGTTCGTCGCCGCGCAGGGCCAGGGCGGCGGAGGCTTCGAGGCGGGCGTCGAAGCGGGGGTCGGTGAGGCGGGCCGCGAGGACGTCGCGCAGGGCAGGGGTGTCGGTGGGACAGCGGGTGAGGGCGTGGAGCGCGTTGGTCCGGGCGAGGGGGGCGGGGTCGTCGGCCAGGCGCAGGAGGGCGGCCAGTACGTCGGGGTGGCCGGCCAGGTGGGCGGGAAACGCCAGGGCGACGCAGTGGCGCACGCCCGGGTCGGGGTGGTCGGCGCGGGCCAGGCGGCCGGGAACTCCTCCTGGGAGCAGTAGCCGGTGAAAGCCGCGACCACGGTGCGCAGGGCATACGGGTCCTGTTCGACGGCAAGACGGGGCCACAGGAACTCGACGGCCTCCCGGATGAATGGCGGCTCGTCGTCGCCGTCAGCGGGGTTGAGGCCGAAGCCGAGGAAGTGGATCGCGTCGAGCGCGAAGCGCCGACGGTCGAGGGAGGCCGCGTCCGCGGCGCCCCCGGCGACACTGCGGGCCCAGCCGAACCTCTCCCGGCTCTCCGGTCCGGCGATCCGCATCAGCAAAGCGAGCCAGTCGTCGTGCTCGGGGTCGGCGTGAACCAGGGCACGGGCCATCAGCTCGTCCGGCATGCGGTGGACGCCGAGCCACGCCTCCAGGTCCGTGATGACCCCCCGATGGGCCGGCGGAGACACGGATCCGGCACCGCATCCCCTCTCGAGGGCCGCCCTCGCGACCCGCAGCACACAGCGATGGGGGCTGCCGGCGCGCAGCGGGTCGCAGTCGGAGGACAACAGCGCACTCAGGGTCCAGCAGGCGCCCGTCCCGGCGGCCCAGGTGACCAGGTCGACACCGCCAGCCCACGGACGGGTGGGATCGACACCCTGTCCGACCAGACGGTCGACAACGGCATGGCGCCCCGCGGCCAACAGGGTGACACCGTCATCGCCCACAAGTTCGCCGTAGGTCCGGCGCCCTCCGGGTGAGCCCGGGTCAGCGCCTCGTCTCGTTCTGGTGGTAGTGCTCGCGTTCCAGCTCGCGCGGGCGCCCGGCCGCCGGCGGCAGCAGCGCGCCGCTGCCGAGCGATCGGTCGACCGCCAGCTCCTGTGCCGCCCGCCGAGCCCTCACATCGACGCGGTTCGGAGCGCCGGCTTCGGCCCTCCTCAGATCGGCACGAGCCTGCCGCTCCGCCTCGACAGCCCGGCCGTGCTCACGCCCGGCCCGGTCGACCCTCGCCTCCGCATCGCGCAAAGCGCCCCGCATCCCCGTGGTGACCAGCTTCATGCCGCGCCCGCGCTGCTCCAGGAACTTCCTGGTGTCCGTCATGTCGCGGACCGCCTTGTCCAGGACGGCCTTCATGACCTCGAGCGCCAGCTCCGCACGGACCAGGTCCAGCGACGCCTCCCGGTAAAGCAGGTCACCCGGCCAGGTGCGGCGTGCGTGTTCGGCCGCACGGCGCAGCCGCAGGTTGGCGTCTGCATCTTCGGCCGCACGACGCTGCCGCAGGTAGTCAGCAGGCGTCTTCATCGCTTCGGTGTCCTCGGGTGCCGTGGCTGTACGGGGCCGTGCCATGCCGACAGGATCGCAGACGGATCTCGTGCGCGTCCCCTGCCCCGTCGCCGGCTTTTGTCCCGGATCCCCGGTGACCGGTACCCGGCAGTGGACCGGTCACTACCGGGATGCCGACCGTTCCCGTGAACATCCGGCTCCGCCTCCCGGACCGCTGTCGCGATGTTGCTCCACGACGTGAGCAGAACCGGAAACAGCGGGCACCCGGGCCACGTGAGCAGCCCTGCGGGCCCCTCGAAAACCCCGGGACACGGCCGGCCGCCACCGCCCGGTGTCAGTGCCGAGGAGACCGCGGCGCAGCTGGCGGCCTGCGCCGCTCTGCGGGAGCAGTCGGGCCCGGAGTGCCGGGGCCGGGCGTGGGAGCGGCGCTGGCGGGGTCCTTCCCGCGGCTGCTGGTGGTACTGGTCGGCACGGCGGCCACCGTGGTGCGCGGCGCGGTGGCGGACCTGCGCCTCACCGCCGAGGAGAACCCGGCCGGAGCGCCAAACTCCCCGCCGAAGGTCAGCGGCCTGCGGCGGAGAACAGCCGGTCAGGTTCGGCGCCAGCAGAAGCTGGCACGCTCCTCCTCGGCGGCCGCGGCGTCGGCTGCGGCCCGCTCCGCCTGGACGGTCTCCGAGGTCCGGGGGTCCCCTTCCAAGGTGAGCCGTCGTGAAGGCCGGCCTCCACGACGGCGGGCCGCCACGCCACTGCCGGACCCGTCCGGGTAGGCCGGGTCAGCTGGTGCTGGCGGGCTCCTCCCGCGCGGTTCGGAGCTCGCACTGGTCGAGGAGGCGGGCCAGGTAGCTGTAGGCAGCCAGGTGCTCCATGGCCTCCTGCTCGGTCAGTTCGTCCCGGGTGCGGGTGGTGACGTTGCGGACGGTGAGGTTCAGGCCGGCGGCCAGGTTCTTGAGCGCGGAGTTCAGGTTGATGAGCCCGCTGCCAGCGGTTCCAGTCCGCCGCGCATGCTCTTGGTCGTCTTGTCGGTCGGGGTGCCGGGCCAGGCGAGCTTCGGTTTGCCGGGGCTCGGCTCCCCCGCCGAGAGGGTCTGCTGCCAGAACGGGGTGTCGTCGACGTCGTTGCGACCCACCCGGTCCTTCCAGTGCACGTTGAGCGCCTCGGCGGCTTCCCGCACCGCGACCCGGTACTGATGGTTGGTCCAGTGCGCTGCGGCGGCGCTCCAGACGACCGGGTGGAACTGGGCGGGGGAGAACGCTGGCAGGTCCGTCTCGACCGCGGCTTCGGCTTCGGCTTCGGCTTCGTCGATCATCAGGCTCGCCACCAAGCAGACGGACTCCGCGCGGGAGGTCTTGCAGACCTTCATCACCACCGATGGCACCGAACGGACCGACACCAGCACCGCGCTGGGCGAGCCGATTCCCGAGGGCTTCAACTGCTCCCTGATGATCAACTCGCGGATCCTCTTCAAGAACATCCTCACCGAGGGCTTCAACTCCGGCTCCGGGTCCGCGCTCACCGCCGCCGCCGACGACCCAAAGGATGTGGGCAAGGCCTGGAGCACCACCGTCAGTGGGTCCGTTTCCGCGAACCTGACGCTGCCCCGCATGAAGTCCAAGAAGGCAATGAATCTGGGCTGGTACTACTTCAGGGTCTCCGAGCAGAGCCCGAACACGACCACCATCGACCTCGGAGGGCTGACCCCCGCCGACCCGGCTGCGCCTTCTGGTAGGCGTCGACGACGTTCAGGATGTCCGCGGCGTTCCTGGACACCATCTGGCGGGGCACCAGCGGCGGCGCGAGCGCCTGGGCGCACTCGCGGTACGGCCCGTCGCCCTGCGGCCACGCCAGGTTGTGCGCGAGCCAGTAGCGGGGCCGGAGCAGGGCTGCGTTGGACACGGTGGTTCCCCTTCGCCGCGGTGGGGACGGGCAGGGCCGCCCGGACCCGGCCACCGTAGCGGGACCGCCACCGAACGTGTCCTCGAACCGGCAATCCGCCGGACCCGACCGGCCGGGGCGTCAGGCCCGGCGGATCGCCCCGGAGGAGAAGTACTGCACCAGGACAGCGGCGAGGTGAGCCGCGGCCTTCGCCTCGGCCGGCGTCTCCTTGCGGGTGGGTCGCTGCTTGCCGTGGCGGCTGGTCTGTCCGTCCCACAACTGCTTCATCATCCGGCGCACCATCTCGACGCCCTCCTGCGGGTCGGCACCCTCGATGTCGAAGACCAGCTTGTGCGCGATCTTCGGCATCTCGCCGAGCATCGTGCCGAGCGTCGCCCGGTCGCGCTTGGGGTCCACGGTGGCGTGCGCGGCGGACTCCACCGCCTTGATCGCCTCGCTGTAGGCCTTCACCGGGTCCGGGACGAGGGCGTACGCCCAGGTGATCGCCTCGGTCAGGTGCTCGGAGGCCGACCCCCGCTCCGGCCGGTCCGCGCTCTCGACTGCGGCCCGCAGGGTGCGCGCGACCGCCGGGTCGATCCGCGCGACCAGGGCGCGGCCGTCGGAGCGGACCGTGTAGCGCGAGCGCGCGTCGTCCAGCAGCTGCTGCAGCGGCCTGCGGCTCACCGCCCCCTGCTGGGCGGCCACCCTGCTCACCCCGGCCATCAGCGACATCAGCACACCCGGCTTCGGCACGTCCCCGGCCGGGGCGACCGGCAGGGCAGCCACGACTGCCGGCACCGGGACCGGCAGCAGATCCAGCAGGGCGTCGACCACCTCCAGCAACCGCTCCGACGGCGCCCAGTAGGCGAGGCGCTCCGGGTAGTCGACGTCGGGCTCATCGGAGCCGTCCTCCGTGTCAAGGACCAGGTCACAGCGGATCGCGACCCTCCGCCAGACCTCCCCGCCATGGCGCAGCACGGCGGCGTGGATCCACTCACGCAGCGGCGTCTCCAGGGCGGCGGAGACGTCCTCGCGCAGGGGAGCGGTTCCGCCGTCGCGGTAGGGCAGTGGGGTCCACGGAATCGTCACCCCGTCACCGTAGACGTTCAACCCCTCGCGCAGCACGGGCAATTGACACCGGCCCGTACGGGACGCCTTCCCGTGGTCAGCCGGCGGAGCTCCGCTCGGCCTGCCAGCGGTCGGCGAGCTCCTTCTTCCAGTCCTTGGGCGGCGGCCACGGCACGCCCCACACCGCGAGCTGGTCCCGCGTCCAACCGCCGGCTCAAGCTGCTATGCCCAACACGGCGAACGTTCTCGGTCACAGCATTAGGCCGGGCGCCGGCGCAGGACCTGGTCTCGTCAGACCAGCGCTTGTCGGCCGAGGGCCCGATCCGGCTACAGAACGGGGCGTGCCAGCCGGCGCGCTTCGCGCCGGTACCCACACACCGGTGCGCCATGTGATGGGGCCGGAACGCTGCGGAGGGGCTCGCCGACCCGGCCGGTCGCGATCATCCGACCGGGTCGCACCGCTGCCGCGGTGCGGCATGTCCGGTCGA
>NZ_JBHJUI010000053.1:5000-6031 GCF_042268405.1 Kitasatospora sp. NPDC056184 | reverse complement strand
ATAAAGTAGTTTGACTGACTACGCACATCGCTGTGCGATTTTTAAAAACTGAATTAACAGGTACGTTTTGTCTTGTTTAGTTTTCAAAGATCATTTTGTTTGTCCGCTTTGTTAAAGCAACTTTATTAGTATACAACGTCACTTCTTCAAAGTCAACAACTTTTTTTAAAAACTTTTGGTGGAGCCTAGCGGGATCGAACCGCTGACCTCCTGCGTGCAAAGCAGGCGCTCTCCCAGCTGAGCTAAGGCCCCATAAAAAATGGTCGGGAAGACAGGATTCGAACCTGCGACCCCATGGTCCCAAACCATGTGCTCTACCAAGCTGAGCTACTTCCCGATTTCCTATCTATTCTATTAAAAGATATGGCGCGCCCGAGAGGAGTCGAACCCCTAACCTTTTGATCCGTAGTCAAACGCTCTATCCAATTGAGCTACGGGCGCAAAACTTAATGCCGAGGGCCGGACTTGAACCGGCACGGTAGTCACCTACCGCAGGATTTTAAGTCCTGTGTGTCTGCCAATTCCACCACCCCGGCGTGGATGGTATAGTTGGAGCGGAAGACGGGATTCGAACCCGCGACCCCCACCTTGGCAAGGTGGTGTTCTACCACTGAACTACTTCCGCAGACAGGATGTCCAGTTTTTCTAACTGTTATCCTATATAATGCGGGTGAAGGGACTTGAACCCCCACGTCATAAAGACACTAGATCCTAAGTCTAGCGCGTCTGCCAATTCCGCCACACCCGCGTAAAATGGTGAGCCATGAAGGACTCGAACCTTCGACCCTCTGATTAAAAGTCAGATGCTCTACCAACTGAGCTAATGGCTCTTCTACAAGAGACTTGAGTATTATATCATATAAAAGTGGTGCCGGCAAGAGGACTTGAACCCCCAACCTACTGATTACAAGTCAGTTGCTCTACCAATTGAGCTACACCGGCATAATGGTGGAGGATGACGGGCTCGAACCGCCGACCCTCTGCTTGTAAGGCAGATGCTCTCCCAGCTGAGCTAATCCTCCATAATTGCA
>NZ_JBHJUI010000053.1:0-2500 GCF_042268405.1 Kitasatospora sp. NPDC056184 | reverse complement strand
TCAGACTCGCTTTCGCTGCGGCTCCGCATCTTCTGCTTAACCTTGCACGGGATCGTAACTCGCCGGTTCATTCTACAAAAGGCACGCCATCACCCGTTAACGGGCTCTGACTACTTGTAGGCACACGGTTTCAGGATCTCTTTCACTCCCCTTCCGGGGTGCTTTTCACCTTTCCCTCACGGTACTGGTTCACTATCGGTCACTAGGGAGTATTTAGCCTTGGGAGATGGTCCTCCCGGATTCCGACGGAATTTCACGTGTTCCGCCGTACTCAGGATCCACTCAGGAGAGAACGAAGTTTTGACTACAGGGCTGTTACCTCCTATGGCGGGCCTTTCCAGACCTCTTCATCTACCTCGTTCCTTTGTAACTCCGTACAGAGTGTCCTACAACCCCAAGAGGCAAGCCTCTTGGTTTGGGCTAATCCCGTTTCGCTCGCCGCTACTCAGGGAATCGCATTTGCTTTCTCTTCCTCCGGGTACTTAGATGTTTCAGTTCCCCGGGTCTGCCTTCTCATATCCTATGAATTCAGATATGGATACCACTCCATTACGAGTGGTGGGTTTCCCCATTCGGAAATCTCCGGATCAAAGCTTGCTTACAGCTCCCCGAAGCATATCGGTGTTCGTCCCGTCCTTCATCGGCTCCTAGTGCCAAGGCATCCACCGTGCGCCCTTTCTAACTTAACCGTTAAAAAGAATCACTATGTGATATCTTGTATTACTAATTGAATGTGATGTCTACTGTTATCTAGTTTTCAAAGAACACGTTTCGAAGGAATGATCCTTCAAAACTAAACAAGACAGGGAACGTTCTGTTTATAAGACCCAAGGTCTTATATTCCGTATAATATCCTTAGAAAGGAGGTGATCCAGCCGCACCTTCCGATACGGCTACCTTGTTACGACTTCACCCCAATCATCTGTCCCACCTTCGGCGGCTGGCTCCTAAAAGGTTACCTCACCGACTTCGGGTGTTACAAACTCTCGTGGTGTGACGGGCGGTGTGTACAAGGCCCGGGAACGTATTCACCGCGGCATGCTGATCCGCGATTACTAGCGATTCCAGCTTCACGCAGTCGAGTTGCAGACTGCGATCCGAACTGAGAACAGATTTGTGGGATTGGCTTAACCTCGCGGTTTCGCTGCCCTTTGTTCTGTCCATTGTAGCACGTGTGTAGCCCAGGTCATAAGGGGCATGATGATTTGACGTCATCCCCACCTTCCTCCGGTTTGTCACCGGCAGTCACCTTAGAGTGCCCAACTGAATGCTGGCAACTAAGATCAAGGGTTGCGCTCGTTGCGGGACTTAACCCAACATCTCACGACACGAGCTGACGACAACCATGCACCACCTGTCACTCTGCCCCCGAAGGGGACGTCCTATCTCTAGGATTGTCAGAGGATGTCAAGACCTGGTAAGGTTCTTCGCGTTGCTTCGAATTAAACCACATGCTCCACCGCTTGTGCGGGCCCCCGTCAATTCCTTTGAGTTTCAGTCTTGCGACCGTACTCCCCAGGCGGAGTGCTTAATGCGTTAGCTGCAGCACTAAGGGGCGGAAACCCCCTAACACTTAGCACTCATCGTTTACGGCGTGGACTACCAGGGTATCTAATCCTGTTCGCTCCCCACGCTTTCGCTCCTCAGCGTCAGTTACAGACCAGAGAGTCGCCTTCGCCACTGGTGTTCCTCCACATCTCTACGCATTTCACCGCTACACGTGGAATTCCACTCTCCTCTTCTGCACTCAAGTTCCCCAGTTTCCAATGACCCTCCCCGGTTGAGCCGGGGGCTTTCACATCAGACTTAAGAAACCGCCTGCGAGCCCTTTACGCCCAATAATTCCGGACAACGCTTGCCACCTACGTATTACCGCGGCTGCTGGCACGTAGTTAGCCGTGGCTTTCTGGTTAGGTACCGTCAAGGTACCGCCCTATTCGAACGGTACTTGTTCTTCCCTAACAACAGAGCTTTACGATCCGAAAACCTTCATCACTCACGCGGCGTTGCTCCGTCAGACTTTCGTCCATTGCGGAAGATTCCCTACTGCTGCCTCCCGTAGGAGTCTGGGCCGTGTCTCAGTCCCAGTGTGGCCGATCACCCTCTCAGGTCGGCTACGCATCGTTGCCTTGGTGAGCCGTTACCTCACCAACTAGCTAATGCGCCGCGGGTCCATCTGTAAGTGGTAGCCGAAGCCACCTTTTATGTTTGAACCATGCGGTTCAAACAACCATCCGGTATTAGCCCCGGTTTCCCGGAGTTATCCCAGTCTTACAGGCAGGTTACCCACGTGTTACTCACCCGTCCGCCGCTAACATCAGGGAGCAAGCTCCCATCTGTCCGCTCGACTTGCATGTATTAGGCACGCCGCCAGCGTTCGTCCTGAGCCAGGATCAAACTCTCCGATAAAGTAGTTTGACTGACTACGCACATCGCTGTGCGATTTTTAAAAACTGAATTAACAGGTACGTTTTGTCTTGTTTAGTTTTCAAAGATCATT
>NZ_JBHJUI010000052.1:0-7151 GCF_042268405.1 Kitasatospora sp. NPDC056184 | reverse complement strand
GCGCCCTCGGCCTGCGGCCGGTGCTGCTCACCGGGGACAACCGGCTGGTCGCCGAGGCCGTCGCCGCCGAGGTCGGCATCCCCGCCGAGGACGTGCAGGCGGAGGTGCTGCCCGAGGACAAGGTGGCCGCCGTCGAGATCCTCCAGGCCGAGGGCAGGATCGTCGCGATGGTCGGCGACGGCGTCAACGACGCCGCCGCGCTCGCCCAGGCCGACCTCGGCCTCGCCATGGGCACCGGCACCGACGCCGCCATCGAGGCGAGCGACCTCACCCTCGTCCGCGGCGACCTGCGCTCGGCGGCCGACGCCATCCGGCTCTCCCGCAGGACCCTCGGCACCATCAAGGGCAACCTGTTCTGGGCCTTCGGCTACAACGTGGCGGCGATCCCGCTGGCCGCCGCCGGGCTGCTCAACCCGATGATCGCCGGTGCCACGATGGCCTTCTCCTCGGTCTTCGTGCTCACCAACAGCCTCCGGCTGCGCCGCTTCCGGGCCGCCGCCTGACCCGGGCGCCCCGGGAACCGGCAGGGCCCGTACCGCTCGTGCGGTACGGGCCCTGCGGCGTCGGCGCACGGCTCAGCGGCCGAGCAGCTCGCCGCCGTTGCAGTGCAGGATCTCGCCGGTGATGAACCCGGCCTCCGGCGAGGCCAGGAAGTGGACCGCCGCCGCCACCTCGCCGGTCTCCCCGACCCGCCCGAGCAGCGTCCGGGCCGCCCGCCGGGAGACCTCCGCGTCGTCCAGCCGCGGTCCGAAGAACTCGGTGCCCGCCACCGTCCCCGGCGCCACGATGTTGGCGGTGATGCCCGAGGTGCCGAGCTGGGCGGCGAGGAAGTGGTTCCAGGCGTGCAGCGAGGCCTTCGCCGCCCCGTACGAGCCGGCCCCGCGCAGGGCGGCGATCGAGCTGATGGTGACGACCCGGCCGGAGCCCGGGGTGAGCCGGTCGCGGATCGACTCGGTGAGCAGCACCACGGTCAGCACGTTGCGCTCGAAGTCCCCGCGCCAGCGGGCCAGCAGGGCGTGCGGCCCGGCGCCGATCACGGTCTCCCGGCTGCCCGCGTTGTTCACCAGCACGTCGATCCGCTCCGGCAGCGCGGCCAGCGCGGCCTCCACGGCGTCCGGATCGGCGAGGTCGCAGACGAGCGGGGTCACGTTCGGCCCGAGGGCCGCGGCGGCGTCCTCCAGCACCGCCCGCCGACGGCCGACGATCACGACCTGTTCGCCCGCCTCGGCGAACCGCCGTGCCACCTCGTACCCGATCCCCGTGCCACCGCCGGTGACAACCACGTTCCTGGTCATCTGCGCACTCCCTCCCCAGCTCCGCCGCCACGCTGCAAGGTGCGGGACGGTCCGTACCGGAATGCCACGATTCCTATCACGCTCGGTTGCCGTGACTGCGGGGAGGGTGACGTCGCGGCCGCCGCAAGGTGTGGTATGGGGGCGGCACCGCACGCACACGGAGCGTGGCGAGAGGCAGCTCACACCCCCCCGGCGTAACTTCTCACACGCTGATACGTCTTAGGTTGGTAGTGCGGCAGTTTTACCGGTGGGCGGAGACGCGGCGAACGGCACAGCGTCGACGCGCCACCACCGCTGCCGCCGACGGGGCTCCGGCGGGCCCCGGGTCGGTCGCCGACGGTTTGGCGGCCTTCGCGCACGACGCCGGGGTGTGGCGGGACCAGGGACGCTTTGAGCGGCCGTCCCGGGTCCACCGCCGCCCCCGGAGTCGTGCGCCGGACGTTGCGGGCGCAGAACACGAGGGCCCGGCCGCAGGAGTGCGGCCGGGCCCTCGTGGCACGGTGTCAGGGCGTGCGCATGGCGTCAGTGCGGGTGCACGGCGTCAGCGGGCGTCGATCTCGACGTAGTCGCGGATCGCGGTGCCGGTGTAGATCTGGCGCGGACGGCCGATCCGGCTGGTCGGGTCGTTGATCATCTCGTGCCAGTGGGCGATCCAGCCCGGCAGCCGGCCGAGGGCGAACAGCACGGTGAACATGCTGGTCGGGAAGCCCATGGCGCGGTAGATCAGACCGGTGTAGAAGTCCACGTTCGGGTAGAGCTTGCGCGAGACGAAGAAGTCGTCCTTGAGCGCGTGCTCCTCCAGCTTGAGCGCGATGTCGAGCAGCTCGTCGGACTTGCCGAGCTGGCCGAGCACCTCGTGGGCGAGCAGCTTCACCTGGGCGGCGCGCGGGTCGAACGCCTTGTAGACCCGGTGGCCGAAGCCCATCAGCTTGACGCCGGCTTCCTTGTTCTTCACCTTCGCGATGAAGGCGTCGACGTCGCCGCCGTCCTTCTGGATGCTCTCCAGCATCTCCAGCACGGCCTGGTTGGCGCCGCCGTGCAGCGGGCCCCACAGCGCCGAGATGCCCGCCGAGATCGAGGCGAACAGGTTGGCGTGGCTGGAGCCGACCAGGCGCACGGTGGAGGTCGAACAGTTCTGCTCGTGGTCCGCGTGCAGGATGAGCAGCTTGTCCAGCGCGTTGACGACGACCGGGTTGAGCTCGTAGTCCTCGGCCGGGACCGCGAAGGTCATCCGCAGGAGGTTCTCGACGTAGCTCAGGTCGTTGCGCGGGTAGACGAAGGGCTGGCCCATCGCCTTCTTGTACGCGTACGCCGCGATGGTCGGGAGCTTCGCCAGCAGGCGGACCGTCGACAGGTGGCGCTGGGCCGCGTCGAACGGGTTGTGGCTCTCCGGGTAGAACGTCGACAGCGCGCCGACCACCGAGGACAGCATCGCCATCGGGTGCGCGTCCCGCGGGAAGCCCTGGAAGAAGCGCTTGACGTCCTCGTGCAGCAGGGTGTGCTGGGTGATCTCGCGGTTGAACTGCGCGAGCTGGTCGGAGTTCGGCAGCTCGCCGTTGATCAGCAGGTACGCGGTCTCGATGAAGTCACCCTTGCCGGCGAGCTGCTCGATCGGGTAACCGCGGTACCGCAGGATGCCGTTGTCACCGTCCACGAAGGTGATCGCGGACTTGTAGGCGGCGGTGTTGCCGAAGCCGTTGTCCAGGGTGACCAGGCCGGTCTGCGGGAGCAGCTTCGAGATGTCGAAGCCGGCGTTGCCCGCAGTGCTCTCGACGACGGGGTACTCGTACTCGCCGTCCTGGTACCGCAGTACTACCGAGTTGTCGCTCACGTCTTCCTCACCGACGAAATGAATCCTCTTCCAAGGTGCCCTGACTGTCTCTACCATCCCCCATCCGGCGGACAGCCGCGCACCCGGGGTGACCCGAAAGGGCCCGCCCCTACAAAACCTGCCGCCGCCGCCGGTACGAACCGGACAAGATCGGCACCCCACCAGGCTCTGCCGTAAATCTCTTCACGTCAAGAGAACAATAGAGGCAACCATCCCTTGGAGAATCATCCAGACGCAAGCCGGTGGTCCAGCGCCGCATGCCTCCGACCTGCACTGACACTGCGAACCGCCTGCCCGATCGCTTTCCGTGACCCCACCAGCACGACGAGTTTTCGGGCCCTGGTCACCGCCGTGTAGAGCAGATTTCGCTGGAGCATCGTCCAAGCGGACATGGTGACCGGAATCACCACCACGGGGTACTCGCTCCCCTGCGACCGATGGATCGTCACCGCGTAGGCGTGCGCCAACTCGTCCAGCTCGTCGAAGTCGTAGGGCACCTCCTCGTCCTCGTCCGTCAGCACCGTCAGGCGCTGGTCGTCCACGCTGAGGGACGTCACCACTCCCACTGTGCCGTTGAAGACCCCGTTCCGCCCCTTGTCGTAGTTGTTGCGGATCTGCGTGACCTTGTCCCCCACCCGGAACGTCCGCCCGCCGAACCGCCGCTCCGCCAGCCCCTCCCGGGCCGGCGTCACCGCCGCCTGCAGCAGGGTGTTGAGGTTCCCCGCCCCGGCCGGTCCGCGGTGCATCGGCGCCAGCACCTGGACGTCCCGCCGGGCGTCGTAGCCGAACCTCTGCGGGATCCGCCGCGCCACCACGTCCACCGTCAGCCCCGCCGCCAGCTCCGCGTCCTCCTCCGCGAACAGGAAGAAGTCCGGCAGGCCCTCGGTCCGCGGCGGCAGCCCCTCGTTGATCCGGTGCGCGTTGGTCACCACACCCGACTCCTGCGCCTGGCGGAAGATCCTGGTCAGCCGCACCGACGGGATCGGCCCGCCCTCGGCCAGCAGGTCCCGCAGCACCTCGCCCGCCCCCACCGACGGCAGCTGGTCCACGTCCCCCACGAACAGCAGGTGCGCCCCCGGCGCCACCGCCTTGACCAGCTTGTTCGCCAGGATCAGGTCCAGCATCGACGCCTCGTCGACGACCACCAGGTCCGCGTCCAGCGGCCGGTCCCGGTCGTACGCCGCGTCCCCGCCCGGCCGAAGCTCCAGCAGCCGGTGCACCGTCGAGGCCTCCACCCCGGTCAGCTCCGCCAGCCGCTTCGCCGCCCGCCCGGTCGGCGCCGCCAGCACCACCTTGGCCCGCTTCGCCAGCGCCAGCGTGACGATCGACTTCACCGTGAACGACTTGCCGCAGCCCGGCCCGCCGGTCAGCACCGCGACCCTCTCGGTCAGCGCCAGCCGCACCGACTGCTCCTGCTCCGGTGCCAGCTCCGCCCCCGTCCGCCGGGCCAGCCAGCCCAGCGCCGCCGGCCAGTCGACGTCCGCGAACCACGGCATCCGGTCGGTGTCCGCCCGCAGCAGCCGCAGCAACTGGTTGGCCAGCGAGATCTCCGCCCGGTGGAACGGCACCAGGTACACCGCCGTGATCGGCTCGCCGCCCTCGCCCGGCACCTGCTCGCGCACCACCCCCTCTACGGCCACCAGCTCCGCCAGGCAGTCGATCACCAGCCCCACATCCACCTGGAGCAGCTTCACGCCGTCCGCGATCAGCCGTTCCTCCGGCAGGTAGCAGTGCCCCTGGTCACTGCTCTGCGACAGCGCGTACTGCAGCCCCGCCTTGACCCGCTCCGGGCTGTCGTGCGGGATGCCCACAGCCTGGGCGATCCGGTCCGCGGTGAGGAAGCCGATGCCCCAGACGTCCGCCGCCAGCCGGTACGGCTCGTTCTTCACCACCCCGATCGAGCCGTCCCCGTACTGTTTGTAGATCCGTACAGCCAGCGAGGTCGAGACCCCGACGCCCTGGAGGAAGACCATCACCTCCTTGATGGCCTTCTGCTCCTCCCACGCGGCCGCGATCTTCTTCGTCCGCTTCGGACCGAGCCCCGGCACCTCGATCAGCCGGCCGGGCTCGTTCTCGATCACCTCCAGGGTGTCCACCCCGAAGCGCTCGACGATCCGCTCCGCGAACCGCGGCCCGATCCCCTTGATCAGCCCCGATCCCAGGTACCGCTGGATGCCCTGAACGGTCGCCGGCAGCACCGTCGTGTAGTTCTCCACCACGAACTGCCGCCCGTACTGCGGATGCGAGCCCCACCGCCCGTGCAGCCGCAGCGACTCCCCCGGCTGCGCGCCGAGCAGGGCGCCAACCACGGTCAGCAGATCGTTGGCGCCCCGCCCGGTGTCGACCCGGGCCACCGTGTAGCCGGTCTCCTCGTTGGCGTAGGTGATCCGCTCCAGCACGCCCTCGACCTGGGCCAACTGGCGGGGCGCCGCCGCCTGGCCGGTCCCCCCGGGGGCGGCGGTCCGCGCCGCTGTCTGCCTGGCCATCGGGCCCCCTTCACCGTGCGGGACGACTTCCGCTACGCACCGTACCGTCCGGGTGCGACACCGCGGGCCCGGGTGCCAGGCTGGGAGGACGAGGAGGGCCGGCTCCCGCGCCCGTCCTCCGTCGTCGAAGGGCAGCGCACCATGCTCACCACCGCCTTCCGTCCCGGCTCCCCCAACTGGCTCGACCTCACCAGCCCGGACACCCCGGCCTCGGTCTCCTTCTACACCGGGGTGTTCGACTGGACCTACGCCTCGGCCGGCCCCGAGGCCGGCGGCTACGGCTTCTTCCGGCAGGACGGCCGGACCGTCGCCGCGCTCGGCCCGTTCACCGAGGCCCACGCCCGCCCCGCCTGGACGGTCTACTTCTGCACCCTCGACGCCGACCTCACCACGGCCCTGGTCCGCGACGCCGGCGGCCGGGTCCGCTTCGCCCCGTTCAACGTCTTCACCAGCGGGCGGATGGCCGGCTACACCGACCCCACCGGCGCCGACTTCGCGGTCTGGCAACCGCACGACCTGCGCGGCCTCGACACCGTCACCGAGCCCGGCAGCCTCTGCTGGGCGGAGTGCTGCAGCATCGACGCCGAGGCGGCGAAGGCCTTCTACCGCACCGTCTTCGCCTGGCAGGAACAGGACGTCCCGATCGGCGAGTTGCTGTACACCGTCCTCACCCCGCCCGGCGGCGGCACCGAGGACGCCCACGGCGGCATCATGCAGCTCGACCCGGAGCAGACCGCCGCCGGTACCTCCTCGCACTGGTTCCCCTACTTCGAGGTCCCCGACGTCGACGCCCGCCTCGCCACCGCGGAACGCCTCGGCGCCACCGTCCGGATCCCCGCCACGGACGTCCACGGCGTCGGCCGCCTCGGCCGGCTCGTGGACCCGCAAGGAGCCGTCTTCGCCGTCATCACCAGCCCACCGCCAGGCACATGACGCCGGATCACGCCAGAAGGGCCTTCCAGGGCCTTCTAGAGTGTGATCATGAACGATCTGACCATCCGCCGGGCGACCGGCGACGACCTGCCGGCCATCGTGGCCATGCTCGCCGACGACCCGCTGGGCGTCACCCGCGAGAGCCCGGACGACCTCACCCCGTACCGCGCCGCCTTCGCCCGCATCGACACCGACCCGCACCAGCACCTCGTGGTCGCCGAACGAGCCGGCCGGACGATCGGCACCCTTCAGCTGACCGTCGTCCCCGGCCTCGCCCGGAAGGGCTCGACCCGCACCATCATCGAGGCCGTCCGGATCCACGCCGACGAACGCGGCACCGGCCTGGGCACCGACCTGATCCGGTGGGCGATCGACCGCTCCCGCGAACTCGACGCCGACCTCGTCCAGCTCACCTCCGACGCCACCCGCACCGACGCGCACCGCTTCTACGAGCGCCTCGGCTTCGTCCCGTCCCACCTCGGCTTCAAGCTCGCGCTCTGATCCGTCCGGGAAACGCAAAGAACCCCCGCCGGACAACCCGGCGGGGGTTCTTCACAATGATTGTTCGGCGGCGTCCTACTCTCCCACAGGGTCCCCCCTGCAGTA
>NZ_JBHJUI010000051.1:0-7162 GCF_042268405.1 Kitasatospora sp. NPDC056184 | reverse complement strand
GTTCTCAAGGAACGGACGCTTCCATCAGGCGGCTTTCACACCGGCCCTCCGGGCGCTTCGTTCTTTCGTGTTTCCAGCTTATCAGATGTTTTCCGCTCCGTTTTCCGGAGTTTCATTCATCGGACTTCGCTTTCCGCTTGTCCCCGCTCTCTCGCGGCGACTCCGGAACTGTACGGGGACGGGACCGCCACATGCAAATCGTCCCGCCCTGCTGACGCAGGACGGGACGATCGGCGGTTCAGGGCCTCGCTCAGGCGCGGCCCATCTCCTCGGCGATGGCCGCCGCGAAGGCGTCGATGTCCGCCTCCGTGGTGTCGAAGGAACACATCCAGCGGACCTCGCCGGTGTGCTCGTTCCAGAAGTAGAAGCGGTAGCGCTTCTGCAGCCGCTCGCTCACCTCGCGCGGGAGGATCGCGAACACCGCGTTCGCCTGGGCCGGGCGGACGACGGTCACGCCGTCGATCTCGCGGACGGCCGCTTCCAGGCGGCCGGCCATGGCGTTGGCGTGGCCGGCGTTGCGGAGGTAGAGGTCGCCCGAGAGCAGCGCCTCGAACTGGACCGAGACGAAGCGCATCTTCGACGCGAGCTGCATCGAGGTCTTGCGCAGGAACTTGATGTTCCGGACCTTCTCGGGGTTGAGCACGACCACGCACTCGCCGAACAGCAGGCCGTTCTTCGTACCGCCGAAGGACAGCACGTCGACGCCCACGTCCGTGGTGAAGGCGCGCAGCGGGACGCCGAGCGAGGCGGCCGCGTTGGCCAGGCGCGAGCCGTCCACGTGGACCAGCATGCCGAGCTGGTGCGCGTGGTCGACGATCGCCCTGATCTCCTCCACGGTGTAGAGGGTGCCGAGCTCGGTGCTCTGGGTGATCGAGACCGCGAGCGGCTGCGCGCGGTGCTCGTCGCCGTAGCCCCACGCCTGCTGGTCGATGAGCTCCGGGGTGAGCTTGCCGTCCGGGGTGGGAACGGTGAGCAGCTTGATGCCGCCCATCTTCTCCGGAGCGCCGCCCTCGTCCACGTTGATGTGGGCGGACTCGGCCGCGATCACCGCGCCCCAGCGCGGGAGCAGGGCCTGCAGGGCGACGACGTTGGCGCCGGTGCCGTTGAAGACCGGGTGGGCCTCCGCCTGGTCGCCGAAGTGGCGGCGGAAGACGTCCTGCAGGTGCGCGGTGTAGTCGTCCTCGCCGTAGGCGATCTGGTGGCCGCCGTTGGCGAGGGCTATCGCGGCGAGGATCTCGGGGTGCACGCCGGCGTAGTTGTCGCTGGCGAAGCCGCGGACGGCGGGGTCGTGCCGCCGTACCGCGTCCGTGCGGCCGGAGGGGTCGGTCGCGGAGATGTCGGTCATTGGGCTGTCAGCCACAGGTGCTGTCCGTTCAGTTCTTCTGCGGGGCGGTCCCAGAGGCCCGCCAGGTGTGCGGCGAGGTCGGCGGTGTCGGTGAAGCCGGCGAACTTGGCGTCCGGCTTCTCGGCCCGCATCTCGGGACTGACCAACGCCTTGATCACCAGGATGGCAGCCGCGGCGGTGGGCTTGCCGTCCTCGGCGGTGGTCTCCTTGCGGAAGGAGTCCGCCATGGCGAGCGTCCAGGCCTCGGTGGCGGCCTTGGCGGCGGCGTAGGCGGCGCCGCCCGCGGTGGGCTTGTGCGCGGCGGCGGCGGAGATCATCGCGTACCGGCCGGACTCGCTGCGGACCAGGGCGGGCTGGAACGCCAGCGAGGTGTGCTGGAGGGTGCGCACGACGGTGTCGTGCAGGAAGTCCCAGTCGTCGAGGCGGCTGTCGAAGAAGGTCTTGCTGCCGCGCCAGCCGCCGACGAGGTGGAACACGCCGTCGACGTGGCCGTGCTCGGCCTCCAGGTGGTCGGCCCAGTCGTGGACCTCCTGCGGGTCGAGGAGGTCGATGACCTGGCCGCTGATCCGGGCTCCGCGCACGGCGACGCGCACGGAGTCGAGCGCGGACTCCAGGCGCCGGGCGTCGATGTCGGCGCCGATCACGGTGGCGCCGTCGGCCGCGAGGCGGCGCAGCACGGCCTGGCCGGCCGGGCCGCTGGCTCCGGCGACGGCGATGACCTTGCCGGTCAGCGGTCCCTTGGGTGCGGTGGTCACGCGGCAGCTCCCTGCAGGCCGGCACCGGTGATGCCGGCGGTCGAGGCGATGACGCCGCCGAGCTTCTTCGAGAGGGCCTCGTAGAACATGCTCAGCGGGAACTCGTCGGGGAGCACAGCGTCGCACAGCGCCTTGTTGAGCGCCTTGCCCTCGGTGATGTCGAACGGCAGCGCCTCGGTGCCCTTCGCCCAGGTGGAGGCCGGGTGCGGGGTGAGGTAGCGGGAGACCAGCTCGTAGGCGGCGATCCAGTGGGCCGGCTTGGGGCGGTCGATGCCGTCGCGGTAGAGGGTCTCGATCTCGGCGCAGAGCTCGTTGGTGACCTGCGGGGCGCGGTCCCAGTCGATGCTCAGGCGGTTGTCGCGCCAGCTCAGCGCGTTGTTCTTGTGCAGGTAGGCGAAGAGCAGCTGGCCGCCCATGCCGTCGTAGTTGCGCACGCGGTCGCCGCTGACCGGGAAGCGGAAGAGGCGGTCGAAGAGGATCGCGTACTGGACGTCGCGGGCGTGCTCGTTGCCCTCGGCCTCCAGCTTCACCGCCTCCTTGAAGGTGGTGAGGTCGCAGCGGAGCTCCTCCAGGCCGTACATCCAGAACGGGCTGCGCTGCTTGATCATGAAGGGGTCGAACGGCAGGTCGCCGTGGCTGTGGGTCCGGTCGTGGATGAGGTCCCAGAGCACGAAGGTCTGCTGCGCGCGCTCCTGGTCCTCCAGCAGGCTCGCGGCGTCGGCGGGGATGTCCAGGCCGAGCAGCTCGACGGCGTTGGTGGAGACGACGCGGAAGCGGGCGGCCTCGCGGTCGCAGAAGATGCCGCCCCAGGTGAAACGTTCCGGCGCCTTGCGCACGGCCACGGTCTCGGGGAAGAGGACGGCGGAGTTGGTGTCGTAGCCGGCCGTGAAGTCGTTGAAGGTGATCGGCACGAACATCGGGTTGTCGAAGCGGGTGCGCTCCAGCTCGGCCAGCCACTCGGGCCACACGACGTTCAGCAGGACGGCTTCGAGGTTGCGGTTCGGGTTGCCGTTCTGGGTGTACATCGGGAAGACGACCAGGTGCTGCAGGCCGTCCTCGCGCTGGTCGGCGGGCTGGAAGGCGAGCAGCGAGTCCAGGAAGTCGGGCTCCCGGTAGCCGGTGTCGGCCCACTTGGCCAGGTCGGCGTCGACGGCGGCCAGGTAGGCGGCGTCGTGCGGGAAGTGCGGGGCCAGCTCCGCGACCGCGGTGCGCACGGTCGCGACCAGCGGGTCGACGGTGTGGCGCTGCACGGCGGACAGGTCGATGGAGCCGTCCTTGGACTGCAGGGGGCGCAGGGACTCGACGGCGTCCTTCAGACGCAGCCAGGCCGGGTGCTCGGCGAGGTTCTGGGCCGGGGCGTCGGCCGCCACAGCGAGCCTTGGCGAAAGATTCTGCATCGGGGACTCACTTCGACAGGAGGGTTTTCAACGAGACCACCATAAGTACGAAAGGTTCTTCTGTTCAAGGGGGGTCCTGGCGGCGGATCTGCGGTGAGCGGCGGCCGGAGCGCGTGTGGCGGGCGTGTGAACAGTCGACGGGATCTTCCGGACAGCGCGGGGCGAAGCCTCCCAAGGCGACGATGCCGCGCGTGTCCGGGACCCGCCACCGGGGGAGGTTTCCCACCCGACCGGTCCGACCCTCCGCGCCCAGGAGCACCGTCATGCCCCTCCCCCGCACCTCCGCCGTCGCCGTCCTGCTCGCCGCAACCGTGCTGGCCGCGGTCACCGGCTGCGCCGCCGAGGAGCCCGCCGCCGGCCCGGGCGCGTCGGCCCCGGGCGGCGCCGCCGACTGCGCGCCCGGTGCGCTGCCCACCCGGACGGCGGGGACGCTGGCCGTCGGCACCGACAAGCCCGCCTACGAGCCGTGGTTCTCGGAGGACCGGCCGGAGAACGGCAAGGGCTTCGAGTCGGCGGTGGCGTACGCGGTCGCGGCGAAGCTGGGGTACCCGAAGGAGAAGGTGTCCTGGGTCGTCACCCCGTTCGGCAAGGCGACCGCACCCGGCCCCAAGGAGTTCGACGTCGACATCAACCAGGTGTCGATCAGCGCCGAGCGCCGCCAGGCGGTGGACTTCTCCTCCGGCTACTACGACGTCCGGCAGGCGGTGATCGCGCTGAAGAGCTCCAAGGCCGCCTCGGCCCACAGCCTGGCCGACCTCAGGGGGGTCAAGCTCGGCGCCCAGGTCGGCACCACCAGTCTGGAGGCGATCACCGGCACCATCCGGCCGACGGTGCAGCCCGCCGTCTTCGACTCCAACGACCTCGCGAAGGCGGCGCTGCGCAACGGCCAGGTCGAGGCGCTGGTGGTGGACCTGCCGACGGCCTTCTACATCACGGGGGCCGAGGTGACGGAGGCTCAGGTGGTCGGCCAGCTGGCCGGGGCGGGCGGGGGCGAGCAGTTCGGGCTGGTGCTGGACAAGGGGTCGCGGCTGACCGGCTGCGTCTCGGCCGCGGTGGACGCGCTGCGGGCGGACGGCACGCTGGCGGCGCTGGAGAAGGAGTGGCTCTCCGACGCCGTCGCCGCCCCCGTCCTCCCGTGAGCGCCGAGGAGGCGGGCCTGTCCGTCGCGAAGGAGGCGGCCGGCCCGACCGGGTACCGGCCCTCGGCGCGGCGGCTGGCCCACGAGGCCTACCGCCGCCGGCGCGCCCGCCGTTCGGCGCTGATCGCCACCGCCTCGACCCTGGTGACGGCCGGCGCGCTGCTGGCGCTGCTCGTCGGCTCGCCGGGGTGGCCGGCCGTGCGGCGGTCGTTCCTCAGCGCCGAGTACGCCCGGCAGGCGCTGCCCGAGGTGCTCAAGGGGCTGCGGATCAATCTGGAGCTGATGGCCGTCTGCGGGGTGCTGATCCTGGTCCTCGGCCTGCTGCTCGCGGCCCTGCGCACGCTGCGCGGGCCGGTCTTCCTGCCGGTGCGGCTGCTGGCCACCGCCTATGTCGACTTCTTCCTCGGCCTGCCGATGATCATCTGCCTGCTGGTGATGATCACCGGTGTCCCGGCGCTGCGGCTGACCGGGGTGACCACCGATCCGCTCTGGCTGGGCGGCGCGGCGCTGGTGCTGACGTACACGGCGTACGTGTCGGAGGTGTTCCGGGCCGGGATCGAGTCGGTGCACCCGGGCCAGCTGGCCGCCGCCCGCTCGCTCGGCCTGTCGCACGCTCAGGCGATGCGGTTCGTGGTGCTGCCGCAGGCGGTGCGCCGGGTGGTGCCGCCGCTGCTCAACAACCTGGTCAGCCTGCAGAAGGACACCGGTCTGGTGTCGATCGGCGGGGTGATCGACGCGGTGTACGCGGCGAAGATCATCAACGGCCGCTCCTTCAACTCCACGCCCTACCTGGTGGCGGCGCTGGTCTTCGTGGTGCTGACCATCCCGCTGACGCGGTTCACCGGCTGGCTGACCACCCGGACGAACCGCCGCCGAGACCAAGGAGGGGTGCCATGACGGCCGATCCCCCCGGCACCGGGCCGGTCCTGCGGCTGGAGGCCGTGCGCAAGGGTTTCGGAGCCGGTCCGCCGGTGCTCCGCGAGGTGCACCTCGCCGTCCCCGAGCACTCGGTGACGGCGCTGATCGGGGCGTCCGGCTCCGGGAAGTCGACGCTGCTGCGGTGCGTCAACCTGCTGGAGCCGATCGACGACGGGGCCGTCTTCCTGGACGGCGCCGAGATCACCGACCCGCGGGTGGACGAGGACGCCGTCCGGCGGCGGATCGGCGTGGTGTTCCAGGCCTACAACCTGTTCCCGCATCTGACGGTGCTGGAGAACGTGACGCTCGCCCCGCGCCGGGTGCACGGCGTGGCGCGCGGCGAGGCGCGGGAGCGGGCGCTGGAGCTGCTGGACCGGCTGGGGCTGGCCGCGAAGGCCGGGGAGTACCCGGACCGGCTCTCCGGCGGGCAGCAGCAGCGGGTGGCCATCGTCCGGGCGCTGGCCACCGGGCCCCGGCTACTGCTGCTCGACGAGATCACCGCCGCGCTCGACCCGGAGCTGGTCGGCGAGGTGCTGGCGGTGGTGCGGGACCTCAAGGAGCGGGGCATGACGATGCTGCTCGCCACGCACGAGATGGGGTTCGCGCGCGAGGTCGCCGACCAGGTGTGCTTCCTGGACGGCGGGGTGGTGCTCGAACAGGGGCCGCCGGAGCAGGTGTTCGGCGATCCCCGGCAGGAGCGGACCCGGCGGTTCCTCAGCCGGGTGATCGCCTCCGGCCGACTCGCCCGGTAGGCGCCCGGCCGATGCGGCAGCGCGGTACGGCGGCCGGTGCGACAGGGCGGCGCTGACGGCCCGCCGCACCACGGCGGACACGCCCGTGCGCCCCCGTACGCGCCCTGCTGCGGGCGGCGCCGGGCGGGGATCGTGGGACGCCACGCCCGTCCGCGCCGTCCGGGAGGCCGCCGTTGCACGGTCCGACCCTGGTCAGCTGGCTGCTCGCCGCCCTCACCGCGGCCTCCGGGGCCTACTGCCTCTCCCGGCTGCGCCACGCCCCGTGCGCCCCGGCGGAGGGCGGGGCCGGACCGCGGAGGCTGCGCGCCCACGAGTCGGACCTCGCCGAGGGACTGATGGGCTGCGGGACGGCGGCCATGGCGGTGACCGGGACGGCCGTGCCCGGCGAGGTGTGGGCGTGGGCGTACGGCCCGCCCGCGGTGCTCCTGCTGCTCGCGGCCGTCCGCCGCCCGGCCCGGCGCGCGCACCGGCTGCACCACGCGGTCGGCGCGCTGGCGATGACCTACATGGCCCTGGCGATGACGGCCGGGCCCGGCCACGCCGGGCACCACGCGGCGGCGGGCTCGCCGGCGCTGACCGGCGCGCTGCTGGCCTACTTCGGCGGGTACGCGCTGTGGTCCGGCAGCCGGCTGCTGAGCGGGTCCGGCGGCACGGTGCCGGTGGCCGCGGCCGGACTGCCCCGGGCCTGCCGACTGTCGGTGGTGATCGGCATGTTCGCCATGCTCCTGACCATGTAGCCGTACGGCGGCCCCGGTGTAGCCGCCGGACGCTGTTGGCGAATGTGAGTGATCGGCTGCGGTGAGTGACGCCGGTCTCCGAGACTTGTCTCGGAGACCGGCGTTGGTCGTTGCGGGGTG
>NZ_JBHJUI010000050.1:0-11959 GCF_042268405.1 Kitasatospora sp. NPDC056184 | reverse complement strand
ACCCACTGCGAACCCTGCCCCGGGAACACGAACACCGTCCGCCCACCCGCAACAGCACGACCCCGCACCACACCCGGAGCCTCAACACCCTCCGCGAGCGCGGCCAGCGCGGCCGACCCGCCCAGCACCACCGCACGGTCCTCGAACACCGACCGCGACGACACCAACGACACACCCACATCAACCGAAGACAAACCATCCACAGCCGTCAGCAACCGCGCCGCCTGGCCCTCCACGGCCCGCGCACCACGACCCGACAACACCCACGGCACCACACCCGGCACCGCCGGAGTGTCGACGGCCGGAGCTTCGTCAACCACCGGGGCCTGCTCCAGGATCACGTGCGCGTTGGTGCCGCTGATGCCGAAGGAGGAGACGGCGCTACGACGCGGACGCCCGGCGTCGTCCCACGCACGCGTCCGCGTGAGCAGCTCGACGGCGCCCGTGTCCCACTCCACGTGCGGGCTGGGCTCCGTGACGTGCAGGGTGCTGGGCATGACGCCGTTGTGCATGGCCATCACCATCTTGATGATGCCCGCGACGCCGGCGGCGGCCTGCGTGTGGCCGATGTTGGACTTGATCGAGCCGAGCCAGAGCGGCTGATCGGCGTCACGGCCCTGGCCGTAGGTGGCCAGCAGCGCCTGCGCCTCGATCGGGTCACCCAGCCGCGTCCCGGTCCCGTGCGCCTCCACCACGTCCACATCCGCCGTGGTGAGACCGGCGTTTGCCAGCGCCTGACGGATGACGCGCTCCTGCGACGGACCGTTCGGCGCGGCCAGGCCGTTGGAAGCGCCGTCCTGGTTCACCGCACTGCCACGCACCACCGCGAGCACCGGGTGACCGTTGCGCCGCGCGTCCGACAGCCGCTCGACGAGCACGATGCCGACGCCCTCGCCCCAGCCCGTCCCGTCCGCCGAGGCCGAGAAGGCCTTGCAGCGGCCGTCCGTGGAGAGCGCGCGCTGACGGCTGAACTCGATGAAGCTGGTCGGACCGGAGTTGATGGTGGCGCCGCCGACGAGGGCGAGGTCGCACTCGCCCTGGCGCAGCGACTGCGCGGCCAGGTGCAGCGCGACCAGCGAGGACGAGCACGCCGTGTCCACCGTCACCGCCGGGCCCTCCAGCCCGAAGGTGTAGGCGATCCGGCCGGACGCGACACTGGTGGTCGTCCCGGTGGACAGGTAGCCCTCGAACTCGCCCGGGATGCGGCCCAGTCGGGAGGCGTAGTCCCCGGAGATCACGCCGGCGAACACGCCGGTGTCCGACCCCCGCAGGCCCGCCGGGTCGATACCCGCCCGCTCGAAGGCCTCCCACGCCGTCTCCAGCAGCAGACGCTGCTGCGGGTCGGTCGCCACCGCCTCACGCGGGCTCATCCCGAAGAACTCCGGATCGAACCGGTCCGCCTCGTAGAGGAACCCGCCCTCCCGCGTGTACGACGTCCCCGCGTGGGTGGGATCCGGGTTGTACAGCTTCTCCAGATCCCAGCCGCGATCCGTCGGGAAGCCCGAGATCGCGTCGACACCCTCGGAGACCAAGCCCCAGAGCCCTTCGGGCGAGTCCACCCCGCCCGGGAACCGGCAGGCCATCCCGACGATCACCACCGGGTCCTCGGCCCCGTCCGCACGGGACGGAACCGCCGCCGCGACCGCACCCGGCCGCTCGGCCCCGGACGCCTCCGTCAGCAGGAAGCCCGCCAACAGCGAGGACGAGGGGTAGTCGAACACCAGCGTCGCCGGCAACCGCAGACCCGTCACCCCCTGAAGACGGTTCCGCAGATCCACCGCCATCAACGAGTCGAAACCCAACTCCTTGAAAGCCCGCTCGGGATCAACAGCCTCCGCACCGGCGTAACCCAGCACACCCGCGACCGCCGACCGCACCGTCTCCAGCACCACATGCCGCCGCTCGGCCTCCCCCAGACCCACCAGCCGCTCCGCGAACGAACCCGCACCCGCGGACCCACCACCGGCCACCGCCCGACGACGACGCACCGGCGCCAGACCACGAAGAACCAGCGCACTGCCCTCGTCGATCGCACTCAGGTCGAGGCGCACGGGCACCACCGAGGAGCGCCCGCCCGCCACCGCGGCGTCGAAGAGGCCCAGGCCCTGCTCCGCCGTCAGCGGCGTGATGCCGGAGCGGGCGATGCGGGCGCGGTCGGCCTGGGACAGCTCGTCCGCCATACCGCTGCTGTCGCCGCCCCACAGGCCCCAGGCGAGGGAGGTGGCGGGGAGGTGGTGAGAACGGCGGTGGTCGGCGAGGGCGTCGAGATAGGCGTTCGCGGCCGCGTAGTTGGCCTGGCCGGCGTTGCCCAGCACACCCGCGATCGAGGAGAAGACGACGAAGGCGGAGAGGTCGAGGTGCTGGGTGAGGTGGTGGAGGTTCCACGCCGCGTCGACCTTGGGGCGGAGGACGTCCGCCAGTTGCTCGGGCGTGAGACCGGCGAGCAGGGTGTCCGCGAGGACTCCGGCGGTGTGGACGACCGCGGTGAGGGGGTGCTCGGCGGGGACGCCGGCCAGGAGGTCTGCGGTCGCGTCCCGGTCGGCCAGATCGCGGGCCGCGAAGGCCACTTCCGCACCGAGGGCGGTGAGTTCGGCCGCGAGGTCGGCGGCACCGGGGGCGTCGGCTCCACGTCGGCTGACCAGCAGCAGGTGCTTCGCCCCGTACGCGGTGACCAGGTGGCGGGCGAACAGCGTGCCGAGGGTGCCGGTGGCGCCGGTGACGAGGACGGTGCCGTCCGGGTCGAGCGCGGCCGGCACGGTGAGGACGACCTTGCCGACGTGACGGGCCTGGCCGAGGAAGCGGAAGGCCTCCGGCGACCGGCGGACGTCCCACTCGGTGACGGGAAGCGGACGCAGCGCACCGCTCTCGAACAGTGCCACCAGCTCGCGCAGCATCTGCTGGATGCGCGCGTTCCCGGCCTCCATCAGGTCGAAGGCCTGGTAGGCGACACCCGCGTGCTCGGCCGCGACGACCTCCGGGTCCCGGATGTCGGTCTTGCCCATCTCCAGGAACCGCCCGCCGCGCGGCAGCAGCCGCAGCGAGGCGTCGACGAACTCCCGTGCCAGGGAGTCCAGGACGATGTCGACGCCGCGACCGTCGGTGGCGGCGAGGATGCGCTCCTCGAACTCCAGCGTGCGGGAGTCGGCCAGCCGGTCGTCGGAGAATCCCAGCGACCGCAGCGTGTCCCACTTGCCGAGGCTCGCCGTGCCGAACACCTCGACCCCGAGGTGCCGCGCCAGCTGCACAGCGGCCATGCCGACACCACCGGCGGCGGCGTGCACCAGCAGGGTCTCCCCCGCCTCCGCCGCGGCCAGGTCGCGCAGCGCGTAGTACGCCGTCAGGAACACGATCGGGGTCGCCGCCGCCTGGGCGTACGACCAGCCCTCCGGGATCGGCGTCACCAGCAGGCGGTCCGTCACCGAGACCGGTCCCACGCCGCCCGAGAGCAGGCCCATGACGCGGTCGCCCGGCTTCAGGTCGGTCACGTCGGGCGCGACCTCCAGCACCACGCCGGCGCCCTCGCTGCCGATCCGCGCCTCGCCCGGGTACATCCCCAGCGCGATCAGCACGTCACGAAAGTTGAGCCCCGCCGCACGCACGGACAGCCTGATCTGCCCGGCCTCCAGCGGCTGGGCGGCCTCCGGGTTCGCGACAAGGGCCAGGCCGTCCAGCGTCCCGGCACTCGCGACGTCGATCCGCCACACCGTCGTGTCCTGCGGCGGCGCCAGGAAGGTGCTGTCGGTGGTGGCGGGGGTGAGGTGGGGGGTGTGGGGGGTGTTGTTGCGGTGGGCGGTCTGGGGGTGTCCGCTGCCCAGGGTGTCGGGGGTGAGGGGCTGGTCGTCGAGGTCGAGGAGGGTGATGCGCTGGGGGTGTTCGGTCTGGGCGGTGCGGGCGAGGCCCCAGACGGCGGCGGCGGTGAGGTCGGGTGCGGGGTCGGCGGGGTGGGTGGTGACGGCGTGGCGGGTGACGAGGGTGAGGTGGCCGTCGGTGTGGTCGGGGTGGGCGAGCCAGGCTTGGAGGGTGGTGAGGGTTCGGGTCAGGACTTCGTGGGTGTGGGCGGGGTCGGTGGTGGTGGAGGGTTCGACGGTGAGGACGACGTGGGCGTGCGCGGGCACGGTGTCGAGTTCGGTGTGGAGTGGTGCGTCGAGGCCGAAGGCCTCGGTGCCGAGGACGACCGCGTCACCGGTGAGGGTGAGCGCGCTGGCCTTGGTGGTCGGGGTCCAGGTGAGGTGGTACAGGTCGTTGGTGGTGGGGGTGGTGAGTTGGGTGGTGGTTGTGGGCAGGAGGGTGAGGGCGTCGATGGTGACGACGGGGGTGCCGGCGGGGTCGGTGGCGGTGAGGGCGTGGGTGTTCTCGCCGGTCGACCGCCAGTGAACGCGCAGGGCAGTGGCGCCCGTTGCGTGCAGGGAGACGCCGCTCCACGCGAACGGAAGCAGGACGGGCGGCTTGGTACCGCCCTGCGCCGGGGAAGCGTCCTCCTCCGTGAACAGGAGGGTGTGGAGGGCGGCGTCGAGGAGGGCCGGGTGGAGGCCGAAGCCGTCGGTGTCGTCCTGGGGGAGGGTGATCTCCGCGAACAGGTCGCCGTCGGTGTGGCGCCAGGCGGTGTGCAGTCCCTGGAACAGCGGGCCGTAGGCGTAGCCGCGGTCGGCGAGACGCTCGTAGAGCCCGTCCAGGTCGATGCGCTCGGCACCCGCCGGCGGCCAGGGACCGGTGGTCGCGACCGGCTCGGTGACCTCGGTGGTCAGTCGGCCGCTCGCGTGGCGGGTCCAGACATCTTCGCCGTTCTCGGGGCGGGAGTGGACCGCGAGCGTGTAGCCGTCGTTGTCGTCGGGGGTGAGGGTGATCTGGAGGTGGACGCCCCCGGTGATGGTCAGGGGTGCGTGGAGGGTGAGGTCTTCGAGGTGTCCGGCGCCGAGGTGGTCTCCGGCGGCGATGGCGAGGTCGACGAACGCGGTGCCCGGGAGGAGGACGCTGCCCAGGACGGTGTGGCCGCTGAGCCAGGGCTGCGCGGTGAGGGACAGGCGCCCCGTGAAGACGGCGCCGCCTTCACCGGCGAGGTCGACGGTCGCGCCCAGCAGTTCGTGACCGGCCACCCGCAGGCCCAGGCCCGAGGCGTCGCCGGTGACGGCGGGTGCCTCCAGCCAGTAGCGGTCGCGCTGGAAGGCGTAGGTCGGCAGGTCAACCGTGCGGCCCCCGGCCAGGGTGGTGGTCTGGTTCCAGGTGATGGGGGTGCCGGTGGTCCAGAGGTGGGCGAGGGCGGTGAGGAAGGTCTCGTCCTCGGCCTTGTCCTTGCGCAGGGCCGCCACCGCGATGGTGTCGGTGTCGGTGAGGGTGGTGCGGGTCATCGCCGTCAGGACGGGATCGGGGCCCAACTCCAGGAACGCGGTGATGCCCTGCTCGGTGTGGAGGTGCTGGACACCCTGGTGGAAGCGGACGGTGCCGCGGATGTGCCCGGCCCAGTAGGCGGACGAGGTGAGCTGCTCGGTCGTGGCGAGGGTCCCGGTGACGTTGGACAGCACCGGGATCGTCGGCGCATTGAACGCCAGGGACGCTATCTCCTGAGTGAACTCCTCCAGCACGCCCTCCATGTGGGGCGAGTGGAAGGCGTGCGAGACGCTGAGGCGACGGGTGCGCCGGCCGAGGGCGCTGAAGTGCGCGGCGACCTCCTCGGCGAGGACGGTGTCACCGGAGATCACGACGGAGGCGGGGCCGTTGACCGCGGCGATCGACACCGCGTCCTGGTGGCCGTCCAGCAGTGGCAGGACCTCGTCCTCGGTGGCCTCGACGGCGATCATCGCGCCATCGGCCCGGGCGGCCTGCATCAGCCGGCCCCGAGCGGTCACCAGACGCGCCGCGTCCGCCAGGGAGAGGACACCGGCGACGTGGGCGGCGGTGACCTCGCCGATCGAGTGCCCGCCGACGACCTGCGGCTCCACACCGTGGGCCTTCGCGAGGTGGAACAGGGCGGTTTCGACGGCGAACAGCGCCGCCTGCGTGTACAGCGTCTGGTCGAGGTCGGCGTCGCCCTCGGCGAACACCACGTCCTTCAACGCGCGCGGCAGGAACACGTCCAACGCGGCGGCGGCCTCGTCGAACGCCGCCCGGAACACCGGCTGCGTCTCGTAGAGTTCGGCACCCATCCGGGCACGCTGGGAGCCCTGGCCGGTGAACAGCACCGCCACCCGGCCACCCGCAACGGCACGGCCCCGCACCACACCCGGAGCCTCAACACCCTCCGCGAGCGAAGCCAGCGCGGCGGATCCGCCCAGCACCACCGCACGGTCCTCGAACACCGCCCGCGACGACACCAACGACACACCCACATCAGCAGGCGACAAACCGTCCACGGCCGTCAACAGCCGCGCCGCCTGACCCTCCAGGGCGTTCGCACCACGACCCGACAACACCCACGGCACCACACCCGGAACCGGCAGAACGTCCGCGCCGCCCGGAGCATCCTCCACAACCGGCGCCTGCTCAAGGATCACGTGCGCGTTCGTCCCACTCACGCCGAAGGACGACACACCCGCCCGGCGCGGGCGCCCGGCGTCGTGCCAGTCCTGGGCCTGGCTGAGCAGTTCGACGCTCCCGGCCTCCCACTCGACGTGCGGGGACGCCTCGTCCGCGTGGAGGGTCTGCGGCAGCACACCGTGCCGCATCGCCATCACCATCTTGATGATGCCCGCGACACCCGCCGCCGCCTGCGTGTGGCCGATGTTGGACTTGATCGAGCCGAGCCGGAGCGGCTGGTCCGCCGGCCGGTCCTGCCCGTAGGTGGCGAGCAGCGCCTGCGCCTCGATCGGGTCACCCAGCCGCGTCCCGGTCCCGTGGGCCTCGACGACGTCCACGTCCGCCGTCGTGAGACGGGCGTTCGCCAGCGCCTGCCGGATGACGCGCTCCTGCGAGGGACCGTTCGGCGCGGTCAGGCCGTTCGACGCACCGTCCTGGTTCACCGCACTGCCGCGCACCACCGCCAGCACGGGGTGACCGAGCCGCTGCGCGTCCGACAGCCGCTCGACGAGCAGCACGCCGACACCCTCGGCGAACCCCGTACCGTCGGCGTCGGCCGAGAAGGAGCGGCAGCGGCCGTCCACCGAGAGACCGCGCTGGCGGCTGAACTCGGTGAACAGGGTCGGCGCGGCCATCACGGTGACGCCGCCGGCCAGGGCCATGCCGCACTCACCGCGGCGCAGCGCCTGCACGGCCAGGTGCAGGGCGACCAGCGAGGACGAGCACGCCGTGTCCACCGTCACCGCCGGGCCCTCCAGCCCGAAGGTGTAGGCGATGCGGCCGGAGGCGATGCTCGTCGTGCTACCGGTCAGCAGGTAGCCCTCGTACTCGTCCGGGACCTCGTCCGCCCGCGACGCGTAGTCCTGGGCGATGACGCCGACGAAGACGCCGGTGTCGCTGCCCCGCACGGCGGCGGGGTCGATGCCGGCCCGCTCGAACGCCTCCCACGAGGTCTCCAGCAGCAGGCGCTGCTGCGGATCGGCGGTCGCCGCCTCGCGCGGGCTGATGCCGAAGAACTCGGCGTCGAAGTCGCCGGCGTGCTCCAGGAAGCCGCCCCTGCGGGTGTACGAGGTCCCGGGGGTCTCCGGGTCCGGGTCGAACAGCTTCTCCAGGTCCCAACCCCGGTCGGCGGGGAAGTCGGAGATCGCGTCGGCCCCCTCGGCCACCAGCCGCCACAGCTGTTCGGGCGACTCGACGTCCCCCGGGTAGCGGCAGCTCATCCCGACAATCGCGATCGGCTCCTGATCCTTCGCCTCCAGGTCGCGGAGACGCCGGTTCGCCTGGCGCAGGTCCGCGGTGGCGCGCTTGAGATAGTCGCGGAGCTTTTCTTCATTCGTCGTCGCCATCAGAAGTTTCCGATCTCATTGTCGAGTGCGTCGAAGAGCTCGTCGTCGGTGGCCGAGTCCAGGTCGTCCTCCGCGGTGTCCTCGTCGGAGGCGCCGGTCGGGCCGGACCACTTCCACAGCAGGGCCTGGAGCCTGCTGACGATCCTCGTCTGGGCGTCGTCGTCACCCGCGATGGAGCCGAGGGCGGCGTCGATCCCGTCCAGCTGGGCGATCACGCTCCGGGACGGGTCCGCCGCCTCGGGTGCGAGGGCGTCCAGCAGGTAGCCGGCGAGCAGGCGGGGGGTCGGGTGGTCGAAGACCAGGGTCGCGGGCAGCTTCAGACCGGAGGCCGACCCGAGGCGGTTGCGGAGCTCCACCGCGGTCAGCGAGTCGAAGCCGAGTTCCTTGAACGCCCGCTCCTCGTCCAGCCGGCCGGAGTCGGTGTGGCCGAGCACGGCGGCGGCCTGCGCCCTGACCAGGTCCAGCAGGGTCTTGCGCTGCTCCTCGCCCGACAGCCCGGTCAGGGTGTCCTTGAGCGGGACGCCGGTGGCGCCGGCGGCCCGGGCCGTGCTGACGCCGCGCCGGGTGGCGGTGTGGACCAGGCTCCGCAGGACGTCCGGGACGTCCTCCGGTGCCATGGTGGCGCGCATCGCCGCCACGTCGATCCGGATCGGGACGACGACCGGCTCGACCGACCCCCGAGCCGCGTCGAACAGCGCCATGCCCTGCTCGGAGGTGATGGCGTGCACGCCCGTCCGCTTCATCCGGGCCAGGTCGGCCTCGCCCATGTGGGCCGTCATGCTGCTCGTCTGCGCCCAGAGGCCCCAGGCCAGCGAGTGCGCCGGCAGCCCGAGGGCCCGGCGGTGCTGGGCCAGCGCGTCCAGGTAGGCGTTGGCGGCGGCGTAGTTGGCCTGGCCGGCCGTTCCGAGCGTGCCCGCCGCGGAGGAGAAGAGGACGAACGCCGACAGGTCGAGGTCCTTGGTGAGCTCGTGGAGGTTCCACGCCGCGTCCACCTTGGGCCGGAGCACGGTCTCCAGGTCCTTCGGGGTCAGGGCGTCGAGGACGCCGTCCGCGAGCACGCCCGCCGTGTGGACGACGGCGGTGAGGGGGTGCTCGGCGGGAAGGCCGGCCAGCAGTCCGGCGAGCGCCTCGCGGTCCGCGACGTCGCAGGCCGCGACCGTGACCTCGGCGCCCAACTCCTCTAGTCCGGCGACCAGTTCGGCCGCCCCGTGCGCCCCGAGACCGCTCCGGCTGGTCAGCAGCAGGCGCCGGACACCGTGGTCGGCCACCAGGTGGCGGGCCACCAGGCCGCCGAGCACACCGGTCGCCCCGGTGATCAGGACCGTCCCCTCGGCCGGCACCGGCTGCGGGAGGACGAGCACCAGCTTGCCGATGTGCCGGGCCTGGCTGAAGTACCGGATGGCGTCGGGCGCCTGCCGGACGTCCCAGGTGGTCACCGGCAGCGGCCGGAGGACGCCGCTCTCGAACAGCTCCCGCAGCTCGCGCAGCATCTGCTGCAGCCGCTCCGGACCGGCGTCGAGCAGGTCGTAGACGTGGTAGGCCACACCGTCGTACTGCTCGGCGATCTGCGCGGAGTCGCGCTTGTCGACCTTGCCCATCTCCAGGAAGCGACCGCCCCGGCGCTGGAGCCGCAGCGAGGCGTCGACGTACTCGTGCGCGAGGGAGTTGAGGGCGACGTCCACCCCCCGGTCGCCGAGGACCGCGCGGAACTCCTCCTCGAAGTCCAGGCTGCGCGAGGACGCGATGTGGTCCTCGGGGATCCCCGCCTCGCGGAGCGTCCCCCACTTGCCCCGGCTCGCCGTCGCGAAGACCTCCAGCCCCCAGTGGCGGGCCAGTTCGAGCGTGGCCAGACCCACGCCGCCGGTCGCGGCGTGCAGCAGCAGCGACTCGCCGCGCTGGACGCCGGCCAGGTCCACCAGGCCGTAGTACGCGGTCAGGTAGACCACCGGCGCGGCGGCGGCCTGCGCGAACGACCAGCCGGTCGGCATGTGGGTGATCCAGCGGTGGTCGGTCACCGCGATCGGCCCGAGCACGGTGCTCAGCAGACCCATCACCCGGTCACCCGGCGCGAACCCGGTGACGTCCGGCGCGACCTCCGTGACCACGCCCGCGACCTCGCCGGCCTTCGCCCGGCCGTCGTCGGGCACCATGCCCAGCGCGACCAGGACGTCCCGGAAGTTCAGGCCCGCCGCGCGCACCGAGATCCGCACCTGGCCCGGCTGCAGCGGACTCAGCGCCTCCGGGAAGGAGTTGAGCGAGATGCTGTCGAGGGAACCCTTGACCTCCATGTCGAGGCTCCACGGCTCCGGTCCCTCCGGCACGGCCAGGATTCCGTGGTCGGTGACGGGGGTGAGGCGGGGGGTGTGGGGCGTGCCGTTGCGGTGGGCGACCTGGGCGTGTCCGCTGCTCAGGGTGTCGGGGGTGAGGGGCTGGTCGTCGAGGTCGAGGAGGGTGATGCGGTGGGGGTTCTCGGTCTGGGCGGTGCGGGCCAGGCCCCAGATCGCGGCGGCGGTCAGGTCCGGCGCCGGGTCGGCGGGGTGGGTGGTGACGGCGTGGCGGGTGACGAGGGTGAGGTGGCCGTCGGTGTGGTCGGGGTGGGCGAGCCACGCCTGGAGGGTGGTGAGGGTTCGGGTCAGGACCTCGTGGGTGTGGGCGGGCTCGGTGGTGGTGGACGGTTCGACGGTGAGCAGCACATGGGCGTGCGCGGGCACGGTGTCCAGGTTGGTGTGGAGCGGTGCGTCGAGGCCGAAGGTCTCGGTGCCGAGGACGACCGCGTCACCGGTGACGGCGGACTCGGTGGCCTTGGTGGCCGGCGTCCAGGTGAGCTGGTAGAGGTCGTTGGTGGTGGGGGTGGCGAGCTGGTCCGGGGTGATCTCCCGGACGGTCAACGTGTCGACGCCGATGACGGGGGTTCCGGCGGGGTCGACGGCGGTGAGGGCGTGGGTGTTCTCGCCCGTGGACCGCCAGTGGACGCGCAGGGCGGTGGCGCCGGTCGCGTGGAGGGTGACGCCGCTCCAGGCGAACGGCAGCACGACCCGGTCGGGCCCTTCGTCCAGGAGGAGGGTGTGGAGGGCGGCGTCGAGGAGGGCCGGGTGCAGGCCGAAGCCGCCGGTGTCCGTGTCGTCCTGCGGAAAGGTGATCTCCGCGAACAGGTCACCGTCCCGGCGCCAGGCGGCGTGCAGGCCCTGGAACAGCGGACCGTAGGCGTAGCCACGGTCGGCGAGACGCTCGTAGAGGCCGTCGAGGTCGATCCGCTCGGCACCCGCCGGCGGCCAGGCACCCTCGATGAGCACAGGGGCGACGCTCTCGGACGTCAGGCGACCGCTCGCGTGGCGGGTCCAGACGCCTTCGCCGTTCTCGGGGCGGGAGTGGACCGCGAGCGTGTAGCCGTCGTTGCCGTCGTTGCCGTCGGGGGTGAGGGTGATCTGGAGGTGGACTCCTTCGTTCTCGGTGATGGTGAGGGGTGCGTGGAGGGTGAGGTCTTCCAGGTGTCCGGCGCCGAGGTGGTCGCCGGCGGCGATCGCCAGGTCCACGAACGCCGTGCCCGGGAGGAGGACGCTGCCCAGGACGGCGTGCTCGGCGAGCCACGGATGCGTGGCGTGGGAGAGGCGCCCCGTGAAGACGGCGCCGCCCTCGCCGGCGAGGTCGACAGCGGCCGCGAGCAGGGCGTGCGAGGTGATGCTCTGCCCCAGACCCGACGCGTCCCCCACGAGCACGGGCGCTTCCAGCCAGTAGCGGTCGCGCTGGAAGGCGTAGGTCGGAAGATCGACGATGCGACCCGCGGTGAGGGCCGGGACCTGGTTCCAGGCGACCGGCGCGCCCGCGACCCAGGCCTGAGCGAGGGACTCGGCCAGCCGCGACCAGCCACCGTCCTGACGCCGCAGCGTCCCGATCACCGTCGCACGCTCACCCGACACCTCCACGCTCTCCTGCACCCCGACAACCAGGACGGGGTGGGCACTCGACTCGACGAACAGCCGGAAGCCGTCCGCCAGCAGCAGCCGCGTGACCTCCTCGAAACGCACCGTCCGACGCAGGTTGCGATACCAGTACCCCGCGTCCAGCAGCACGGTGTCGATCCGCTCCCCGGTCACCGTCGAGTC
>NZ_JBHJUI010000049.1:0-26495 GCF_042268405.1 Kitasatospora sp. NPDC056184 | reverse complement strand
GGGGGGGGGGGGGGGGGGGGGGGGGGGGGGGACCACACCCGGGCGGGGGGGGGGGGGGCCCCCCCCCCCCGGCGCCCCCCCCCGCCCCCCCGGGGGGGGGGGGGGCCCCGCGCCCCCCCCCCCCTCCCCCGGTTCCCCCCGGTCCCCGTCTCCCCCGTGTTCTCCGTGTTCTCCGGTGCGACCCCCGATCCCCCGATCCGGGGGTCGCCTCCGGTCAGTCCGTCGCGATCGCCGCGAGGACGTTCATCCGCCCGGCCCGGAAGGCCGGGATCAGGGCGGCCAGCAGGCCGATGGCCACCGAGGCCGCCAGCGTGAAGAGGATCGTGGCGACCGGGACGGAGAGCGCCTCCAGCCCCTGCGTCCGCAGCACCCGCTGGCCGGTGACACCCCAGGCCAGACCGAGCCCGGTGCCGAGCACGGCGCCGAACAGGGCGATCACCACCGACTCCAGACGGATCATCCGGCGCAGCTGGCGGCGGGACAGCCCGATCGCCCGCAGCAGGCCGATCTCACGGGTCCGCTCGACCACCGAGAGCGCCAGGGTGTTGACCACACCGAGCACCGCGACCACGATCGCCAGGCCGAGCAGCCCGTAGATCATGTAGAGCAGCGTGTTGACCTGCTCCTGGACGAGGTCCTTGTAGCCGGCCTGGTCGCGGACCGTGGCCTGCGGGTACTCCTTGAGCGCGTCCTCCAGGGCGTTGAGCGTCCTGGCGACGTCGACGCCGGCCGCGGCCTTGCCGAAGAGCACGGCGTCCACCGGCAGGTCGGCGGCGGGCACCGCCTTGGCGACGGCCTCCAACGACGCGAAGGTGTTGCCGTCGAAGAGCGAGTTGCCCTTCGTCATGATGACGCCGACCGGCAGCGACTGGACCCGGCCCTGGCCGTAGTCGATCTTGATGCTGTCGCCGACCTTGAGGCCGTGGTCCTTGGCGTAGTCCTCGCCGATCGCCAGCGCCCCCTGCTTGAGGGAGTCGGCGCTGCCCTCCTTGACCGGCAGCCGGAAGTCCTCGGCGAACCGCGCGGAGACCGCCGAGACGCCCTCCTCCGAGGTCTTGCCGTCCGGTGCGCCGAAGCGCGCGGGCAGGTACTTCTGCTCGGTGACGTGGTCGATGCCCGAGGTCTTGCGGACGGCGTCGACGATCTCCGGGGAGACGCCGTTCTGACCGGCCGAGATGATGTAGTCGGCGCCCACCGAGCGGTCGATCTGCACATTGGTGGACTTGATCACCGTGGAGGTGAAGACCGAGGCGCCGATCACCAGCGCCAGACCGATCATCAGCGCGGCTGCCGTCGCGCCGGTGCGGCGCGGGTTGCGCATCGCGTTGCGCTGGGCGAGCTTGCCGGACGGGCCGAACAGCGCGGGCAGCGCGGCGCCGAGCACCCGGACCAGGGTGGTGGCCAGCAGCGGGCCGAGGACGACGAACCCGACCAGGGTGAACAGCACGCCCAGCCCGATGTACTGGCCGCCGGTGGCCATCTTCTCCGCCTTCGCGGCCAGCGCCAGCAGACCGGCGCCGCCGACCGTGAGCACCAGGCCGATGACCGCCCGGACGGTGTTGGAGCGGGGCTCGGCCGGGGTGCCGTGGTCGCGCAGCGCGGCGATCGGCGCGATCCGGCTGGCCCGGCGGGCCGGGATCCAGGCGGCGAGCACGGTGATCACGACGCCCACCGCGTACCCGGCTATGAACACGTCCGCGCCGATCTTCAGGTCCCCGGCGTCGAGGTGCATGTCGACCGCGTTCATCAGCTGGATCAGCCCGACCGCCAGGCCGAGGCCGGCGCCGATGCCCAGCGTGGACCCGGCCGTGCCCAGGAGCAGCGCCTCCACCAGCACCGAGCGGTTGACCTGCTTGCGGCTGCCGCCGACGGCGCGCAGCAGGCCGATCTCCCGGGTGCGCTGGGCGACCAGCATCGAGAAGGTGTTGATGATCAGGAAGCCGCCGACCAGCAGCGAGATGCCGGCGAAGCCGAGCATCGCGTACTTCATGAAGTCGAGGAAGGAGCCGACGCTGTCGGCGTTCTCCTCCTTCTGCTCGGCGGCTGTCTTCGCCTCGACGCCGGCGCCGAGCCCGGACAGCGCGGCGGACTTGAGCTGCTCGTCGGAGCGGCTGCCGTCGCCGAACACCTCGACGGAGGTGTACGCACTCTGCCCGAGCAGCACGGTCTGCGCGGTGGCGGTGTCCAGGAAGGCCAGCGCCGCACCCGGGTTGGTGGTCTTGAAGGTGGCGATGCCGACGATGGTGAAGTCGTGCTTGTCGGTGGTGATCAGGCGCAGCCGGCCGCCCATGGCGAGCTTGGCCTTCTTGGCGGTGTCGGCGTCGATGACGACCTGGTCGGCGCCCTGCGGAGCGTGGCCGGAGGTGATCTCGACCGCGTTGCGCGGGGTGTCCGCCCAGTTGCCGACGATCGTCGGGGCACCGGAGGTCGGCCCCACCCGCTTGTTGGTGGCCGGGTCGGCCATGGTGGCGCTCTGGACCGACACCTGACCGATCGCCGTCTTCACCCCGGGGATCGCGGCGACCTTGGTGACGCTGTCGACGGGTACGGTCAGCGCCTTCGCGCGCCGGTCGTCGCCGAACTCCGGCTTGGCGGGCCGGACCGAGAGGTCGGAGGCGGTCGACGCGAAGAGCTTGTCGAAGGTGCTGGTCGCGGTGTTGGAGAACACCAGCGTCCCGGACACGAACGCGACCGACAGCACGACCGCGATCAGGGAGAGCAGCATCCGCCCCTTGTGGGCGAAGAAGCTCCGCAGTGACGTCTTGAGCAGCATGATCCTGTACGCCCCTGCCCGCTCAGCTGGTGCGCTTGCCGTCGAAACGGCGCATGCGTTCGAGGACGGAGTCGGCCGTCGGGGCGTGCATCTCGTCGACGATCACGCCGTCGGCGAGGAAGAGCACGCGGTCCGCGTAGCCGGCGGCGACCGGGTCGTGGGTGACCATCACGATGGTCTGGCCCAGCTCGTCGACACTGCGGCGCAGGAAGGAGAGCACCTCGGCGCCGGAGCGGGAGTCGAGGTTCCCGGTGGGCTCGTCACCGAAGATGATCTCGGGACGCGCGGCCAGCGCCCGGGCCACCGCGACGCGCTGCTGCTGGCCGCCGGAGAGCTGCGTCGGACGGTGCTTCAGCCGGCCCGAGAGGCCGACCGTCTCCACCACCCGGTCCAGCCAGGCCTGGTCCGGCTTGCGGCCGGCGATGTCCATCGGGAGCGTGATGTTCTCCAGCGCGTTCAGCGTCGGCAGGAGGTTGAACGCCTGGAAGATGAAGCCGATCTTGTCCCGGCGCAGCCTGGTGAGCTGCTTGTCCTTCAGACCAGTGATCTCGGTGTCGCCGATCCAGATCCGCCCCTCGGTCACCGTGTCCAGACCGGCCAGGCAGTGCATCAGGGTCGACTTGCCGGAACCCGAAGGGCCCATGATCGCGGTGAAGCGGCCGCGCTGGATGTCGACGTCGACCGCGTCCAGGGCGGTGACCCTGGTCTCGCCGGAGCCGTAGGCCTTGGTCACCTGACGAGCCGAGGCGGCGACGGCGGCGGAACCGCCGGGAAGCTGGGGGTCGTACACGGCTGCTGCTGCCGTCGTCACTGTCGTCTCCTAAGAAGTGGGCCCACCCGTTGCCCCCAGCCTCGTCCGTTCCACCCGTCCGGCGACATCGCGCAGGGGATAGTTTTCGACCGGGAGCTAGCTTCACCCTGCCGGTGTACCGAGGGCCCGGACCCGATCGCACCGGGTCCGCCTCGGACGGGCGGGGATGTGGACAACGTTAGGAGTCGGCGCCCGTCCCCTCGTCATCCGCCGGGAGGAAGCGGCCCAACCGGAGTTGTACGGGGTGGCCGACCCCTCCCCCTAGGGGTCGCCCGGGGCCCGGTCAGGGTCCGCCCGTAAGGAGGCCCCGCCCGGCGGTTTTCGCCGGGCGGGGCCTGGGATGGCCCGAAGGGGCCCGCGGGCCCGGGCGTCGGGACGCCCGGGCAGGGGCGTCAGCAGGCCAGGGCCGGGGCGGCCCGGCGCTCCAGGGCGGTCGCGAACGCCTCCACGACCGGTCGCAGCAGCACGTCGGTCTCGCGCTCGATCACGGTCGTGCCGTCCTCCCGGACGGTGATGTGACGGTCCAGCACGAACCAGCCCTGGGTGATGTGGTCGGCCCCCATCGAGCTGAGCACCGGCCGCAGCGCGTAGTCCACCGCCAGCACGTGCGCGGTGGAGCCGCCGGTGGCGAGCGGCAGGACGGCCTTGTCGCGCAGCGCGTACTGCGGCAGCACGTCCAGCAGCGCCTTGAGCAGGCCCGAGTACGCGGCCTTGTAGACCGGGGTGCCGATCACCACGCCGTCGGCCTCGGCGAAGAGCTCCAGGGCGGCGGCCAGCTCGGGGTGCGACAGGTCGGCGGAGAGCAGCGCCTGCGCGGGCAGGCTGCGCACCTCGAAGGGGACGACGCGGTGGCCGCGCTCCTCCAGCCGCGAGTCGACGAGGCGCAGCAGTCGGGTGGTGCGGGAGGTCGGGGACGGGGAGCCGGAGACGGACAGGATGGTGGCCATGGGTTCACCTCGGGGAGGAAGCGGGGCGGCGCTTCGGCAGCACGGGGCACTCAACGGGCGCGGGCGGACCGGGCGGGGACCGCCGGGCGGACCGGGACCGGCCTACCGGCGGGCAGCGGTGAGCGCACTGCGTGGGCAGCGTCGAGAAGGGGGGAGAAGGACGGTGGTGGGGTTCGACGGGTGTGCGTCAGCCACAACAGAGCGAACAGGACACACGCAGAAGGTCGACGTGCCGCCGACGCGTGAGGGTCCATCGCTGATCCATGGCAGTCATGCAAACACGCACCGTTCGGGACGGTCAAGGATCGTCCCGCCAGGCGAACACCAGGTGAGACGGATGGTGAGACGGGGACGCGGGGTGCGGGTCGTCGGCACCTTGCCGCGGAACGATCCGGTGCGTGCATCAAAACTGCTACAAGGGCCCTGGTGGGGGCCCCGGGGGGAGTCGCCGGTCCCGGTGTCGGGCATCCTCTCCCACATGAACACGTGGCAGGAGGGCCGCCCGGGCGGCGGCGGGAACCCGTACGGCGGCGGCAACGGTGGCGGTGGCGGCGCGTACGGCAACGGCGGCGGCGCCGAGCCGCCGCTGCCCGCCTCGCTGAACCCGCGCGGGCCGGGCGCGCCGGCGCCCCGGCAGCCCCAGCCGCAGGCACAGCCCCAGGCACGGCCGCAGGCGCAGCCCGGGCAGCAGGCGCGGCAGCCGCAGGCGCCCGGGTTCGGGCCCGCGCAGGGCTACGGCCCCGGCCAGGGGCACGGGCAGCCGGGGCAGCCCGGGCAGCCGGGCCGGCCGGGCGCCCGGCCGGGGGTGCCGTCGCAGGGCTCCGGCGCTCCGGGCGGCCCCAGCGCGCCCGGCGGGCCGATATCCCCCGGCGGGCCGCAGGCGCCCGCCGCCGGCCCCTCGCGCTGGCCCCGTCGCCGGATCGTCAAGTGGTCGGTCTTCGGCGTGCTGATCGCCCTGATGGTCACCACCGTCTCCACCTGGTTCTGGGCGGACTCCAAGCTCAACCACGAGAAGGTGCTCGCCGACTACCCCGGCCGGCCGGCCGCGGGCAAGGGCACCAACTGGCTGATCGTCGGCTCCGACAGCCGCAACGGCCTCTCCGACTCCCAGGAGGAGGACCTGCACACCGGCCACGCGGGCGGCAAGCGCAGCGACTCGATGATGGTCCTGCACGTCGGGGACAACGGGAACACCCTGATGAGCATCCCGCGCGACTCCTGGGTGCCGATCCCCGAGCACACCGGCGAGAACGGCAAGCCCGTCAAGGCGACCACCTCGAAGATCAACTCCGCGTTCGCGGCGGGCGGCGGCAAGCTGCTCGCGCAGACCGTCGAGATGAACACCGGCATCCGCATCGACCACTACGCCGAGATCGGCTTCGCCGGCTTCGTGGGCATCGTCGACTCGGTCGGCGGCGTGGACATGTGCATCGAGCAGGACGTCAAGGACAAGGACTCCGGGCTGGACCTCAAGGCGGGCTGCCAGACCCTCGACGGCACCGAGGCGCTCGCCTTCGTCCGCCAGCGCCACCAGATGGCCGACCAGGACCTCGGCCGGATGCGCAACCAGCAGAAGTTCCTCGGCGCGCTGGCCAAGCAGGCGGCCTCGCCGGCGACCGTGCTCAACCCGTTCACGTTCTACCCGCTGGTCTCCTCCGGCCTCGGCACGCTGATCGTCGACGACGACGCCGGGCTGACCGACCTGGGCTCGCTCTTCCTCGCCATGAAGGACGTCAACGGCGGAAGCGGCAAGAGCATCACGGTGCCGATCGCCAACCCGGACTTCAAGACCAACACCGGGGAGTCGGCGGTGAAGTGGGACACCGCGAAGGCCAAGCAGGTCTTCGACGCCTTCCGCAACGACACCGCCGTGCCGGACGTGAAGTAGCCGGCCCCGGCGCGCTGCGCCGCCCCGCGGGTGCGTGACTCACCGTGACCGCGCCGACACAATGGGCGGATGTCACTCGTCACCGCGCTGATCTACCGCCGCCGCCACCGCCTCCTGGGCCGCCTGGTCCAGGAGGCGCTCGCGTTCTACGGGATGGAGGTGCCGGCCGCCGCCGAGATCGGGCCGGGGCTCATCGTGTTCCACCGGGGCTTCGGGACGGTGCTGCACCCGTACACGACGCTCGGCGCCGGGGTGACGCTGTACAACGGCGTGACCGTCGGGCGGGCCGACCCGTGGGTGCCGCAGGAGGAGAGCGCGATGCGGCGGGTGGTGGTGGAGGACGGCGCGGTGCTGTGCGCGGGGGCCAAGGTGGTCTGCAAGGAGGGCGTGCTGACCGTCGGCGCGGGGACCGTCGTGGGCGCGAACGCCGTGCTGACCCGATCGACCGGGCCGGGCGAGATCTGGGCCGGCGCCCCCGCCCGCAGGGTGGGCCTGCGGGCGGGGTGGCCGGCGGGGGCGGCCGGTGCGGCGGCCGGCGCGGTGGTGGGTCGCGCGGAAGCAGGACCGGTGGCCGGAGGTCCGGTGGCGGGGGTGCAGGCGCTCGGCTGAGCGGTCGGGCGTCGGCGAGGCGAGCGCGGAGGACGGCGCTGCCGAAGGACGCTCAGCGGCCGGCCACGCCCGGGAGGTGGCCGGTCGCGCACTCCGCGTACCGGTGGACGGGCTCGCCCCGCCAGCCGTCGCCCTCCCCCGCGACGCCCTCCCGCTCACCCGCGAAGCCGTGGTGGATCACCTGGCCGCCGCGCCCGTCCGTCCAGCAGGCGCGCGTCAGATGGACGACGAGGGTGGCCGGGTGCTGCGACTGGGGGCGCTCCAGGACGAGTTCGCGCAGCCCCTCCCCCGGCGGGAAGGTGACCACGGCCTCACTGGTCCGCAGCCGCGCCCGGTGCGGCTCGATCTCCACCGCCCAGTACGCGGACACCGTGACCTCCAGCCGCCCGTCGAGGCCGCCCTCGCCCGGACGGACGTACTCCTCGTCGGGGACCCAGCGCGCGTGGTTGCGGATGTCGTCCGGGCCGAACCACTCGGCCCAGGTGACCCAGTAGCCCGCGATGTGCTTGATCGTCATGTCCTCGCGGGCGATCCGGACCGGGATGCGGGTCAGACTCGCGGGCTCGCCCAGCAACAGGACCCGGCCGTCCCTGTCGACCCGGAGGTCACCCTGCGGTTCGAAGGAGAGGACGGTCACCTGCTCGAAGGTCACCTCACCGTCATCCTTGCGCCGACTCTTCTGCCTCATGGGTGAACCACCTTGCCGCGAAACGGAGTTGAACGTGTCGCGGCCACCCCGGTGGCGGGCCGGCCGCGCCTCGCGCAGCATATGGCGCACGCTTGGTCGCGGCGCGCGATTCCGGCGAATCCCCCCGGAGCGGGCGGCGCGCGGCTATTCTGCGCCTGCACACGACGCCGCGCGCGCCCCCGGCCACCGGCGCGCGCCTGGAACGCGCCGCAAGCGCGCCGTACGGAAGGAGTCCGTGCCGATGGGCGACGCACACTGGCGGGAGCTCCACCGGGAGCCGATCCACAGCGCGTACGGACGCGGCGCCGACCGGGTCACCTTCGCGATGCCCGACGGCCGCGAGGAGGTCTACCACCTCGCCAACGAGTACGCGGCCGCGGCCGTCGTCGCCCTGACGCCGGACCGGCGGATCGTGCTGACCCGCCAGTTCCGGCCCGGCCCGCAGACCGTGCTGTACGAACTGCCGGGCGGCATGGTCGACGCGGGAGAGTCGCCCGAGCACGCCGCCGCCCGCGAACTCGCCGAGGAGACCGGCTACCGGGGCACGGTCGAACTCGTCACCGCGACCTGGCACGACGCCTACTCCAACGGCGTGCGCTACGCCTGCGTCGCCACCGACTGCACCCCCACCGCCCGGCTCGCGCACGACCGCAACGAGTTCATCGAGGTGGTGCTGATGGATCTCGCGGAGTTCCGCTCCACCGTGCTGCACCGCGGCCGGCTCACCGACGTGGGCCCGGCCTACCTGGGCCTCGACCACCTCGGCCTGCTGTAGGGCGGTAGAGCTGCGGGCGGAACAAACAACTCCCTTGCCCCGGCGCGCGGCCCGGCGGATCCTGGACCGATGCCCGGGCAGCGCAGGAGAAGACGTCGGCAGCACGAGGCGGCGCAGCGGTCCGTCGCCCGCTTCGCGCCGGAGAACGGCCGGTGGGAGGTGCTCTTCGAGACCGGGGACGAGTCGGAGTTCCTCGCCTTCGTCCGGCGGCTCCGGAGCTCGGACACCGGGCTCGATCCGTCAGCGGTGCGGCTGGACAGGCTCTGCCTCCGCGAGACCGGGCGGGCGTGGTGCCGGGCGAGCCTCTTCGTACCGCACCCGGCAACCCCACCGGACGCCTGACGGCCGGCGTCCGACGCCCGGCGACCGGCGACCGGCGACCGGCCTCAGGGAGCGGTGGGAAGCCGGTCCAGGACGATGCCGAAGTGGGTGCGGTAGGCGGCGAGGGCGGCGTCGGCGGCGAGCAGTTCCTCGGTGCGGGTGCCGTCGGGGGCGGTGCGCAGGAGGCGGGTGCCGCCGGTGGCGCGGGTGCTGGTGAGGGTGACCCGGCCGCCGTCCGGGGTGGGGCGGGAGCAGGTGGTCCCGCGGGTGAAGTGCGAGTCGGGGGACGTGGTCTGCCACCAGCAGGTCGGCACGAAGTCGGCCGTCGCGTACGGGCGCTGATCCAGTCGGTACAGCGGTTCGCCGTCGAGGACGACATCGAGGCCGCCGGCCGCACCGGCGCTCCCGGCGCTCGGGAGGACGGTGAACGCGCCTACCGGGTCGCACTGTTCGCCTCGCTCGTCGAGGAGCAGCGGCCGGCGGGCGAACCGTCCGAAGCCCACGTCGGCCAGCCACGCGGAGCCGTCCGCCGTCACCCGCAGGGCGAGGTGGTCGAACGGCGGCCCGGGCCGCGCGCCGTCGAAGACCCGGGCGGCGAGCAGGTCCACGCGGTAGCCCAGCGCGCGCAGCAACGCGGCGAAGGCGCCGTTGAGTTCGTAGCAGAACCCGCCGCGCCGCCGGTCGACGATCTTCTCCAGCAGCGCGGCCGGTTCGAGCACCACGGGCTCGCCGAGGTGGATGCTCAGGTTCTCGAACGGGACGGCGTCCAGGTGCGCCTCCTGCAACCGCGCCAGTTCGGCGGCGCCCGTCCGCCCGGGCCGCTCGGCGCCGATCCGGTCGAGGTACGCCGCCACATGGTCGGGGGTGAGGCCCATGTCGGGGTTCTCCGAGGGTTCGTCCACACCCCCATCCAAGCGGACCCGGCCCCTCCGGCCATCCTTCTCCAGGCGTAGGGACCGGCGGGCCTTAGGGCGGGGGACCTCGGCCCGACGGTCCCGGCCTTCGCGGCTCCGGGCGGCGGACCGCCACCGGAAGGACCGGGACGGCCTCAGCGCCGGCGCGACGGACCGGAGGAGGCGGCCCGGCGCCGGACTCCGCTCCACGCGAGGGCGAGGACGAACCGGAGCGCGGCGGCGTAGCGGCGGCGCCGGTGCGGCCCGGCGGCGAGCCGCCGCGACAGCTCCGCCCGCCACCGCGGCAGCAGGCGGAGCCGGGCGGACCGCGTCAGCCGCGGGCCGACGAGCACGGTCAGCAGCACGCCCGGCAGCCGCCGCAGGGCCTTGCGGAAGACGGCGGTGGTGACTTCGAGGAGGACGGCCGCCACCAGCGCCGCCAGCAGCGCGGTGCGCCAGCCGGTCGGGTCCTCGCCGAGGAAGAGGGGGTGCGACGCGCCGGGGGGAACCATGGAGTGCTTCATGTCTCCTCGACGAGGCCGGGGCGCTCGCGCTGCCACCGCGCCGCCACCGCGCCTGCGCCGCGCGGCGAAGCGCCGGGATCCGGTGGACGGCCGTGCAACAAAAGGGAGTTCGACTTCGTCGAGGAGGTGAGGGATGGCGACGGACCAGCCCCGCGAAGTCCAACGGAAGGACGCCCATGGCGAAGTCGGAAGGGGCGGGCGCTCATGGCTCGTCCCCGTCGGCGCCGATGAGCGAGGCGCAGCTCGAGGTGCTCGTCCGCGACCTCCTGCCGCGTCTGGTGACCAGTCTCCGCGAGCTGACGCACGACGAGCAGACGGCCGAGAACATCGCGGCCGCGGCCTGCATGGTCGTGATCAACGAGTCCCGCAAGGGGACGGTGTTCCACCGGCCGGTGATCGCCTACGCCACCACCGTGGCGCGCCGGATGGCCATCGACCACTGGAGGTCGGCCGCCGTCCGCAGGGAGGAGCCGGTCGCGGAGATCCCCGACGGGAGCCGGCCCGCGACGGCCGGGGAGCCCGGGGACGGCGACCCGGGCGCCCGCCTGGAGTTCGAGGAACTGCTGCGGATCGTCCGCAAGGCCATCGGCGACCAGCGGCAGGCGAGGATCTGGGAGCTCCACCACATCTGGCTCTGGAAGGGGGCGGAGATCGCCGAGACGCTCGGGATCTCCGCGTCCACCGTCTCCCGCGAGCTGCGGCGGGCGAACGAGCGGGCTCGGTCGGCGCCGATCCCCTTGCCGCGCCGGGAGGCCGACTGACTGGGTCCGCGTCTAGGGTCCGCGGGCCGGCCGGGAGGCCGGCCCGCGGGTCCGGGTCGGGGCGCCAGAGAGGAGCCTCGCGGGCCGGTGGCCGTCCGTCCACAGACGGACCACCGGCTTTGTCACGGAAGGGAAAACGTATGCAGGAGTTCGAGCGGCCGACTCGGGGGGCGCGGCCGCAGAACCAGCAGGGGGTCGGGGGGGCCGACGTGCACGAGAACTGGGACGCGTTCTACGCCGAGCTGTCCGCGGGGGCGAACGCCCTCGGCGACCCCGTCGGCGAGCAGGCGGGGGATCTCTCGATGTGGGACGTCCCGTGGTCCGTCACGGAGACGGGGGGGACGCTGTGAGGTGCGCCGGGAGTCTGGGGAAACGGGTCCGGCGGCGGACGGAGCCGACCGTCCGGCGGGTGTACGCGGTGGTGTTCGACCTCGCGTTCGCCGCCCTGCCGTGCGCGCCGGCCGGCTGGTGGGGCGCCGCGCGGCTCCTGACGGCCGGCGGTCCGGCGGCTCCGGCACCCCTGCGGCTGTAGCCCCGCGGGCCTGCTGCCGCCGGCCGCGGCAGCAGGCCCGTTTCAGGGGCGGGCGAAGGCGCGGAGGTAGGCGCCGGCGTAGGCGGCCGCCTCCTCGCGGCTCGTGCACGGGGCGGCGTCGGGGGCGGGGGTGCCGCGCGAGCCGTCGGCGGCCTGGGCGGTCCAGGTCCAGTGGCCGGTGGCCGGGTCCTGGCTCAGTTCGGCCTCGCCGTCGAAGAGTTCGAGGGTGACGGGGTCGGGGGTGGTCGAGGGGCGGGGGACGGCGTCGGGCCACTTCTTGCGGGCGCCCTGGCGGGTGATCCCCCAGGCGGCGCCCAACTGCTCGTAGCTCGCGCCGTAGGAGCCGGCGGTGCCGGCCGCGATCTCGGTCAGCCGCTTGACCTCGGTGTCCACCACCTTCCAGGCGACGAGCACGCCGAGCGCCACCTCGGCCGGGTCGGCGTCCCACATGCGGTGCTCGGGTTGCCCCGTCGCGCGGGAGCGGACGGCCGTGGCGAGCGGATTGAGGGCATCGAGGAGGGCGGCGGCGAGGGCGGACTGCTCGTCAGGGGTGATCTCGGGAGTCGACATGCGACAACCATAGTTAACAATCCCGGTTTTGGTAACTAAAGTTGTCAACTGGTCGGCCGGTCGACCGGTCGGCGCAGGAAGTCGGACGGGCCGACTTCCTGCGCGCGCCACCCACTGGACGTCAGGGAACGTAGACGCTCCGGCCGGCGATCGGCGCGTAGATCTCGCCGGGGGCGATGACGTGCTCGATCGCGCCCGTACAGCCCGACGCGGTCCAGACCTGGACCCCCGAGTCGGTCAGGTTGGCCACCACCGGGCGGACGAAGTCGCCCAGCGGGAGGCACCCGCTCGGCTCCGGGTACGCGGCACCGTCGATGACCAGGACGCCGTGGGCCGCGTACGCGGTGTTCGGGACCGCGACGGCCAGGGCGGCCGCCGCCAGCCAGGCCCCCAGAACGGTGGCGGTGCGTCGCTTCATGCGCTTACTCCCTCTCGGCCGGCGCGGGACCGCCCCGTTGCGGCCCCGCCGGTGCGGCACAAGGTAGTGAGGCGACGACGCGGAGCCGCGGAACGGCGGGCGTGGCGGCACGGGAGCGGAGTGGGAAGTCGGACGGGCCGACTTCCTGCTCCGGAGCTGTCACACGGGGCGGCCGGGATCCGTCAGGGAGGCAGCGGAGCAACATCGCGCCGAACCACCGAGGAAAGGGCAACACCGTGCTCACCAGGGTCATGTACGTCACGGTCTACGTCACCGACCAGGACCGCGCGCTGCGCTTCTACACCGAGCAGCTGGGACTGGAGAAGCGCATCGACCACCCCGGCCCCGAGGGCCGCTTCCTGACCGTCGGCGCCCCGGGCCACCCGTTCGAGATCATCCTCTGGCCGCACGCCGCGGCCACGGGCCAGCCGCTGGGACGGGACGAGGCGGCCGCGCCCGGCCCGATCATCCTGGAATCGGACGACCTGCTGAAGGACTTCGAGACCTGGCGCGAGCGCGGCGTCGCCTTCGACGCTCCTGCGCCGGAGGAGTACGCCTTCGGCATCCGCATCGAGGCGGCCGACCCGGACGGCAACCGGATCTCGCTGCGCCAGCAGAAGCGGGTGGAGGCCGCCGACCACTGACCGCTGGCCACTGGCCACTGGCCGCACAACGGGGGCCGGGGAGACGAGGGGCCTTGCACCGCACGGCGCGAGGCCCCTCGTCCGCCAGGGGGAGCCGAGCGCGTTCCCGCAGATCGCCGCCGAGCCGGGCGGTACCCGCGCTACGCCGCCAGCAGCGGGGCGAGTTCGGCGGCCCACTCCGGGTAGAGGGCCACCTTCTCCTCGTGCAGGGCGAGGATCCCCTCCGCCAGGGCGGGCGTCATGTCGTCGGACAGGTCGGGGCCGATGGCCAGCCTGGCGAGGTGGGGCAGGATCTGCGGGTCGCCGGCCAGGTGGACCGGGTCGTGCATGTAGCGCCGCAGGGCCGGCAGGTCCGGGATGCCCACGCAGTAGGCGTGGGTGAATCCGTCGGGGCCGCCCAGGTTCTGGCCGACCGTCGAGAACGCGACGGACTCGACGGAGGCCGTGCGCCGCATGGCGGCGAGCACGCGCTCGCGGTCCTCGTCGGTCGCGGTCTCCTTGAACGCGAAACGCAGCATGTGAACGATCACGCCGCTCCCACCCCTTCAGTTTGATTGAACCGACTGGTTCAGAAATCTTTCCTTTCTGGTTCGGCTCTAGACTGAACCCATGGGTTCAGAAGTGTCAACCGGCGCCGGGCGCAAGGCTCGTGGACGCGAGGATCGGCGACAGGCGATCCTGGACGGCGCGTTCGCGGTGTTCGCGCGACAGGGGTACGCGCAGACGTGCGTGCAGGAGGTCGCCCGGGAGGCCGGCGTCGCCAAGCCGACCGTCTACAACCACCTGGCCGACAAGGAGAGCCTCTACCGCGAGGCCGTCGAGGCGGCCGCCGACCGGGTCGGCGCCCGGTGCCTCGCGGTCGTGGACGCGCTGCGCGAGGTCGCGGCGGACACCGACCCGGAGGAGGGACTGAGGACGGTGGGCCGCGAGTTGCTGCGGATCTGCCACGACGAGGAGGCACGCGCCGTCCAGCGGCTGGCGGGCGCCGAGGCGGCGCGGTTCCCCGGCCTGGAGGCGAGCGCGCGGGAGCGGACGGCGCTGCGGATCCGGTCCGCGCTCGCCGACCGACTGGCCCGCCTGGCGCTGGCCGGACGGCTGCGCCCGTGCGAGCCGGAGCCGGCCGCCGAGCACTTCCTCGCTCTGCTCACCGGCCCGCTGGAGTACCGGCCCGACGCCGACCCGGACGCCCTCGCGGAGGCCGCCGTGGACGTGTTCCTGCGTGCGTACGGCCCGGGCGCCGGGCCCCGCCCCGGCCTGGGTTGAGCCGCCCCGGTCACGTCCTGCGGGTGCCGCGCCGCAGGGTTCGGTCGTGCGCCGCGAGGTGTGTGGCCGAGGTGCCGCGGCCGCGGTACGAGTCGCCGCAATGGCGCCGGGAACGGGCGGAGTGGGAACGGGCGGAGCCGGAGGAGCCGCCCGCCGACGCCTCCCGCGCGTAGCGGGTGGTCGGGGCGGCCCTCTGCGGGGTGACGCCTGCCGGGCCTGTGGGGAGGCCGCCCTCGCCGTCGGCCGGCGGTGGCCGCCGGACGGGCGGGGGCTCGGTGGCCCCCGGGCTCGGGTCGGCCGCCGTCCTGACGCGGCGAGCGCGTCGGGGCGCGGTCAGATGGCGCGGCCGGCGGAGCGGAGGCGGAGTTCGGTGAGGGCGGCGCGGGGCGGGGTGGTGGCGAACAGGACGCGGAGGGGGGATTCGGCGGCGGGGGTGGTCGCGGCGGCCGCGTCCAGGATGGCCAGCAGAGTGGCGAGTTGGTCGGGCCGCTCGTCGGCGAGGAGGTCGTCGGCGGCGGCGACGAGGACGAGGAGGCGGGTGGCGGCCCCGGCGCCGGGCGGGTGGAGGGTGTCGTGGAGGCACTCCTCGAAGGCGTCCCAGTTGTGGCCGAAGTAGCCGGGGAAGGCGAGGGATTCGGCCCACTCGGTGAAGAGGGCCGCCCTGGTGCGGCAGCGGTCGCCGCGAACCAGGCGGAGCTGGTGGGTGCCGGCGGTGAACCCGGCCCAGGGCCGGCCCGGCAGGAGGTCCCACCGGGCCGGGCCGAGGGGTGCGTCGGGCAGGTCAGCAGCCATCGGAGACTTCGCGGAAGTCGGTGTAGTGGTCGGAGGTGTACCAGGTGCGGTCGGTGGCCCCGTCGCGGACCAGGCGCTCGGCGTCGCGGCGGGTGGTGGGCGTGGGCCGGGGGTTGACGTCGTACTCGCGGTAGGCGCCGCCGGGCGGGAGGTCGCCGCTGCGGTTGCCGTACGGGTTGCCGCCGCGGATGTACTCCGGGCCTGGGAGACGGAAGTCGACCGGTCGGGGGTTGGTCGGCCACCCCAGGTCGAGCCAGATCTCGCAGGCCCGCTCGACCTGGGGAGGGAAGTCCTCCACCGGAAGCGGGGGCTGGATGACCGCCCTGCTGTGGGAGGCCGGAGCCGACCAGGCGGGGGCGGTGGGGAGGACCGGACAGGCGAGCGCGAGGACCAGGGCGGCCTGCGCCGGACGGCGGAGCTTCATGGGGACCCGTTTCGGTGCGGGGGCACGTGCATCGAAGGGGTATCGCGCAGCAGTTGGACGTGCGGGCGGGCGCGCCGGGGGCGGCGTCACGCCCACCCGTTCGGGTGACGTCCGGCGGCGGGGCGAGCGGCCGCGCCGAGGGGGGCTCAGTCGAGGCAGAACTCGTTGCCCTCGATGTCTCCCAACACACAGAACTGGATGTTCTGGAGTGTGAGAGATGGCAGCGGCATCTGCGCTGGTCAGGGGCTCGAAGCGGGGCAGCGGGCAACTTCCGCCCTTCACGGAGGGCATGGAACACACCCCGGCCACGCGCCCCGGCGGGCAAGCCTTGCTCCCCACACAGAGCATGGAAGATGCTCGCAATCCACTGTCCGGAACGGTGTTCACCGAGACGCTTCGGGGCGTCCGGTGCATCCGACTGTCCGTCCTCACTGACGAGACCACCAGCCCCGAGCGTCAGCGGGAAGCGTGCGACCACGTAGCGGGTGAGCTGCGGGTCACGTTCGGCGAGGGTGACGTGCTCCGCGAAGCGGTGGACCTTGACGTCAGCGCGTCCAAGACGTCCCCGTGGGAGCGCCCGCAGCTTCTCCGCTGGCTCAGTAACCCGGGCGCGTACGACGCGCTGGTGTTCTGGCGTTTTGACCGTGCCATCCGATCCATGGGGCACATGTACGCCCTCGCCAACTGGGCGCGCGAGCACCGAAAGGTACTCATCTTCGCCGAGGGTCTGGGCGGGGGTCGGCAGGTGTTCGACTTCCGCAACCCCATGGACCCCATGGCAGAACTCCAACTGTTCATGCTGGCTTTCGCCGCACAGTTCGAGTCGCAGTCCATCAGCGACCGCGTCAGCGGCGCACAGGCCGCCATGCGCAAGATGCCGCTCCGGTGGCGCGGCGGTGGCCGCCCGCCGTACGGCTACATGCCCGCCCCCATGCCCGAGGAGTTCGGCGGCAAGGGCTGGACGCTGGTTCCCGACCCGGACGCCGTGGGGGTCATTGAGCGCATCGTCCGTGAGCTGCTGGAGGGCGCCACGGTGTCCGCCATCGCTGCCGGGCTCAACTCCGATGGTGTGCTCAGTCCGCGTGACTACTGGGCGGACAAGATGGGCCGTGAGCGGGGCGGCAAGACCGGCGGGGCAAAGGGATCGCACACGGTCCGCGCGAAGTTCAAGTGGACACCTTCGGTCATCACCAGGCTGCTCCGCAGTGAGACGCTGATCGGCTGGAAGACGCACAAGGGCAAGCCCGTACGCGATGACCAGGGCAACCCGGTCATGTGCACCACGGACCCGATCCTCACCCGCGAGGAGTTCGACCGGATCGGTGCCGCTCTCGACGGACGCAGCATTGACAACGTCGTCCGTACCGACACGGAAGCGCTGCTGCTGAGGGTCATTCACTGCGACTCGTGCGGCGAGCGCATGTACCTGAACAAGCAGGAATCTCGGAAGAAGCAACAGCCCACCTACAAGTGCAACTACGCCGGTCGGGGCGGCAAGTGCAAGGCTCCGGCGAACATCCGGGGTGACTGGGCGGACGAGTACGTAGAGGCCGAGTTCCTGCGGCTGGTCGGCGGTATCGAGACCAGGACTACGGTCGTCGTCCCCGGGTACGACCCCGAGCCGGAGTTGAACGCGACCGTGGCCGAGTACAGGGCGCACCTGAAGAATCAGGGTCAGCAGAAGTCCAAGCACGCGGCGCAGGAGTGGCAGAAGCACCATGACGCGCTGGACACGCGCATAGCCGAGTTGGAGTCCCGGGAGAAGACCGAGCCGCAGCGCATCACCACCGGGACCGGACGAACCTTCGCCGACGACTGGCACGCAGCCGACACCGCCGAGCGCCGCGCCATGCTGGTGGAGGCCGGGGTCCGGCTGAACGTCCGCCGGGGCACGCGTGGCGGGTGGCGCAGGCTCGACACGTCCCGGGTGGACTTCACCATGAACGGGGAACTCGACCAGGCCGCCGAGGAACTGTCCGCGTGGGACCTCGGCGCGGCTACTGCGCCCCTGCCCGCAGCCGCGTAACGGCCCCACACGGCCCGCACCGCCCCGGCTGGTCCCCGTGACCGGCCGGGGCTTTCTGCTGCCCGCAGACGGGCGTCTGTGGCCTCGGCTTCGCCGACTCCGGTCCGGCTGACAGCGCCGAGAGCGGTGGTGAGGTGGTGGTTCTTTCTGTTTTTTAGAAACACATAGAAAAAATAAGAGAAAACAGAAACAGGACCACTCTCGCCACCTCACCACCCTAAGCCGGAACCCGCCGCCCTTCACCAGAGCAAGGGGCGGGAGAGAGCGGGAACCCGATGCTCCCCACTACTTACGAGGAGAGAGTGGGCAAGGCCCGCTCCCCACCCATACCGGGCAAGCCCGGCTATGAACGCAACAGGGGCTCCGGCAAGGTCCGGTCCCTACCTATACCGGGAACAGCTTTGCTGTGGACACCGTGAAGGCGCCCGGCAAGGTCTGCTCCCTACAGCCAGTAGAGGGCCGCAATGATCTGCGGCCCCGTGATGGACGGAGAACACCATGAGCGACTTCCTGCACCGGACCGGCTATCTGGACGGCCCTCGGGACAAGGACGCGATCCGCGCTGCCGAGTGGCAGCGAGATGAGCGCATGGAGCGCATGGTCACCTTGCGGGACTCGAACCCCGAGATGTTCGACCGCATGGGCACCATCGCCCGTATCAGCCTCGGCTACTACGAGAACGCGAAGAAGATTGCGGCCCAGTACGGGCGCGACACCAACAAGGGCGGTAACTGATATGAACAACGAGATCGAGAAGGCTGCTGAGCGGGTCGCCAAGCTGCGCGCACAGATCGACAAGGCATCCGGCCCGCTGGCCGACGCCGAGGCCGCTCTGAAGGCCGCAGAGCAGGCCGAGAAGGCCCGCCGTGACGAGCGCGGCGCCGAGTACGACCGGGCATTTCTCAAGGAATGGCGGGAGCAGGCCGCCGAGCGGACCGAACGGGGCCACGCACTGCATGACAACTTCCTTGAACTACTTTCCGCCGAGCCGTGGTTTCAGGCGTACGCCGCCAGCCGTGCTGAGCGATTCAAGCGGGAGAAGGTCCTGATTGTTGCCCAGAATGCGCAGGCCCGTTTGGGCGAGGCGCAGACTGTTCCCGAGCAGCGTTGGTATGACCTGCCCATCATCGACGACATGGCCAGGGCCGTTGATGCTGCTGCCGAACGAATCGCTTCCGACTTTGCCGAACAGCTCGATGCCGAGCGTCAGTCGTACATTGAAGCGACGGACTGACATGGCCGTTGACGCGCTCGACCCCGGACCGGGCGGAACCTATCCGTACTTTCCCCGGGATGCGCTGGGACGCCCAGTGTGGTCGGACGCTCCAACTGGGCTTCCAGTGTTGAATGGTGGGGCTCCGATGCCGCGCGGAGTCGAGCGGATGCGCGACCCGAGGTCCGGTCGTGTGCTGGTGGTGGACGTGACTCCGAGGCGGCCGGATGGCGAGCCGATCAATCCGCCGGTCATTCCGCCGAGGCCACAAGGAACGGCGTAGCCCGGCCAGGCGGGGACTCCCCTTCCTGTCCGACACTGATCGGCAGGGAGGGAAGAAACTCGCGCCGGGGCTGTGGCTATTCTTGGATGCCCCGAGCGCCGTCACAGCGAGTGAGAAAGGAGACCATGGCCGACCGATACCGACCCAAGCCAGCGGCAATACGGGCCCGCGAAGGAAACCCGTCCAAGACAGAAATCAGAGAGGGGGTGATTGTTCCTCGTGCCGTCCTTGCTGAGCCCGATTGGTTAGACGTGTTCAAGGACTCGCCGGCTGCCGAGATCCAAGAAGCCAATATCCGCTGTCGAGAAATGGCTTCGGCCGAGTGGCAGCGCGTTGTGCCGATTCTCGAAGTGGCCGCCGGGCTCGGCGAAGTGGACCACTCGACCGTCAAGGATCTGTGCGTCTGCGTCGCCCGCATCGACCAGGCCGAGCGCGACCTTTCCGAACGCGGACTCATGGTGACCGCCGAGCGCGGCACGGTGAAGAACGGCGCCGCCACCATCGCAGCACAGTACCGCTCCCAACTCGCACGCTATATCCGAGAGTTGGGCCTGTCGCCGAGTGCCCGCGTGGCCATTGCACCGCCGGAGTCGGACGCTGATTCCGATATCTGGGACTGACCGGTTCCGCCAATTGGTAGCAGCAAATGAAGCTGCGAAAAATGCAAGGCCCCGCCCTGCTCTCCCGAAATGGAGGTCAGGACGGGGCCATTTTGTTTTTTCACGCTTTCAACCGGTCGACGACGCTATCTGTAGGCGCATTCCTTCATAGACTTCTCTAAGGTCCCGCGCATCGGAAATCTTTCGCACTTCTACTGCTTTGACGACTTCGAGGGCACGCCAATGGTTAGATGGCGCCACCCGACCAGATAGCATGGCTCGCTGTGCTGAATCACATGCTTCATCCAATCGATTGGTGGCCACCAAGGAAAGTGCCAGATCGATATTGGCGGATGCTACCCGCCGAGGCCACTTGCTGACATCCTCCGAGGGCGAGAGTCGCGAAATAACTTCTCGCGCATATGCTTCGGCTGCTGGATCTCCAAGCCATGCAAGCGTGGTTGCCGCATAGGCAAGTGACTTGGCTGGATCGTATTGGAAATGATGCTCTGGCCGATTTGGAGTGCCCATCGCAGCGGAAAGTGATTGCACTCGATCTATTGCAGCATAAGTCTCGGTCGAATAGCCCAATCGTGCAAATGCTCGCCCTTGTTGTGCAAGTGACTGGATTTCAACCGAGCTTCCGGCGGGCGCCAACTGTTGAGCAGTCGCGCTAAGTTCTACCGCCTTGGAGTAGTTGCCGCCAGTGAGAACCCGCCAAGCATCAGTTTCAAAACACCAAGCTTGGATTTCTGAATTCTCGGCGTGCCGCGCGAGAGTCATTGCCGTTCGCAGTCTCGCAGTTGCTGCGTCCTGCTGATTAAGGTCAATATGCAGAGTTGCGCCGAGAAGAGAGAACCAGCCACCTATCACGAGTAGCTTCCGGTGCTCGGCAAGAGTCTTTTTTGCATCCATAAGATCGGCTACGTAGAGTGCATATTTCCGCACCTTCCCCAAGAGTTCTTGAGGGGCTACGGTTGGATATTTTGTTGCCAGGTCATGAAAAGTCAGCTCAAGGCGTTCGAGCGTTTCCCTGCCTACGTCACTGGCAGAGACTCTGCGTGCGAGTTCCAGTGCTTCGATCTCATCGTCATATTCTGGCGTAATGACGGGGACATCTTCGTCTTGTGATGGCTTCGGGGTTACTGCGCCGTATAGAAGGGAGTCAAGCTCAATTAGCGTGACTCGCAAGACCTTGGCCAGGGTCGGGCGCTGCCAATCCTGGGGGCCTACCTTTCCGCTTTCCCATCTCGCCACAGTAGAGCGATCCACACCCAGAGCCTGAGCAAAGGACTCTTGAGTGAATCCAAGGGACTTTCGCCTCTCAGAAAGGGCCCTGCGCCGCTCTGCCATACCGCCTCCCGGTCTCTGACTACCCGTTCTAGCAGGTCAGAGCACTCGGTGCAGAGACTCTGAGACATGGATGCCACATGGATGCGTCATCCTTGCTCTGTCCAACTGCGAACGGCAGCCCTGTACTGGTGAATCACAACAGTCCGGCGCTGATCGGAGGGACAGCAGTGAAACGCCCAAGTACCGTGACCGCCGCTCTGGCCGTGGCAGCCGCTCTCGGGCCTGCCGTCCTGGTGTTCGCCCTCGGCAGGTTCGACCCGCACGGCGCCCGCCGGTCGGTGTGGCTGTTCCTGGCCCTAGCGGTGGCCATGCTCGGCATCGTCTACGGCGGAGACTGGGAAATGTGGTGGCGCCGGAGACGGGCCCGAGCCCGCGTAAGAGCGTCCCTGCGGCACGGTACGGCTCTGTGCCAAGAGGCGCGACGATCGTCCTCGCGGCACGTGAGGGGGCGCGTCAAGTGAGTGGCCTCTCGGAGGCGCCGAAGCCGTTTCCCTGTCGGTGCGGCGCAGAGATCCAGCCCGAAGCGCCGAACGCGGACGGGCTCGCCGGCTGGTTCTGTCGCAAGTGCGGACAGTTCGGGTTCCTGGTGTTCGACCCGGCGGCCCCGGACGTTCCGCGCGTGGAGGACTGCGGCCGTGCGCCCTACGGTCGGCGGACGATTGACACCGCCCCCTCGAAGTAGTCCCCAAGACCCCCGTCCCGGCCGGACGTCTCTCGGAAAGGGCTCCGGCCGGGACGGGCTCCAACTCCCGTACCGCCGCTTGGTACGGGACCGGCCCCGCCCGTGCTCGCACCCCGTCGCGGGTGGGCGGGGCCACCCTCGAAGCCGTTTTCACCGATCGGAGCAACTTCCGTGTTTCCCCTGCGCCTTGAGTCGTTGACCGCCCGGAGCCGTGTCGACGTGTCGGTGTTGATCCGCGACCCTCGACGCCGCGTGCTGCTGGTCCAGCCAGCGGGCCGGACCGACTTCATGATGCCCGGCAGCAGCGCGCACCCGGACGAGACGGCGGAGCAGGCTGCCAGCCGGGCACTCGCCGATGATCTGACGATGCGCAGGGCCGTCACGGGCGTACTCGTCCGCGACCCGCACCCCGCCAACTTCGACACCGGGGCGGCCGAGCTGCTGCACGTGGTCCTCGACGGCGGGGCGATGACCGACACCGAGGCGGGCGCCCTGTCCCTGCCCGCGCGCGGGACGTCGATCTCCGCCCTCGAATGGGTGCCCCTCGACGGCCTGTGTAAGTACGTCCAACCGTTCACCGAGGCGAGGGTGCGGGCCGCGTACGCCGCCGCGTGTCGCGGGGTCCGTCTGCGTATGGACGCCGAACAGTGCCGCGCCGCGTAGAGGAGCTGCCCCGTCGGACCCCCGGCGCCTCGCTTCCCCGCTTCACGGACGGCACGCTCCCGACGGTCACCGAGGCCACCGGCTGCCAGTGCCCGCAGCGCCCGGATGGCTGTATCGAGCGGCTCGAACTTCCTGCATCAGGTCGGCAGTTCGCGGACGCCGAGGGCCGTAGGTGGACGGTGAAGCAGCGTACGAAGGCGGCCGATCCGCTGAGCGGCCAGATCCGGCGCACGACGGTCGTGATCAGTCGGACCGACGAGGACGGCCGGGAGGACTGCCACACGTACCGGTGCGCGGGCCCGGTGTCGATTGAGAACCAGTACGAGAAGAGCCGTCCCGGGCGACCGCCCCGGGCTCATTGACTCCCGTCCCGGCGGACGGAAAGGGCAATCCTCGCCGGGGCGGGGCACAACCCCGCGTTGGCTCTTCCTGCCCGGTGACGGGACGGAGCGGGCAAGGTGGGAGTCCGTATCTCTGAGCAACATTGAGACGTAGGAGGCACGTTGAGCACCGCTATCGAACTCCTCCCCGGTGCCCCGTGGGGCATGGGGCGCATGGCACCGCTGCGCAACGGCGGTGATCCGTCGCCCGTGCGGTTCGCCGGGCTCGACCCGGAGACGCAGACCGGCCTGTGGGCCGGTGAGGACGGCACCCTGACCGTGGCCGAGATGGGCAAGCACGGTACCAGCGTCAACACTTACCCGCCCACCGCCATCGGCAAGGACGGGAAGAACGACCCCGACACCGGCCACGACGCGACGCAGGACTAGGAGGTATGACCGTGGACGGACGCCCGGTATTGGTCTCGACGGAAACCGAGGACCCGACCGCCGATCTGGTCATAGCGGAGTTGAACCGGCGCCGGGTGCCCGTCCTCCGGTTCGACCCTGGACGCGACTTCCCGACCCGCGCCACGTTGGCTGCTGCGATCACGGCCGGTGGCTGGTCGGGGAGCCTCACGGTAGGCGAGCGTTCTGCCGATCTCTCCCGCGTCCGCGCGCTCTACCACCGGCGGCCGAACCCGTACACGCCGGAGAGCGACCACCAGGCCGACCGGTTCGCCGCACAGGAGAACCGGCGCGGGCTCGGCGGCGTGCTCGGTGCGCTTCCGGGCTGTCTCTACCTGAGTCACCCGCAGGCCATTGCCCGAGCCGAGTACAAGCCCGCGCAACTCTCTGTAGCTTCCCGGCTCGGGCTGTCCGTCCCGGCGACGCTGGTCACCAACAGCCCGGCCGAAGCAAAGCTGTTCGCCGCCGCGCAACCCACGATCTACAAGCCCTTGCACGCCGGGGCGTACGACGTGGACGGCGAACCTGTCGGTATCTGGGCGGCGCCGGTCGAGCCAGGGGAGATCACCGGCGCTGTGACCAACTGTGCCCACCTCTTTCAGGCACAGGTGCCAAAGTCCGGCGACGTGCGCGCCGTGGTGGTCGGCGACCAGGTGTTCTGTGCTCTGATCACCGCCCCTCCCGGGGTGGTCGACTGGCGCAGCGAGTACCGGAACCTGACGTACGAACCCGTGGACTGCCCCGGGCCGGTCCGGGCCGCCCTCCTGCGGTTCCTCGGTGACTTCAGCCTGCGCTTCGGGGCGTTCGACTTCGCCGTGACCGCCGAGGGTGAATGGTGGTTTCTGGAGTGCAACCCGAATGGCCAATGGGCGTGGCTGGAGCACGAAGCGGGCCTACCGATCGCGTCCGCCATCGCCGATCTACTGGAGAACGGAGTATCCGAGTGAGCGAGTCCGAAGGGCTGCGGGCGGTGCTGGCCGCACAGCTCAAGGAAGCTGGGGTGATCCGGAGCGCCGAATGGGAAGCGGCCGTGCTGGCGGTCCCGCGTGAGGCGTTTCTGTCGGGTGGCTGGTTCGAACACGACGGCGGCGGGTGGTACCGGCCCGTGTCGCTGGAGAAGTCGCCCGAGCTGATCGGCCGCGTGTACGAGGACGACACGTTGGTGACGCAGCTCGCCGGCTGTGTGGTGCCCCGACAGGTCGAGGGCCGGTTGGCTCAGGCGCCCACGTCGTCTTCAACGCTGCCCGGCCTGGTGGTCCGAATGCTCGAAGACCTGGGAGTGCAGCCCGGCATGTCCGTGCTAGAGGTAGGCACCGGTACCGGCTACTCAACTGCCCTACTGACGCACGTCCTTGGTGACGATCACGTGACGTCGATCGAGGTTGACGCGGAAGTGTCGGCTAGGGCGTCCGTGGCGCTCGGCGGACTCGGCTACTGGCCCGATCTGGTGGTCCGTGACGGACTCGCCGGTTACGCCAAGGGGGCGCCGTACGACCGAATCATCGCCACATGCGGGGTCCGGACCGTTCCGGCCGAGTGGATCGATCAGACGCGGCCGGGCGGCGAGATCCTGGTGACCGTGGGCGGCTGGATGAACGCCTCCGAACTGGTGCGGCTCACGGTGGCCGAGGACGGCACGGCGAGCGGTCCGGTGCTCGGCGACGGTGTGTCGTTCATGTTCGCCCGCCCCCACATGCCCCCGCCGCTCGGCATGCTGCCCGCACTGGACCAGGGCGAGGCCCGCCCAACGAGCGTCGGCGCCGACCTGTTCGACCGGTGGGCCGCCCGGTTCGTGGCGCAGTTCGCGGCGCCCACTGCGCAGTACTTCGCCATGCCCCGGAACGGTCGTACCGAACACGTCCTAGTGGACGTGGACGGCGGATCGTGGGCCGTGGTGTTCGAGGACGAGGGCCGCTGGTTCGTTCGACAGGGAGGGCCGGTCGAGCTCTGGGACTCCGTGGCCGAGCTGATCACCCGATGGCGCGCCGCAGGAGAGCCCACGGGCGAGAGGCTGCGGCTGGTCGTCGGCACCGAGGGCCAGCAAATCGAATGGGACTGAGAGCCCGCGACAGCCGCAGCCAGGGTCACATGCACCATGCAGCACCCCTACGAAATGGCTGCCGATGAACACCACGGCAGCAGTACCCTCGCAGCCATGGCGAACCCCCTGAGAATCGAACTGACCGATGGCCTCGAAGAGTCGGCGAACCTCGTGATCACGATACCGGCCGCCGTGTGGGCCGAGCTGCAAGAGAAAAACTGGTGGACGGGTCACGAAGCAAACGGCGAAGTCGAGGGCGACCGGATCGGCAAGGTCACCATCAAGCTCGAAGGCTGATCCGGGCCTACCGCCCCGTTCGGCCAAGCGCCGGGCGGGGCTCTGTCGTTGCCGCTGACCTGCGGCTATGCTGCACAGAACTGGTAGTCACGTGTGTTGGGGTCCCGCATCACGATGCACGACTCGTACTCCCCGTCGGCGACCATGACCCGCTCGCAGACCGCGCCGAGCGCGACCAGCCGGTCGCGTTCGGCCTCCAGCGTGGCCAGGCGCTCATCGCCCACGAGCCCGGTGCCGGCCCGCACGCAGAGGTGCACCCGGTTCTTGACGACCTTGCCTTCGGGAACGCGCTGGAAGAGCAGTCGCGGGCCCGCGCCCGTGGGGTCGCTGCAGGCGAAGTACCGGGGCTGGTCCTCGGGTGTGTGCAGGCGGTCGAAGTCGTCCCACGTGGCGAACCCCTCCGGCGGCCCCGGCACGATGTACCCCAACACCTCGCACCAGAAGCGGGCGAGGCGCGTGGGTTCCGCGCAGTCGAAGGTGACCTGAACCTGCCTGACCGATGCCATTCGGGCAGCGTAGCAAGGGGGGATCCGCCGTTCGATTCCTTTTCAGTGCTCCACGGATCGGCAAGGGACGGCTCTCGCCGGGCCGGAGGCCGGGGCCGGGGCCGGGGCTGACCGGCGGGACCCATGGGGCGGGGTGGTCGTGGCTGGACGCCGCGACCACCCCACTGTCGTTCCGGGGCACCTTGCTTGGTGGTGCTCGCTCGGGGTGAGCGAGCACCACCAAGCACCACTCTGCTGGGCGCGGAGTGGGAAGTCGACGAGGCCGACTTCCTACTCCAGGGGAGCTGAGCCGCTTTGTGGGCGGCCCCCTGCCCGACGGACGCTGTTGGCGAATGTGAGTGATCGGCTGCGGTGAGTGACGCCGGTCTCCGAGACTTGTCTCGGAGACCGGCGTTGGTCGTTGCGGGGTGG
>NZ_JBHJUI010000048.1:0-32928 GCF_042268405.1 Kitasatospora sp. NPDC056184 | reverse complement strand
TCACCGCCCCCGCGGCGACCGCCCCGCACTCACGGCGGGCGACCCCCGGTTGGGGGTAGGGGGGGGCGCCCGGTAGAACCCGTACAACCCGGGGGAGCGGGGGCCGGGGGGCACCGGGGGGTGGGGCAGGGTGCCGCGGGCACCCTGCCCCTCGTGGTTCCGCGTGGTTCCGCGCGGTCCGGGCGGCGAACGCGCTCACGGGCAGATGATGTCGCTCGCCCGCTCCGCGGCGCCCGGCCCCGCCTCCTCCGCCCGCGCCTCACCCGCCGGCCCGGACGGCGCCGCACCCGGCCCCGGGGGCGGCGGAGCGGCAACCCCCGCCGTGGCCCCCGCCCCCGCCGTGGCTCCCGCCCCCGCCACACCGGCCCCCGCCACCGTCGGCGTTGCCGCCGGGTAGTCCGCGCCCGCGTACAGCTGGAGGATCACCCCGAGCCCCGGCACCGGCGTCAGCGCGGCCTCCGGCACCGCGCCCGCCAGCGTCCGCGCCGACTCCGCCCAGCGCGGGTCGTACCGGATCACCGTCCGCCCGGCCGCCGTGCCGGACGGGGCGTTGGACGGCGCCCCGGTGGTGGCGAATCCGGCCCCTCGCAGCTCGGCGTCGACCCGGGCGCCCAGCCCCGTCGTGCCCGCCGCGTTGAACACCTGGACGTGCACCTGGTCCGGTGTGACGGGGGCCGGCGCCGACGGGGCCGCTGTCGTCGCCGTCTCCGCGGCCGCCGCCCCGTCCGTCAGCGACCGCCCCTCCCGGACGGCGTCGAACAGCTGCCGCGCCCGCTCCCGGTCCCACAGCACCGTCGACCCCCACCCCGCGACCGGATGGTCCACCGAGGCCAGCGGCACGGTCACGAGGTCGGCCCGACCGGCCGCCAGGTCCTTCATCCGGGTCGCCAGGGCGATCACGTCCTTGGCCGCGAGCCCCTTGTCGGCCTTGACCGAGCCGAGCAGGCTGTCGGTCACCCGGGCCAGCCGGACCGGGTTGAGCAGGGTGCCGCTGCTGGTCACCTCGTGCAGCAGCTGCGCGACGAACTTCTGCTGCCGGTGCATCCGCCCCAGGTCGGAGCTGCCGTCCACGTGCCGGGCGCGCACGTACTTGAGGGCCCCCGGGCCGTCCAGGACGCTGGTGCCGGCCGGCAGGTCCAGGCCCGAGTACTCGTCCTTGAGCGGCTTGGCCGTGCAGACCCGGACCCCGCCGACGGCGTTCACGGCGGCGACGAACCCGGCGAAGTTGACCTGGAGGTAGTGGTCGATCCGCAGCCCGGTGTTCTGCTCGACGGTGGCCACGGCCAGCTGCGGCCCGCCCAGCCCGTACGCGGCGTTGATCTTGCCCTTCCCGGCCGGGACCTCCTTGCGGGTGGCCGCGTCCTGGTGGGCGGGGATGTCCACATAGGAGTCGCGCGGAATGCTGATCACACTGGCCCGGGACCCGTCCCCGGCGAGCCGGACGATCATCATCGTGTCGGTGCAGTGGCAGGACTCGCCGCCGGCGTGCAGCACGGTCTTCAGCGTGTTCTCCGGGATGCCCTCGCGCTCGTCGGTGCCGACCACCAGGAAGGTGGTGGAGGCGTCGTCGGCCGGCCGGATCCGGTCGTCGCTGAAGGCGTCGACCCGGTCGATCGCACCGATGCCGTGCAGCACCGCCCAGCCGCCGCAGGAAGTGGTGAGGATGCAGAACGCGATGCCTGCGGCCAGCCGGCGGGGCCAGCGGCGCCGCCGTCCGGACGGGGCGCCGGGCCGGGCGGAGAGGGGGGAGACGGGCATCTCTCGGATGGTAGGGGCGCCCTCGGCCGGGCCGGGTGAGGGCGCGCCGGGGCCGGGGAGTACGGTGGGCCGCGATCGGTGAAACGTTCCTCCTGGTGCTCTCCGGCAACGGCGGAACGTCCCGTCGGCGTTCCCTCGCGTCGGCCCGCCTCCGGGGCCGGGCACAGCGGCCCAGACCGGGACAGGACGGCACCCCGCCCGCACCGGTACGGTTGGCCCCGATGAACACCAAGGCTGCTGAGGAGCTGCCGGCGGTCTCCGTGATCATGCCGGTGCTCAACGAGGAACGACACCTGCGCACGGCCGTCCGGCACATCCTGGAACAGGACTACGCCGGGCCGATGGAGGTGGTGATCGCCCTCGGCCCGTCCACCGACCGCACCGACGAGATCGCCGCCGAACTCACCGCCGAGGACCCGCGGGTCCGTACCGTGCGGAACCCCACCGGGCGCACCCCCGCCGGGCTGAACGCCGCGATCCGCGGTTCCCGTCACCCGATAGTGGTGCGGGTCGACGGCCACGGCCTGCTCACCCCGGGCTACATCACCACGGCGGTCCGGCTGCTCGACGAGATGGAGGCCGCCAACGTCGGCGGCATCATGCACGCCGAGGGCGAGACCGAGTGGGAGCACGCGGTCGCCGCCGCGATGACCTCGAAGATAGGGGTCGGCAACGCCGCCTTCCACACCGGCGGCCTGGCCGGTCCGGCGGACACCGTCTACCTCGGCGTGTTCCGGCGCGAGGTGCTGGAGCGCCTCGGCGGCTACAACGAGGAGTTCATCCGCGCCCAGGACTGGGAGCTCAACTACCGGATCCGCCAGGACGGCGGCCTGGTCTGGTTCACCCCGCAGCTGCGCGTCACCTACCGCCCCCGGCCCAGCGTCAGGGCGCTCGCCAAGCAGTACAAGGACTACGGCCGCTGGCGCCGGGTGGTCACCCGGTACCACAAGGGCTCGGTCAACCTCCGCTACCTCGCGCCCCCGGCGGCCTTCCTCGGCGTCACGCTCGGGCTGGTGCTCGGCGCGGCCGTCCACCCGGTCTTCCTGGCCGCCCCCGGGGCCTACCTGCTCGGCATCCTCGGCGGCGCGCTGGTCGAGGGCCGCGGCCTGTCGCCCAAGGCGAAGGCGCTGCTCCCGGTGGCCCTCGGGACCATGCACCTCAGCTGGGGCTTCGGCTTCCTCACCTCGCCGCGCTCGCTGGCCCGCAAGGTGATCGGCAGCCGCTCGCCCTCCGCCACCGACGTGGTGGCCGAGCGCGGCTGACCCCGGGCTGATCCCGGCGGCCCTCCCGGGCCCCGACCGGTCCCGACCGGCCAATCCCGCGGACCCGCCCTCCTGTCCCCGCCCCCGGCGCTATCGTCGGGCGCCATGGGGACAGTTGAGGGCGGGTCCGCCGCCGTTTCCGCCGCTGCCGGGGCCCGGATCGAGCCGACCGCCGACGTCGACGGGCGCGCGGTGCTCGGCGCCGGGACGACGGTCTGGCACCTCGCCCAGGTCCGCGAGGACGCGGTGATCGGCGCGGACTGCATCATCGGCCGCGGCGCCTACGTCGGCCCCGGGGTGCGCATCGGTGACCGGGTCAAGCTGCAGAACCACGCGCTGGTCTACGAGCCCGCCGTGCTGGAGGACGGCGTCTTCGTCGGCCCGGCCGCGGTGCTCACCAACGACCTCTACCCGCGCTCGGTGGACGTCGACGGCCGGCTCAAGCGCGGCGACGACTGGCACGCCCGGGGCGTGACGCTCCGCCAGGGGTGCTCGATCGGCGGGCGCGCCGTGCTGGTCGCCGGGGTGACGGTGGGCCGCTGGGCCCTGGTCGCGGCCGGCGCGGTGGTGCACCGGGACGTCCCGGACTTCGCGCTGGTCGCCGGTGTCCCGGCCCGCCGGATCAAGTGGGTCGGCCGGGCCGGCGAACCGCTGGAGCCGGCCGGCCCGGACCGCTGGCGCTGCCCGCGCACCGGCGAGGAGTACCGGGAGTCCGACGGCGAGCTCGCCCCCACCGAGACCCTCGCCGAGACCCCCACCGAGACCCCCGCCGACGCTTCCTGACCGCGGGCGGCCGGGCGGGCCGGGCAGGCCGGGGCGGGCTACTTCGCGCAGACGTCGGCGTCGTCGGCCTGGACCCGCTGGAGGTCCTTCGGCGCCTCGGTGGCCGGCGCGCTCGGCGTCGCCGCGGCCGCGGCGGGCGCGTCCTTGCCGAGCACCAGCACCAGTCCGTCCTTGGCCCCCAGCTTCGGGTCCGCCTTGACCGCGTCGGCGGGCAGGCCCAGCGCGGTGGCCAGCGCCGCCGCATCGGCGGCCTTCCCGGCCGGGTGGGAGACGGTGGTGGTCGCCGTGACCGGCGCGTTGGCGGAGGTCGCGGCCCGGGCGTAGCCCTTCGCCTGGAGCCGGTCGACGGTCTGCTGCGCCTGCCCGGGCGTCCCGCTGCCGTTGCGCACGGTCACCCGCTGCTCCTTCACGTCCACCGCCGGAGCGGTCGGAGCCTCCGGAGCCGCCGAGGCCGTCGGGGAGGCCGGAGCCGTCGACGCCGCCCCCGGAGCGGCCGGAGCGGTCGGAGCGGTCGGAGCCGCAGTGGCCGCCCCCTCGGTCAGCGACCGGTCTCCCGCCACCATCGAGAACAGCTGCCCGGCGTCCGGCTGCTTGAGTATCAGCCGGTTCTCGTCCGCCGGGTCGTCCAGCACCGGCACGGTGGCGAAGGTGATGTTCTTGGTGTCGACCTTGCTGACGTCCAGCGCGAGGCTGGTCAGCTTGTCGACGCTGCCGATCCCGGAGTCGACGGTGAGCGCCTTGGTGGAGGCGTCCGCGAGCTTCCACAGCTTGGCCGGGTCGGTCAGGGTGCCGTTGCTCTTGACCGAGCGGATCATCGAGCTGATGAACTGCTGCTGCAGCGGGATCCGGGTGAGGTCGCCGCCCTGCCCGACGGCGTGCCGGGTGCGGACGAAGGCGAGCGCCTCGTCGCCCTGGACGACGTGCCGGCCCTTGCTCATCTTCAGGTGCGAGTCCGGGTCGTTGATGTCCTTGGCCGCGCACACCTCGACGCCGCCGACGGCGGTGGAGAGCGTCTTCACCGCCTCGAAGTTGACCATCACGAAGTGGTCGACCCGGATCCCGGTCATCTTCTCGACGGTCTTCCAGGTGCAGCCCGGATCGCGGCCCTCCTGGCCGAGGCTGTTGTTGAACATCGTGCGCGACTCACCGGGGACGGTCTTCCCGTCCTGCGTCACGCAGTCCGGGACCGGCACCATGAGGTCGCGCGGAATGCTGAGCACGGTCGCGTTGGTGCGGTCCTTGGCGACGTGGAACAGCAGCGTGGTGTCGGCGTGCCCGGCGCTGCCCTCGTCGCCGTAGGAGCGGCCCAGGCCCTCCCGGCTGTCGGTGCCGATCACCAGGATGTTCAGGGCGTCGCCGGCCGGCTGGGGCCGCTCCGCCTCGTTGCCCAGCTGCACCTTGACGGCGGTGATGTTGTTGTTGAAGTGCTGGTACGCGTAGTAAGCGCCGCCGCAGCCGGCCACCAGGACGAACGCGCCGAGGCCGCCGGTCCACTTCAGCAGCCGCCGGCGGCGGTTGCGCCGCGCCGCGCGCGCCCTGCGGTGGGCGGCCCGGCCGCCGCCGGGCGGGAGCCCGGTCCCGGAGGCCGTCGCGGCCCCGGCGGAACCCTCGGGCGCGGCCCCGGCGGAAGTGCGCCGGCGCTGGACGGGGATGCCCCGGGCGGGGTCGAACGGCTCGGACGGAGGCGGCGGCCCCGCGTCCGGCGTGACGCCGTGGGTGTCCTGCTGCACGGGTGGTCCCCTCCCTCCGTCCGGTTCCCGGACCGGTCCGCGAATTGCGCGACCGACTCGGACACCCTAGACGAGCCGGGTGGGGGAATTGTTCCTGATGTGATCTCCGCCATGGTGCGGAACGGCATTTCCCCAGGTGAATCCGATGCTGGGAATTTCCGGGGAGAACCTTTCAAGATCATGATCCGTGTACGGAACGGTGATCCGATGAACGGCTGATCGGCGTCGATACGGGTCAGTGCACGGCGCAGGCGTCCACGTCGGCGGTCCGCCCCTCGTACGACGGAGGGGTGGTGACGTTCGGTGACGGAGCGGGCGTCGGCGACGCGGCGCGAGGGGTCGCCGACGCCGTCCGCGAGGCCGAGAACGGCAGCGAGACCCCCGGAGCCCCAGGAGCCCCTGGGACCCCCGGGACCGCCGGCGCCGCCTGGGCGGTCGGCGACGGACCCGACGCCGGTGGCCGCACCTCCACCGGCCGGTCGTCCCGCAGCGCCGCGAACAGCTGCGTGGTCTGCGGCTGCACGAACTCGTCCCGGTCCGAGTCGAACCGGTACGGCTGCCGCGGCGCCGTCAGGAAGGTGACGTCCGCGGACGGGATCCCGCGCAGGTCCTGGGTCAGGTCGTACAGCGCGCCCAGCGAGGACAGCCCGCCGTCGGCCCGCACCGACGAGGTGGCCGCGTCCAGCACCGGCCACAGCTTGGTCGGGTTGAGCAGCACGTCCTGCGACTGCACCTTGCGGATCAGCGCCGCCAGGAACTGCTGCTGACGCCCCATGCGCTGGGTGTCGCTGCCGTCGCCGAGGGTCTCCCGGGCCCGGACGTAGCCGAGCGCCTGCTCCCCGTGCAGGGTCTGCCGCCCGGCCGGCAGGTCCAGCTTGGCGTCCTTGTCGTGGATCGGCTGCGGGACGCACACCTCGACCCCGTTGACGGCCTCCACCATCCGCTTGAACCCGGTGAAGTCGATGATCACGTAGTGGTCGATCCGGATGCCGCTGAGCTGCTCGACGGTCCGGATCGAGCAGGCCGGGCCGCCGGTCTCGAAGGCCGAGTTGAACTGCGCCAGTCCGGCCCGGCTGCGGGTGCCGTCCGGTTTCTCGCAGGCGGGGACGGTCACCATGACGTCGCGCGGGATGGAGACGGCGGTCGCGTGCCGGCGGTCGGCCGCCAGGTGGAGCAGGATCGTGGTGTCCGAGCGCTGGCCGCCCGCCGTGCCGTAGGAGGCGTTGGCGCCGGTCCGGTCGTCGCTGCCGATCAGCAGCAGGTTCTCCGCACCGCGGGCCCCGGCGGTGCGGCTGGGGCGCTCGGCCTCCAGCCGGGCCAGCAGCTGGTCGGTGGTGGAGTCGGTGCGGATGTTGCCGTCGAGCTTGCGGTAGGCGACCCAGAGCAGCGTGCCGCAGGCGACCAGCAGGAACGCGAGGGCGCAGGCGGCGACGACCAGCCACCGCCGCCGACGGCGCCGCCGGCCGCCGGAAGCCTCGGGCGCGGCTTCCGGCTCCGCGGCGCCGGCCTCCTCGGCCGGAGAGTGGTCGGCCGGAGGGTGGTCGGCCGGGGCGCGGTCGGTCGGCGGGCGTTCGGTCGGGGGGTGCTCGGTGTCGTCCTCGGCCATGGCAGGGATCCCTACCCGCCGGGCCGGGGCCGGGGGTTACCCGAGGCGCAGTGTCACCCGTTCGGATTCCACTCGCTTCTCCCACTGGTCGGCGTCCAGGCCGTCGGAGTTGCGGCAGAGCACCACCGACGCGCCGGCCGCCAGCGGCGCCAGCAGACCGGCCTCCAGGCCCGCCCAGTCGTCGTAGGAGAAGGTGGACAGCACCCGGTCGCCCGGGCCCACCCCGAGCCGGACCGCGCCCTCGCGGGCCAGCTGGACGGTCTGCTCCCCGGTCAGCTTCAGCGGCAGCCCGTCGACCGCGGTCTCCAGGGCCGGGGCGTCCGGGGTGACGGGGGAGTAGGGGGCGAACCGGTCGCCCTGGCCGGGCACCTCGGCCGCGTAGTCCAGGAAGCCGTCCGGACGCTGCGGGAACCGCCCGCCGAGCGGCCGCAGCGCGAGCGCCACCCGCTCGCCCTCACAGGCCTGGGCGGCCTCCAGGCCGTCCGGGCCGCTGACCACCAGGTCGGCGTCGGCCGGGTCGCCGGCCGGAACCGCCGTCACCCCGACGGACCAGCAGGCGAGCAGCCAGACGGCGCTCTGCCAGTGGGCCGGGAGGAGCAGCGCGGCGCGGTCGCCCGGCCCGGCGTTGAGCTCGTCCTGGAGCAGGTTGGCGGTCTTGGCCACCCAGTTGTCGAAGGTCCGGGCGGACAGCTCGACGCGTTCGCCGCTGGCGTCGTCGTAGAAGGTGACCAGCGGGGCCGCGGGGTCGACTGAGGGAGTGCCACCTCGCAGGTAAGCGTGCAGCAGCTCGACGGGGGTGCGGGCATCGGCAGCGAAAGGCGAAGTCATGGTGCGCCCCAGCCTACGGCCTTCGGGTGGACGTCCGGGAGGGGTGGCCGAAGCGGCGCCGGGTGGCGTGGCGCGCGGGTCGAAATCCCGTGAACATCCGGTTTATGCACATCTTTCCTCAGGGCCTCCGCGGCCGGCCGGCCGTCGTCCCCCGCGTGGTCCTCCCCGTCGTCCTGCTCGCCGTCTGCACCGTCGTCCTGCCCCTGTCCCCGGCCGCCGCCGGGTCCGGTCCCTCGTCCGCCGACCCCGCGCCGCGGGCCGGGCTGCGGACCTCGGCGGGCGGCGGCTCCGTCGCCTCGCTCCCGCTGGGCGGCCCGCACCGGTCGGCCGCGGGACGCGCGCTGGCGCCGCGCACCACCGCGCGGTTCGAGCTGATCGGCGTCACCTGGGACGGCCCGGCGGACGCGTTGGCGGACGGCACCGTCCGGGTCCGCACCCGGGACGCGGCCACCGGTGCCTGGCGCGACTGGCAGCGGCTGGACGCCGACGGCGAGGACGGGCCGGACACCCCGGCCGCCGCCGGCGCCCGGCGCGCGGGCACCGCCCCGCTGTGGACCGGGCCGAGCGACGGCGTGGCCGTCGAGGTGACGGCGGGTCCGGCCGGCCCGCCGCGCGGCCTGCGGGTCGAGCTGGTCGACCCGGGCCGCGGCGCCGAGTCCCCGGCCGCCAGGACCAGGCCCGCCGAACCCGCGGGCGGCGGGCGCCGGTCCGGCCAGCAGGCCCCGCGCCCCGAGATCGTCACCCGGGCCGGCTGGGGCGCCGACGAGTCCATCCGCGAGTCCGACTTCGTGTACACCGGCCAGGTCCGGGCGGTCTTCGTCCACCACACCGCCACCGCCACCGCGTACGAGTGCGCCGACGCGCCCCGGGTGATCCGGGCGATCTACCAGTACCACGTGCAGAGCAACGGCTGGCGGGACATCGGCTACAACTTCCTGGTCGACCGCTGCGGCACCGTCTACGAGGGCCGGGCCGGCGGCACCGACCTGCCGGTGCACGGCGCCCACACCCTCGGCTTCAACACCAACACGGCGGGCGTCGCGGCGATCGGCACCTACGTCAAGGACGTGCCCCCGCCGGAGCTGCTGACCGGCCTCGCCCGGATCTCCGCCTGGAAGCTCGGCCTCACCGGCCGGGACGCGGACGGCCGCGTCGATCTGGTCTCCGGCTCCAGCGCCAGCCGCTACCCGGCGGGCACCACCGTCTCCTTCGACGCCGTCTCCGGCCACCGCGACGGCTTCAACACCGAGTGCCCCGGCGCCGCCCTCTACCCGGAGCTCCCCGGCATCCGCACCGAGGCGGCCCGCCTCCAGGGCCGCGCCGACACCGTCGCGACCCCCTAGGGTCCGGTCACCCCGGCCCCGGTCCGCGTGCGACCAGTCCCCGCAGTTCGGCCGTCAGCGCCCGTGCGAGCTCGGGCCGCAGGTCGTACCGGGCCGGGGTGTTCTGCCACAGGGCGATCCGCCAGCCCGCTCCCGCGTTGACCGCGATCACCGTCTGCACCGCGTTCAGCGCGGGATCCAGGTCGTCCGCGTCGTCCGGCACCAGGCCGGCCACCGCGTCCAACTGCGCCACCCCGGGGGCCAGCGCCCGGACCCGCCGCACCTTGGCGACGTACTCGGGCGTCGCGTGGTCGGCGAAGATCCGCCCGAGCTCGGCGGCCATCACCGAGCGGCCGTCGTACCGGGTCCCGTCGAAGCCGATCACCTGGCCGTCCGGTGCGAACGGCCCGGCGAAGGCCGCGCCGTCCCGCTCGTTCCAGCCCTCCAGCACCCGGTGGTAGAGGGCCCGCACGGCACTCTCGTCACCCGGGGCCAACTCCGCCACCCGCGTATCGTTCATATCCCCATGGTCGACGGACAGCGCAGGAGGTGCACGGCGGTGAGCGGGATCACGCGGACGGGCGCGCACACGGGCGTGCCCGCCCCCAGGACCGCCGGTTCCGGCACCGGAACCGTGCGCCGCTGGCGGCCCGGCTTCCCGCTGGACGTGGCCCGCACCCTGCTCCCGCTGCGCCGCGGCCCGGGCGATCCGGCCTACCGGACCACCGCCGACGGCGCCGTCTGGCGCGCCTCCCGCACCCCGGCCGGCCCCGGCACCCTGCGGGTGCTCGCCCGCCCCTCCGAGGGGGTCGTCGAGGCGGGCGCCTGGGGCCCGGGCGCCCCGTGGCTGCTGGACCGGCTGCCCGACCTGCTCGGCGCCGGCGACGACCCGGCGGGCCTGGTCGTGCCGCCCGGCCCGCTGCGCGAGGCCCAGCGCGAGGTGGCCGGTGTGCGGCTGGTCAGGACCGGCCTGGTCCTGGAGTCCCTGGTGCCGGCGATCCTGGAGCAGAAGGTCACCACCAGCGAGGCCTACCGTTCCTGGAGCGCCCTGCTGCGGGCCTTCGGCACCCCGGCGCCGGGTCCGGTCGAGGGCCTGCGGGTGGCACCCTCGGCCCGCGAGTGGACCCTGGTGCCGAGCTGGGACTGGCACCGCGCGGGCGTGGACCCGAAGCGCTCGGCGACGGTGCAGCGCGCCGTCCGCCTGGCGTCCCGCCTGGAGGAGGCCTCCGCGATGGACCACGAGGAGTCGTTCGCCCGCCTCACCGCCGTCCCGGGCATCGGCGTCTGGACGGCCGCCGAGACCCTCCAGCGCAGCAACGGCGACGCCGACGCCGTCTCGGTCGGCGACTTCCACCTGCCCAACACCGTCGGCTGGGCCCTGGCCGGCCGGGTCCGCAGCGACGACGCCCAGATGCTGGAGCTCCTGGAGCCCTACCGCCCGCACCGCCACCGCCTCTGCCGCCTGATCACCGCCACCGGCGCCCACGCCCCCCGCTTCGGCCCCCGCCTCACCCCCAACGACCACCGCCACCGCTGACCGGGGAGGACCGAGGGGGTGTCCGGGACGGGGCCGGTGAACCCTCACCGCACTGCGGGTCCCGACGGCGCTAGCGGACCTCGATGAAGGCGTCGGCGGTGCGGTCGGGGCGGGTGCGCGGGGGTTCGGCGGGGCGGCCGACGGCGACGGCGCCCATCGGGTCCCAGTGGCCGGGGAGGTCGAGGGCGGCGCGGACGGTGTCGCGGCAGAACATGGTGGAGGACACCCAGGCCGAGCCGTAGCCCTCGCCGGCCAGGGTGACCAGGAGGTTCTGCACGGCGGCGCCGATCGCGACGGTGAACATCTCCCGCTCGGCGGCGGCGCGGCGCTCGTCGGGGTAGTCGTGCGAGCCGTCCATCACCAGGCACGGCACCACCAGGTACGGTGCGGCCCGCAGGACGTCGCCGCGGGCGGTGCGGCGGGCGATCTTCTCCTCGTCCCAGCCGTCCAGCCCGGCGAGGTCGCGGCGCCAGGCGGCGAGCATCGCGTCCAGCAGCCGGGTCCGCACCTCGGGGGTCTCCAGCAGGACGAAGCGCCACGGGGTGGTGTGGTGCGGCGCGGGCGCGGTGACCGCGGCGGCGACGGCGCGCCGGACGGCCGACGGGTCGACCGGTTCGGCGGTGAACGCGCGGATGGTGCGCCGCTGGGTGACGGCCTGCCGGATCGCCTCGGAGGCGCCGAGCCGGAACATGTCCTCGGCGGCGGGCCGGATCAGCGGCCGGGCGCCCTCGCCGTCCTCGGCGGTGACCAGGTGGCCGAGGCCGCGCACCACGGCGACCGGGGTGCCGGTGGCCTTGCCCTTCACCAGGTCGGCGGCGGCGGCCAGTTCGTCGGCGGTGGCGGTGACGGTCATCGCCAGCTCGTTGCCGTGCGAGTCGGTGCGGCCCCGGTGGTCCTCGACGACGGGCAGCCCGGCGGCGCCGATCGCGACGTCGGTGAGCCCGTTGCGCCAGGGCCGGCCGAAGGTGTCGGTGACGACGACGGCGAGCCGGCACCCGGTGAGCCGCTGCAGCCGGGCGCGCAGCGCGCGGGCCGAGGCGTCCGGGTCCTCGGGGAGCAGCAGGACGGTGCCGGGGGCGGTGTTCGAGGCGTCGACGCCGGCGGCGGCCATGACCAGGCCGTTGCGGTTCTCGACGATCCGGGTGCTGCCGCGGCGGGCGACCACCCGGACGGTCTCCGCGTCGATCGCGGCCTCCCGGTCGGCGGCCTCCAGCACCCGGCCCTCGGCCTTGCTGACCACCTTGGAGGTGATCAGCAGGATGTCGCCGTCCCGGTACTCGGCGGCCTTGGCGATCAGCCCGGCGAGGTCGGAGTCGGCGTCGATCTCGGGCAGCCCGCCGACGGGGAGGATCAGGAGGGTCATCCGCGCACCTGCTCGGCGAGCGCCAGCGCGGCCCGGGCCATCTCTGCGGTGGCGGGGACGTCGGTCATCAGCAGCGGGACGGCCCGGCAGGCGATCCCGCCGGCCTCGACGGCGGCGACGGCCGCCTCGTCGGCGGTGTCCACCAGCCACCCGTCGATCAGTTCGGAGCCGTAGTTCAGCGCGACCGCCTCGGCGGTGGCCTCGACGCCGACGGCGGCGAGCACCTTGTCGGCCATGCCGCGCACCGGCGCGCCGCCGATGATCGGGGAGAGCCCGACCACCGGGGCGGGCGCGGCGGCGACGGCGGCCCGGATGCCCGGCACGGCCAGGATGGTGCCGATCGAGACGACCGGGTTGGACGGCGGGAAGAGGATGACGTCGGCGGCGGCGACGGCCTCCAGCACCCCGGGCGCCGGCTTGGCGGTGTCCGCGCCGATCGGCACGATCGCCTCGGCGTCGACGGCGGCGTGCAGCTTGACCCAGTACTCCTGGAAGTGGATCGCCCGGGTGCCCTGGTCGTCGGTGATCCGGACATGGGTCTCGACCCGGTCGTCGCTCATCGGCAGCAGCCGCACCCCGGGCCGCCAGCGCACGCAGAGCGCCTCGGTGACCTGGCTGAGGGTGTAGCCGGCGGTGAGCATCTGGCTGCGCACGAGGTGGGTGGCGAAGTCGCGGTCGCCGAGCCCGAACCACTCGGGCCCGACGCCGTACTCCTTCATCTCGGCCTTGATGGACCAGGTCTCGTCGGTCCGGCCCCAGCCCTGCTCCTCGTGGATGCCGCCGCCGAGGGTGTACATCACGGTGTCGAGGTCGGGGCAGACCTTCAGCCCGAAGAGGTGGATGTCGTCACCGGTGTTGCCGATGACGGTGATCTCGTCCTCGGGGCCGATGGCCTCCCGGAGTCCGCGCAGGAAACGCGCTCCGCCGATCCCGCCTGCCAGTGCCACGATGCGCATGCGCCCATCCTGCCACGTGCCGACGGGTCGTCAGCCCGGTCCTCGACAACCTGCCGCCGGGTCTCAGCCGACCTCGGCGGACGTCTGCCGGTGCTGCTCGGGCACGGCCGCGGCGCCCCCGTACTGGTTCATCTCGGTCAGGCCGGGGCTGTACAGGTGGATGGAGACGGCCGGCTCCAGCGAGCCGTTGACCACCTCGTGCAGGTATCCGGCGGAGAACACCCGCTGGCCGCCGGGGCGCAGCGTCCGGGCGCCTTCCCCGGCGTGGGTGAGCGAGCGTTCGACGAGCTCGCCCTGGACGACGGCCATCACCCCGGAGGAGACGCCGTGGTCGTGGAGGCCGCTGCTCTGGCCGGGCAGCCAGCTGAGCAGCCAGACCTCGTAGCCGGGGCCGGTCTCCAGCCGGGCGTACCAGCGGGTGAGCGCGTCGTAGCGGACGAGCGGCTCCCAGCGGGAGCGGTCGGCGGCGATCTCGCGGACCAGCCGGGAGTGGTCGGCGACGGTGACGGGGTGCCCGGGCAGGTCGGTGCGGGCGAGGTGCGGGAAGGCCAGCGGGTCGCCGGCGATGGAGACGTCGCTGAGGCCGTCGGCCCACGGGTGGTCGCCGGGGCGGGCGGCCGGGGAGGGGGCGACGGGGCGGGTGGCGGCGCGGGGGCCGCTGGTGGTCCCCCCGGCCGAGGGCTGGCGGAGGGTGAGCTTGTTGCGGTCGCGGTTCCGCTTGCGGATGCGGATCATTCGCACGGGAGTCGTCCTCGGAAGGGCTGGGTCGTCAGGGGATCAGCCGGATCCGGGATGTCCTGGGGCGGGAATCGCGGGCGGCCTCTGTGCTTCCTGGGCGGCGCGCGGCGGGACGGCGGGCGCCTAGATACAGCGGCAGGAACAGAGGCGACAACAGGAGTTCACGGCACGGCGGAGGGCGGAACCGCTCCGGGGGCTGGCGAACTCTGACATGGAAGCTAGGACATCGCATCCGCGGGGGCGGTGTCAACTCGGAGAGAGTGGACATTCGGGTGAGATGGGCCACGAAGTACCCGATGGGGTGATAAATCACCCTCTATGTTTCGATGGGAAGATCGCCGGGAAGAGAGGGCGATGACCGGCCTGTGGCGGTGACTGCGCGTCACCCGGCCCCCGGTTGCGAAGGGTTCACCAGCCTTCGAGGGCAATCGGGCGGGAGGTCCGATGTGTCCGGTTATGTACACTATTCGTAACGGCTTGGTGCCGGGGAGTGAATCCTGGCCCCAATACCAGAGCTCGGCTTGACTGGGCCAGAGTGACGCAACTGTAATTTCACTCGTGTCGTCGGCCGCACGAGGCAACGGCAACCACGGGGACGCCAATAGGGGCAGAGGAGGCGCGCCACATGAGCGAGCTCTTTGAGCTGTTGATCAGTGACGGCATCGAGGAGGAAGAGGAACTCGGCTGGCAGGAGCGCGCGCTGTGCGCCCAGACCGACCCGGAATCCTTCTTCCCCGAGAAGGGCGGCTCCACGCGCGAGGCCAAGAAGGTCTGCCTCGCCTGCGAGGTCCGCTCCGAGTGCCTGGAGTACGCCCTGGCCAATGACGAGCGCTTCGGCATCTGGGGCGGCCTCTCCGAGCGCGAGCGCCGCCGGCTCAAGAAGAGCGCCGTCTGACCGGGGTGGACGCGTCCCCCGGATCCCCGGACCCAGGATCATCGAACAACCGGCCCGCACGGACGACCTGCGACGAAGCGCCTCACCACCGGTGGTGAGGCGCTTCCGCGTTCCCGGGCGCACGGTGCGGACGGACGCCGTGGACGGAGCCGCTACCGGGAGCCGTTAGTGTGGTGCGCCATCCGGTTGCCGTTCACCGGCTGTGTCCACCGAGAACTGGGGCCCGCGCACGCGATGACCGTCTTCAGCCACCAGAGCGGCTTCTCCTCCAGCAGGCCGCCCGCCTACCCGCGCCACCTGGTCACCGCCGTGATCGTCTCGCACGACGGCGCCCGCTGGCTGCCCCGGGCCCTCGCCGGCCTGCTCGGCCAGGACCGCCAGGTCCAGCGCGTGCTCGCCGTCGACACCGGCTCCACCGACGAGTCCCCGCGCCTGCTCGCCGAAACCCTCGCCGACTGGCTCCCGGAGAGCGGCCCGACCGTCCTCGGCCGCCGGGCCGGCTTCGGCACCGCCGTCGGCGAGGCCGTCTTCAACAGCCCCCCGCTGCGCGCCGAGGACCTGCCCTACCGGCTCGACCCCTCCGGCTACGACCCGGTCACCGGCGGCTGGGACGACTTCGGCGACCCGCTCGGCGAGCAGGACGACCTCGGTCGCGGCGGCCCCCGGGAGACCCGGCCCGTCGAGTGGCTCTGGCTGCTGCACGACGACTGCGAGCCGCAGACCGACGCGCTGCGCCGGCTGCTCCAGGTCGCCGACTCCACCCCCAGCGCCGCCGTCGTCGGGCCCAAGCTGCGCAGCTGGTACGACCGCCGGCAGCTGCTGGAGGTCGGCGTCACCATCGCCCGCTCCGGCCGCCGCTGGACCGGGCTCGACCGGCGCGAGCAGGACCAGGGCCAGCACGACCAGGTCCGCCCGGTGCTCGCCGTCTCCACCGCCGGCATGCTGGTGCGCCGCGACGTCTTCGAGGAACTCGGCGGCTTCGACCGGGCGCTGCCGCTGATGCGCGACGACACCGACTTCTGCTGGCGGGTCAACGCCGCCGGCCACCGCGTCGTGGTCGCCCCGGACGCCGTGCTCCGGCACGCCGAGGCCGCCAGCCGCGAGCGCCGCGCCATCGACTGCGGCCCCGCCCACCCGCACCGGGTGGACAAGGCCGGCGCCGTCTACACCCTGCTCGCCAACTCCAAGGGCGCGCTCTTCCCCTACGTCCTGCTGCGGCTGGTGCTCGGCACGCTGCTGCGGGTGGTCGCGAACCTGCTCGGCAAGGACCCCAAGCAGGCCTTCGACGAACTCGCCGGCCTCGGCCACGAACTCGTCCGGCTGCCCCGGCTGATGGCCGCCCGCAAACGCCGCGCCCGCTCCCGCTCCGCCGACGCCCTGGACGACCGCACGCTCTTCCCGGCGCCCGGCGCCACCGCCCGGCTCGCCGTCGAGGGCGCCATCGGCTCGCTCGGCATAGGGGGCGGCGACGACGCCGGCGGCCGGCACGGCGGCGTCGAGGCCGGCGGCGACGAGGACGCCGAGGACCTGGTCGTCGAGCAGTTCGCGCTGCTCAAGAAGCTCGTCCGGCGCCCCGCCCCGGTGCTGTTCGCGGCCCTGCTGGTGTTCGCGCTGGTCGCCTGCCGCGGCCTGTTCGGCGGCGGCGCGCTGTTCGGCGGTGCCCTGCTGCCCGCCACCGACGGCGCGGCCGGGCTCTGGTCGGCGTACGCCGACGCCTGGCACCCCGTCGGCACCGGCTCCACCGCCGCCGCGCCGCCCTACCTCGCGGTGCTGTCGATCCTCTCCTGGATGCTGTTCGACCACGCCGACCTCGCGGTCACCCTGCTGGTCGTCCTCGCCGTCCCGCTCTCCGCCGTCAGCGCCTACCTGGTCTCCCGGCCGCTGATCGACTCCAAGCTGGTCCGCGCCTGGGCCAGCGCCACCTACGCGCTGCTGCCCGCCGCCACCGGCGCGCTCGCCCAGGGCCGGATCGGCACCGCCGTCCTGGCCGTGCTGCTGCCGCCGCTGGCCCGCGCCGCCGCGATCACCGCGGGCCTCGGTATCCGGGACGAGAGCGCCGCCAAGGGCGCCCGCCCCGGCTGGCGCTCCGCCTGGACGACCGTCCTGCTGCTCACCCTGGCCACCGCCTTCGTCCCGCTGGTCTGGGCGCTGGCCGTCCCGCTCTGCCTGGCCATGCTGGTCACCGCGGTGGTCCGCGGCGGTGCCTTCGGCTCCGGCGCGACCGCGCTGCGCCTGCTCGGCCTGCGCGTCCTGGTGATCCTCGCGGTGCCGGTCGGCGTGCTCGCGCCCTGGTCGCTCCAGGTGCTCGCGCACCCGCAGCGGCTGCTGCTCGAAGCCGGCCTGCCCGGTCTGCACGGCGCCGGGCCGACCGCCACCGGGCTGCTCCTGGTCAACCCGGGCGGCGCCGGGGTGCCGCCGGTCTGGCTCTCCGCCGGCGTGGTGCTCGCCGCGCTGGCCGCCCTGCTGCGCGCCGACCGCCGCCGTGCGGTGCTCGCCGCCTGGGGCGCCGCCGGCGCCGGACTCCTCTTCGCCGTCGCGGTGGCCGGCACCGCGGTCACCCCGGCCTCCGGCGGTCCGGCCGTGCCCGCGTGGTCCGGCCCCGCCACCCTGCTGGCCGGCGTCGCCCTGCTGGCCGCCGCCGCGATCGGCGCCGACGGCGCCAACGCCCGCGTGGCCGGCATCGCCTTCGGCTGGCGCCAGCCGGTCGCCGCCCTGGTGGTGGCCGCCGCCGTGCTCGCCCCGCTGGGCACCGGCCTCTGGTGGGCCGTCACCGGCGCCGACGGCCCGCTGCACCGCGGCCGCGGCTCCCAGGTGCCCGCGTTCATCGCCGAGCAGGCCGGCACCACCGACCGCTCCCGCACCCTGGTCGTCACCGGCGACCCGAAGGGCGGCTCGGTCGACTACACCGTGGTCCGCGGCGCCGGTCTGACGCTCGGCCAGGCCGAGTCCACCGTCGACCCGGCCACCGGCACCACGGCCGGCCTGGACCGCACGGTCGGCAGCCTGCTGGCCGGCTCCGGCGCCGACCAGGCGGGCGCGCTCTCCCGCTACGGCATCGCCTACGTGCTGGTCGACCAGCCGCTGATCGGCGTCTTCAAGGACGTCCTGGACACCACCCCCGGCCTGGTCAAGGCCAACCAGGACGGTGGCGCCGCGCTCTGGCAGGTCGACGGCACCCCCGCCACCCGCGCGCTGATCACCGCCCCGGGCGCCGTCCCCGTGGTCGTCCCGGCCGGTGAGCGCGACGTCGACACCACCGTGCCGGCCGGCCCCGAGGGCCGGGTGCTGCGGCTGGCCGAGTCCGCCGCGCCGCAGTGGAAGGCCACCGTGAACGGCACCGCGCTGGAGCCGGTCACCGTCGACGGCTGGGCGCAGGGCTTCAAGCTCCCGGCGGGCGGCGGCAAGCTGCTCGTCACCCGCGAGGACGGCCTGCTGCACACCGGCTGGATCTGGGCCCAGCTGCTGCTCGGCCTGACCGTCCTGGTGCTGGCCCTGCCCGGCCGGCGCAACCACAACGACGACGACCTGCCCGAGGGCGTGGTCGAGGCCGCCGCGCTGGCCGCCGCCGCCCAGGCGCAGGCCCCGGCCCCCGGCAGCCGCCGGGCCCGCCGGATGGCCGAGCGCGCCGAGGGCGCCGAGGGCGAGGCCCCGGAGGCCGACGAGCCGGACACCGGGGTGTACGAGGGCCGGCCGGGCGCGATCCCGGCGCAGTCCGCCGGCGAGCCGGTGGCGGGGGCGGTCCAGGCGGCCGCCGCCGCGCAGGAGGCCGAGCCGTACACCGACCCGTACCAGGCCTACCCGCAGGCCGACCCGTACAGCTACGACCCGTACGCCGCGCAGCAGCCGGTGGGCGCGCCGTACGGCGGCCAGGGGTACGGCGACGGCTACCAGCAGCAGGGCTACCAGCCGTACCCGGCGGACCAGCAGTACGGCTACGACCAGTACCAGCAGACGGGCCAGCAGGCCGGCCAGCAGCCCTGGGTGCCCGGGCAGCAGCAGGCCGAGCCCTACTACGACCAGCCGGACCCGAACGAGCCCCACGACCCGAACGGCCCGCACGGCCCGGGCCGGTACCCGCACCACGGATCCGGGAGCTGACCGCGATGAAGAAGCCCGCCTTCAGGAAGAAGTCCGGCGCAACGGACACCGCCCCCGAGGCCGCGCCCGGCAGGGCCTCCGACGGCGCCCCCGCCCCGAAGGGCTCCTCGGTGGCGCGGACCACCAGGTCGCTGCTGGCCGCAGGCGTGGTGCTCGCGGCGGTGTTCGGCATCGCCGAGCTCCGCCCGCCGGCCGCCCCGGCCCGCACCGACCGGGCCACCGCCACCTCGGCGCAGGTCGAGCGGAGCACCGCGGTCTGCCCGCAGCCGCTCCAGGGCCTGACCGGTGCCACCACCCTCACCGCGTACACCCCGCCGGGCTCGGGCTCGGGCTCCGGCTCGGGCGAGGCCGCCGGCGGCGCCGGCTGGCTCTCCGACGCGGCCGCGCCGGCCGCCCCGCCGGCCACCGCCGCCCCGAGCGCCGCGCCCGCCGCCCCGGCCGCCACCGGCGCGCCCGCGGCCCCGACCGCCGCGCCGGCGCCCGCCAAGGACGCCGCGCCCTCCGACGCCCGGCTCACCCTGGCCAAGCCCGGCACCCCGGTGACCGGCCCCGCCGCCAACGGCGACATCGCCCCCGGCACCGGGGCCGTCGCCACCGGCGCGCTCGCCCCCGGCTTCACCGTCACCCAGACCACCACCGTCACCGAGCAGCGCGGCCTCGGCCTGTCCGGGATCACCTGCACGCCGGCCGGCACCGGCTTCTGGTTCGTCGGCGCCTCCACCGCCGAGGGCCGCACCGACTACATCAGCCTGGTGAACACGGAATCCAGCGCCGCCGTGGTCGACCTCAAGCTCTACGGCGACAAGGGCCTGATCGAGAACGACGCCGCCAACAGCATCACCGTCGCCCCCGGCAGCTCGCAGTCGGTGCTGCTGCCCACCCTCAGCAAGGGCCAGGTCGCCGACCTCGCCGTGCACGTGGTCGCCCGCACCGGCCGGGTCGGCGCCGCCCTGCACGCCGCCGACGGCAGCAAGGGCGCCGACTGGGTGCCCGCCTCCGCCGACCCGGCGGCCGTCCAGGTGCTGCCCGGTCTGCCCGCCGACACCTCGGCCGCCCACCTGGTCGTCTGGGCCCCGCCGGAGGACGACGCCGACCTGAAGATCGAGCTCTCCGGCAAGAACGGCTGGTTCACCCCGGCCGGCAACGAGTCCATCCACGTCAAGGCCGGCATGGTGGCCGCGGTCGACCTCGGCAAGGTGACCCGCGACGAGGTCGCCGGCCTGCGGCTGTCGCCCAGCGACGCCAAGCACTCCACCCCGGTGGTGGCCGGCCTGCGGATCGACCGGGCCGCCGCCAACGGCAAGTCCGACGCCGCCTGGCTGGCCGGCACCGTGCCGGTCGGCGCCCGCGCCACCGTCGCCGACAACCGGGGCGGCGGCGCGTCCACGCTCTTCCTCACCTCCACCGGCGAGGCCGCCACCGTCCGGGTCACCTCCTCGGCCGGCACCGGCGGCGGCACCCCCGCCACCCAGGAGGTCCAGCTGCCGGCCGGCGGCACCGTCGCCCTCCCGGCACCCGAGCCCGCCGGACTGAACGGCAGCTTCGCGCTCACCGTGGAGACCGTCTCCGGCGGCCCGGTCGCCGCCGCCCGGATGCTCGCGATCCCCTCCAAGGACGTGCCGATGTTCACCGTCCAGGCGCTGCGCGACGACCGGTCCAGCGTCAAGGTCCCGAAGGCCGCCCAGGACCCGGGCGTGGTCCTGCGCTGAGCGCCGGAGCACCGGAGGGGCCGCACCCGATCACGGGTGCGGCCCCTCCGCCGTCCCCGGCTCAGTCCTCGTCGTACCGCGGGTCGATGGCGTCGGGGGAGAGCCCCAGCAGCTCCGCCACCTGCTCGATCAGGATCTCGTGCACCAGCGCCGCGCGGTCCTCCCGCGACTTCGCCCGGATCTCCACCGGCCGCCGGTACACCACGATCTGGCTCTTGCGCCCCTTCCGGCCGGGCGAGACCCGGCCCAGCGGCACCCCGCCGTCCGGATCGGTGCCGTCCGGCTCGTGCAGCGGCACCTCCTGCACGGCGAACTCCACCTCGATCAGCTGCGGCCAGCGCCGCTCCAGGCGTTCCACCGACTCGCGCACGTAGTCGTCGAACAACTCGGAGCGGGTGAGCGAGATCGGGACCTGCGGCGGCGCGAGCGGGCCGCGCAGACCCCGGCCGTGCCGGTCACGGTGCCGCGGGCGGCGCGAGGGTCCCGTCGATGACTGCGGTGCGGAGCTGTCCATATCACTGCCGAGAGTAGTCCTTGGACGCCCGGAAGTGGACCACCCCGGCAGCTGTTCGCCCGGGGCGAGCGGAGCACCGCGACGGCGCGCGGACGGCGACACGGCACACCTTCCGGACAGGCGGTCTTCGCTCCCCGGCGGGGAGTGCTGTACCGTCCACCCTCGTGAGCTCTGTACGTCGTTGTTCGCGGACCGCGTGCGGCCGTCCGGCCGTCGCGACGCTGACGTACGTCTACGCGGACTCCACCGCCGTCCTGGGACCGCTCGCCACCTACGCCGAGCCGCACTGCTACGACCTGTGCGCCGAGCACGCCGAGCGCCTCACCGCCCCGCGCGGCTGGGAGGTGGTCCGGCTCGTCGCCGAGGCCGGTCCGCTGCGCCGCAGCAGCGACGACCTGGAGGCGCTCGCCAACGCCGTCCGCGAGGCCGCCCGCCCGCAGACCCCGCGTCAGGGCCGCTCCCCCGAGGGCGAGTCCACCGGGGGCGGCCGCCGCAGCCACCTCCGGGTGCTCCGCTCGCCCGACAACTGACCGCCGCCCGGCCGACGGCCGCGCGCCCGGGTCCCGCGTCCCGCCCCCGCACGAACCGTTCCGTCCGCCCGGGTACGCTGCCCCCCTGTACCGGACAGCGGCCGCCGCCGCGCCCGGACGTATCGTGACCACGGGCGATCAGCCCGCCGGCCAGGGCGCCGGCGAGTTCGCCGATCAGACACAGAACCAGGGTGGAGCCGCAGTGCGCGACCTCAAGCAGCTCGTGAAGGCGTACGACGTACGGGGCGTCGTCCCGGACCAGTGGGACGAGAACCTCGCCCGCGCCTTCGGCGCCGCGTTCGTGCAGGTCACCGGCGCGACCGCGATCGTGGTCGGCCACGACATGCGCCCCTCCTCCCCGTCGCTGACGCTGGCCTTCGCCGAGGGCGCGGCCGGCTACGGCGCCGACGTCGTGCAGATCGGCCTCTGCTCGACCGACCAGCTGTACTACGCCAGCGGCGCGTTCGACCTGCCCGGCGCGATGTTCACCGCCAGCCACAACCCGGCCCAGTACAACGGCATCAAGCTCTGCCGGGCCGGCGCCGCCCCGGTCGGCCAGGACACCGGCCTCGCCGAGATCCGCGAGCTGGTCGAGTCCTGGACCGCCGAGGACGACACCGTCACCGTCCCGGCGCGCGACGTCCGCCCGGGCACCCTCTCCGAGCGGGAGACCCTGCGGGGCTACGCCGACCACCTGCTCGGGCTGGTCGACCTCGCCGCCATCCGCCCGCTCAAGGTCGTCGTCGACGCCGGCAACGGCATGGGCGGGCACACCGTGCCCACCGTCTTCGACGGCCTGCCGATCGAGCTCGTCCCGATGTACTTCGAGCTGGACGGCACCTTCCCCAACCACGAGGCCAACCCGCTCGACCCGAAGAACCTGGTCGACCTCCAGGCCCGGGTCCGCGAGGTCGGCGCCGACCTCGGCCTCGCCTTCGACGGCGACGCCGACCGCTGCTTCGTCGTCGACGAGCGCGGCGAGCCGGTCTCCCCGTCGGCCATCACCGCGCTGGTCGCCGCCCGCGAGATCGCCCGCGCCAAGGCCGCCGGCGAGGCCGAGCCGACCATCATCCACAACCTGATCACCTCCTGGACCGTCCCCGAGGTGGTCCGCGAGCTCGGCGGCACCCCGGTGCGCACCCGCGTCGGCCACTCCTTCATCAAGCAGGAGATGGCCGTCACCGACGCCGTCTTCGGCGGCGAGCACTCCGCGCACTACTACTTCCGCGACTTCTGGCGCGCCGACACCGGCATGCTCGCCGCGCTGCACGTGCTGGCCGCCCTCGGCGGGCAGCCGGGCAGCCTCTCCGGGCTGACCGCCGAGTACGACCGGTACGCCGCCTCCGGTGAGATCAACAGCACCGTCGCCGACCAGGCCGGCCGCACCGCCGCCGTGCGCGCCGCCTTCGCCGTCGAGGGCACCACCGTCGACGAGCTGGACGGCCTCACCGTGGCCGGCGCGGACTGGTGGTTCAACCTGCGCGCCTCCAACACCGAGCCGCTGCTGCGCCTGAACGTCGAGGCCAAGGACCCGGCGAAGATGGCCGAGCTGCGCGACGGCGTGCTGGCCGTGGTCCGCGCCTGACGTACGGCCCCGGTGCCCCGGCCGGTAGGGTTTCCTCTCGGCCGGGGCACCGCTGTGCCCGCCCGCCGCAACCCCGCACCGAGACCGGAGACCGAACGCCATGAAGCTCGAATCCTTCCTGCTGGAGATCCTGGTCTGCCCGCAGTGCCGGGCCGCGCTCACCGAGGGCGGCACCGAGGAGCAGCCCGAGCTGCTCTGCACCGGTGAGGGCTGCGGTCTGATCTACCCGGTGCGCGACGGCATCCCGGTCCTGCTGGTGGACGAGGCCCGCCGCCCGGCCTGATCCTGGAGGGGCGGCCCCGCCCGGGGGCCCGTCCTCCGCTCTCCGTCCGCCGTCCTCAGCGCCCAGCCACCAGCCGGAGGCCCGCCGCATGCTCGACGACACCCTGCTCGACGACCCGGCCGCCCTCCAGCGCGCCGACCACGACCGCGCGCTGCTCGCCCTCGCCGGCTCCGGCGCCCGGGTCCGCACCGCCCTGCGGCTCGCCGAGGCCGCCGGGCTGGACCGGCTGCGCCCCGACGGCCGCCCGCGCGCCGTCCTGGTCGCCGGGCACGGCAGCGCGCTGACCGCCGGCGAGATGCTGGCCGCCCTGGCCGGGACCGCGAGCCTGGTCGTCCCGCTGCCGCCCACCGACGCCGCGCCCGTCCCGCGTCCGGACCGGGCCACCGCCCCCGCCGCCTTCACCGCGGGCCTGGCCTGGCAGCTCCCCGGCTGGGCGGGCCCGCTCGACCTGCTGGTGATCAGCTCCGCGGGCGGTGGCGAGCGGGGCCTGGTCGCGCTCGCCGAGCAGGCCTACGCGCGCGGCTGCGCGATCGTCGTCACCGCCCCCGGGGGCAGCCCGCTCGCCGAGGCCGCCCAGCAGGTCCGCGCCCTGCCGCTGCCCTTCGTGCCGTCCGCCGTCGAGCCCGCCGAGCCGGGAGCGCCCGGCGGTGCCGGCCACGGCGCCGAGCCGGACCTGCCCGCCGAGGACCCGGCCGCGCTCTGGGCCCACCTCGCGCCGCTGCTCGCGCTCACCCAGAAGCTCGGCGTCACCCAGCTGGCCTACGACGCGTTGCCGCTCACCGCCGACCTGCTGGACGCCACCGCCGTCCGCTGCCGGCCGGACGCCGCCGCGTACACCAACCCGGCCAAGGGGCTGGCCGCCCGGCTGGCCGGGACCGTCCCGCTGCTCTGGGCCGAGGGCCCGGTGGCCGGCGCGGCCGCCGTCCGGTTCGCCGCCCAGCTCGCCGACCGGGCCGGCCGCCCCGCCCTGGCGGGCCCGCTGCCGCAGGTGCTCACCGCGCACCGCGGCATGTTCACCGGGCAGCTCGGCGCGGGCGCCGACCCCGACGACTTCTTCCGCGACCGGGTCGAGGAGCCGGACCCGCTGCACCTCCAGGTCCTGCTGCTGCGGCAGGTCGCGGGCCCGCCGACCGGGTCCGGCGAGCCGGGCGGCCCGGGGGAGGAGGACGGCGGCCCCGCCGAGGTGCCGGCCGACGACGCGGGCCCGCGCAGCTTCGGCGCCACCCGGGCGCACCGGCTCGCCGCCGCCCACGACGTCCGGCTCACCGAGTACGCCAGCCACCGCGCCGACCCGCTGCACGCGCTGGCCGACCTGGTGGCGCTCACCGACTTCGCCGCCGTCTACCTGGGACTCGCCGCCGCGCAGTCCTGAGCCGCCGTCCGGAGCCGGTGCCGGGCGGCCCGGTACCGTATGCGGTCGACGACGACCGGGGACACCGGACGACCGGCACGGGCCGCGCGGACGGCCCCCGACGGAGGGACCTTCCGAGCATGAGTACCGAAGGCGGTACCAAGGCGCTGGTGGCGGCGCTGACCGCGAACCTGGGCATCGCGGTGAGCAAGTTCGTGGCCTTCGCCTTCTCCGGCTCCTCCTCGATGCTCGCCGAGGGCGTCCACTCGATCGCGGACTCCGGCAACCAGGTGCTGCTGCTGGTCGGCGGCAAGCGGGCGCAGCGGGCCGCCACTCCCGAGCACCCGTTCGGCTACGGGCGCGAGCGGTACATCTACGCCTTCCTGGTGTCGATCGTGCTGTTCAGCGTCGGCGGCATGTTCGCGGTCTACGAGGGCTACGAGAAGATCGCCCACCCGCACGAGCTGGACAACTGGTACTGGCCGGTGGGCGTGCTGGTGTTCGCCGTCGCCCTGGAGGGCTGGTCGTTCTTCACCGCGTTCCGCGAGGCCCGCAAGGACAAGGGGACGCACGGCTGGTCCGCGTACATCCGCCGGGCCAAGGCGCCGGAGCTGCCGGTCGTGCTGCTGGAGGACAGCGGCGCGCTGATCGGCCTGGTGCTGGCGCTGTTCGGCGTCGGGCTGACCGCGATCACCGGGGACGGCGTCTGGGACGGCATCGGCACCCTCTGCATCGGCCTGCTGCTGATCGCCATCGCGTTGGTGCTGGCGGTCGAGACCCGCTCGCTGCTGCTCGGCGAGTCGGCCCACCCCGAGGTGGTGGGCCGGATCCGTGACGCGCTGGTGGACCACGACTCCGTGGACCGGGTCATCCACATGCGCACCCTGCACCTCGGTCCGGAGGAGCTGCTGGTCGCCGCCAAGATCGCCGTCCCGGCCGACTCGACGGCCGCCGAGGTCGCCGCGGCCATCGACGCCGCCGAGGTGCGGGTCCGGCGGGCGGTGCCGATCGCCCGGGCGATCTACCTGGAGCCGGACATCTACAGCGCCGAGAAGGAGGCGGCGGGCGACGACCCGTACGCCACGCCCGGCGGGCCGGTCCCCGGCGGCGCGCACTGAGGCGCCCGGGGCGCCCCGGGCGGGAGGCCGAAAACGGTCGTAGCGGGCCGCCGTCCGGGGCCGTCGGTGTAGATTCGTCCCCAGAGCCAGAACGTCGCTGCTGATGGCGGTCGATCGGCGGCCGGCCCCCGCGGGGGTGCGCGCCGGTCGAGGGAGAGAGGTCCTCCGACGGTTTGTGCCGAGCAACAGGGCATCCGTGCCGCGCCGGTGGACCGGGTCGCGGGCCGGGCGCCCTGGCGTTGCCGCGCACCCGGGCGGCCCGCCGTGTTGTGACGCACCCCAGGACCTTGGCCACGCCCCACCCGTCACACGAGGAGCAGACGCATGTCGACCGACATCACCGGTGACTTCAAGGTCGCCGACCTTTCCCTGGCCCCCTTCGGCCGCAAGGAGATCCAGCTCGCCGAGCACGAGATGCCCGGCCTGATGGCGATCCGCGCCGAGTACGCCGAGTCGAAGCCGCTGGCCGGCGCCCGGATCACCGGCTCGCTGCACATGACCGTGCAGACCGCCGTGCTCATCGAGACCCTCACCGCCCTCGGCGCCGAGGTCCGCTGGTGCTCCTGCAACATCTTCTCCACCCAGGACCACGCCGCCGCGGCCATCGCCGTCGGCCCGGAGGGCACCCCGGAGAACCCGCAGGGCGTGCCGGTCTTCGCCTGGAAGGGCGAGACCCTGGACGAGTACTGGTGGTGCACCGAGCAGGCGCTGACCTGGCCGGGCGGCAAGACCCCGAACATGATCCTGGACGACGGCGGCGACGCCACCCTGCTGATCCACAAGGGCGTCGAGTTCGAGAAGGCCGGTGCCGCGCCGGACCCGTCGACCGCCGACAACGACGAGTTCCGCATCATCCTGGAGCTGCTCAACCGCACGCTCGTGGAGACCCCGAACAAGTGGACCGAGGTCGCCGCCACCATCAAGGGCGTCACCGAGGAGACCACCACCGGTGTCCACCGCCTGTACGAGATGCACCGCGACGGCAAGCTGCTGTTCCCGGCGATCAACGTCAACGACTCGGTCACCAAGTCGAAGTTCGACAACAAGTACGGCTGCCGCCACTCGCTGATCGACGGCATCAACCGCGCCACCGACGTCCTGATCGGCGGCAAGGTCGCGGTCGTCTGCGGCTACGGCGACGTCGGCAAGGGCTGCGCCGAGTCGCTGCGCGGCCAGGGCGCCCGGGTCATCGTCACCGAGATCGACCCGATCTGCGCGCTGCAGGCCGCGATGGACGGCTACCAGGTCGCCACCCTCGACGACGTCGTCGAGACCGCCGACATCTTCATCACCACCACCGGGAACAAGGACATCATCCTGGCCTCCCACATGGACCGGATGAAGCACCAGGCCATCGTCGGCAACATCGGCCACTTCGACAACGAGATCGACATCGCCGGCCTCGCGAAGCTCCCGGGCGTCGTGAAGACCGAGGTCAAGCCGCAGGTCCACGAGTGGCGCAAGGCCGACGGCCGCACCATCATCGTGCTGTCCGAGGGCCGCCTGCTGAACCTGGGCAACGCGACCGGCCACCCGTCGTTCGTGATGTCCAACTCCTTCGCCAACCAGACGATCGCCCAGATCGAGCTGTTCACGAAGACCGAGCAGTACCCGATCGGCGTCTACGTCCTGCCGAAGCACCTGGACGAGAAGGTCGCCCGCCTGCACCTCGACGCGCTGGGCGTGAAGCTGACCACCCTCACCCAGGAGCAGGCCGACTACATCGGCGTCCCGGTCGAGGGCCCGTACAAGCCGGAGCAGTACCGCTACTGATGCGGTGACGGGCTGACGAAACGGCACGGTGGCCGGCGCCCCCTCCCCTGTGGAGGGCGCCGGCCACCGTGGGTTCCGGGGGCGGGTCGGGCTCAGCGGACGACGTCGGTGGTCCAGTCGGCCGGGTCGACGCCCAGCCCGGTCACGCGGTCCAGCCAGCCCTGGAGGCCGCCGGCCGCGGCGAACGGCTCCTCGCCCTGGGGCGACCCGACGCACAGCCGCAGCCCCCGCTGGCTCTTGCAGAGGTCGGGCGACGTGTCCGCGCCCGGTTGCGGCTGGTCGGGGTCGGCCGTCGGCCTGCGCTCGACGTCGGGACTGGCGACGACGGTGATGTAGTTCTGGCCCAGTTCGTAGGTGAGGGAGACCGTCCACGGGAGGCCCGAGGCGGCTTCGAGGCCCAGGTCGAAGTACGCGCCGTACGGCACGTAGTCCGCGGGGACGTTCTCGACGGTGAACGGCAGGGCCGCGGCCTGCTCGCCGGCGCGCACGCCCTTCGCGATACGGGGCAGCAACTCCTTCACGGGGAAGGAGTCCATGTAGATGGTGGTCAGGTCGGCCCACCGGCCGTCGGGTGCGTGGAACCGGAGGATGCGCTGGCCGCCGTCGGCTGCCGGACTGCCGGGCTGGGGGTCGAGCCAGTACGCGGGCTTCCCGTTCACCGAGGTGGTGGCGACCGGTTCCCTGAACTGCACCACGGGCGGCTGCTCGCCCGGTGCGTAGACGTCCAGGAAGACCCCCGGGCGGCGGATCTCGTCGATGGCCGGGCCGGAGGCCTTGATGCTCATCCGCCCCTTGGTCGGGTGGGAGTGGTACATGAGCTGGTCGAAGCCCTTGGGCAGCCAGCCGAAGGCCGCGCTGGCCGCCATCGGGTCGCGGCCGGTGTCCGGACCGTAGCGGGGGAGCGCGGGCGCGCCGTCGGCGATGTACGTGGCCGGGGTGGCCGGGTTCCCGGACGGCAGTACGGTGCCGACGAGCGACGCACCGAGGATCGCCGCCGTCACCGCGCCCAGCACCCCGGCCCGGCGCCGCCGCAGTCGGGACCTGCCGGTGCGGATCGCCCAGGCGGTGTCCAGACGGCTCGCGGGTGCGGGCGCGTCGGCGAGGGCGGTGAGCCCGGCGGTCAGGCGGGTTCCGTACTGGTCGGCGTCGGTGTCCTCGGCGCGGTCGTGGGTGCGGTCGTTCATGACTCGGTTCCTTCTGCTTCTGCCGGTACCGGGATCCGGAAGGTGTCGAGCTGGTGGAACTCCTCCTGGCCCTTCCTCCGGCCGAGGGACCGGCGCAGTGCGTCGAGGCCCCGGGCGGACTGGCTCTTGACGTTGCCCGGGGAGCAGTCCATCGCGGCGGCGGTCTGTTCGACCGTCAGGTCGCAGTAGTAGCGGAACACCACCGTGGCCCGTTGCCGGGGCGGCAGCGCGGCCAGTGCCCGGTGCAGGTCGACCGAGGCGTCCACGTCCAGCGCGGCGACGGCCCGCTCCGGGAGCGTGTCGGTGCCGCGCCGGGCGGTCCACCGCCACCACGGGGAGCGCTGTTCGGCGAGGAAGGTGTTCAGCAGGACGGTCCGGGCGTAGCCGTCCAGGTTCTCCACCCCGGAGAGCCGGCCCCAGCGGACGTACAGCTTGGTGACGGCCTCCTGGACGAGGTCGTCCGCGCGGTGCCAGTCGCCGCAGAGGAGATAGGCCACCTTGCGGAGCCACGGCGCCCGAGCCGCGACGAACTCCGTGAACTCGGCGTCGCGGTCATGCTTCGCCATGGATGGGTGCTCCCTCTCTCGACGGCACCGCGTGCGCGGCATCCACCTCCCTGATGCGGCCCGCGCGCGGGAGGTTGCACGGCCGTCCGGGCTTTCCGGTCCGGCCCGGACGTAGGCTTTCGGGCATGCCCAACGGCCGGTACTCGCTCCACGACACCCATGACCACGTCCTGCTCGGAGAGGAGCGGTTCAGCTGCGCGCCCGGCCCGGCCGGCTGGCGGTACGTCTCCAAGACGTACGCGCCGGACGGCCGCGTCCTCGGCACGGTGGACCTCACCCTCGACTCGCGGGCCCGGCCGCTGCGGATGGAGCTGCGGGCCGGCGGCTGGCAGGTCCGCGGCGGCGCCGTCGACGGGGTCGCCTGGGTGCGGGCCGACGCGGCCGACCCGGCCGGCGAGCAGGCGGAGGAGGGACAGGACCGGGCCCACGGCTTCACCGGGCGCTCGCCCGGCTTCCTGGTCGCCACCGCGCGGATGCTGCGGCTGCGGGAGGGGGCGAGCGCGCGGGTGCGGCTGGTCGCCTTCACCGAGCCGGTGCTGGCGCCGCGCACCTTCGACCAGGGCTGGCTGCTGGAGGGCGTCGAGACGCACGGGACGGACTCGGGGCCGCTGGTCGTCGAGCGGTACCAGGTGGCGGACCTGGAGACGGGCGAGCAGCAGGTGGTGCACCTGGCCGGGGACGTGGTGCTGGCGGCGGACGGGGTCGAGCTGGAGGAGCTGGAGTCACCGCCGAACCCCTGGCCGGCCGAGTTCGGGTACGGCGAGGGCCTCGGCGGCTGAGCGTCGCTCTGCCGGGCCGGGCGGGGCCGGGCGGGTCGGCGTCAGGCGGGTGGGGCGTCAGGCGGGTGGGGCGAAGCCGGTACCGGGGGCGGCCGGGGGCGGCGGCGGGGTCGCCGGAGCCGGGGGAACCGGGGGAGCGGACGGGGCGTTCGGCGGGGACGGCGTCCAGGCCTGCTGCTGGGCCTGGACGTGGGCCTGGACGTGGGCCTGCTGCTGGGCCTGGGCCTGAGCGTGGGCCTGAGCGTGGGCCTGCTGGGTCGCGTACCCCTGCGCCCGGCTCCACTCGCGCCGCTGGCGCTCGGTGAGCACCGCGCCCAGGTACGCCGCCGGGTGCACCCCGTACGGCACCGGGTGGCCGGTGCGGGCCACCAGGTCGTCCGCGAGCCGGGCGGACATCCGGTGGGCGACGGCCTGGTCCAGCTCACCGATCCGCCCGAGGAACTGCCGGACGGCCAGCCACAGCGGCTCCGGCACGGCGGAGAGGTCCAGCGCGACCAGTTCGCCGCCGATCGCCTGCAACAGCTGCGGGTTCACCGGCGGCAGCGTGATCGCCCCACCGCCCCCGCCGGGCACCCGCTCGCGGACCACGAGCGTCCCCGCGAAGACGTCGCCCAGCCGCTTGCCGTCCGAGGACACCACCGAGCAGACCACCGCCGGCACCCCGAACAGGACGATGATCTCCAGGAAGCCGACCAGACCGCGCACCAGCGAGTGCCGGAAGCGCACCGGCCCGCCGTCGCTGCGCACCACCCGGAGCCCCAGCGCGGCCTTCCCGAGCGAGCGTCCGCGGGTCAGGGTCTCGATCATGACCGGGAGCGCCACCAGGAAGAAGACGGTCAGCCCGATCGTCACGGCGGCGACCGCCGCGCCGTCCAGGTCCGCCAGGACCAGGCTCAGCAGCAGGGTCGTCGCCACCAGTCCGGCGATCTGCACGGTGAGGTCCAGTGCGATCGCCAGCCCCCGGCTCGGAAGCTTCGCCGCGCGCAGGCCGAGGACGACCGCCTCGCCCGTCACCAGGTCGCTCAAGACACCCGTCCGTTCCCGTCGGTGGTACGCGGTCCGTGGGCGGGGAATCCGGCGGATCGGCCCCCACGATCCCGTGATCTGCTGCCGTCAACATACGGGGCCGCGGAGGCCGTCGGGAAGGGAGGTCCCGGCGCCCTCCACGCCGTCCGGCCCTGGCATGCTGGGCCCACCTGTCCGCACCGCCCGACCTCGCGCCCCGCGCCGACCATGGAGCCGCCGCATGGACCTGGACGTCTTCGTCGCCACCCACCAGGGGGAGTGGGCCCGGCTGGACGCCCTCGCCAGGAAGCGGCGCCCGACCGGCGAGGAGGCCGACGAACTCGTCGCCCTCTACCAGCGCGCCACCGGGCACCTGGCCAAGGTCCAGGCCGCCGCGCCGGACCCGACCCTCGAAGGCCGGCTCACCAGCCTGGTCTCGCGCGCCCGTGACGCGGTCACCGGCAGCCGGACCAGCGGTTGGCGGGACGTCGCGCGCTACTACACGGTGAGCTTCCCCGCGGCGCTCTACCGCTCGCGGCGCTGGTGGATCCCGGTCGCGGTGCTCTCGCTGCTCGCCACCGCGCTGGTCGCCTGGTGGGTCGCCTCCCACCCCGAGGTCCGCAACAGCCTGGCCGCACCGGCCGAGCTCCGCGAGATGACCAGGCCCGGTGGCGCGTACGAGACCTACTACTCGGACCGCCCGGCGAGCTCCTTCGCCGCGCAGGTCTGGACGAACAACGCCTGGATCGCCGTGCAGTGCCTGCTCTACGGCGTGGTGCTCGGCCTCCCGGTGCTGTGGGTGCTGTGGAGCAACGTCCTCAACCTCGGCCTCGGCGTCGGGCTGATGGCGTCCGCGGGCCGGCTCGACATCTTCCTCGGCCTGCTCATTCCGCACGGCCTGCTGGAGCTGACCGCCGTCTTCGTCGCCGGCGGCCTGGGACTGCGCCTCGGCTGGACGATCATCGACCCCGGCCCGCGCACCCGCGCCACCGCGCTCGCCGAACAGGGCCGCTCGATCATCGGCATGGGAATCGGCCTGGCGACGGTGCTGGCGGTGTCGGGCGTCCTGGAGGCGTTCGTGACCCCGTCCGGCCTGCCCACGTGGGCCCGGATCACCATCGGCGCGGTCGCGGAGGTCGCGTTCCTGTTCTACGCGCTGGTGTTGGGCCGCAAGGCCGCGGCAGCCGGAGAGACCGGTGACCTGGAGGCGGCCGACCGGGCGGACCTGCAGCCGGTCGCGGCCTGAGCCGATGTGATCAACAGGCCCTTGACCTGCTACTCTTCTCGCATCCCGGTTAAACCATTGACGTGGTAGAGGCGGGCTAGTAGGTTTGAACGGTTGGGACCGACTGGACAACGGTCGGGCTCGGGCGTTAGTGTCTACGACACCGCCGAGTCGAGGCGAGTGTGCTTCAAGGAATGCACACCCTCTCCGACAAGGTAAATCCCGGAACTGAGCACACCGAAAGCTTTGATAGGCTTCGGAGCGAAGTTGAAGGAAATCCCCCCAGCGGGAATCGGATGAATGAAACTCCGGAAAACGGAGCGGAAAACATCTGGTAAGCTGGAAACACGAAAGAACGAAGCGCCCGGAGGGCCGGTGTGAAAGCCGCCTGATGGAAGCGTCCGTTCCTTGAGAACTCAACAGCGTGCCA
>NZ_JBHJUI010000047.1:0-33632 GCF_042268405.1 Kitasatospora sp. NPDC056184 | reverse complement strand
CCGGTCTCCGAGACAAGTCTCGGAGACCGGCGTCACTCACCGCAGCCGATCACTCACATTCGCCAACAGCGTCCGGAACCCTCCGGCCGGGGCCGTTCGGGTGCGCGGTCGGGCGTCAGGCGTAGCACTCGGGCAGGCGTCCGCCGTTGTGTTCCACCATCTCCCCGAAGATCCGCACCACGTCCAGGGCGGCGCCCTCCGCCGCGCCGGTCAGCTCGGCGAAGGCGCGGTGCAGGTTGCCGACCACCCGCTCGCCGTCCAGCCAGTGCGGGAAGGGACCGGGGCCGGCGTCCCGGGCGGTCTCCAGCGGGCTCAGCCCGGCGGCCAGGCCCGTCTCGGCGATGCTCAGCAGCCACTCCAGGTAGGCGGCCGTCTCGTCCAGCAACTCCGGTCCGGCGACCGGCCCGTGGCCCGGGACGACCGTCCGGGGGGCGAGTTCGCGCAGCCGGTCCAGGGTGCGCAGGGTGCCGCGCACCGAGCCCATCAGCAGGAAGGGCGTGCAGCCGGAGAGCAGCACGTCCCCGGCGAACAGCACGCCGTCCTCCGGCAGCCAGACCAGGGTGTCCCCGGTGGTGTGCGCGGGCCCGAAGTGCAGGAGTTCGACGGGCCGTTCGCCGACGTGCACGGTCAGCCGGTCCCGGTAGGTGAGGTGCGGCAGCCGCACCTCGACGCGGCCCCAGTCGACGGCCGGCCAGAGCCCGGTGAGGCCGAGGCCGGCCTCGGCCATCTCGCGGCGGGCGTTCTCGTGGGCGACCAGGGCCGCCTCCGGCGCCGCGACCCCGGCGCCGAAGACGTGGTCGCCGTGGAAGTGGGTGAGCACCAGCAGCCGGGGCGGCACGGCGGTCAGGCCGGTCAGGGCGGCGCGCAGCCGGCGGGCCCGCCGTTCGGTGGCGGCGGTGTCGACGAGCAGGCTCTCGCCGCCGCCGAGCACCACGCCCGCGTTGCTGAGGCACCAGCCGCCGGGGTCCTGGACGTGGGCGAAGACCCCGTCGGCGACCTCCTGGAGGCGGATCCCGTCGGCGTCCGCGGCGCCGCCGTGCAGGGCGGCGCCGCGCGGCACGGACAGCCCGGTCATCGGGCCGCCCCGGAGGCCGGGGCGGCGGCGCCCGCGACGAAGGAGCGCGCCCACTCCAGGGTGCGCAGGCTGTTGCCGCCGAGCGCCGCCCGCACCCGTGCGCGCACGGCCGCGAGGTCGGGTTCGGGGCCGAACAGCCGGGGCAGGGCGTCCGCGTCGAGGGCCACCCGGTGCACGGCGGTGACGGCGGTCCCCGCACCGTGCGGGGTGAGGATCCACTCGCCGCTGTGGCCGAGCAGGCCGGCCGGCGGGGTGGTCTGCTTGTAGACGATCCGCCGGTGCGGGAAGCAGAGCCGCACCGAGCGGGTCCGGTGCTCCGAGCCGTCCTCGGCGCGGGTGTCCATGGTCAGCCACTGGACCTCGGCGCCGCCGGTGACCGGCGTCGCCGCGGCGGTGTCCAGCTCGACGGCCGCCACGTGCGGCAGCCGGTCCGGCCACAGGTCGGCCCGGTGCAGGACGTCGTAGACCGCCTCGGGCGGGCCGTCCACCTCCACCCGGTCCTCGAAGGAGAAGACCAACTCCTCCAGCGGTTCCGGGCGTTCGGCCCAGGAGCGGACGGCGCCGATCTCCTGCCCGCTGTTGCCGTCCAGCGCCCGGGCGATCAGCTCGGACTGCTCGGGCGCGCCGTCGGTGGACCACTCGTGGCCGAGCAGCAGCCGGGTGGTGCTCTCGCCGTCGGCCCCGCGCGCGAACTCCCAGTGGCCGCCCATCCAGGTGACCGGGGGGCTCGGGGCCTCCTGGCGGAAGTCGATCCGCAGCCGTTCGCGGTCGAGGGTGCGCAGCGAGGTCCAGCTGCGCACCTCCTCGCCGACGACGGCCCACAGCCGGATCCGTTCGGAGTCGAGGTCGGACTCCAGCACGTCGGCGGCGACGCAGGGCGGGAAGAGCAGCGGCCAGCGGGTGACGTCGGCGATCAGCCGGAACGCCCGGTCGGCGGGCGCCCGGAGGTCGGCGGTGTGCTCGGCGGTGCGGCGCAGCGGCGGCGCCGGGGCGGGCGGTGGTGCGGGCGGTGGCGTGGTCATGGGTGTCTCCGTCGCGGGGGTCGTTCCGTGGGCGGGCGGGCGGGCCTAGTAATTACCCAGGCCGCCGCAGATGTTGAGCGCCTGGGCGGTGATCGGCGCGGCCTCGTCGCTGACCAGGTAGCCGACGAAGGCGGCGACCTCGGCGGGGTCGGTGTAGCGGCCCAGCGGGATCTTGGCGAGGAACCGCTCCAGCACCTCCTGCTCGGTGACGCCCCACAGCGCGGCGAAGCCCTGGCGCACGCCCTCCGCCATCGAGGTCTCGACGTAGCCGGGGCAGACCGCGTTGACGGTGATGCCGCTCTTGGCGAGCTCCAGGCCGAGCGCCTTGGTGAACCCGACCACGCCGTGCTTGGACGCCGAGTACGGCGCCCCGTAGAGCACGCCCTGCTTGCCGCCGGTGGAGGCGATGCTGACGATCCGTCCGCTCGCCCGCTCGCGCATCCGGCCGGTGGTGAGCACCTCCCGGGTGACCAGGAAGACGCTGTTGAGGTTGGTGTCGATGACGTCGTACCAGGTCTCGTCGGCCAGGTCGGCGGTGACCCCGCCGCCGCCCCGGCCGGCGTTGTTCACCAGGACCTCCACCGGGCCGTACCGCTCGACGGCGGCCGCGACCCAGCCCCGCACCTCGTCGCGGGACCGCACGTCGCAGGCGGCGCCGTCGGCCGTCAGGCCCTGCTCGCGCAGCTCCTTGACGGTGGCGGCGACCTGCTCGGCGTCCCGGGCGGCGAGGAAGACGGGGTGGCCGCGCCGGGCCAGGGTCTCGACGACGGCCCGGCCGATGCCCCGGGTGGCCCCGGTGACCAGGGCCGCTCCGCGCTGCTGCTCCGCCATGCCGGTGCTCCTCTCTCGAACGTGGAAGGGGTGGGCGTTCGCTCAGGCCGCTTCGGCCATCGCGCTGTTCACCAGGTCGAGCAGCTGGCGCGGGGTCTCCACGGCCGCCACCACCTCGTCGGCGAGGTCGGTGCCGTAGCGGCGGGTGATCACCGCGGCCGTCTCCAGCAGGGCGAGCGAGTCGTAGCCGAGGTCGGTGAACGGCAGGTCCAGGGCCTCGGGGTCGATGCGGGTCTGCTCGTCCTCGCCCGCGCACTCGGCGAGGATGCCGCGCAGGTCGTCGAAGGTCAGGCGGCTCATGGCCGGTCCTCCCGGGGGGTGTCGGGGTCGGGTTGGCGGGTCGCGCGCGGGGCGTCCGGGCCGGGCGCGCGCACCACGAGGGCGGAGTTGAAGCCGCCGTGCCCGCGGGCCAGTACCAGCGCGGCCCGCACCCGGGCCGGGCGCGGTTCGCCGCGCACCAGGTCGAGCCGGTGGCCGGGCACCGGCCGGGTGATCCGCGCGGCCGGCAGCACGCCGTCGCGGATCGCCAGCAGGGCGGCGGCGGTGTCCAGCGGGGGGCCGCCGCCGGTGAGCCGGCCGGTGAGCGCCTTGGGCACGCTCACCGGGACGCCGTACGGGCCGAACAGCGCCTCGACGGCCGCCGCCTCGGCGTCGTCGCGCTCGCGGACGCCGGCCGCGTCGGCGAACACCACGTCGATGTCGCCGGCGGCCAGGCCGGCGTCGGCGAGGGCGAGCCGGGCGGCCCGCTCCAGCCCGGGCGGGCGGCCCGAGCCGGGCGCCGGGTCGAAGGTCGCGGCGTAGCCGGCGATCTCCCCGTACACCTGGCGGGCGCCGCGCGCGGCGGCGGCCGTGCCGCTCTCCACGATCAGGACGGCGCCGCCCTCGCCGGGCACGTGCCCGGCGGCGTCGGTGTCGAACGGCAGGTACGCCCGCTCCGGGTCGGCGACCAGGGAGACCCCGCCGCCGGACAGGTGGGCGACCAGCCCCCAGGGGTCGAAGGCGGACTCCACGCCGCCGCTGACCACCAGCGCGCCGCCGCGGCGCAGGGTGCGCCGGGCGTGGCCGAGCGCGTCAAGGCCGCCCGCCTGGTCGGCCACCAGGACGCTGCTCGGGCCGCGCATGCCGTGCCGGATGGAGATCTGGCCGGTGTTGGCGGCGTAGAACCAGGCGAAGGACTCGTAGACGCTGACGTGCTGCGGGCCCTTGGTCCACAGCTTGCGCGCCTCGCGGTGGGTGAACTCGAAACCGCCGGTGGCGTTGGAGGTGACCACGCCCATGGCGTACTCGGGCAGCGCCGCCGGGTCGGCCCCGGAGTCGGCGAGCGCCCAGTCGGCGGCCGCGACCGCCAGCCGGGTGACCCGGTCGGTCTGCGGCAGCAGCCGGCCGGGCAGGTGGGCGGCGGCGTCGAAGTCGGGGATCAGGCCCGCCAGCCGGAGCGGGTACCGGGAGGCGTCGTAGCGGGTGATCGGGCGGATCCCGCTCTCGCCGCGCAGGGTCGCCGCCCACCAGGCCTCGGTGCCGAGGCCGTTGGGCGCGGCCACGCCGATGCCGGTGACCACGGCGGTGTCCGCCGCGCCCGCCGTGTCGGCCGCGCGGCCGGTGGCGACGGCGGCGCGGGTGTCCGGGCCGCTCATGCCGCGCCCGCCCGGGTCAGCACCATCGCGCTCTGGAAGCCGCCGAAGCCGCTGCCGACCGACACCACGGTGTCCAGCCGCGCCTCCCGGGCCTCGTTGGGCACGTAGTCGAGGTCGCACTCGGGGTCGCGCTCGTGCAGGTTGGCGGTGGGCGGGACGGCCCCGTACTCCATCGCCAGCGCGCAGGCGGCGATCTCGATGGAGCCGATCGCGCCCAGCGAGTGGCCGACCATCGACTTGATCGAGCTGACCGGCACCCGGTAGGCGTGGTCGCCGAGCGCCTGCTTGAAGGCCATCGTCTCGTGCCGGTCGTTCTGCTTGGTGCCGGAGCCGTGGGCGTTGACGTAGTCGACGGCCTCGGGCGCCCGGCCCGCCTCGGCCAGCGCGTAGCGGATCGCGTCGGCCATCTCCCGGCCGTCCTTCTTCAGGCCGGTCATGTGGTACGCGTTGCAGCGCGTGGCGTACCCGGAGAGCAGCCCGTAGACGTGCGCGCCGCGGGCCCGGGCGTGCTCCAGTTCCTCCAGGACGAACATCGCGGCGCCCTCGGCGATCACGAACCCGTCGCGGCCGCGGTCGAAGGGCCGCGAGGCGTGGGCCGGGTCGTCGTTGCGCGCCGAGGTGGCGCGCACGGCGTCGAAGCAGGCGACGGCGATCGGCGAGATCGGGGTGTCGGCGGCGCCGGCCAGCATGACGTCCGCGCTGCCCTCGGCGATCAGGTCGCGGGCGTGGCCGACGGCGTCCAGCCCCGAGGTGCAGCCGGTGGAGACCACGGTGGCCGGGCCCTCCGCGCCGGCCGTCCAGGCCACCTCGGCCGCCAGCGAGCTGGGCACGAAGGCGTCGTACAGGTGCGGCGACAGGTAGGCGCCGTCGACCTCCCAGAGGCGGCCGTTGTCGCTGAGGACCAGGTACTCCTGTTCCAGGGTGGTCGTGCCGCCGACGGCGCTGCCGACGCTGACCCCGACCCGGTGCGGGTCGAGGGCGGCGAACTCCAGCCCGCTGTCGGCAATGCACTCACGGGCGCTGACCACGGCGAACTGGGCCGCCCGGTCGAGCCGGCGGACCTCCCGGGGGGTCAGCCCGTGCAGGGCGGGGTCGAAGTCCACCTCGGCCGCCATCCGCGAGCGGAAGCGTCCGGGGTCGAAGAGCGAGATGGTCCTGGTGGCGGTGCGCCCTGAGACGAGCAGGTCCCAGAACGCCTTGCGGCCGACCCCGCCGGGTGCGACCACACCGATCCCGGTGATGGCGACGCTTCGGTTCACAGCCGGTCCTCCTTCCTTCCGTCGGTCCTCGGCACCCGTCAGTTCGCGGCGGGGACGCGGGCGTCGACGTACGCGATGAAGGCGGCCGGCGTCTTCAGGTCGTCGAGGTCCTCGTCGGGGATGGCGACGGCGTAGTCGTCCTGGATCCGGACGGCGATCTCGTAGACCACGATGGAGTCGAAGCCGAGGTCGCCGAACTCGCTGTCGACCGAGGCCGCGTCGAGCTCGCCGCCGTCGGTGCCCTCGAAGCACTTCGCCACGATCTGCTGGAAGTCGGTGAGCGTGAAGCCAGCCATGGGGTTTCCGTTTCCTTCCGTTCGGTGAACACCGCCACGGTCGGCGCCCCGGCTGGGGCTGCGGTCGAGCCGCACTGGACAGCGCCGGGGTCGTACGGCTCCAGCCGGGTTCCAGGGGGCGCCGGAACGCTGGCCGCGGAGTTCCGACGCGAGCGGCGTGAAGGGGAGTCGACGATGGCCGAGCAGGGGACGGGACGGGGCGCGGGGCGGCCCGGGCGGCCGCGGCCGGAAGGGCTGCGGGCCGCGCCCGCGGGCCACAGCCGGCTGCTGGGGATCGGCGGGTACCGGCCGCACCGGGTGGTCGGCAACGCCGAGCTGGGCCGGATGATCGGGCACCCGGAGGAGTGGATCACGCGCCGCAGCGGCATCGTGGAGCGCCGGTTCGCCGGGCCGGAGGAGACCCTGGCGGTGATGGGCGCGGCCGCCGCCGAGAAGGCGCTGGCCCGGGCCGGGGTGCGGCCCGCCGAGATCGACCTGGTGCTGCTGGCGAGCACCTCCAACATGCTGATGACGCCGCCGACCGCCGTGCGGATCGCCCATGAGCTGGGCGCGCACGGCGCCACCGGGATCGACCTCTCCGCCGCCTGCGCGGGCTTCTGCCACGCGCTGGCGCTGGCCGCCGACTCGATCGGCTCGGGCAGCGCCGGGCACGTGCTGGTGGTGGGCGCCGAGCGGATGACCGACATCGTCGACCCGACGGACGACTCGATGGCCTTCCTGTTCGCCGACGGCGCCGGCGCGGCGGTGGTCGGCCCGGCCGAGCGGCCCGGGATCGGGCCGGTGTCGCGGGCCGCCAACGGCCGGTACTTCGACTCGCTGCGGATGTCGCGCGGCTGGGACGCCTACGCCGGCGCGCCCGGTACGACGGAGCGGCCCTGGCTGCGGATGGACGGCCGCCGGGTGTTCCGCTGGGCGATGGAGGAGGTCTGCCCGGGGGCGCGCCGGGCGCTGGACGGCGCCGGGGTGGCGCCCGCGGAGCTGGACGTGTTCGTGCCGCACCAGTCCAACGCCCGGATGATCGACCTGATGGCGGAACGGCTGGGGCTGGGCCCGGACACGGCCGTCTCGTACGACGTCGCCCGCACCGGGAACACCTCCTCGGCCTCGGTGCCGCTGGCCCTGGAGGCGCTGCTGGAGGCCGGCGCGACCGGCCCGGGCGACACCGCCCTGCTGGCCGGCTTCGGCGCCGGCCTCAACTACGCGAGCCAGGTCGTCCTGCTGCCCTGAGCCCCCGGTGGGGGTCGCGGACCCGGCCTCAGGTGCCGCGCCGGTCCTCGGCGTCGAAGCGGGCGAGGGTGCGGGCGGCGGGGGTGAGGGCCCGGTGGAGGGCGTGGCGGGTGTCGGCCGGGAGGCCGCCGAGGGCGTCGGCGAGTTCGTCGGTGAGGTCGTGGGCGATCTCCTCGGCCACGGCGGCGGGCGGGGTGCGGGGGCCGAGCTTGCTGACGGCGGCGGCCGCGCGGGTGGGGGTGAGCAGGGTGGCGGCCTGGACGAGGAGCCAGGCGGGGACGCCGGCCGCGCCGTCCGGCGGGGGCAGGTAGGGGCGGGCGCCGTCGAAGCGCTCGTCCTCGGCGAAGGCGGGCTGCTTGACCTTCAGCAGCGGTCGCGGCCCGGCCTCGGGCGGCCAGGCTTCGGCCGGTTTGAGGACGTAGCCCTCGGCGAGGTTGTCGGGGAGGGCGGGCAGGCCGAGCAGGGCGGGGACGCGGGTGGGGAAGGCGGCGGGCAGGTCCTGGAGGGTGGTCAGGGCGCCGTGGCCGAGCACGGGGACGCAGGTGAGCCCCGCGGCGGACGCGGCCTCGCGCAGGTCGCGGTCGGCGAGCCAGGAGCGGCCGCCGGCGCCCTCGACGGTGGCGTCGAAGGGCAGCCAGTGCAGGCCGGGCGCGTACCGGACGCCGGTCTGCACCGGTTGGACCCCGTCGACGGCGGGCACGTCCGGGTGCGGGTAGCCGCCGCCGGCGAGTTCGCCGTAGACCGTCACCACCGCGCCGGGGTCCGCCGGTCCGCGCACCGCCGCCGCGAACCGGGCCGCCGCCACCGCGAGCGCCGGCCAGATCCGGCTGACGCCGAAGAAGCCGTCGAGGCCGTCGTCGCCGAGCAGTTCGCGCCGCTTCGCGGGCCGCACGCCCGCCCGGTCGCAGACCACGGCGAAGTGCGCCCCGTGCACCTTCTCCACCGCGGCCCAGACGCGGGCGCCGGAGGCCGCGACGCCTCCGCGCGCCGGGATCTTGGGGTAGGGGTGCAGGGCGCGGTCGAGGGTCATGCCACGGATCATCACCGGCCCGCCGCCGCCCGCGCAACGGGATTGCGGACGGGCCGGCCGCCGACGGGTCGGCCGTCCGCACGGGGTCAGCCGTCCGCGCGGTGGGCGTCGATCCAGGGGCGCAGCGCGCCGATCCGGGTGTAGACGCCGGCGTAGCCGGGCCGGCCGCAGCCCAGGCCCCAGGAGACCACCCCGACCAGGACGCCGCCGAGCACGAGCGGCCCGCCGCTGTCGCCCTGGCAGGCGTCCTTGCCGCCGGTGTCCTCCCCGGCGCAGATCATGTCGTCGGTGATGGTGGCGGGCCCGTACTCGGCGCGGCACCGGTCGCGGCCGATCAGGGGGACCGAGACGAGGCGCGCGGTCGCGGACAGCGGGCCGTCCTGGACCACCGCGCCCCAGCCGGAGACCTGGGCGCTGCCGCCGGCGGGGTCGGTGCCGGCGGCGGCGAGCGGCAGGGCGGCGATGCCGCCGCCGCCGAGCGGGGTGGCCAGGCGCAGCAGGGCGAGGTCGCTGTCGAGCGTCGCGGAGCTGTAGGAGGGGTGCACCAGGACGGACGCGACCTTGGCCCGCACGCCGCCGGAGGCGTGCTGGAGGCTGCCGGCCCGCACGGTGAGCGCCTCGGCGCCGGTGCCCGCGACGCAGTGGGCGGCGGTGACGACGGTGGTGGGGTCGAGGACGGCGCCGCCGCAGAAGTGCGAGCCGCGCGCCAGCGAGACGAGGTAGGGGAGCTGTCCGCCGGCGGCCGCCGCGCCGCCGACGATCGCGCTCGCCGGGGCCGCGGCGGTCAGGGCCGGCGCGGCGGCGAGCAGGGTGGTCATGAGGACGACGACGGTGTTCCTGAGCAGCGTGCGCATGGTCGGTGCTCCATCTCTGTCGTGGTGGGGCCTCCGTTCGTGCGGAAAGGGTAGTGACGGCACATCAGGTGATGACGAGAGAATAGAAACAGTCGGATTATCCGATCTCTCTGGCGAGGTCCAGGAAGAGCGCCGCGGACCAGCCGAAGCCGGAGGTGGCGCGGGACGCGCGGGCGCCGGTCAGCGGGTTCCAGTACTCGTAGAGCCCGCCCGCGTCCCGGACCATCGCGAGGGTGCGCTCGCGCAGCTCGGCGGCCGTCTCCGGGAATCCGGAGCGCTCCAGCCCCTCCACCAGCAGGTAGTTGACGTTGAGCCAGACCGGGCCGCGCCACATCGCGTCCGGGTCGAAGGCCGGGTCGTCGAAGGCCACGGTGGGCACCGGCCGCTCGCCCCAGAAGGCGGGTGAGCGCAGGGTCCGCTCCAGGGCGGCGGCGACCTCGGCGGGCAGCCGGCCGGTGAACAGCGGCATCAGGTCGAGCGCGGTGCGCACCGGCACGGGGGCACCCGCCGCCAGGGTGGTGAAGCGGGTGCCGTCCCAGCGCCGGTCCACCAGCAGCCGGGCGTGGGCGGCGGCGCGCTCGCGCCAGCGGGCGGCCTCGGCGGGGCGGCCGACGGCGGCCGCGATGTCGGCCAGCCGGTCGGCCTCCAGGACCAGGTAGGAGTTGAGGTCGGGCGGCTCGGCGCGCGGCCCGTAGTCCCAGACCGGGCTGTCGTCGAGGCCGGAGGAGTAGGGGTGCAGGTACTCGGGGAGGCCGTCGCCGTCCGGGTCGGAGGCGTCGAACCACCACGCGTGCGCGCGCACCAGCCGCGGGTAGACGGCGGCGAGGAAGGGGACGTCCGGGTCGGTCTCGTGGACCTTCCAGACGGCCCAGGCGGCCAGGGGCGGTTTGGTGACCGGGACCGGCGCGCGCTCGGGGCGCGCGCCGTTGGCGCTGCCGACGTGCTCGGCGAGGCGGGCGTGGTCGGCGCGCGGCAGGTCGGTGGTGTCGGCGAGCACGCCGTGGTCGTGCACCACGTCGGGCAGCCGGCCGTCGGGCAGCTGGTGGTCCAGGAGGAGCAGGATCTGGTCCCGGGCGAGCGCCGGGTCGCCGTGCCGCAGCGCGACGGCGTGGAACAGGGCGTCCCAGTTCCAGACGCCGACGTAGCCGTACTTGGAGGGGACGAGGCCCTCGCGCCCGGCGATCGGCAGCAGGTTGACGGCCAGGGTCCACCAGGCCATCCGGGCGCGCCCGGCGAGGTCGGGGCGGACGGCCGGCATCCGGGCGAACCAGTCGGCCCAGCGGGCCTCGGCGGCGGCCCGCACGGCGGGGGCGGACCACTCCCCCGGCGGGCCGGCCAGGACGTGGCAGCCGTCGAGCGCCAGGCCGCGCGCGGTGCCGTCCGGCAGCCGCCAGGAGGCCCGCGCGCCGTGCCCGGCGAGCACCAGCGTCGCCGGGTCGGCGAACAGCAGCGACACCCCGCCGGCGAAGGCCACCTCGACGGGCGTGGCCGCGAGGACCGGCAGCGGGTTCCCGGCGGCGTCGTGCACGAGGAGGCCGGTGAGCTCGGTGGTGGCGGCGAGCGGGGTCTCGTACTCGGCCCGGGCGACCCGCAGGCCCTCGGCCGGGTCCGCTCCCGCGGTGACCAGCAGCCGGGCGCCGCGTTCGGTGAACGGCCGCTCGACGAGGTCGAGTTCGACGCCGAAGGACGGGGACGGGAACGGGGGCGGGGACGGGGACATCAGCGGCCTCCCAGGCCCGAGGAGGCCATGCTGTTGAGGATCTTGCGCTGCCCGATCAGGAAGGCGATCAGCATCGGCACCACCGTCATCGCGGACAGCGCCGCGGTGAGGCCGTAGTCGATGCCGCCGCGCTGGGAGTTGAAGGAGTCGAGCAGCAGCGGGACGGTGAACAGCTCCGAGCTGTTGAGGAACACCAGCGGGAAGAAGTAGCTGTTCCAGCTGGCCAGGAAGACGATGATGCCGAGCGTCCACAGGCCGGGGCGGATGTTGGGCAGCACGATCCGCCAGAAGATCGTCCAGCGGCCCGCGCCGTCGATCCGGGCCGCCTCCTCCAGTTCGACCGGCACGGCCCGGATGAACTGGCGCAGCAGGAACACCGCGAAGGGGTTGGCGACGGCCGGCAGGATCAGCGCCAGGTGCGAGTCGATCAGCTGGAGCTTGGCCAGCATGATGTAGAGCGGCACGATGGTGACCTGCGCCGGGACCATCTGGGTGGCCAGGAAGAGGCCGAACAGCGGCCCGGAGCCGCGGAACGGGATGCGGGCGAAGGCGTAGGCGGCCATCGCGCCGGTGAGCAGGGTGGCGGCGACGGTGATCGCCGCGATGTACATGCTGTTCCAGTAGGCCCGGCCGATCGGCACCTCGTCGAGCACGTCCGGGTAGTTGCGCGTGCGCCAGGGCGAGGGCAGCCAGGACAGCGGCTCGTTGATCATCTGGCTGACGCCCTTGAAGGAGGTCAGGACCATCCAGACGAACGGGAACAGCATCAGCAGGCCGCCGAGGACGAGCGCGCTGTGCAGGAGGAGCTGCCGGGGGGCGGTGGAGTGGCGGACGGTCATGGCGGCGCCTCAGGACTCGTAGTGGACGAAGCGCTTCTGCGCCTGGAACTGGACCGCCGTGACGACCAGGGTCAGCAGCAGCAGGAGCAGCGCGGCGGCACTGGACAGGCCGAAGTGGAACTCCCGGAAGCCCTGCTGGTAGACCTTGTAGACGATGGTCTGGGCGCCCTCGTTGTGGTCCGGGTTGACCAGCACGTAGACGAGGTCGAAGGCCTGGAACGAGCTGATCACCGACACCACCACGGTGAAGAAGACGGTCGGCGACAGCAGCGGCAGGGTGACCGAGCGCAGGGTCTGCCACGGCCCGGCGCCGTCGATCCGGGCGGCCTCCAGCAGGTTGGTCGGGACGGTGGCGAGGCCGGCCAGGAAGATCACGACGTTCAGCCCGAGCGAGGACCAGATCGTCACGACCGCCACCGCGACCACCACCCAGTCCGGGTCGGCCAGCCAGTCGGGCAGGGTGACGCCGAACAGGTCGTGGACGGTGCCGTTGAGGATGCCGTCGGCGCCGCCGCCGAGGATCATCTGCCAGATCACCGAGACCGCGACCGAGCTGGTGACCACGGGCAGGAAGTAGACCACCCGGTAGGCGGTGCGCCCGCGCACGCCGTGCAGGGCGAGCGCGATCAGCAGGGCGAGGGCCAGGCCGCCGGGCACGGTGATCAGGCCGATCTTGAGGGTGTTCCACACCGCGCGGCCGAACTCGGGGTCGGTCAGCTGGGTGCGGAAGTTGTCCAGGCCGACCCAGGTGGCGTCGCCGAGGCCGTCCCAGCGCATGAAGGACAGCACCACGGCGAAGCCGAGCGGGCCGACCAGGAAGACCAGCAGCCCGAGCAGTTGGGGGGCGAGGAAGACCAGGGCCCAGCGGCGGTCGCGGCGGCGCCAGAGCGGCTCGCGGCCGCCGCTCGCGGCGGGGGCGGCGGGGGCGGGCCCGGCGGCGGAGCGCTTGCGCCGCCGGGCCGCCGCCTGGGTGACGGCGCTCACCCCTGCTTCCCCTTCATGCCGTCGACCAGGGTCTGGAGCTGGGTCATGCCCTCGTCGAAGCCGACCTTGCCCTCCCAGATCTTCATCAGCTGGTCGTTGATCGCCTTGGTCAGACCGGGGACGGCGACCTCGTCGGGGTAGTTGGCGAAGCCGCGGTCGCGCACGTCCAGGAAGGTCCTGGCGTGCGGCGGGTAGGCGCCCTCGGTCACCAGGTCCTCGGCGCCGCGGACGGAGGGGACGGCGCTGCCGCCCTTGAGCCGCAGCCGCTGGCCCTCCTGGCTGACGAACTCGGTCAGGAAGGTGAAGGCCTCCTTGGGGTGCTTGCTGTCCTTGTTGACGGTCAGGTAGGAGGCGGCGACGGCGCCCGGGATCGGCTGGCCTGACTCGGAGGGGAACGGCACGATGTCGTAGCCGTCCCGGTCGCCGCCCTTGTCGATGCCCTCGATCACCCAGCGGCCGCCGGCGTAGAAGCCGGCCTTGTGCTTGATGAACTGGGTGGCCGCGCCGTTGCCCTCGGGCAGCAGGTCGGCGGAGGCGAAGGTCTTGTCCCGGTAGCCGTCGGCGAGGGTCCTGAGCGCCTGGCGGGTCTTCGGGTCGGTGGTCGCGACGAACTTCCCGCCGTCCCAGACCTTGCCGCCGAAGCCGTTGACCATGCTGTAGTTGGCGCCGTACCAGTTCCAGAAGATCGTGCCGATCCGGTCCGCCGCCTTGAGCTTGGCGTTCATCTCCTGGAACTTGGCCATCGTCCACTGGCCGGCCTCGTTGAGCGCGGCCGGGTCCTCGGTGATGCCGGCGGCGGCCAGCGCCTTCTTGTCGAACCAGAGCACCTCGGGGTTGGTGTCGTTCGGGACGCCGTAGGTGACGCCGTCCTTCTTGGCGCCGCCGTAGATGCCCTCGAAGAAGTCGGCCGGCTTGCTGCGGCTGTCCGGCCCGGCGAGCTGGGCGTCGAGCGGGGCGAGCACGCCGTCGGCGACCAGCTTGCCGATGTAGTCGTCGCCGACGTAGAGGACGTCGGGGGCGGTCTTGGAGGTCAACTGGGTGATCAGCTTGGGGTGGTAGTCCTCGTAGGAGGCGACCTGCTCCAGCTTGAGGGTGATGTTCGGGTGCTTCTTGGCGAACTCGTCGGTGAAGGCCTTGAAGACCGCCGTGTCCTCGGCCGAGCCCCAGGTCGACCAGCGCAGGGTGACCTTGCCGCCGTCGGCCTGGTCACCGCCGCCGGCGCCGCCCCCGCCGTTGGTGCCGCTGCACGCGGAGACGGTGGTGGCCAGCGCGAGGGCGGCGGCGGCCAGGGCTGTTCTTCTCGTGAAAGCGGACAACGGGTGCCTCCTGGGCTTTCGTGAGGGGATGAGGGTCGGGGGTTCTACGGGTGGGGTCCTGCGGGGGTCCTGCGGGGGTCCTGCGGGTGGGTCCTGCGGGTGGGTCCTGCGGGTGGGGGTCAGGCGAGGCCGCCGCCGTCGACGACGAGGGCGGAGCCGGTCACGTAGCTGCTGGCGTCGCCGGCCAGGAACAGCACGGCGGCCGCGATCTCCTCCGGCGAGCCGGCCCGGCCCATCGGCCGGTCGGCGGCGTCCTTCTCGAAGGCCGCCCACTCCTCCTGGAGCTGGCGCGCCTCGTCGCGGAGCATCGGCGTCATGGTGTCGCCCGGGTTGACCGAGTTGACCCGGATGCCGGCGGCGGCGTGGTCGATCGCCAGGGCGCGCGTCATGTTGACGACCGCGGCCTTGGAGGCGCAGTAGGAGAGCGCGTTGGCGCCGCCCTTCAGCCCCCAGCCGGAGCCGGTGTTGACGATCGAGCCGCCCTCCGTCATCGCCGGGACGGCGAAGCGGCACATCAGGTAGACCGAGCGCACGTTGACGGCCATCACCCGGTCCCAGTCGTCGGCGGAGATCTCCAGCGCCGTCTGGCGGCGGATGATCCCGGCGTTGTTGAACAGGACGTGCAGGCCGCCGTAGGTCTCGACGGCGATGGTGACGATCCGTTCGCAGTCGGTCTCGGAGGAGACGTCGGCGCGCACCGCGACCGCCCGCCCTCCCGCCGCCTCGATCTCGCGGACGACCTCGCCGGCGTCCGCGAGGTCGGCGACGACCACCGCGGCGCCCTCGGCGGCGAACAGCCGGGCGGTGGCCCGGCCGATGCCGGAGGCACCGCCGGTGACGACGGCGACCTTGTTGCGCAGGGTTCCGGTGTGGTTGTTCACGGGAGTTCCTCACTTGCCGACTGGATGCGGTACAGCACGGATTCACGGTGGCCGGTGACCACCCGGACGTGGCCGGCGAGCGCGGCGTCGGCCAGCGGGTCGCCGCTGTCCACCAGCAGCGGCCGCCCGCCGAGCGCGGCGAGCTTCTGCTGGGTGGCGAGCACGACGATCCCGGCGAGCGCGTCCAGCACCCGGGGGCTGAACTGCTGGTTGCCGCGTCCGATCACGAAGCCCTGCCCGCCGATCACCGACAACACGCCATGCGTCACCTGTGACATGGCAAGGGTGAGCAGCCGCTGCTCCGTGACGTCACGGGCGAGCACGGCGCCGTCCCGGACGACGTCCACGCCCAGCGGCGTCAGCTCCAGGCCGAGTGCCCGCCCGACGGCGAGCGTGGTCGCCCCGGGCCCGAGCGCGTACGCGGTGCCGGGCCGCATGGCCGCCACCACCGCCCGGGCGATGGACTCCGCCGAGCCCGGCGGCGCCGCCGAGGAGCCGGTCTTGCGCCCGCTCAGCCGGGCCCGCCCGGCCGGCACCCGCAGCGTCCCGTACAGCCGGGCGCCGAGACCGCCCGCGCGGTGGGCGTCCTCATCGAGGTCGACGACCTCCGCCTCGGCGGTCCGCCCGTCGAAGGCGGCGGCGGCCGCGCCCGCCGCGGCCGGGCTCACCGCGAAGCAGCCCGAGTAGACCTTCACCCCGGCCGGCACGCCGAGCACCGGCGGGCGCGGCCCGGCGTCCAGGACGTCGCGCGCCGTCCCGTCGCCGCCCGCGAACAGCAGCAGGTCCACCGTTCCGAGCGCCGCCACCGCCGCCCGGGTGTCGGCCGCGCCCGTGCCCGGACCCGCCGGCCGGTGGGCGAGTTCGTACCGGACGCCCGCCGCGAGCGCGCTGTCCTCCCCCATCGGCCCGGCCACCGTGCGCACCACGGCCTCCGGGCGGCGGGCGTGCAGGGCGCGCAGCGCGGCGGCGGCGCGGGCCCTGGCCCGGGGGACGGCGCCCAGTTCGAGCGCCCTGGCCTGGACGTCCGGCCCGTCGCTGCCCTTGAGGGCGACCGCCCCGCCGAGGCCCGCGACCGGGTTCACGATCAGGCCGACGATCATCCCGGCCGCTTCGCGCCGTGCTTGCGCAGGTACGCGCGCCAGCTGGGCGCCCACTGGGCCGGGTCGTCCAGCGCCGTCGGGTCGGTCCGGTGCACGGTCTGCCGGTAGGGCGCGCCCCGCACGAACTCCGGGTCCTTGCGGGCCTCGTCGGCGACGTGCGCGAGGATCGCCGCGTACTCGTCGAGGTCCTCCCGGGAGTAGGACTCGGTCGGCTCCAGGGTGAACGGCTCGGGCACCACGTACGGGTGGTGGCTGGTCCAGTAGTGCACGCCGAAGTCCGCCGCCCGGATGCCGATCTCCTCCGAGTGCACCCCGGTCTCCTCGGTGAGCCGCTCCCAGGAGTAGCGGACCTGCTCGACCCGTCGGCGGTCGGCCCACGGGACGGAGGCGCCGGGGATCCGGGCGACCTTGGCCAGCAGGTAGTTGTTGTTGAGCACGGCCGTCTCGGCGACCTCGCGCAGCCCCCGCGCGCCGAGCGCCATCACCCAGGCGTAGGCGCGCACCACGTTGGGCGTCACGCCGAGGAAGGGCCGGATCTTGCCGACCGAGCGCTCCGGGACGGCCAGGGTGAAGGAGTCGCCCGCGCGGTCGACGACCGGCCCGGGCAGGAACGGCACCAGCGCCTCGGAGACGCCGCACGCCCCGGCCGCCGGACCGCCGCAGGCGTGCGGGGTGGAGAAGGTCTTGTGCAGGTTGAAGTGGCAGAGGTCGAAGCCGGCCTCCCGGGCCCGGGTGATGCCGAGGATGCCGTTGGCGTTGGCCTGGTCGTAGCAGGCCAGGCCGCCCGCCGCGTGCACCAGGTCGACGAACTCACGGATCCGCGGGTTGAAGATCCCGGTGTCCTCCGGGTTGGTGATCATCAGGGCGGCGGTGCGCGGGCCGACGGCGGCGCGCAGCGCCTCGATGTCGGGGTTGCCCTCGGCGTCCGGCATCAGGGTGATCACCTCGTACCCGGCGACCTTGGCGCAGGCCGCGTTGGAGGGGTGCGAGAACATCGTGGTGATCACCTGGTCGCGCCGCTCCCCCTCGCCGCGGGCGGCGTGGTAGGCGCGGATCATCGCGATGTTGGCGTAGATCGCGGCCGAGCCGGCGCCGGGCTGCAGGGAGACCCTGGCCATGCCGGAGATCTCCCGGAGGATCTGCTCCAGCCGCCAGTAGATCTCCAGCACGCCCTGCACGGTGTCCTCCGGCTGCAGCGGGTGCAGGGCGGCGACGCGCGGGTCGCGGACGAAGGAGTCGTTGACCTTGGGGCTGTACTTCATGGTGCAGGTGCCCTGGCCGACGTCGATGTTGAAGTCGGCGCCGAGGGTCTCCTGGGAGAGCCGCAGGTAGTGCCGGACCACCTGGTTCTGGGAGAGCTCGGGCAGCGCGGGCGGGGTGCGCCGGGCGACGCCCTCGGGCAGCTCGACCAGGGGGGCGTCCGGGGCGGGCACGCCCACGCCGCGCCGGCCGGGCCGGGACAGCTCGAAGACGATCTCCTCGTCCCAGCGGGCCTGGTGGAAGCGGCGCAGGCCGGGCTTGGGCGCCACCGGCAGGGTGGCGAACGGTTCGGGTGCTCCGTGCGAACTCACTGGGCGTCTCCGGCGGTGGAAGGGGCGGCGGGGGCGGGGCCGGCGAGGGCGTCCCGTACGGCCGCCGCGAGGGTGTCGATGTCGGCGACGGCGTGCAGTTCGGTGACGCAGACCAGCACCTCCCGGGGACCGAGCCGCACCCCGCCGAGGATGCCGCGGCCGCGCAGGGCGGCGAGCAGCGCGTCGGCGTCCGGCACCTCGACGGCGAACTCCCGGAAGTGCACGGCCTCCCGGTGGCGCACCACGGCCCCGGCGGCGGCCAGCGCGTCCATCGCGTAGCGGGTGCGGGCGAGGATCGTCTCGCCCAGCTCGCGCATGCCCTGCGGGCCCATCAGCGCGAGGTAGACGCCGGCGGTGATGCCCCACAGGGCGGCCGCGGTGCCCACCCACTCCTTGCCCTCCTCGCGCAGCGCGAAGGAGGTGCGGTCGTAGAAGACGTCGCCGAAGCCGTACTCGCCGGGGACCTCGGTCGGGGCGATGCCGAACAGCCGGGACGGGAACTCGGCGACCAGCCGCTCGTCGTCGTGGCTCGCGATGAACCCGGCCTGGCCGCCCCCGTACTGGGGGTGCATGCCGAGCGACTGGATGTCCCCGCAGACCAGGTCGGCGCCCCAGGAGGCGGGCGGGGCGAGCACGCCGAGCGAGATCGGGTCGGTGCCGACCACCAGCAGGGCGCCCACGCCGTGGGCCAGGTCGGCGAGTTCGCGGCCGCGGGTCTCGACGACCCCGTGCACGGTGGGCGTCTCCAGGTAGAGGGCGGCGAAGGTGTCGTCCAGGCGGACCTCGCCCAGCTCGCCGGAGTCGGCCACCGGGGCGAGCAGCACCTCGACGTCCGGGGCGAGGTAGTCGCGGATCTTGGCCAGCTTGTCGGCCGCCGTCGCGCCGCTGACCATCACCCGGGACCGGCCGGTGCGGCGGGCGGCCATCCGCAGCGCCGTGCCGGCGGCCTGGTAGCCGTCGTAGGTGGGTACGTTGACGACGTCCATCTCCAGGAGCTCGGCCATCATCGAGACGTACTCGAAGAGCGCCTGGAAGCGGCCGTGGTCCTCGTAGGGCTCGCCCGCGTAGGCGGTGAGGAACTCGCCGCGGCCGTTGACCTCGTCGCAGACCGCCGGGACGTAGTGCGGGTAGCAGCCGTGGCCGAGGAAGCTCAGCAGCGCGGCCGGGTCGGTGTTGCGGGCCAGCAGGCCGCGCACGTGCCGGGTCAGGCCCTGCTCGTCGGCGAACGGCTCGGGCAGGTCGAGCGGGCGGTCGAGGCGCAGGTCGGCGGGGATGTCGCCGTAGAACTCCGCGACGTCGGGGGCGCCGATCTCGGCGAGCATCGCCGCCCGTGTCTCGGGCCCCGCGTTGGGGATGTAGGGGTGGGTCACGCACGCTCCTCGGGAGTCGGTCGGGGCTTGAGGACCACGGCGTCGCACGGTCCGACGGTCACGGCGCCCGCGGGCAGCGGACGGCCGGTCAGCAGGTCGGTGAAGCGGTCGCCCTCGGGCAGGGGCACCGTGGCGGGCTCCGTGCCGTGGTTGAGCAGGAAGAGGTAGGGGCCGCGGCGGCAGGCCTCGACGCCGGCCGGCAGGCCGGGACCGGTGACGCCGGTGATCCCGGCGGTGGCCAGCAGCTCGTCCAGGAAGGGGGCCGGGTCCTCGGGCAGGCAGCTCAGGTAGGTGGCGGAGCCGCGCCGGGTGACGGCCGGGCGGCCGTCCAGCGGGCCGCCCCGGTAGCGGGCCAGCACCTCGGCGGCGCCGGAGGCGTCCAGCCACTCGGTCCAGGTGCGGGCGGACAGCACCGTCCCGTCCGCCGTGACCACCTCCTGGGCGACGCCGTCCGGCAGCGGGCGCCACTCCTCGACGCGCACGCCGAGCAGCTCGCCCAGCGGACCGGGCGCGCCGCCGTCGTGCACCTGGTCGGCCGCGTCGACCACGCCGCTGAACGGGCCGACCACCAGCTGCCCGGGGAAGGCGGCCAGCGCGTCGGCGTGCGCGGCCGTGCACAGGTAGAGGTTGGGGGCGATCACCAGCCGGTAGCCGGAGAGGTCGCGCCCCGGCGGGGCCAGGTCCACGGCGACGCCCCGGGCGTGCAGCGGCGCGTACCAGGAGAGCAGCAGCTCGTGCAGCCGCAGCCGGTCCGTGGGCATCGACTCGGGGGCCTCCAGGCCCCACCAGCTGTCCCAGTCGAGCAGCAGCGCGACCTCGGCCCGGGTGGTGCTGCCGGCCACCTCGGACAGCCGTCGGACGTCCGCGCCGAGCGCGAGCGTCTCGCGCCACTGGCGGGTCCCGGTGCCGCCGTGCGGGAGCATCGCCGAGTGGAACTTCTCCGGGCCGTACCTGGCCTGGCGCCACTGGAAGAACATCACGCCGTCCGAGCCGTGGGCGAGGGCCTGGAGGCTGTGCAGGCGCATCACGCCGGGGTCCTTGGGGACGTTGACCGCGCGCCAGCTGACCGCGCTCGGCGCGGACTCCAGGAGCAGCCAGGGCTGCCGCTTCAGCGAGCGCATCAGGTCGTAGCTGAGCGCGGCCTTCACCGGCGCCCGCGGGTCGGCCGGGTCCGGGTAGGCGTCGTCGGTGACGACGTCCTCGCCCTCGGCCCACGCCCAGTAGTCGAGGTCGCGCAGCACGCTCATGAAGTTGGTGGTCACCGGGACGTCCGGGGTGACCTCCTTGAGGACGGCGCGCTCGGCCTCGAAGCAGGCGAGCAGCGCGTCGCTGGAGAACCGCCGCCAGTCCAGCAGCTGGGCCGGGTTGACCGGGCCGGGGGCCTTGCGGGGCGGTTCGACCTGCGCCCAGTCGGTGTAGTGCTGGCCCCAGCAGGACGTCCCCCAGGCCGCGTTGAGGCCGTCGAGCGAGCGGTGGCGGACCGTGAGCCAGCGGCGGAAGTCGCGGGCGGACTCCTCGCAGAAGCACTCGGTGGTGTGGTCGGCGTACTCGTTGCTCACGTGCCACATCGCCAGTGCCGGGTGCTCGCGGTAGCGCTCGGCCATCGCCCGGGCCAGCCGGACGGTGGCGGCCCGGAACACCGGGGAGGACGGGCAGTAGCCCTGGCGCGAGCCGAACTCCAGCCGGGTCCCGGCGGCGTCGACGGGCCGGACCTCCGGGTGGGCGCGGACCAGCCAGGGCGGCGGGGTCGCGGTCGCGGTGGCGAGGTCGACGGCGATGCCGTGCGCGTGGAGCAGGTCGAGCACCCGGTCGAGCCAGCCGAACTCGTAGGCGCCGGGCCCGGGTTCGATCCGGGACCAGGAGAACACCGCGACCGTGACCAGGTTGACCCCGGCCTCGGCCATCAGCCGGACGTCCTCCTGCCACACCTCCTCGGGCCACTGCTCGGGGTTGTAGTCACCGCCGAACAGCAGACCCGGTACCCGTGTCAGGCCCATGCTCCGCCTCTCCCGGGGTCGAGGGAACCCCGTTCTGCGTCGTTTCGCATTTTGTATTCAGAATGCATAGTGCAGTACACTGGGGCAGGTCAAGAGGTGTGTCTCAATCCGGAAGTCAGGGGGACGCGATGGCGATCGAGCGCCGTCCGCTGCGCGAACAGATCCGCGACGAGCTGATGGACCGGCTCACCCGCGGCGAGTTCGCGGCGGGAACCGATGTCAACGAGGCCGTGCTGGCCGCCGAACTCGGCGTCAGCCGCACCCCGCTGCGCGAGGCGCTGATCGCGCTGGCGGGCGAGGGCGTGCTGGAGAGCAGCCAGGGCCGCGGCTTCCGCTTCGCGCCCGTCAGCCGCAAGGAGTTCCGCGAACTGGTCGCCATCGTGGCGGCCCTGGAGGCGCTGGCGCTGGAGTCCTCCGACCCCGGCCGCCTGCGGGCGATCGCCCCCCGGCTGCTGGACCTCGCCCAGGGCTTCCCCGACCAGGTGGCCGCGCACGCCACCGTCGACCGGCGCGACGACGAGTGGCACGGCCTGCTGCTCAGCGGCTGCGCCAACGAGCGGCTGCTGGACCTGCTCACCCGGGTCAAGGCCGGGATGCGGCGCTACGAGAACCTCGTCGTCGCCGAGGACGAGCCGGTGGCCCGCGAGTCGGAGGAGCACTGCGAGATCGCCCGCCGGCTCCTGGAGGACGACCTCCCGGGCGCCATCGCGGCGCTGCGGGCCAACTGGATCAACGGCATGGAGCGGATGCTCGCGCACCTGCCGGAGGACTGAGCCCGCACCACGCGGCCGAGCCCGCCGCCCGGGGTGCGGGCGGCGGGCTCGGCTCCGCGGTGAGCGGGTGTCAGGAGGTCGGGACGTGCAGGCGGGCCCAGGAGGAGGCGCCGGGCCAGCCGTCCGCGTCGGTGCCGGCGTAGCCCAGTTTGCGCTGCCAGCGGGCGTAGCTCTGGCGGTCGGCCTCGCTCCACTGCGGGCCCGGGCCCTGCTGGTAGGCGCCGCAGCCCTCCTCCACCAGGCGGCGGCCCATCGCGGTGATCAGGGGGCTGCGGGGGCCGGTGCGGAACCACTCCGCACCGGGGAACGGTGCCCAGCCGCCCTCGCCGCCGGCGGTGGAGCCCGCGCCCGGCTCCAGGGCGCCGGAGGTGACCAGCCGGTAGAGCGGCGCCCCCGGGCAGTCGGTCGCGTAGCCGTCCCGGTGGCCGCGGATCTCCCGGCCGGCGCCGTGGGCGCGCAGGTAGGCGATGGCGTCCCGCAGGCCGGCGACCTGGTCGGCGGTCGGGCTGGTGTGGCCGCTGTCGCCGACGAAGGCGAGGACGGCGAAGTGGGTGCGGTTGAGGGTGGTGGTGCCGTTCGCCGCGTTCTGCGCGTTGCGGCCGCGGCCCTCGAAGACGTAGCCGTGCTCGCAGACGGCGAGGTTGTACGCGAAGTCCGACCAGCCGTTGCCGTCCATGTGGCTGTTCTGGACCTTGCGCATGTACCCCGCGCAGGTGCCGTGCTCGTCGGCGCTGTACGGGCCGCCCAGGTAGTGGACCTTGACGCCCTGGTTGGCCGGCACCGCCTGGTGGCCGTTGCGGGCCGCCCGGGCGCCCCACTCGGCGCGGCTGACGAACTTCATGGCCGTTTCCCCCTCTTCGTTCCGTACTGCGCGGGCCGTCCCCCGGCCCGCGTCCGTGCTGCTCCGAGCGTGGCGCCCGGCCCGTGCAGTCCGCGTGCAGACCGCGTGCAGCGGGCTCGCCGTCAGCGCCCGGCCCCGTACACCCGGGCCGTGTACGCGACCCGCAGCTCCTCGATCCGGCGCAGGACGGCGGCCAGCGCGTCGTCCTCCAGCTCCCGCATGGCGTTCACCTGCTTCGGGGTGTAGCCGTAGCGGGCCGCGTCGTCGTAGCTGAACTCGTGCCAACTACGGTTGTTCTTGCTGCGGTTGGCGGGCCCGTCCATCCGGCGCAGGTTGTCCTCGTGGTCGCCCAGGGCCTCCAGCTTCGTGTACAGCTCCGCCTGGACGGCGCGCGAGGCGACCACGTAGAGCCGCAGCACCGGCACGAGTTCGTCCAGCTTGGTGATCCGGTCGAGCGCCACCAGGTGGTCGGTGTCCAGCGTCGGCAACTCCTTCTTCTCCGCCTTGGCCCGGGCCACCCGCGTCTCCCAGGCCTTGGGGCCGGCCACCTCGTCGAAGTCGATCCGGCTGCGGTCGCGGTAGTTCGGCCCCTTCTTGCGCATCACCTCGATCAGCGGCCGGCTCTTCTCGCGCACCTCCTCGGCACTCGCCTCGCGGACGGTGGTGAGGTTGTCGTGCTCTCCCCCGCCGGCCCGGACCGCGCCTCCGGCCTCCTCGGCCTCGTGCCGCAGCGCCCAGGAGTGCCGCAGCCAGGACAGGTACTCCGACTCCTGGGCGGAAAAGCCACCTTGGTCCAGGAGGGCGTCGAGCTCGGCGAGGCGTTCCTCGGCCGGGAGGCGGGCGATCCGGCCGAACCACCCGTCGAGTGCGCCGGGTCGGGACGGGCGGAGACCGGTCTGCACGAGCAGTTCCTGGCCGGCCGCGTTCGCGGCGGCCGTCTGCTCCCCGGTGGCGGTGGCCGAGCGGGCGAGCGCCCGGACCGTGCGTTGCACCTTCTCCGCCGCCCGGGCCTGGCCGGCCGGATCGAGGCGCACCGGGCCCTCGCCGCGCTTGCGGCCGCGCCGGTCCTCGGCGGCGATCACACCGCCCTGCTCGGTGCTCCGCTCGGCCAGGGTCCGGCGGTGCTCGGCGAGTTGCTGCTTCAGGTCGGCGATCTTCGCCCGGTCGGGGCGGCTCGTCCGGCGCTCGGCGGTGATCATCGCGGTCAGCTTCTCGATCTCCCGGGCGGCGTCCCAGGCCCTGGTGCCGGGCACCGGGAGGTAGTCACCGCCGAACAGGACACCGGTCTGCTCGACGAGGGTGCGCAGGCCGCCGCGCAGGCCCTGGGCGTCCTGGACCGCGCGGATGGTGGCCAGATGGTGCGCGGCGTCCTCGGGGGTGGCGTCCGGGCCGGCGGCGATCCACATCCTGGCCCGGCCCAGCCGGTCGTAGTCGTGCCGGACCTGAACGGTGCGCCCGCCTTCCTCCAACACCTCGACGGAGTCCCGTAGTTCGGCGGGCAGCGCGTCGATGAAGCCGGGGTCGACGGTGGCGTGCCGCAGCACGACCGGGGCGCCCGCGGCGGCGGCGCTCCCGCCCTCCCCACTCTCCCCACCCTCCCCGGCGTGCTCGGCCAGCGCGCCCAGTTTCAGCAGGGCGCCCGACGCGGCCGCCTCCCCCAGCACACCGAGGATCTCCCGCTGCTCGCCGCGCGCCACCGCCGCGTCCAGGCGGTAGGCCAACTCCACGTTGGAAATGATCAGTTGGGCGTTCCCGATGACGCCGTCGACCTCGCCGACGAAGGCCAGCGCCCCGGCCCCCCTGGTGATCCGCAGCACCTTCGCGCCCTTGCCGACAGCCCCCGTGACGTTGCCGCCGAGGTCCAGCGCGTCCATCAGGGTCTGCTGGTCCGCCCTCAGGTCCCCGGACAGCGCGCGGTCCCGCAGCCGGACCACGGCGGCCGCGGCCCCGCCGACCTGGGACAGCGCGATCAGCGGAGCACCGACGTACGGGGCGCCGGCGATCGACAGCACGGCGCCGCCGATGAACAGGAAGGTCGAGGAGGTGGCGAGGAAGGAGGCGAGCGGGATCTCGCCCGAACAGCGCAGCGCGACGGCGCGGGCCGGGAACACCAGCCCGGCCAGCGTGAAGCCGTCGGTCTCCGCGAGGACGACGCCCTTGGGGTAGGGCACCCGGGCGAGGTCGGCGAGCGCCCGGTCGAGCGCCTGCTCGGGGGTGTCGCCGCCGCCCTCGTAGGAGCGGCGGCGCCCGGACGGCGAGTGGTCCCAGATCCGCAGCCGCACCCCGGTGGCCGGGGCGTCGGGGGCGGTGGTGACGTACAGCTGGAGCGGGACGCCCGTCGGCTCGCCCTCGCCGGCCACCCAGGCGGCGCGCAGCGGCACCGCCTCGCCGCGGGCGAGGGTGCGGTCGACGAAGGCGAGGTCCTCGGTCAACTGCCGGAGCGCCGCGCGCGGACTGTCGGCCGCGGCCCCCGGGCGGCTGCCGGGCTCGACCGCGACCTGCTGCTCCAGGACGGCGTGGCGCACGCCCTGGCTCCAGGTCAGCTCGCAGCCGATCGCGTAGCGCCCGGGCCGGTCCGCCCAGCGGATCTGCCAGAAGTCGTTGAAGGCGCGGCCCGGGGCCAGCCATCCGGTCGGGATCTCGGGCCTGAGCAGGCCGGAGGCGACGGCCGCCTCGCCCCGGCCCAGCTCGCCGCGGTACTCGCCGGGCGGCGGCGGGTCGAGGGCGCGGACCTGCCAGCGCAGCCGCACCTCCTCCTCCGGGCGGTCGGGCCAGAGGAGTTGGTAGCGGACCTCGCTGCCGGGCGTCGCCCGGCCCTCCGGCTCGGCGACCAGGTACGGGCCGCCGCCGTGCTCGGCCCGGGGCGCGGCCAGGCTCCGCATCCGTTCGTCGTACGCGGTCCGCAGCCCGGCGCGGAGCGCGGCCAGGCCGGTCGGCGCGGCGGCGCCGGAGCGGAGTGTGATCCGGGCGAGGTCCTCGGGGTTGAGCACCAGCAGGGAGGTCCAGACCTCCTGCCAGAACTCGCCGTCCCGGAAGAGCCGGCAGGAGACGATGTGCAGTCCGGCGGCGTCGGCGGGCAGGTCCCAGCGGTGGGGTTCGGCGTTCTCCGCCCCGGCCAGGCGGCCGGAGGGCCCGGTGCGGACCGCGTCCACCAGGCCGCCGCCGAGCGCCCGGTAGACCGGGTCCGGGCGCAGTCGCCACTCGACCCGGACGGGGTAGACGTCCTCGGGCAGCCGGAGGCCGATCCGCACGGTGCTGCCGCGCGGGACCGGGCCGCCGCCGACCGGACCGGAGCCCTCGACGACGAGTCGGGCGCCGCCGGTCCGGTCGAGCTCGCCGGCCGCGCGTTCGGCCGCGGCCACCTGGACCCGGGCGCGCAGCTTTTCGGTCAGCAGGCCCGGTTCGACCCGCAGCCGCCGGCCGGCCGGCAGTGGGCGGTCGGCGACGTCCGGCAGGCCGCGGGCGAGGTCGTGCTCGGCGGCCCAGAGGTCGCGGTTGTACCAGTAGACGAGCAACTGCCAGTCGTCCGGGCGGCCGTAGAGGCGGCGGGCCGCCTCGCGCACGGTCATCGTCTCGGTGAGCCAGACGGCCGGGCGGCCCTCCTCGGCGATGTCGTACGCGGAGCGGGGGCGCAGGGTGAATCCGGGCGGGACGGCGTCGAGCCGGACCGGCGGCGCGGCGGGGGCGGCGGCCGGCGCCGGTGCTGCCGTCAACTCCTTGATCAGGGCGTCGATTTCGCGCTCGACGCGGTCGCGGGCCCCGGCCGGGAGCCCGTCCACGCCGGGGCCGGACCAGCGGAAGGTGGGCGCGGCCACCGGCCCGACCGGCGCCTTGGCGGCGGCCCGGGCCAGCGCCCGGGTGAGCGCGGCCCGCAGCCGGGGGCGGTAGGAGCCCTCGGCCGCGGCGGTCGCGTCGAGGCGCAGCCGGATCGGTACGGTGACCTGGGGGATCATCCGGGGTACCGCTCCGTCCGCAGGCGGCCGGGGTCGGCCGCGGTGAGGGTGTTGCCGCCGGCGTCGATGGCGGCGGCGGCGTCCAGCAGGACCGGCCGGCCGTCGCAGCGCAGCCGGGTGCCGGCGGCGTCCAGGCCCACGGTGCTCCGGGTCACGGCGCCGCTGGTGGAGGTGAAGACGAAGGTGTCGCGCGCCGCGAACAGCAGCGGCCTGCCGTCCACCCGCAGCCTGGACGCGGTCTCGGTGGTGACCGGACCGGCCGTCCAGGTGCCGTTGGCCGGGACGGTTCCGGCGGTGGCGGTGACGGCGCGCGCCCCGGGGATGGCGGTCACGCCGGCTCCCCGGAGGGCGCGGCCGCCAGGTCCTCGTGCCGGCGGTCGAACGCGGCCTTGTCCACCTCGGCCTCCAGGGGCTCGATGTCGGCGCGGACGGCCTTGACCTCCCAGTGGAAGGCGTGCGACGCCGGGGAGCCGTCGACCGTGCGGACGGTGAAGCGGCCGTCCCGCACCCGGGAGGCCGCCAGCGCGCCGAGCGGCTCGTCGTCGTCCTCGAACACCGGGGTGAGCTGGACGGTCCGGCCCTCGATCCGGGTCAACGCCTCGAAGTACTCCGGGAGTTCGACCATCGCCCGGCCGTCGGCGAGCCGCCCCTCGCCGCGCTGGTAGACCCCGTTCTCGGGCCCCTCCAACGCGGTGTGCAGGAGGTACTTCCGCTCGGTGTCGAGCGGGTGGTCGATGAGGAACTTCTTCTCCTTGGCGTAGACGATCCCGGTGCAGCGGATGTCGCCGTTGTTGTACATCCGGACGGCGGCGCTGCCGAAGTCGCCGATCGTGCCGCCGAGGTAGATGCCGCCCCCGAAGTTGCCGTCCCAGGCGGTGACCCGGTTGAGCGCCGGCTCGTAGTCGCCGACCGACAGGCCGCCCTGGACGTGCAGCAGGCCGCTGCTGCCGAAGTACTGGTTGCTGACGACCGTCTTGCCGGGCCCGGCGAGGTGCAGGTTGCCGCTGCCGACCAGGGTCTTGTCCCGGCCCACGTACACGTCCCCGGTGGCGCGGACGTCGTTGACGGCGAGGTTCCGGGCGGACACATCGCTGACGGCGAGGTTGCGGGCAGTGACGTCGTTGACGGCGAGGTTGCGGGCGTAGACGTCGGCGTAGGGCTTGCTGTCGGCGGCGTAGTCCAGCGAGGGCCAGTCGGCGCTGCGGTCGACGAACTCGAAGCCACGCCCGGCCCGGAAGGAGAACTGGGCGTGCTGGACGCCGCTGCCGTGGAAGCCGAGCGCGCCGAGGACCTCGCCCTGCACGGCGGTGTTGCCGTCCAGCTTGCCCGTGTGCAGCATGCCGCCGCCGATCCGCAGGCGGGTCCTGGCGGCCTGGAAGAAGTCGATCAGGTCGTCGGGGTCGTTGCCGGTGCCGATCACCAGCTGGGTGTTCTCCCCGTTGTACGGGAAGTACCGGAGGTAGGCCTCGTCGCCGTTGCCGCCGCCCGGGTCGCGGGGGAACATGATGCCGTTGGCGGCGGTGTTGCCGACCGAGGGGACGATCGCGCCACTGGCCCGGACGTCCTTGCCGGCCAGGTTGGCGCCGGCGATGTCGCCCTCCGCCGTCAGCGTGCCCTTCACGGTGTACTGGCCGGGGATGACCAGGCCGGCCGCGACCCGTCCGGTGGCGCCGACCGTGCCCTTGCCGGCCGCCCGGCGGAAGGTGCCGAGCACGATCTGGTCCGCCCCGGCGGTGCCGGTCAGTTCGACCTTGGGCTCCTCCGTCCACCGGGTCTCGCCGGGCACGCCGGTCTCGTCGCTCGGGTCGGTGGCCCGCTCGCTGTAGCGGACGGTGACCAGCAGCGTGAGGTCGCCGGCGCCCGGCACCGGGACCTGGACGGCGGCCGGCAGGACGATCAGCCGGCCCTGCCGGTCGACGGCGTGGCCGGCGGCGACGGTGACAGCGGTGTCGGTGCCGGTGACGGTGAGGCCGGTGACCACACCCGGGCTGTAGAACAGCGCGGTGAGCAGCTCGCGGCGGGAGCGGTGGTAGCGCTGCTCGGTGTCGAAGTCGTCGGCGCGCAGGAACTGGTAGTCGAAGTAGCGGGGCCGCTGCATCGGCGGGACGGGCTGGGTCACGGCTTCTCCCCCTGGCGAGGCTTGAGGTAGGTGTCGACGCGGACGGTGGCGCGCACGCCGACCTGGAGTCCCGCGGTGATCGGTTTGAAGACCCGGTCGGCGAGTCGGCCGCGGCCGGGGCGGTAGTCCCGGTAGAGCCGGGACTGCTCGGGGCTGAGCGGGGTCGGGTCGGGGCCGGGGCCCAGCACCACCCGGGCGCGCCGGATCGGCGAGGTGTCGACCGCGATGCCGGCCGGGTGGACCCGGTCGAGCAGGTTCATCAGCGCCTCGTACTGCCGGTGGTCGAGGGTGCCGCCGGGCAGGTCGACGCTGAACTCGTAGGGGTCGGTGCGCCGTCGGCGGGCGTAGCCGAGGGCGACCACGACGCCGACGCCGCCGTCGGCGGTACGCACCGCGGTGCCGGGGCCGGTGGTGGCCGACAGGGTCAGCGAGCCGCGCAGCGGCACGGTCTGCCAGCGGAAGCCCACCGCGCGGCGGCGGTTGAGGTTGGTGCCGACCTGCGGCAGCGGCGCGGCACCGAGCACCAGGGCCAGGGCGCGGACCCCGCCGGCCGGGGCGAGCACCACCGGCAGGGCGGAGACCAGCCACTGGTCGCGCAGCAGCCCGACCAGCCGGCGGAGCTTGGCGACCGCCTCGGCCCGGCCCGCGAGCAGGTCGGTGCCGAGCTGCCCGGGCAGGGTGATCACGGTGTACAACTCGGCGGGCAGCGCCGACAGTTGTTCGACAGCCGGGAGCGGGTTGGCGACCGCCGGCAGCCCGGCGGCACGGAAGGCGGCGACCGCCGGGTCGGCCGCGCCCAGCTGCTGGGCCTCGGTCCGCAGCCGCTGCACGGCCGCCGCCCGGTCGGCGAGGACGACCGTGCCCGCGCCGTCCGGCGCCCAGGCCCGCAGCGCGGCGGCCAGGCCGTCGCCGAGCACGGCGTGGGTGCGCTCGTCCTGCCGGGCCGCGTACCGGGCCCGCAGCAGGTCGGCGTCGAGGTCGACGGCCATGCCGTGCAGCGGCAGGTGGGAGACGAACAGGCGGTCCTCGGCGAGCCGGTGCACGGTGGCCAGGCCGCAGGGGGTGAGCAGCCAGCGGCCGTCGGGGTCGTCGGCCGGGTCGGCGGGCGGGCGCAGCTCGGCGATCAGCGCGCGGATCTCCGGGGCGACGGCCGGGTCGGGGTTCGGGCCGGGTTTGCGGACACGGGCGGCGAGCGCGGTGAGTTCGGCCGCGGTGAGCGGGGTGAGGTCGGCGCCGACGCCGAGTTCGTAGCGGCTGCCGCCGGCCGGGTCCTGGACCCGCAGCACGCCACCGGGCGCGGCGAGGCCGAGGGCCCTGCGGCAGGCCGCCAGCCGGACCAGGGCGGCGGCCAGGCCGCGGGCCAGCGCGGGCCGCACGGCGGCGCGGTCGGCGAAGGACCAGCCGGCGCGCAGGGCGGCGCGCAGCTGCGCGTCACGGGCCCGGCGGTCGGCCGACTGCGGCCGGTCCGCGTGCACGGCGTCGCCGTCCGGGCCGGGCAGGACCAGGTGGACGGCGCGGATCCGGTCGAGCACCGCGAGCCGGTCGGCCTCGCCGCCGGGGGCGACCACCCGGAAGGCCATGGCCAGGCCGTTGGCGCTGTCCTCGACGCCGAACGGCGCGGGGACCGCGAAGCGGGCCAGCGCCCCGCCCTCCCCGGCCGCGCCGTTGAGCAGCCCGGCCAGGCCCTGCGGCGAGGGGACCGCCCAGGGGCGCAGCACGGCGAGGCGGGCCCGGTACTCCTCGTCGCTCTCCCGGGCCGGCTCGACGGCGGCGCCGTCGGGGCGCACGGTGAGGCGCTCGGCGAAGCGGGGCGCCCCCAGTTCGGCGCCGAGCTCGTCGAGCGCGCCGGAGTGGGCCGCGGCCAGGGTGCGGGAGGCGGCGATCTGCCGGGCGGTGCGGCGGATCTCGGCCTTGGGCGCGCCCAGCACGTACAGCAGCCGGGCGGTGGTGCCGGTCAGGCTGCGCACCCGCAGCAGGTCGGCGGCCTCGGCGGCGGGCAGCGGGTGGGCGGTTCCGTCGCCGTCGAGCCAGGCGGCGGCCAGCTCGAACGGCGCGCCGGGCGGCCAGGCGGCGCCGAGCGGCAGCGGGCGCAGCGCGTCGGCCTCGGTGTACGGGGCGAGCAGCAGCGGCGGCAGGGCGGTGCCGGCCACGGTGGCGGTCAGCCGCAGGGCCCGTTCGGCGAGGTCGCGGCCCGGTCCGGCCAGCACCAGCGGGCGGCCGGGGGCGGTGGCGGGGCCAGTAGCGGATCCGGTGCCGGTGGCGGGTCCGGTGCCGGGGGTGCCCGGCAGTCGGCCGGTGAGGCGGCCGTCCGCCGCGGTGAGCGGGACGGGCTCCTCCCGCACGGCGGCGCGCAGCGGGGCCGGCAGGTGGTCGGCCATGGCCCGGTGGGCGGCGGCAGGGGTCTCGACGGGCGTGGGAGCGGTCACTGGGTGAGCCCCTTCGCGTCCTCGACGAGCACGGCGATCTCGTTGGCCGCCAGCCGCAGGTTCGGACCGCCGGCGGGCGCCGCGGCGGCGCCGAGGGCGGGCGGGTACTTGGCGAGCGTGAGGCCGACGACGTCGGCGATGCCGGGCTCGGCCATCATCGCGGCGAGCACCGCCGCGTGCCGGACCTCCTCGCCGAGGCCGAGCCCGTCGACGTACTCGGCGACCCGGGCGAGCAGGCGGGCCTTCAACTGGTCGGGCGGGGTGGTGGAGCCGCGCAGCACGAGCCGGGCGGTGAGCACCACCCCGACCTCCACGGCGGGCTGGATGCGCGGCACCACGCCGAGCGGGCGCAGGTCGTCGATCGCCCGGCGGACCGCGTCGTGCAGTCCCCCGCCGCCGGGGCCGCCCCAGATCGCGGCCGGGGTCGGCGCCACCAGCACGTTCAGCCCGAACGGGCTCGCCGCGGTGGCCTCGTCGCCGAACAGCCGGTCGATGAAGTTGCCGTCGAGCGTGCCGAAGATCGACTGGTGGATGTCGAGGCCGCCGTAGACGTCGCTGACCTGCACCTGGCGCACACCGGGCACCTGGGCGGCGGCCAGCCGGATCGCCTCGGCGTTCCACAGCGAGCGCGGCGCGCGCAGCAGCAGCCGGCGGTAGCGGGCGTCGGGCCAGCGCCGTTCGCCGCCGGTGAGCCGGGCGGCGGCGCCGTCGACCTCGATCTCGACGCCGGCCGCGCCCGCGCTCGCGCTCGCGCTCGCCAGGAACTCGGCGCGCCAGGGGTCCTGCGGGTTCCAGGCGGTGATCCGCTGCTCGGGACGGACCGGGTCGAGGTTGCCCTCCGGGCCGGGGCGGAAGGCGACCACCGGAACGGTCGCCTGGCGCTGCTGGACGGAGAGCTCCACCCGGGCGTCGGTGGCGACGTCGTCGCCGCGCGGGGTGAGCAGGCGCACGCCGCGCGGCACCACGACCGGCCCGGACGGCGTGCCGCGCAGGGTGAGCCTCAGCTCGCCGGCCGCCTCCAGGAAGGGCCGGGGCAGGCCGAGTTCGGCGCCGAGCGCGCTCAGCGCCTCGCCGCCGGCGGTGGAGACGAAGGCGTCGTCGTAGGCGGCGGCGAGGGCCGACCAGGTGCGGGCGTCCTCCAGCGCGGTGACCTCCAGCAGGCGGCGGATCACCGAGCCGGGGCCGAGGTCGAGGTCGGCGCCGAACACCTCGCGGGCCAGCTCGAAGCGCTCCGCCACCAGGCGGGCGTACGGCTTGGGCACGAAGCCGCGGTCGGTGACGCCGTACGGGGCCTCGCCGGGCTGGAGGAGGCCGGGGTCGGACGGGGAGGACTGGTCAGGCACGCTGCACTCCGGTGGTGAGGGTCACCGGCAGCACCGCGCCGGTGTCGGTTTCCAGGACGGCGCCGACCACCAGGGCCCGGTCGGCGCCGGGCGGGTCGTCGACCCGGACGTCGAGGACGCGCCGCACCCGGGGGTCGCGCCGCAGGACGGCGAGGACGGCGACCCGGATCCGGGCGCGGACCAGCTCGGGGGTGTGCTCCTCGGCGAGCACCCGCAGGCCGTCGAAGCCGAAGCCGGGGTCCAGCGGGTCGGTGCCGAGCGCGGTGGTCAGCGCGAGGCGCACCGACTGGAGGACGGCGTCCGGGCCGGTGACGGTGGCGAGGTCGCCGTCGCGCAGCAGCAGGTCGGCGGCGAGCGGGTCCGGCACGGGCGGGTCGCCGGCGGTCGGGTCGCCGGCGGGCCTCGGCTCGGCGGCCGGCCCGACGGCGAGGTTCCAGACGGCGGTCATCCGGTCACGTCCATGGTTCCGGTGACGGCGACCTTGACGTTCTCCGCCTTCATCGCGATGGTCTCCTGTGCCTCGAATCTCAGGTTCTTGCCAGTGAGCGTGATGGTGCCGTCGGCGGCGATCACCACGGACGCCCCGCCGTCGGCGTGCTCGATGGTGACGGCGTGCTCGCGGCCGGACCGTTCGGGGCGCGCGCCCGCGCCGTGCAGCGCCTTCCGCCCGACCCGGACGGTCAGTTCGCCGACCTCGATCACCCGGTTGCCGTCGGCGTCGGTGAGGTCGTTGCTGGCGCGGTCGCCGGGGTCGGCGCCGGGCCGGTCGTCGGCGACCCCGCCCCGCTGGCCGGCCGGCACGGCGGCGGGCAGGTGCAGCCACCAGTCGCCGGGCCGGGCGGCCGGGCCCTCGCCCTCCCGCCACAGCGCGCCCACGTCCACCGCGTCGTCGGCCCGGCCCCGCCGGGGCACCAGCAGCACCCGGGTGCCCGGGTAGCGCGGCAGCACCAGGCCGTACCGGCCCCAGGCGAACGGGGTGGTGTAGCCGACTCCGGGGAGCCGGTCCGGCTCGGTGCGGGCGGTGTCCAGCCGCCGGTGCTGCATCGGCTCGCCGTCGCCGGGCGCGAGCCCGCGCCAGACGGTCGCGGTGTGCCGGTCGGCGGCGCGCACCTCGGCGGCCTCCGGCACGGCGGCCCGGGCCGCGGCGGCGCGGCCGAGGCCGGCGACGGCC
>NZ_JBHJUI010000046.1:0-33767 GCF_042268405.1 Kitasatospora sp. NPDC056184 | reverse complement strand
CCGCACCCGCACCACCCACTTCGCAGCACTTCGCCCCGCCGAGCACTAGCTCGGCGGGGCAAAATGATCACGACCCCGAATTCGCCAACAGCGTCCGGCGGCTACGGCGGGGCCGCGCGCGTCGGGGCGGGTCGGGGTCAGCGGAGGTCGAAGACCAGGCGGGCGGAGACCTTGCCGGTGAGGACCTCGTCGAAGCAGGTGTTGACGTCCTCCAGCCGGCGGGTCTCGCGGATGACGCGGGTGCGGCCGAGGGCGTGGAGCTGGAAGACCTCGGCGAGGTCCTCGCGGGTGCCGACGATGGAGCCGATGACCTTGGTGCCGTTGAGGACGGTGTCGAAGACGGGCAGTTCGAGCTTGCCCTCGGCGGGGAGGGCCACCAGGACGAGGCTGCCGCCGCGGCGGAGGGCACCGTAGGCGGCCTGGAAGGAGGCGTTGCTGACGGCGAGGGCGATGGCGGCGTGGGCGCCGCCGAGCTTCTGGACCTCGGCGGCGACGTCGACGGCGCGGGCGTCGAGGACGTGGTCGGCGCCGAGCTCGCGGGCCAGGGCGAGCTTGTCGTCGGTGACGTCGACGGCGATGGTCTCGGCGCCGGCGATCCGGGCGTACTGGAGGGCGAGGTGGCCGAGGCCGCCGATGCCGGAGATCAGGACGCGGGTGCCGGGGCCCGCGCCGGAGACCTTGAGGGCCTTGTAGGTGGTGACGCCGGCGCAGGAGAGGGGCGCGGCGTCGAGGGGGTCGATGCCGTCGGGCACGGGGACGACGTAGTCGCCGTGGGCGAGGGCGTACTCGGCGTAGGCGCCGTCGACGGAGTAGCCGCTGTTGTGCTGCCGGGTGCAGAGGGTCTCCCAGCCGGAGACGCAGTGGTCGCAGCGCCCGCAGGCGTCGGCGAGCCACGGGATGGCCACCCGCTCGCCGACCCGGACGTGGCGGACCTCGGCGCCGGCCGCCTCGACGATGCCGACGCCCTCGTGGCCGGGGACGAAGGGCGGGTTCGGCTTGACCGGCCAGTCGCCGCGCGCGGCGTGGATGTCGGTGTGGCAGAGGCCGGAGGCCTCGATCCGCACCCGCACCTGGTGCGGGGCGGGGTCCGGCACCGGGCGCTCCTCGATCACGAGCGGCTGGGTGAAGTCGTGGACGACGGCGGCCTTCATGGTTCTGCTCCTGCCCTTCGTGCCGGCGGGGCGGTTCCCGATCCCGGGACCCCGTTCCTCTCCATCCCACGTCACCGCAGGCCGGGCCGCCAGGGCCGGACGGGTGAACCCGGAGGGACCATGGTCCCCCGTCGGCGGGGGGCTTTTGGTGGGTACCCGCAGCATTCGGTGTCGGAGCCCCCGGGTACTGTCCCTGACGGTGATCAATCACCCGGCCGCGCCGGGAGGGCGGGCCGCGACGTGAGGGGGACTCAACCGTGTTGTTCGGAAGCACTTCCGCACCGCAGCGGTGGCGCGGTGCCGCCGCCGCGCTGGCGGCCGCGGCCCTGGTGGGTGGCGCGGCGGGCACGGCACAGGCCGCACCGGCCGCCGATCCGCTCAAGAACGTCTCCTACCTCGGCCACGCCTTCTCCGTCCCGGAGAGCTGGCCGGTGGTCGACCTGGCCGCCGACCCGACGGCGTGCGTGCGGTTCGACCGCCACGCCGTCTACCTGGGCACGCCCGGCGCCGAGCAGAACTGCCCGGCCGGGCTGACCGGCCGCACCGAGGCCCTGCTGGTCGAGCCCGCCGCGGACGGCGCGGCGGCCGGCACGACCGTGAACGCCCTGGGCCACGAGGTGGTCGCCGAGGCGCCCGGGATCCGGGCGACCGGCACCTACGACACCGACCAGGCGCTGGTCCGCCGCGTCCTGGCGAGCGCCGGGCTGCCGACCGGCGCGCCGAAGGGCACCCCGGCCAAGGGCGCCCAGAGCAAGGGCGCGCAGAGCAAGGGCGCCCCCTCCAACGGCGCCCAGGCCAAGGGCTCGGCGCCCGCCGCCGGTGCGCCCGCGGCCGCCGCGGCGACGCTCAGCACCGCCGCCGCGGACCTGACCAACTACACCGGTCTGGGCTTCGACGCCTGCACCGCGCCGGACAACACCCTCATGGACGCGTGGGTCACCGGCTCGCCGTACCGGGCGGTCGGCGTCTACATCGGCGGCGCCCGCCGGGCCTGCGCACAGCCCAACCTGACCGCCTCCTGGGTCCAGCGCCAGGCCAACGCCGGCTGGAAGTTCCTGCCGCTGTACGCCGGCACCCAGGCGCACCAGATCGTCTCGCCGGACGCCGAGGGCCGTGCCGCCGCCGACGACGCCGCCACCCAGGCCGCCGCCCTCGGGTTCGGCACCGGCTCGCTGCTGTACTTCAACATGGAGTCGTACAAGGTCGACCTGTACTCGGCCAAGGTCCTGCCGTTCGTGTCCGCCTGGTCCGCCCGGCTGCACGAGCTCGGCTACAACGCGGGCTACTACAGCAGCAGCTCGACCGGCATAGCCGACCTGGTGGCCCACCAGGGCAACGGCTACACGATGCCCGACGCGCTGTGGACCGCCAACTGGAACGGCGACCAGACCACCAACGACCCGCGGATCCCCGCGTCGCTGTGGGCCGACCACCAGCGGGTGCACCAGTTCCAGGGCAACATCGAGGAGACCTGGGGCAACCGGAAGCTCCCGATCGACCAGAACTACCTGGACGTCCAGCTCTCCGCCCGCACCCCGGGCCGCTCCCTGGTCGGCGTGTACCGCCCCACCACGCGGCAGTTCTTCACCGCCGACGCCAACGGCAACGTCGCCGGCTCCACGACCTACGGCGACCCGGGCGACCGCCCGCTGACCGGTGACTGGAACGGCGACGGCCGGGACACCGTCGGCATCTTCCGGCCGTCCAGCAACCTCTTCGCCCTGTCGAACGACCAGGGCAGCACGGTGGCGGTCTCCCAGCAGCTCGGCACCACCGGCGAGATCCCGGTGGTGGGCGACTGGGACGGCAACGGCACCGACACCATCGGTGTGTTCCGCCCCTCCGACGCGAAGTTCTTCCTCACCAACGACAACGCCACCGTCTCGATCGTGGTGGCGATGGGCAACCCCAACGACACTCCGGTCATCGGTGACTGGAACGGCGACGGCCGGGACACCATCGGCGTCTACCGCTCCGTCAACCAGACCTTCTACCTGAGCGACACCAACGCCGTCGGCCAGGTCGACCACCAGCTGGGGTTCGGCAACCCCGGGGACACCCCGATCGTCGGCGACTGGGACGGTGACGGGACCGACCAGGTCGGTGTCTACCGCGCCACCGAAGCGACCTTCTTCGGCGCCGCCAAGGACGCCCCGACGGTGGTCTACAACGTCGGCTTCGGCAACCGGGGCGACCGGCCGGTCGTCGGCCGCTGGTAACTCCGGCAGGACCGGCGGGCCGTCGCGGGACACTCGTCCCGCGGCGGCCCGCCGGCTTTTCCGCACACGGTGGCCCGAGCGGTCAGGACTCGCGGTCGACGATCCGGCGGACCAGCTCCGGGACCCACTCGACGTACTCGACCTCCGCGCCGTCGGCGTGGCGGGCGTACAGGAAGCGGCCGGTCGGGGCGGCCGTCTCGGGGGTGGTGACGACGGCTCCGGCCGCCTCCAGGGCCTCGCTCAGCTCGTCGAGGTCGGAGACCACGACGGTCGCCGAGGCGTGCGCGTACTTGGCCCGCTCGGCGGGCGGGCCGGCGATCACCAGGAAGTCGCCGATGGCGGCGAGCTCGATCTCGTGGAAGCGGAACAGCAGGTCCGGCTCGGCCCCGGTGAGGGTGCGCAGCAGCGGGAGCGCGTGGTCCACGCCGTCGGCCCAGAGCCGGGCATAGGTCTTGAGGATGGCCATAGGTGCTCCGAGTCGTCCGGCGGCTTTCGGTGACATCCGGTGTCAATCCGCCGAACGCCGGGTCCCCGACAGGTACCGAATCACCGTAAGCGGGTGAACTCCCGTACAGAAGACCGTACTTTGCGGTGCGTCAGTGCCCGTCGGTAACCGACCCGCCACCTCGGGCGGAACTCCTCGCGACCGCCCGGTGAACCGGGCCGGGCCCGCTCCCCCTCCTCGCCCGACGGGACCACTCTTGCTTGTTGATACCCCCTGGGGGTATGTTTCCCACGCCTCGAAGACATACCCCCACCCGGTATAGGAGAACGTGGTCATGTCCGATCCCACCGCCGTGTCCGCGGCACCGGCCGCGCCGCCCGCGGCCCCTTCGCCCCGCCGCTGGACGGCGCTCGGGCTCATCGCCCTCGCCCAGTTCATGGTGATCATGGACACCTCGATCATCGGGGTCGCCCTGCCCGGGATGCAGTCCGCGCTCGGCTTCACCCAGGAGGGCCTGTCCTGGGTCTTCAACGCCTACGTCGTCGCCTTCGGCGGCCTCCTGCTCCTCGGCGGGCGGCTCTCCGACCTGTTCGGCGCCAAGCGCCTGTTCGCCGCCGGCTGGGTCGTCCTCGCCGCCGGCTCGCTGCTGGCCGGCCTGGCCGGGAACCCCGGACTGGAGCTCACCGGCCGCGCCGTCCAGGGCGTCGGCTCCGCGCTGATCGCCCCCGCCGCGCTCACCCTCCTGATCAGCCTGTTCGGCGCGCGTCCGCAGGAGCTGGGCAAGGCGCTCGCCCTCTACGGCGCGGCGGCCCCGGCCGGCGGCACCGCCGGCGTCTTCCTCGGCGGCGTGATCACCCAGTACCTCAGCTGGGAGTGGGTCTTCTACGTCAACATCCCCGTCGCCCTCGGCGTCCTGCTCGCCACGCCCGCCGTGATGCCCGCCGCCCCCGCCCGCCGCGGCTCGGTGGACTGGCTCGGCGCGCTCACCGTCACCGCCGGCCTCGCCGTCTCCGTGTACGCCGTCGTCCGCGCCCCGGAGACCGGTTGGGGCTCGGCGAGCACCTGGCTGGCACTGGCCGGCGGCGCACTGCTGATCCTCGCCTTCGTCGCCCTCCAGGCGAAGCGGCGCGAACCGCTGATGCGCCTCGGCATCTGGCGCAGCCCCAACCTGGCCGGCGCCAACCTCGCGCAGCTCCTGATGGCCGCCGCCTGGATCCCGATGTGGTTCTTCCTGAACCTCTACCTCCAGCAGGTGCTCGGCCTGAAGGCCTTCGCCTCCGGCGCGGCACTGCTGCCGATGACCGCCGCCATCATGCTGATGATGATCGTGCTGGCGCCCCGGCTGATCGCCCGCTTCGGCCCCAAGCCGCTCATCGTGACCGGTCTGCTCGCGCTGGCCGGCGGCATGCTCTGGCTCTCCTTCGCCCGCCCCGACGGCACCTTCGCCGTGGACGTGCTGCCCGCCTCGCTGCTCGCCGCCGTCGGCATGTCGCTCGCCTTCATCCCCTCGCTCGGCACCGCCCTCGCCGTGCCGGACCCGGCCGAGGGCGGCCTCGCCTCCGGCATCGTCAACACCAGCTACCAGATCGGCTCCGCACTCGGCCTCGCCGCGATGACCGCGCTGGCCGCCGCCAACGGCTCGCGGGAACTCGGCGACCCGGTCGCGCTGACCGACGGCTTCTCCGCCGCCTTCCTCGGCGCCGCCGCCCTCGCCGTGCTCGGCGCGCTCGCCTCGGCGCTCACCATCCGTACCGCGAAGAGCGGTTGAGCCCCCGGGCCGGACGTCCGCGAGGTTCCCCGCCCCTCTCCCCTTCGCCCCCCTCCCCCGCCCCTGCTCCCGCCCCCGCCGGACCCGGTGGGGGCGGGAGCCTGTCCGGGAACCGCTCAGGGGCCCGCTCCGGGAGATCTCCGGGCGCGGTCAATCCGCAGGATGATCCGGGCCCGGCCGGGCACGGCGGAGTCTGGTCCCGGGGGGCGGGCCTCATCGACCCGGAGGAACCAATGAAGCGCAGCAGCAGGACAGTTCGACGCGCGATGGGCGCGGCGGCGGTGGCCGGCGCCCTGACGGCGGTGGCCGCGGCACCGGCGGCCGCCGCGCCCGGCGGGCCCGCGCACGCGGCGACCAGGGCGGCGATGGAGCGGAGCCTGCGGGACTCCGCACTGCCCGGCATGGTCGCCACCGCCGTCGACCCGCAAGGGAGTTGGTCGGCCGCCACCGGGGTGGCCGACACCACGACCGGACAGCCGCGGTCGCCCCGGGAGCGGTTCCGGATCGGCAGCGTGACCAAGCCCTTCGTCGCGACCGTGGTGCTCCAACTCCGGGCCGAGGGGCGGATCGACCTCGACGACACCGTGGAGCGGTGGCTGCCCGGCCTGGTGAGCGGGAACGGGAACGACGGATCCGCCGTCACCGTCCGCCAGCTGCTCAACCACACCAGCGGCGTCTTCGACTACGGCGACGACCCCGGGATGGGCGCGACCCTGTTCACCCCGGCCTTCCTGGCCCGGCGCTACGACACCTACAGCCTGGAGCAGTTGGTGCGGATCGCGGTCGCCCATCCCCCGGTCTTCGCGCCGGGGACCTCGTACCGGTACTCCAACACCAACTACCTGCTGGCCGGGATGATCATCGAGCGGGTGACCGGCCGCCCGTACGGCGAGGAGGTGGGGCGGCGGATCGTCCGACCGCTGGGGCTGACCGGGACGAGCGTGCCCGGCACCGCGACCGGCCTGCCCCGGCCGCACGCCCGCGGCTACTCGACCCTGTTCGGCGGCTCGGCGACGCCCCTGGACGTCACCGAGCTCAACCCGTCGATGGCCGGATCGGCGGGCGAGATCGTCTCCACCACCGCCGACCTGACCCGCTTCCTCTCCGCCCTGATGCGCGGACGGCTGCTCCCCCGGGCCGAGTTGGACGAGATGACCACCCCCGGCCCGCACGGCAGCGGCGGGCTCGGCCTGGGCTCCGGGACCCTCTCCTGCGGCGTCACCGTCTGGGGGCACGACGGCGGCATCCACGGATCGTCGACGCTGGCGCTGACCACCGGGGACGGACGGCACGTCCTGGCGCTCAACACCAACGCCGACTGGTTCCGCGACAAACTCCCGCTGGCCGAGGCCGAGTTCTGCGGCTGACCGGGCGGCTGACCGGGCGGCTTCGGACAGCGCGCGGGCGGGGTGGGGCGCGGTGCGGGCGGGGCGCGGCGGGTCAGGACTCCCGGCGGGCCCCGTCCGCCGGAACCGCCCGGTACACCTGCGGCTCGGCGTACCCGGCCGCCGCGAAGGCGCCGACCACCGCCTCGGCCACCGCCTCCGCCCGCTCCGTCGCCACCAGGGCGATCACCGAACCGCCGAAGCCGCCGCCGGTCATCCGCGCGCCGAGGGCCCCGGCGGCGACGGCGGTGGCGGCCGCGAGGTCGGTCTCCGGGCAGGAGGTCCGGTAGTCGTCGCGCAGCGAGGCGTGGCCGGCGGTGAGGATCGGGCCGAGCGCGGCCGGGCCGTACCGCTCCAGCTCCTCGACGGCCCGTTCGACCCGGTCGTTCTCGGTCACCACGTGCCGCACCAACGGCACCAGGTCGGCGGGCAGTTTCCCGAGGGCGGCGGGCAGGTCGGCCGGGGCGAGGTCGCGCAGGGCGGGCAGCCCGAGCAGGGCCGCGGCCCGTTCGCAGCCGGCCCGCAGGGCGGCGTAGGCGCCGTCGGCGAGGTCGTGCTGCACCCGGGTGTCGAGGACCAGCAGGGTGAGGCCGGCGCCCGCCAGGTCGAGCGGCACGTGCCGGGCGGAGAGGTCGCGCGCGTCCAGGTGCAGGGCGGCCCCGGCGCGGCAGGCCATCGAGGCCATCTGGTCCATGATCCCGCAGGGCACGCCGACGAACTCGTTCTCGGCCCGCTGCGCCAGCAGGGCCGACTCGTACGGCTCCAGCCCCAGGTCGTACAGGTCGTTGAAGGCGGTGGCGACGGCGCACTCCAGCGCGGCGGAGGAGGAGAGGCCGGCGCCGGCGGGCACGTCGCTGTCGAGCAGCACGTCGGCGCCGCCCACCTCGTACCCGGCCCGGCGCAGCGTCCACACCACGGCCGCGGGGTACGCGGCCCAGCCCGCCACGCCGCCCGGGGCGAGCCCGGCGACGTCCAGCTCGACGACGGCTCCGGGCACCCGGGTCGAGGTGAGCCGCAGCACCCCGTCCGCGCGGCGGCGGGCGTAGGCGCGCACGGCCTGCGGGATCGCGATCGGCAGCACGAACCCGTCGTTGTAGTCGGTGTGTTCGCCGATCAGGTTCACCCGGCCGGGGGCCGCCCAGACGCCCTCGGGGGCGTGGCCGTAGAGCTCTTCGAAGGTGCTGCCGAGCGTGCTGCCGGTCGTGGTCATCCCTGCGGTCCTCCGTCGGTGGGGGCGGTGGGGGCGGTGGCGGTGGGGGTGCTGGAGGGCGCGGCCTCGCGCAGGCGCCGGGCGGCGTCCTCCGGGGCGACGTCGTTCATGAACGCCTCCATGCCGGACTCGGTGCCCGCCAGGTACTTGAGCTTGTCGGCCGTCCGGCGGACGGTGAACAGCTCCAGGTGGAGGGCGAATTCCGCCTCCTGCCCGACGGGCGCCTGATGCCAGGCCGCGATGTAGGGCGCGCGGACCGGGCGGCCGCCGTCGGCGGGGTCGGTGAAGAGGTTGTCGAACCGGCGCAGCAGGTCGAGGTAGACCCGGGCGAACTCGGCGCGCTCGGCCTCGGTGAGGTGGGTCAGGTCGGGGACCCGGCGGTGCGGGTGGAGGTGGACCTCGTAGGGCCAGCGGGCGGCGAAGGGCACGAAGGCCGTCCAGTGCTCCCCGGCGAGGACCACGCGCGAGGAGGTCCGCTCGGCGGCGAGGAGGTCCTCGAAGAGGTTGCGGCCGGTGGCGGCGCGGTGGCGGGCGGCCTGCTCGATCATCCGGGCGGTGCGCGGGGTGGTGAAGGGCAGCGCGTAGATCTGGCCGTGCGGATGGGCGAGGGTCACGCCGATCTCGGCGCCGCGGTTCTCGAAGCAGTACACCTGCTGGACGCCGGGCCGGGCGGAGAGCGCGGCGGTGCGGTCGGTCCAGGCGTCGAGCACCAGGCGGGCCCGGTCCTCGTCCAGGTCGGCGAAGGAGGCGTCGTGGTCGGCGGTGAAGCAGACCACCTCGCAGCGGCCGACGCCGGGGCGGCGGCCGTGCAGCGGGTCGTCGTCGGGCTGCACGGGGTGGGTGCCGGGCTCGCCCGCGAGGGAGGGGAAGCGGTTCTCGAAGACGGCCACCTGGTAGTCGGCCGCCGGGATCTCGCTGAGCCGGCCGTCCCGGCTGGGGCAGAGCGGGCACTCATCGGCCGGCGGGTGGTAGGTGCGCGCCTGCCGGTGGGCGGCGATGGTCACCCAGGCGCCGGTCAGCGGGTCGAGCCGGACCTCCGAGGAGGGCGCGGCGGCGTCCAGCGGCCGCCGGTCGGCGACCGTCCGGCCGGCGGGCGGCGTGCCCCGGTCGTAGTAGATCAACTCACGGCCGTCGGCGAGTTCGGTGACGGTCCTGGTCGTCGTACCGGCCGGCCCGGCCGGGTCGGTCACCGTTGCGGGCATGACGTGCTCCCTCTCATGGGGCTTCCCTTCAACCACATGACCAAACAATATCGAACAGGAACCAACATGCACGCCGCCGGGGTCGATGAACGGCACAGGTCAGTCGGCGACCGGGTGCCACGGGGCGCCGGGCCGGGTCGGTGTCGGGTCCGCCGCCAGCCGCAGCGCGTAGACGTCGCGCCCCTCCGGGTCGGGCACGGGGCCGAGGTAGCGGTGGCCGGTCAGGTGGCACCAGGCCGGCAGGTCGAGCGGCGCCGCCGGATCGGTGCTGACGATGTGCACCGCCGTCCCGGCGGGGAGGCCCGTGATGCGCTTGCGCAGGTGGAGCAGCAGGGTGACGCAGAGCATGCCGGTGCCGTCCACGAGGACCGCCCCGGACTCGTCGGCCCCGATGGCGGCGGGGGCGGTCACGCGGCACCCGCCTCGACCGGGAGGGCCGCCAGGCGCCATTCGAGCATGCCGTCGGCGAGCCGCTTCGCGCTGCGGCCGCGCGCGGCGAGCAGCCGTACGGCGTCGTGGGCGAGGACGCAGTTGGCGCCCCGGCAGTACGCGACGACCTCCGGCGCGGCGGGCAGTTCGGCGAGCCGGCCCTCCAGTTGGTCCAGCGGGACGGACCGGGCGCCGGGGATGTGCCCGGCGGCGTACTCCTCGGCCGGGCGCACGTCGATGACGGTCGCGGTGCCCGCCTTCACCCGCGCCAGCAGCTCCTCCCGGGTGAGGTGGTCGGTGTCCGGCGGCCCGAGGTAGGCGGCACGGGCCTCCCCGGTGGCCGCCAGGTGGGCGAGCGCGACCTGCTGGAGCTGCGCGTACAGGGCGGCGACGTCGTCACCGGCGAGGCGGTAGTGGATGCGCACGCCGTCCCGGCGGGTGGCCACCAGCCCGGCCCGCTTGAGGGCCTGCAGGTGGGCGGAGGCGGTGGTCAGCCCGAGCCCGGCGGCCCTGGCGAGGGCGTCGACGCTCCGCTCGCCCTGGGCGAGCAGGTCCAGCAGCTCCAGGCGCTTGCCGTTGGACAGCGCCTTGCCGGCGGTCGCCAGCGCGTCGAACAGCGCGGCCTTGCGTGCGGGATCTCCCATGACATCCTCCATAATTCCATGGATTATTGTAGAAGCGGCAGGACGAGCCTGTCACCCACCCGGCCGCCACCCGGGTCCCGCCCATTCTGGAGGACGGTTCGTGACCGCCACCGTGTCCGCTCCCCACGCGGCCGTCCGGCTCGGACTCCGCGCCAACCTCGCCCGGTTCACCCTGCTGGTCGCGGTCAACGCCCTGGTCGGCGGCATGCTCGGCCAGGAGCGCACCGTCCTGCCGCTGCTCGCCGACCGCACCTTCCACCTCTCCGCCCACACGGCCGCGCTGACCTACATCGTGGCGTTCGGCGCGACCAAGGCCGTCACCAACTTCTTCGCCGGCGCCCTCTCCGACCGCTACGGCCGCAAGCCGGTCCTGGTCGCCGGCTGGCTGCTCGCCCTCCCGGTGCCGCTGCTGCTGATCTGGGCGCCGACCTGGGGCTGGGTGGTGTGCGCGAACGTCCTGCTCGGCGTCAACCAGGGCCTGACCTGGTCGACCACCGTCATCATGAAGATCGATCTGGTCGGCTCCGCCCGCCGCGGCCTCGCGATGGGCTTCAACGAGGCCGCCGGCTACCTCGCCGTCGCCGCCACCGCGATGGGCACCGGCGCCGTCGCGGCGCACTGGGGACTGCGCCCGCAGCCGTTCCTGCTCGGCATCGCGTTCGCCGCCCTCGGCCTCGGGCTGTCCGCGCTCGCCGTGCGCGAGACCCGCGACCACGCCCGCGCCGAGGCCGCCCTCCATCCGGCCCCCGCCGACCCCGGCCACCACGGCGGGCTGACCACCGGCCAGGTCGCCCGCACCGTCAGCCTCACCGACCGGGCGCTGTCCTCGGCCAGTTGGGCGGGCCTGGTCAACAACCTCAACGACGCCCTGGCCTGGGGGATCTTCCCGCTGCTGTTCGCCGCGCATGGCCTGTCGATCGGCCGGATCGGCCTGCTCGCCGCCCTCTACCCGGCGGTCTGGGGCCTGGGCCAGATCCTGACCGGCTGGTGGTCCGACCGGATCGGCCGCAAGCACCTGATCACGGCCGGCATGCTGGTGCAGGCCGTCGCGATCGGCCTGGTCGCCGCCGGCACCACCTTCGAGGTGTGGGCGCTCGCCCAGATCCTGCTCGGCGCCGGCACCGCGCTCGTCTACCCGACCCTGCTCGCCGTCATCGGCGACGTCGCCCACCCGGCCTGGCGCGCCCGCGCCGTCGGCGTCTACCGGCTCTGGCGCGACGGCGGCTTCGCCGTCGGCGCCCTCCTCGCCGGCGTACTCGCCGACGCCTACGGCGTCACCACCGCCATCTGGGCCGTCGCCGCCCTCACCGCGGCGGCGGGCGCCGTGGTGGCCGTCCGGATGTACGAGACCCACCCCCGCCCGGCCCGCCCCGACTCCCGCTGAGGAAACGATCCCCTCGCCCGGCCCGTCCGCCGGTGCCGGCCGGCGGACGGGACAACGGCGCACCGGCCACGGACCGTCCGCCCCGAACCCGTCCCGGCGTTGCCGGAAGCCCGCGCGACCGGGCCGCGCACCGGAGCCGTACGGGAGCGACGCGCGTGCGTCGCACCGGTTCGGGTGGCCGACGCTCACGGTCGCGCTCGACGCCGGCAGGGGCGCGGCGCCCCGAACGGTCCGGCAGGCCCTCACCACTGCGGCCCCGGACGAGCTCGCGGTCACGGCACCCACACCCCGCCGACCCCGCCGCCCCGCCGGGAGGGTCGTCACCCGCCCCCGGGCTGCGGACGGGCCCAGGACGCCACCCGCGGCGGCCCGGTCGTCAGCGGGCGGCCGGACGGCGCCGGGGCAGGGGGCGGAGGGGCATCGGGGTGGGCCGGGTGGTCGGGGTCGGGCGCCAGAGGCGGGCGGCGAGGACGGCCGCGACGAGGGCGAGGGCGCCGAGGGCCAGGACGGCGGCGGTGAGGCCGGCGGCCGCGCCGAGCCGGCCGGCCAGGGGGTAGGCCAGCAGCCAGCAGCCGTGGGAGAGCGAGAACCGGGCGGCGAAGGCGGCGGGCAGGTCGGCGGGCGGAACCGCGGAGCGCAGCAGCCGGCCGCCCGGGGTGAGGATCAGCGAACCGGCCGCACCGAGCCCGGCCCACAGGGCGAGCAGCGCGGGCCAGCGCCATCCGCCACCCCCGCCGCCCGCGGTCCGTCCCGCCGCGGTGACCACCGCCAGGGCGGCGAGCAGTCCGGCGACGGCGAAGGCGGCGGGCAGCATCACCGCGCGGTCGGCGACCCGGTCCAGCACCCGCGGCAGCAGCAGCGCGACCGCCATCGACCCGCCGCCGTACGCGCCGAGCGCGAGCGGCACGTCGGCGGCCGGCCGACCGAGCTGGTCGCGGACGTAGACGACGGTGTTGACGATCACCATCGCCCCGCCGGCGGCCACCGCGAGGTCCAGCGCGAGCAGCGCCCGCAGCCGCGGCACGGAGAGGAAGAGCCGGATCCCTTCGAGCGAGCGCGCGCCGAACGCCCCGGCCGCCTCCGCCCCGGCAGCCCTGCCGGGCAGGGCCACCGAGACGACCAGGACCGCCGAGGCGAGGAAGCCGGTCACCGTCCCCCAGAACAGCCAGCGGTAGCCGACCAGCGCCAGCAGCCCGGCGGCCAGGACCGGGCTGACCAGGCTCTCGGTGTCGTAGGCGAGGCGGGAGAGGGACAGCGCCCGGGTGTAGTCGCGCTCCTCGGGCAGGACCTCGGGGATCACCGACTGGAACGCCGGGGTGAAGGTCGCCGAGGCCGCCTGCAGCACGAAGATCAGCAGATAGACCTGCCAGACCGAGCCCACGAACGGCAGCCCGAGCGCCACCCCGGCGCGCGCCAGGTCGGCGGCGACCAGCAGCCGGCGGCGCGGGATCCGGTGCGCCAGCGCGGCGGCGACCGGGGCGATGCCCACGTAGGCGACCATCTTGATCGCCAGCGCGGTGCCGAGCACCGAGCCGGCGTCGGGCCCGGCGAGGTCGTAGGCGAGCAGGCCCAGCGCCACGGTGGCCAGGCCGGTGCCGGCGAGGGCGACCACCTGGGCGGTGAACAGGTGCCGGTAGGTGCGGTTGCGGAGGACGGAGAGCATCGGGACTCCGTTCGGACTCGGCGCGGGCCCGGGCGGGCCGGAGCGCCCGTACGGGCTGCCGTTCCTCCAGAATAGGGCAACATGTGCATACGTGTGCACGTGTTGAGGAGAAAAGAGCCGCCCCTCCCACCGGGCGGGGCGGCGGATCGCGGCGGATCGCCGCCGTCAGTCGTGCGGGGGCAGTCCGCCGATCTGGTGGTCGGCCACGTTCAGCGCCTCGTGGACCAGTCGGCGCAGGTGCCCGTTCCGCAGCGCGTACACCACCCGCCGGCCGTCCTTGCGGGTCGACACCAGCCCGGCCAGCCGCAGCTTGCCGAGGTGCTGACTCACCGACGGGCGCGCCGCGCCGGCGGCCTCGGTCAGCGTGGTCACGTCCGCCTCGCCCTCGCTCAGCCGCTGGAGCAGCGCGAGCCGGGTGCGGTCGGAGAGCAGGGCGAGGATCCCGGCGGCCACGTCCAGTCGTTCGTCCGCACCGGAGTGCTGCGACGCATGTGCACCTGATACCTGGACGCTCCCGCTCATGGGCTCAGCTTAGAGGGCGCGCGACCACCGTTCACCCGCCCCGCACCGCCCGGTTCACGCTCCCCTCCACCACAGCACCCCCGCTGTTCACCGGACCGTTCCCCCGCCGCGCCGCCTCCCGCCGCCAGAATGAGGCCGCCGGGGCCCGGGCCCACCGGCGCCGGACCCACCAGGGCAGACCCACCAGCGGAGGCGACCGTGTCCATGCTCGTCATCAAGGGCACCTACCGAATAGTCGACAGCCAACCCGACGGCGACACCGTCCACTTCACCCCGCAGGACCCGGGCTTCTGGCACGACGTGCCGGGCGGCCGCCGCGTCCAGCGCAACAGCACCGGCGGCGGCACCGTGCGGATGGACGCGATCGACGCCCTGGAGACCCACTACACGGGCGTCGGCCCCGGCACCCTGCACCAGCCGCTCGGCCTCGGCGCGCACGCGGCCCGCGACGAACTGATCGCCTGGCTGGGCTTCACCGGCGTCGTCCGGAACGCCGACGAGAAGGTGACCGCCTCGACCCCGGAGACCGTGCCCGGGTACGTGCTGGCCGCCGGCGCCGACGTCCACGGCCGCGCGATCGCCCTGGTCGGACGCGGCAAGCCGCCGGCCGGCACGCGCAGCGGCGAGCGGATCACCGTCGGCGTGGAGCTGCTGCGGGAGACCGCCAACCACCACCTGCTCGCGCGCGGGCTGGTCTACCCGACCTTCTACAGCAGCCTGCCCGAGGTGCTGCGGGCCGAGCTGGCGACCGTCGCCCGGCAGGCGCGCGTCGCCAAGGCCCCCGGCAGCGTCTGGCAGCACGACGTCACCACCGACGGCGCCAAGGTGAACGGCCTCGCCTCGATCACCGATCAGCAGGTCCTGCTGCCCAAACTGTTCCGCCGGCTCGCGGACTACCTCCGGCTGTTCGGCCCCGCACTGGACTCCTTCCCGGCCTACCTGGCGGGCGAGGGCGAGGAGTTCCGCGTACCGGAGCAGCGGGCGGCGGTCCGCGGCCTCCAGCACCTGGTCGAGGTGAGCGGCGACACGGTCCGGATGACCCGGCCGATCGAGGACGTCGTGCTCGTCGAGAAGTGACGCCCGACGGCGCGCCGCGGCCCGTCCGTCGCCACCCGACGGGCGGGCGCCCCGACCGCGGCGGCCGTGGCCGCCTTGGCTGCCGTGGCGGTCAGCCCTCCCGCGGGTCAGTCCTCCCGCAGGTCCGCGATCCGGCGGATCTTGCCGACCGAGCGCTCCAGGCTGTACGGGTCCACCACCTCGACGTCCACGCTCACGCCGACCCCGTCCTTGACGCCCCGCGCGATCGCCGCGGCGGCCGCGTCCCGCTGCTCGGGGGCGGCGTCCGGGCGCGCCTCGACCCGCACCGTCATGTGGTCCAGCCGGCCCCGGCGGGTCAGCCGGAGCTGGAAGTGCGGCGCGACGGCGGGCACCCGCAGCAGGACCTCCTCGATCTGGGTCGGGAAGACGTTGACCCCGCGCAGGATGATCATGTCGTCGCTGCGCCCCGTCACCCTGGCCATCCGGCGGAAGGCGGGGCGGGCGGTGCCGGGCAGCAGCCGGGTGAGGTCGCGGGTGCGGTAGCGGATCACCGGCAGCGCCTCCTTGGTGAGCGAGGTGAAGACGAGTTCGCCGCGCTCGCCGTCCGGCAGCACGTCGTCGGTCAGCGGGTCGACCACCTCCGGGTAGAAGTGGTCCTCCCAGATGTGCAGGCCGTCCTTGGTCTCCACGCACTCCTGGGCGACGCCGGGCCCCATCACCTCGGAGAGGCCGTAGATGTCGACGGCGTGCAGGTCCATCCGCCGCTCGATCTCGGCGCGCATCCCCTCCGTCCACGGCTCGGCGCCGAAGATGCCCACCCGCAGCGAGGTGGTGCGCGGGTCGACGCCCTGCCGCTCGAACTCGTCGAGCAGGGTGAGCAGGTAGGACGGGGTGACCATGATGATCTCGGGGCGGAGGTCCTGGATCAGCTGCACCTGCCGGGCCGTCATGCCGCCGGACGCCGGGACGACCGTGCAGCCGGCCCGTTCGGCGCCCGCGTGCGCGCCCAGTCCGCCGGTGAACAGGCCGTAGCCGTAGGCGATGTGCACGGTGTGGCCGGGCCGTCCGCCGGCCGCCCGGATCGAGCGGGCCACCACGTCGGCCCACACGTCGAGGTCGTGCCGGGTGTAGCCGACCACGGTGGGACGGCCGGTGGTGCCGCTGGAGGCGTGGATCCGGCGGACCTCCTCCTTCGGGACGGCGAACATGCCGTAGGGATAGGTGTCGCGCAGGTCGGCCTTGGTGGTGAAGGGGAAACGGGCGAGGTCGGCGAGGGTGCGGCAGTCCGCGGGGGTGACGCCGGCCGCGTCGAACTTCCGGCGGTAGAGCTCGACGTTGTCGTAGGCGTGGCGCAGCGTGGCCCGCAGGTGCCTCAGCTGGTGCGCGCGCAGCTCCTCGCGGGTCATCCGCTCGCCGGCGTCCAGCAGCTCCTCCGGCGGCGCCTCGCCGAGACGCCCCGCCTCCGGTGCCTCCGGTACCGCCGCTGCCGCCGGTCCGCCCGGGTCCGCCGTTCCGCCGCTCATCGCGCCTCCCTCCGACAAAACCGACCGATCATTCGGTTGGCCCTCGACAGGGCCAAGTAATCCAGTACCCGAACCACCTGTCAAGGCTCGCCGCGGGCGAACCCCTGTCCTTCGTCAGGGCCGCTCCCCGTCGAAGGACAAGGAGCGATCTCTGCCGAACGGCAGATGGCAGCGACCCGCCGATCGGGGAGGCTCATCGACGTCGCCCCCGTCCACGCACCAGCCGGAAGAGCAGATCGCATGAGCCGAACCGACCTCCGACACACCGCCCGACCCGATACCCGCCACAACGACCCGCCGCACCTCGAACTGACCGACGTCAGCAAGGTCTACCGCGGCGGCAAGCGCGCCGTCGACGGGCTCACCCTGCGACTCGGTCCCGGACTGCTCGGCCTGCTCGGGCCGAACGGCGCGGGCAAGTCCTCGCTGATGCGGATCGTCGCCACCGTCACCCGGCCGACCGCCGGCCGGCTCACCTACCGGGGTGTCGACGCGCTCGCCGAGCCCGAGCTGCTCCGGCGCGAACTCGGCTTCCTCCCGCAGGACTTCGGTGTCCACCCGAAGCTCACCGCCCGCGAATTCCTCGCCTACCTGGCCGCCGCCAAGGGCCTCTCCGCCCGCTCCGCGCGGGCCCGGATCGACGAGCTGCTCGCCCTGGTGAACCTCACCGAGGCGCTGCGCCGGCCGCTCGGCGCGTACTCCGGCGGCATGCTGCGCCGGGTCGGCATCGCCCAGGCGCTGCTGGGCGATCCGCGGGTGATCGTGGTCGACGAGCCGACCGCCGGGCTCGACCCGGAGGAGCGGGTGCGCTTCCGCAACCTGCTGAGCGCGCTGGCCGAGGAGCGGGTGGTGCTGCTGTCCACCCACATCGTCTCGGACATCGAGTCGGTGGCCGGGGACATCGCGGTCCTCGCCGGCGGGCGGCTGCTGCGCCGGGGCAGCCCGGAGGAGCTGCTGCACGACCAGGCCGGCCGGGTGTGGGAGGTCCTGGTCGACCCGGAGGCGGTGCCCGCCGTCCAGTCGCGCTGGGTGGTGAGCCGGATGGTGCGCACGGGGGACGGCCGGGTGCGGCTTCGGCTGCTCGCGGACGGTTCGCCGTTCGCCGACGCGGTGCCGGTCGCACCGGACCTGGAGGACGCGTACCTGGGCCTGGTCCGGCCGGCCGTCGCGCAGGACCGCCCGGAGGTGCGGCGATGACCGCGACCGCCCCCACCCCGACCCGGGCCGGGGTGCCCGCCCGCCTCTGGCAGCTCGCCCTCGGCGACTTCCGCGACCGGGTCCGCCGGCCCGCCTACGCGGTGACGCTGCTGGCCGCCGTCGGCCTCGGTCTGCTCACCGTCCCGCCCGCCGACGGGCACTGGGCGATCCTCGCGCTGGGCCGCTACCGGGGCGAGTACAACAGCGCGTACGTCGGCACCGCGACCGCCCTGGCCGGTGCGCTCTGGCTCACCCTCGGCGGGTTCTACGTGGTCCGCAAGGGGCTCGGGCGCGACGAGGAGACCGGCGTCGGGCAGCTCCTCGCCGCGACGCCGCTGCGGACCGTCGAACTGCTGCTCGCGAAGTTCCTCGGCAACCTGCTGGTCCTCGCCTCGATGCTCGGTGTGCTCGCGCTCACCGCGCCCGCCCTCCAGCTGGTCCGGGGCGAGGACCGCTCCCTCGACCCGGTCGCCCTGCTGACGCCGTTCCTGGTGCTGACGCTGCCACTGCTGGTGGCGACGGCGGCGCTGGCCGTCCTGTTCGAGACGGTGCCGCTGCTGCGCGGCGGTCCGGGCAACGTCGCCTGGTTCGCCTTCGCCCCGCTGCTGCTGATCGCCGGGGAGCGGAGCGGCGCCCCGCTCGGCGGGCTGGGCCTCGGGCCGGTGGCCGCCTCGCTGAGCGACGGGCTGGCCGCGCGCGGCGTCGACCTCGGCGGCGACGAGTTCAGTCTCGGCCTGACCAAGGTGGACACCCCGCTGGAGCCGTTCCCGTGGGACGGCGCGGGCCTGGACGGCGGCTTCCTCGCCCAGCGCCTGCTGCTGGTGCTGCTCGCGGTGGCAGTCGCCGCCCTGCCCGCGCTCTGGTTCACCCGCTTCGACCCGGCGCGCGGCACCTCGGCCGAGCGGCGGCCGCTCGCGGGCGGCGGCGGGCCGGTTCCGGCACCCGCCGCTCCCCCGGTCCTCCCGCTCACCCTGCCCACCGCGGCCCCGGCCGGGACCAGGACGGGCTTCGGGTCCGGCTTCGGGTCCGGCTTCGGCCGGCTGCTGCTCGGGGAGGCCCGGATGCTGTTCACCGACGCCCCGCGCTGGTGGTGGCTCGCCGCCGGCGGCCTGGTCGCGGCCGGGCTCGCCGTCCCGTCGGACACCGGCGCGGGCGCGGTGCTGCCCGCCGCCTGGATCTGGCCGGTCCTGCTCTGGTCCCGCCTCGGCAGCCGCTCGGCCGAGTACGGCCTGGAGTCCCTGCTCGGCGCCTACCCGGCCGCCCGCACCCGGCTGCTCGCGGAATGGGGCGCCGGGGTCCTGCTCACCGCCGCGGTCGGCGCGGGCGTCCTGGTCCGCCTCGCGGCGGCCGGGGACACCGCCGGCGTGGCCGCCTGGTCGGCCGGCGCCCTGTTCGTCCCCTCGCTGGCCCTCGCCCTCGGCACCCTCTCCCGCACCCACCGCCTCTTCCAGGCCCTCTACCTCCCGCTCTGGTACCTGGCGGTGAACCAGGTCGCCGCCCTCGACTTCATGGGCACCGTCCGCCGCGCCGGCCACCCCGCCGGCCCCTCCCCGGTCCTCGTGACCACCCTGACCCTGGCCCTCCTCGCCACCACCCTCCTCACCACCTCCGCCCGCCGTGCTCTGCGCAGTTGATCACCCGGGCACGCCGGCCGGGGCCGCCACGGCCGCCACGGCCGCCACCGCCGTCACCAGTCGGCGGCGATCCCGTCGGCGACCGCGAAGCCGACCTCACAGACGGGGCAGACCGCATGACCGAAGACGTACGTCAGCACACCGGCAACCTCGCGCCGGCCGTCGGCGAGCGCGAGATCGTGGAGGCGCCGGCCGATGCCGTCGAGCTCGGCGGGGGCCGCGGGGCGCAGCGGACGGGTCTCGACGTCCCCCTTCGCCAGCACGTAGTCCTCGGCGGCCGAGAAGAACCCGCGTTCGCCGAGGGCGATGAACACATCGACCTCGCAGCCCGGGCAGGCGATCTGGTACTCCTCGTTGACGATCCCCCGGGCCAGCTCCTCGCTCCAGCCGGCAACACCCTCGAAGCCCAGCATGGCCTCCAGGAGGTGGACGTAGTCGGTGGGATCCGCGCTGGTCCGGAGCTGCCGGTTCACCGCCGCCAGCAGGGTGGCGGTCTCCGCCGCGAACCGCGCGCGGACCTCGCCCGCCCCGTCGGACTGCCCGGCTCCGGCCAGGATCGCGCCGGCCAGCAGCAGGGCGTTGACCTCCTGCTCCCGATCCCCGCACCCCGCCCGTCCGGCCAGCCAGGGCAGAGCCGCGAAGCTGGCCGGGTAGACGGTGCCCTGGTGGCAGAGCGCCGACCACAGGTCGCTCCAGAGGTCGTCGTCCGGGGCCGAGACGAGCCGGTCCAACAGGTCCGGGATGTCGTCGGCGGGGCCGTAGGCATGGGTGAGTCGGGACCAGTCCGTCATACCGGCATCCAACCAGCCCGCCCCGCCTCTCGGCGCCGGAGGGGCGTCATCCCCTGACCGAACAGCAAGATGGTGCTACTGTCACTAGCACCATGTTGCTGAAGCTGGAGGCCGGGGACGCGCGGCCGTTGCACGAGCAGGTCGCGGCCGCGATCCGGCGGGCCGTCGGGGAAGGCGAGTGCGCACCCGGGGAACGGCTGCCACCCGCACGGGAGTTGGCGGCGGCGCTCGGGGTGAACGCGAACACGGTGCTGCGGGCGCTGCGGGCGCTGCGCGACGAAGGGGTGCTGGAGTTCCGGCGCGGGCGCGGCGTCACCGTCGCGCAGGGCGCCGACCGGCGGGCCGAACTGCTGGACGCGGTACGCCGGCTGGTCGCGGACGCGGCACACGCGGGATTCGGCCGGGAGGAGCTCGTCGAGATGATCAGGGGGCTGGAATGAGCGAGGGTGCACGGCGGGACGGACGGCGCGGCAGGACGGCGGCACTGTGGGCCACCGGGGCGTCCGGGGTGCTCGTACTGCTGCTCGGCCTGCCCTGGACGGCGCGGGGCCGGCTGCCGGAGCCCGTGGCCACGCACTGGGGCGAAAAATACCCGGACGGTTCGGCGTCGCTGACGGCCGCGGCGCTGTTCCCCGCCTGCGTCTGGGCGCTCGCGGTCGCCGTGGGCGCCGTCACCCGCCGGCGCGGCGGGGAGCAGGCGCGACTCTGGACGGCCGCCGGACTCGTCTTCTGGGGGGTGCTCCTGACGGGCGTCCAGCTCTCGATCGTGTCCGCCAACCTCGACCGCGCGAGCTGGCAGGAGGCCCGGCCGCTGGGCGCCGAGGTCGCGCTGATCCTGGTGGCCGCGGTCGGCGCCGGCCTGGCGGCGTGGCGGCTCGCCCGGCGCGGCGCCCCCGGGCCGCGCGCCGTCACGGCCGCCGACGGACCGCGGCTCGAACTCCCGGACGGCCAGCGCGCCGTCTGGCTCTCCCGGGCGGCCAACCCCTGGCTCGGCCTGCTGGCCGCGGTGACGGGACTGGGCGCGGTGGGATCCGCGCTGGCCGGGATCGCCGGGCTGGGCGGTCCGGCCTGGGCGGTCGCCGCGCCGCTGGCGGTCGCCGCGACGGCGGCGGCCTTCTGCTCGTCGGTGCGGGCGCGAGTCACCGAGCAGGGCCTGACCGTGGCGTTCGGCCCGTTCGGCCGGCCCTCCCGGCACTGGGCGCCGGAGCAGATCGCCTCGGCCCGGGCCGAGCAGCGCACCCCGGCCCAGGTGGGCGGCTGGGGCTACCGGCTGAGCGGCCTGGGCACCACGGTGATGCTGCGCCGGGGCGAGTGCCTGGTGATCCGCCCCCGCGAGGGCGCGGACTTCGCGGTGAGCGTGGACGACGCCGAACGGGGCGCCGCCCTGCTGAACGCCGTGGCCGCCCGTCACAACGACACCCCGGCACCACCCGCCTGAACCCGGGAGCCGGGCCCGAACGCGGCGGGGACGGACCGGCCCGCTCCCCCGCGCCGGCCCCGCCCGCCCCGAGGCCGCGGCAGCTGGAGGACCGCGGCCCGGCCGCCCGCCGCACCGACGAGCGCGACCGCCGCGTCCTCCACCTCCCGCTCACCGCCGAGCGAATCCGGTTGATCGACCGGGTCCACCCCGGCCTCCTCGCCCACGACCGGACGCCGCTCGCCGGCCTGAGCGCCGCCGAGCGCGAGGAGCCGTCCCGGATCCTCGGCCGCCCCCGGCTCGTCCTGGAGGGCAGCAGTGGGAGCACCCCGCCCTGACCCGGCGGGCCCCGGACGCCGCCCGGAACCCGGCGGCCCGGCCCGGGGTCGCATCACGGCTGACCCCGGGCCGCACCGGGTCGCCCCCGGGTCAGCCGCGGCGCTTCGGGCGGCCGCGGCGGGCCGCCGCCGAGCCGCCGGAGGATGAGCCGGAGCCGCCGCGGGGGCGGCCGCCGCCGGTGGCGGTGCGGCCCGCGGCCGGCCGGCCCCCGACGGCCTTGCCCTTGCCCGCGCCCTTCCCGGCGCCCCTGCCCGCGTCCTTCCCGGAGCCGGGCTGCTGCTTCTCCGAAGGCTGCGCCGCGGCGGCGGTCTGGCCGCGGCCGCGGGAGCTGTTGACCGTGCGGCCGCGCACGATGCCGATGAACTCCTCCACCAGGTCGGTGGTCCGGTCCTCCAGCCAGGACAGCGCGACTTGGGACTGCGGTGTGTCCGCCATCGTCCGGTAGGTGAGGTCGCGCCGGTGGTGCAGGCGCGCCAGCGACTGCGGGACGAGGAGCACGCCGACGCCGGCCGCGACCAGCTCGATCGCGTCCGCCGTGGTCGCCGGGCGTTCGATGGCGGGCCGGCCGGGCAGCCGCTCCCACCCGAGCGTGTCGTCGAGCGGGTGGAAGACCACGTCCTCGGCGAGGTCCTCGACGGTGACCTCCTCGGCCGCCGCCAGCCAGTGGTCCTTGGGGAACACCACCACCGTCGTCTCGGTGTACAGCGGGATGGCGCTCAGACCGGTCCGGTCGACCGGCAGCCGCACCAGCCCCGCGTCCGCGTCGCCCGCCCGCAGCGTCGGCTCGCCGTCGGCGGCCTCCACCGCGACCAGGGCCAGCGGAACGTCCGGCAGCCGCTCCGACCAGACCCGCGCCCACTTGCCGGGGGTCACGCCCGGGACGTACGCCAGCCGGAACGAGGGTGTCACCTGCATCTCTGTCACCCGACCAAGGCTACCGACCGTGACGGCGGGCGTCGGCCGCTCGCTTACCCTGGTGACCATGACATCGCTCAAGCAGAAGACCACGCAGACCATGAAGCCGGCCACGGCGGCGAAGAAGCTCGGGGTCTACCTCGGCGCCACCCCCGCCGACTTCCAGTCGGGCGTGATCTCCCGCGAGGAGCTCACCGCCCTGCAGACCGAGCCGCCGCAGTGGCTGCAGGACCTGCGCCGCAACGGCCCGCACCCGCGCTCCGTGGTGGCCTCGCGCCTCGGCGTCTCGGCGTCCGGCCTGGCGCGCGGCGGCATCACCGAGGCGCTCACCACCGCGCAGATCGAGGAGCTGCGGGAGGAGAACCCGGAGTGGCTCCAGCGCGAGCGCACGATCCAGGCAGAGGTCCGCAAGGAGACCGTCCGGGTCAAGGAGAAGCACGAGAAGGAGGAGAAGCAGCGCCAGCAGGCCGCCGCCGCGGCCGCCCGCCAGCAGGCCCGCTGACCTGCGGCTTCACCGCCTTTTCGAATACGCTCCACCCCCGGCCCCCCGGCGTTCGCGCCGGGGGGCCGCCGTCTGCGCGGAACGCCGCCGGACGGCGGGGGCGGGGCGGGGGCCGCTCGGGTGGCGGCGCAGGGCCGGTCGGGTGACCCGACCGACGTGTCGGCGTCGGAACGGCGCCCCCGGCGTGCGTCGGTGGGAACGCGCCGCTCCCCCAGCGGCACACTCCCTGTCCCCGGACCTGAGAGCCGCCCATGCCCCCCACCGCGCACCTGCGCCGCCTGCTCCCCACCGCCGTCTGCACCCTGGCTGCCGCCGTCCTCGCCGCCCCTGCGGCACACGCCGCGCCACCGGGTCGGGGAGGTGGGGCGGGCACCGAACGGGGGGCCGTGATCGACTGGGACCGGGTGGCCGCCTGCGAGAGCGGCGGAAACTGGAGGATCAACACCGGAAACGGCTACTTCGGCGGCCTCCAGTTCGACCAGCCGACCTGGCGGGAGAACGGCGGCCTCGCCTACGCCCCGCGCGCCGACCTCGCCAGCCGCGAGGAGCAGATCGCCGTCGCCGACCGGCTCGCCGAACGGCGCGGGCTCAAGCCGTGGCCGGTCTGCGGCGCCCGCGCCGACCGCACCAGCGAGCGGCCGAAGGCGAGCACCCGGCCGATCCACGTGGAGCCGCCCGCCGACGAGGAGGAGACCACCGACGCGACGCCCGCCGCGCCTCCCCCCGCCGACGGATCCGGCACCTGGACCGTCCGCCCCGGCGAGACCCTGGACAGCATCGCCGAGCGGTTCCGGATCCCCGGCGGCTGGCCCGCCCTGTTCGAGCGGAACCGGGCCCTGATCGGCGAGGACCCGGACCTCATCCACCCCGGCCAGGAGCTGGACCTGCCGCTCTGACGCCCCGCCCCGTCCGACCCCGCCCCGCCCCGGGAGCGGCCGCCCGTCAGCCCACCGTGGGCTGCCAGGGGCCGCGCTCGGGGCGGGCCTCCGTGGTGGAGCCGTCCGGCCAGGGCGGCATGGTGACGGCGACGATCCGCAGCGGGCCGGGGCTGTCCTCGTCGGCGCGGAACTGGAAGGCCGTCCCCAGCGGCACCGAGACCGACGTCCCCACCCGCAGTGCGTCCACGCTCTCCCGGCCGGACTGCCGCCGCCAGATCCGCCCGCTGCCGCCCGTGACGTGCCAGAGCTCCTGGACGGTGCTGTGCGAGACCGCCCGGGTCACCGCACCGGGCGCGAGTTCGAAGACCGCCTGGCTGCCCAGGCCGTCCAGGGCCAGCAGCGGCCGGACAACCGCGCCGTCCGGGGCGAGGACCACCGGGGCGTCCCCGCTCTCCGTGGTGCGGAACGGCTGCTGAAGCGGTTGCTCACCCATGCCCACCCGACCCCTCTCGGCTCCGGCGGCGCCCCCCGGCCCGCCCCATGGAGCCGATGGGACCACACCCCCGCCCGGGCCGCCAGGGCGCCACCGGGGCCGGTCGACCGCCCCCCACGGCCGGGTTCTCGCGCCGGTACCGGAGGACGGTTCCCTCGACGAGGTCGAGCCGTCCGGCCGCGACCGGGCCGGTGGCGGGGCCCGGGCCGCCCGCGCCGGCCTCGAAGGCGATCAGGACCGGGGGTGTCCCACCGACCTGCCGGGCGACGAGCCGGACCTCGTCAGGCGTCGGCGCGCGGACCACCGGGTCGCTGAACACCCGCTCGGAAAGCGCGATCACCGCCCGTCGCCCGCCCCGGATCACGCCGTCGTTCGGGTCGCGGCGGAGGTCCGGGGCTTCGCCGCATCGCGCGTGAGCTCGGCGTCGTCGCCGAGCAGCACCGTCACGCCCCCGGCACGACCCCCCTCGGCGCCGCGCGGGCGCTCGCCGAAGGGACGCGGACCGGGTCTCGGCACGGACGGCGGCGGCGCGGACGGCGGACTGCCCCACCGGCGGCGTCAGCCGGTGGCCGCGTCCACGGCCCACGGCCGCACGAAGGGCCGGTTGAGGTGGGCGGTGGCGAGCACCGCCCCCGTGCGGCGGGCGTCGTCGAGGAGCTGCTCGCGGCTGCGGCGGGCCGTCGCGGGATCGGCCTCGAAGGCGTAGCGCACGGCGGGCGAGACCAGTTGGACGGCGTGCACCAGCACGTCCCCGGTGACCAGCAGGCGGTCGCCGCCGCCCTCGACCAGCACCGACTGGTGGCCCGGCGTGTGCCCCGGGGTCGGCAGCAGGGTGACCGCGCCGCCGGGGCGGGCCCGGCCCGCGAGCACCGTCCGGCCGTCGACCTCGGTCAACCGGCCGGCGCGGAGCAGCGGTTCGACGACGTAGGTGCGCGCCGTGCGGGTCGGACCCAGCGCCGCGACCTCGGCGTGCTGAACCAGGTAGCGGGCGTTCGGGAACACCGGCGCACCCTCCGGGGTGACCGACCAGCCGTAGTGGTCCTCGTGGAGGTGGGTCAGGACCACCGCCTCGACGTCCGCCGGGGCGATCCCGGCCCGCGCGAGCACCGCGGGCAGCCTGCCGGGGACCGGGGCCCAGCCGGAGGCCGGGCTGCCGACCGGGCCGATGCCGGTGTCCAGCAGGGTGACCCGGCCGCCGGGGCGGCGGACGGCGTAGCAGCGGAAGTCCAGCTCCCAGGTGTCGCCCGTGCCGAACGCCGCCGGGTCGAGGCGCCGGGCGCGCTCCCAGTCGGCGGCCGTCGCGTCGGGGAAGGCGGCCTGCCGGGTTCCCGGGAACGGGCCGTGCGCGTCGAGCAGCGCCAGCACCTCGTAGCGGCCGAACCGCCGGACGGCGACGGCGGAGCCGGTGGGCGTCGCGGCGAGGGCCGGCGTCGCGGCGGTCGGCGGCCGGAGCGCCACCGCGCCGGCCAGGGCGAGCGCCCCGCGCAGCACCCGGCGCCGACCGGGCGCGGCGGGGTCGACGGACGCGGCGGACGGGACGGCAGGCACGGTCGGATCGTTCATCGGGACTCCTCGGGCGGGGCGCGGGCAGCACGGGGGCCGACGGACCGGGCCGGCGCCCCGACCCCCGTACGGGGCGCCGGCCACCTCCACCCTCCCGCCGCACCCGCCCCCGCGGCTTGTCGTTTCTTGCGCGATCCGCTCCCGCCCGGGCAAGCCGCCCCGCGCCGACGCCGACGGCGGCTTGCCTCCCGGCGTCGGTCACGGTTGTGATGTCCGGCATGATCACGGGCCCCGGCACCCTGCGGTCCGGGCCCGGTGCCACCGACTCGCCACACGGGAGACGCCGACGATGAGCACGCCACCCTCACGACCCGAAGCGGAACAGGCCGGAGCCGAACAGGCCGGAGCCGAGCAGACCGGAGCCGAGCCGTCCTCAGGAGCGCCCGTCCGGATCGGCGCCCTCGTCCCGCTCACCCGGCCCGGCTGGGTCGAGGCGGGCCGGCACCTGCTCGCCGGACTCGAACTGGCTGTGGAGGAGGTGAACGAGGCCGGCGGGATCGGCGGCCGGCCGATCGCCCTGGTGGTGCGGGACACCGCGGCCGACCCCCAGCGGGCCGCGGCCGCCGTCGACGACCTGGCCGGCCTGGGCGTGGCCGCCCTCGCCGGGGAGTACCACAGTGTCGTCGCCCGTACCGTCGCCGCCAGGGCCGAGGCCCTCGGGCTGCCGTACCTCTGCTCGTCGGCGGTCCTGGACGCCCTCACCGACCGGCCGAGCGACCTGGTCGCGCGCCTCGCCCCGGCGCAGTCCCACGGCTGGCGGATCTACGCGGACTTCCTGCTCGGCGCGGGCCACCGCCGGATCGCCGTGGCCGCCGAGCCCAGCGTCTACTGGGCGTCCGGGACGCGGATCCTGCGCGACCACCTCGTTCCGCGCGGCGGCACCGTCGTCGAGCTCGACGCGCGCGCCCTCGATCCCGCCGCCCTGTGCGACGCGCTCGCCGACAGCGGGGCGACGGCCCTGCTCCTGCTGGCCGGCACCCCGGATCCGGCCGTGCCGATCGTCCGGGCCGTCCGCCGCGACCGCCGCCTCCCCGGACTGCTGATCGGCGCCCCGGCCGGGCAGCCGGAGTTCGCCGACTGGCGGACGCTGCTGGGCGGCGACGGCGCCGCGATCCCGTTCCTGCGCTACCTGCCCGAGCGCCTCGGGCCGCTCGGCGCGCGCGTCGGGGCGGCCCTGCGCGAGCGGCTGGCCGAGGCGCCGTCCTTCGTGGCCTTCGAGGGCTACGACACGGTCGCCGTCCTCGCCGAGCTGCTGCGCTCCCCGGGCGCGGACTGGGAGCGCGTCGCGGTGGACGGCACCCGGGGGCGGGTCCGGTTCTCCCGCACGCCGGGCACCGGCGTCCGGCAGTGGGTCCGGCCGCCGGTCCAGGTCGTCGACCGCGATCCGGCGGACCTCGGCAACGTCCGGGTCCTGCACACCGGTTGACAGGGGAGGTGATCTGCGGCAGCGGGTAGGGTGCGGACATGCCGGTGGAGCGCGCGTGCCTGTTGAACGGGGACGACCTGTACGTCGCCGACGTCTCCTGCCAGGACCCGCCTCACGGGTGGACGGAGCTGCGGCCCGCGCCGGTGTTCGGGTTGGCGCTGGTGCGGCGCGGGATGTTCCGGGGGCGGGCCGACGGGGTCGAGCAGGTGCTGGACCCGGCCTGCGTGTACGTCGAACGGATGGGCTGCGAGCAGCAGTTCGCGCACCCCTGCGGCGGCGACCGCTACACCGAGCTGGTGCTCTCCGAGCCGCAGGTGGCCGACCTGCTGGGCGGCGATCCGGAGGTGCCGCACGGGCTGGTGTTCACCACGGCCCGGATGGCGGTGGCCCACCGGCTGCTGACCGCCCGGGCGCGCGACGGGGCGGACTCCTTCGAACTGGCCGAACGCACCCTGGCGTTGGCGGGCGAGGTGCTGTCGGCGCTGGCCCCGGCGGCCAGGGTCGAGAGCGGCCGGCCGGTCCGGGACGCCGAGCGCCGACGCCTGGTGGACGCCGCGCGGGCGGCCCTGGCGGCCGACCTCGGGCTCGGGCTTGACCAGCTCGGGCGGGCGGTCGGCTGCTCGCCGCACCACCTGAGCCGGATCTTCCGGGCGGCGACCGGCGAGGGGATCGCCCGCTACCGCAACCGGCTGCGGGTCGCCCTCGCGCTGGAGCGGCTGACCGAGGGCGAGACGCGGCTGGCCGCGCTGGCGCAGGAGTTGGGGTTCAGCGACCAGGCGCACCTGACCCGGGTGGTGCACCGGACCGCCGGCCTGCCGCCCGGCCGGCTGCGCGCGCTCCTCGGCCCGGCGGGCGGGCGTAGGCTCGGCGGATGTCCTCCGCTTCCTCCCCTGCCGCCCCTGCCGCCGCGCTGACCAGCCTGCACGACCGGGCGGTGCTCGCCGAGCGGTTCGGCCGCGACCCCGAGCTGCACCTCTTCGAACTCGGCGATCTGGACGAGCCGTTCTGGTCGCACACCGCCTGGTACACCGCCTCGGCGGACGGCCCGGTGGCGCTGCTGTACGCGGTCGGGGAGGTGCCCACGCTGCTCGGACTGGCCAGGCCCGAACGCGCCGATGAGCTGGCCGGGCTGCTGAGGGCGCTGCGGCCGGTACTGCCCCGGCGCCTGCTCGCCCACCTCACCGACGGCGGCGTGGACGCCCTCGCGCCGGACTACCGCGCCGAGCACCGGACGGCGATGCTGCGGATGGCGCTCACCGACCGCGCCGCCCTCGCGCCCCACCTCGGAGGCGGCGTCGCGCCGGTCACCCCACTCGGCGCGGCGGACCTGCCGGACCTGCTCGCCCTGTTCGCCGCCGGGTACCCGGGCAACTGGTTCGACGAGCGGATGCTGACCACCGGCCCGTACGTCGGCGTCCGGGACGACGCGGGCCGGCTGATCGCGACCGCCGGGGTCCACGTGTCCTCCCCCGCACGCCGAGTGGCGGTGATCGGCAACGTCACCACCCACCCGGCGGCCCGCGGCCGAGGCCTCGCCGCCGCCTGCACGGCCCACCTCTGCCACCTCCTGGCGGCCCGCGGCGCCGACTGCATCGGCCTGAACGTCCGCGCCGACCACCCCACCGCCCTCGCCCTCTACCGCCGCCTCGGCTTCACCCCCGTCGCCACCTACGACGAGGCGGTCCTCGTCGCCTCCTGACCGACGCACAGAACGCCGCCCCGGTGGCCATCAGCCCTCGGCCGAGCACGGCCGACGACGAGGCCGCACCCCCGGCGCCAGAAGTCGGACCCGCCGACTTCCCGCGCCCCCGCAGGCAGCGGCGCGGGCCGCGGAGGCGGGACCGATGGCCGGGGCGGGCGGCGATGGCGGGGGCGGCGGGACGGGTCAGCGGGTGGCGGGCCAGGCGAGGGTGGTGGTGAGGCGGGGGCGGAGGGCCGGGTCGAGGACGGCGGAGGTGGGGTCGGTGGCGGTGGCGGTGAGGGTGTGGACGCGGCCGCGGGGGCCGGGGAGGGGGACGGTGGCCAGGTTGATCTCGGTGCGGCCGCGCAGCTGCCGGAGTTCGCGCCCGTCGACCGACCAGGTGAGGACGGTGCCGGACACCGGGAGGTCGACGGTGAGGCGGTCGGCGCGGGTGAGCGGGGTGCCGGCCGGGGTGGGGCTGGTGAGCGGGACGGCGTGCCGGTAGAACCCGGCGATCATCGCCTCCCGCCCGGGCAGGTTGAACTCCCGCCCCAGCGAGCGCATGATCGAGTTCTCGGTGGGCCGGTACAGCCCCTTGGGGTAGTAGCCGCCGCCCTCATAGCCGCCGACCACTCCCCCGTCGGGCGAGGGGCGGCCGATCCACCGGAACCACTTGGCCCGGTCGCGGGCCAGCCGGTCGGCGGTGGACAGGCTGATGTTGGGCTCCTCCGGCTCGCCCAGCTCGGCCGGGTAGACGTCGTCGCCCTCGTAGAAGTACTCGTCGGCGAGCTTGCCGAGCGAGTGTCCGGTCTCGTGCACGGCGATCTGGCCGGCCCTCGCGTTGCCGCCCGCCACGGTGGCGATGCCGTCGTAGCCGAGTGCGGAGGCGACGTTGTAGCCGGCGCCGCCGTACTTGGCGGTGTTGGCGACGACGAGGACGAGGTCGGCCTGCGGGGCCTTGGCGGCGTAGGTCTCGACGGCCTCGGTGTCGACGCAGAGCAGGCGCTCGATGTCCTCGCACCAGAAGTAGGAGCCGAGGGCGGTGTCGCGGACGGTGGCGCGGTCCGGGTCGCCGGTGATCCCGGACTCGGCGGAGACGGTGGCGACCGCCCAGACGTTGAACAGGCCCCGGTAGCTGGCGTAGGGCTCGACGGCGCTCAGCTCCTGCCACTTGGCGGCGGCGTCGGCGCGGAACCTCTCCTGCTCGCCGGCGGTGTAGCCGTCGCCGATGACGACGACGTCGACCTTGCCCGCCGGCTCGCCGCTGCGCAGGACCGCGGTGACCTCGCCGTCCCCGGCGGCGGGTGCGAGCGCGGGCCGGCCGGCGGCCAGGTACGGGGAGGCCGCGGGCGCGGTGGCCCGCCCGATCGAGCCGTCCTCGCCGAACACCTCGACCCGGTGCCGGGCCGCCGCGGCGCCGCCCGAGGGCGCGGGCCCGGAGGCGGACGCGACGGCCGGGGCGCTGCCGAGGGCGGCGAGCGCGAGGGCACCGGTCAGGACGATCGAGCCGAACCTGCGATGGCGCACGGGTGTTGCTCCTCTGCGGGCCGGGGCCGACGGGTCCGCCATGGTAGGCAGCTGACGAGCCGTCGGCACAACCCCTCAACCGACGTGTACGCGCGGCCGGTGGGCCGGGTCCGGTTCGGCCTCGCGGAGGACCTCGCGGGTGACGGGCGCGACCTCGCCCTGGCCGAACAGGAAGAAGCGCAGGAACTGGGCGAACGGGTTGCCCTCGGTCCACTCGAAGTAGATGTGCGGCTGCTGGCCGGTGCGGTCGCGGACGGTGAGGAGCAGGGCGGCGAGGGCGTTCGGCACGCTGGAGCTGTCCAGGCTGAGCACCCGGTAGCGGTCGTGCAGGACCTCGCCGTGCACCGTCAGCACCGCCTCGAACTCGGACGGGTCGCGGACCGTCACCTCGACGAAGACCAGGTCGTCCTCGGCGGGGATGTCGTTGTGGGCCCGGATCTGGTGCTTCTTCTCCTGGTACTCGGCGAGGTCGCGGCTGTTCGGCACATTGGCGATCAGCCGCAGCGGCCGGTGGGTGTAGTCCCGTACGAAGCGCTCGGCGGCCTGGTCGAACACGACGTCGGTGACCCGCAGTTCGAAGGCGCGTTTGAGGCGGGAGAGGAAGGAGACCAGCATGATGGCCGCGATGAAGCAGGCGCCGATCTTCACGCCGTCCGGGCGCTCGGCGATGTTCAGGGCCGTGGTGTAGAGGAAGACGGCCGCGATGACCGCGAAGCCGATGGTCCAGCCGCGCTGGCGGGCGGCGCGGGCCGCGATGGTGACGGCGATGGCGGCGGAGCTGATCAGCACCAGGACGCCGGTGGCGTAGGCGCCGCCCTGGGCGTCCACACTGGCGTCGAAGATCCAGGTGACCAGGAAGGCGATCAGGGTGAGCACGATGACCATCGGCCGCACCGCCTTCGCCCAGTGCGGGGCCATGCCGTAGCGGGGCAGGTAGCGCGGCAGCAGGTTGAGCAGGCCGGCCATCGCGGAGGCTCCGGCGAACCAGAGGATGGCGATGGTGGAGAGGTCGTAGATGCTGCCGAAGGTGTTGCCGAGGTACTCGTGGGCCAGGTAGGCGAGCGCCCGGCCGTTGGCCTGGCCGCCCTTCTCGAAGGCCTCCTCGGGGATCAGCAGGGTGGTGATGAAGCTGGTGGTGATCAGGAAGACGCTCATGATCAGGGCGGCCGTGGTGAGCAGTTTGCGGGCGCCGCGGATCCGGCCGGTGGGACGCTCCTCGGTGTCGTCCGGGTCGCCCTCGATGAGCGGCATGACGGCGACGCCGGTCTCGAAGCCGGAGAGGCCGAGCGCCAGTTTGGGGAAGGTCACCAGGGCGACGCCGACCATCGCGAAGACGTTGCCGTGCTCGGCGGTGAGCGCGTCCGCCCAGTCGCCGACCACGTGCGGGGACTTGAGGACGTGGTAGAAGCCGGTGGCGACGACCACCACGTTCAGCGAGAGGTAGATCGCGACCAGGACGACCGCCAGTCCGATCGCCTCGCTGAAGCCCTTGAGGAAGACGCCGCCGAGCAGGGCGACCAGCACCAGCGTGATGAGCACCTGACGGCCGGCCAGGGCGCTGTTCAGGTGGGGGTTCTCGACCAGGTGGGCGGTGGCGTCGGCCGCGGACAGGGTGATGGTGATCATGAAGTCGGTGGCGGCGAAGCCGAGCAGGGCGAGGACGAAGAGCTTGCCCTTCCAGAACGAGAGCAGCCGTTCCAGCATCGCGATCGACCCCTGGCCGTGCGGGCTCTCCACGGCCACCCGCCGGTAGACGGGCAGGGCGCCGCAGAGGGTGACGACGACGAGCACGACGGTGGCCACCGGGGAGAGCAGGCCGGCCGCGAGGGCGGCGATGCCGGGCTGGTAGCCGAGGGTGGAGAAGTAGTCGAGGCCGGTCAGGCACATCACCCGCCACCAGGGGCGGCTCTGTTCGGCGGGGGCCTGGGCGTGCGGGCCGGGGTGCTGCTTGGCCATGTCGGAGAGGCCTTCCAGCAGCCAGGCGCGGAACCGCTGTTCGTGCGGGGCGCCGCCGCCGACCGAGCCGGGGACCGGCGTCCCGCGGCCCGGGCGGTACGAGCCGCCCGCGCCGTCCGCACCCGAGGAAGCCACCCTGCACCCCTTGTCCACGGCCCCGAAGCCGTCCGGCCGACGGCAGGGCGACAGGCTATGCGACGGGGCCGCCGACCTGCGGGAACGCCTCGGCGGTGTCCCCTCATCGGGCCAGTGCGGGACGCACCGGGGCGGCACCGGACGGGCGTCGGACGGGTGCCGGACGTGCCGGAGCCCCCGGAACCGGGGGTGGTTCCGGGGGCTCCCGCGGCCAACGGGCGGTCGGCCCGTGGGAATCAGCGGAAGGTGCGCAGCCGCAGGCTGTTGCCGACCACGAAGACCGAGGAGAAGGCCATCGCCGCACCGGCGATCATCGGGTTGAGCAGTCCCGCGGCGGCCAGCGGCAGGGCGGCGACGTTGTAGCCGAAGGCCCAGAACAGGTTGCCCTTGATGGTGCCGAGGGTCCTGCGGGAGAGCCGGATGGCATCGGCGGCCGAGCGCAGGTCGCCGCGGACGAGGGTGAGGTCGGCGGCCTCGATGGCGGCGTCGGTGCCGGTGCCCATGGCCAGGCCGAGGTCGGCCTGGGCGAGCGCGGCGGCGTCGTTGACGCCGTCGCCGACCATCGCGACGACCCTGCCCTCGCCCTGCAGCCGCTGGACCACCGCGACCTTGTCCTGCGGCAGCACCTCGGCGATCACGTCCTCGGCGGGGATGCCGACCTCGGCGGCGACGGCCTCGGCGACCAGCCGGTTGTCCCCGGTGAGCAGCACCGGCCGCAGGCCGAGGGCGC
>NZ_JBHJUI010000045.1:0-34236 GCF_042268405.1 Kitasatospora sp. NPDC056184 | reverse complement strand
GCCGACAAATCCCAAACAGGACAGTCGAGACGTCAGTCAGGCGGCGAGTCAGACCCACCCGCAGCGTCACCACGAACATCATCACTGTCAGGCGGAGAGCAGGTCGCTGATGCAGCGGTCCCAGTCGATGCGGTCGGACTCGGAGCCGACCGGGACCGCCCGGCCGGTGTCCCGCAGGAAGCGGGCGAGCGGGCGCACCGGGGCGTTCAGGAGCGCCACCCCGCCCTCGCCGCCCAGGGCGATGAAGACGTGCTCGCCGGTGCCGCTGGGCTCGATGTGGATGTCCCCGTCGCCCACCGGCCCGCACAGGCCGGCCGCCAGCAGGTCGCGGGCCAGGACCCAGACGGCCCCCTCGGCGGCGCCGAAGTCCAGGTGGACGGCGAACGGGTCGCCGCTCTCGTAGCGGCACTCGACGTCCAGGTCCCGTCCCTGCGCCTCGCCGGTGATCAGACGCATCCTCAGCTGTGCCGCCACCACCATGTCGGACATCGGCCCCGCCCTTCCTCGACTCGTGCTGTCGAACGCTGTGGGCACCGTCTGCCCCGGTGGCCCCCGGTCATGCCACGGAATCGGCGGGCGCGCCACCCGGCGGGCGGAACGGGCGCGGGAGCCCGCGCGGAACCGGCCGGTCACAGACGGTTCGCCCCGCTGTCGGGTGGTTCGTCCGCCGTGCAGCGGGCAAGCCAGGCGTATGGAGGACACCCGCAACCCCCAGGTGGACACCGCGGCCGGCGGGGCCGACGCGCGGCGTCTGACGGACGAGCTGCGCGCGGCGGTGGCGGAGCCCCGCACCGCCGCGCTGGTACTGGCCCGGCGGGTGCGCGCCGCGCACCGGGGCCGGGCGTGGGCGGTGCTGGGCCATCCCTCGTGGGACGCCTACGCCATGGCCGAACTCGGAGTCCCGCGGCCCACGGCCTACCGGCTGCTGGACCTCGCGGCCACCGCCGGGGTGATCGAGGAGACCGTGGCCCGCGAGGCCGGCCCCGCGTTCGCCCATGCCTGGGACACCTGGGCGGTGCTGGACGTGGGGGCGGTGGTGGAGCTGCGCGGCCGGCTGTCCGAGCTGGCCGATCTGCTCACCGAGCGCATGGGCCTGCTGCGCGCGGAGGCCGGCGACGGGCCGCAGGAGCCCGGCCGGGTCGCCGCCGCGGTGGCCGACGCCGTCGCCGAGCTCCGCGAGCGCCCGGACGTCCCGCCCTCCGATCTGCGGACCGTCCGCGGGCCGGACGGCATGGACGTCGAGGCGTGGCGCACCACGGTCGCCGAGGGGCTGGACGTGCAGCGACGGCTGCGGGGCGGCTTCCGGGAGCTGGGCCTGCTCGCCCTGCGCGTCGCACCGGGCTATGTCTCGGACCACGGTTCCGAGGCGGTCCTGCACCTGCTCGGCGAGGAGATCGGCAGCACCTGCGAGGAGCTGCTGGCCTGCCGCCGCTACGCGCTGACCGGCGACGCCCGCGCGGTCGAGGGCCTGTAGGCGGCCGCCGGGGGTCGCTCAGAGGCCGCGCAGGAGGCGCGCGGCGTCGACCTCGGCCCAGATCGTCTTGCCCTGGCTGTGCGGCTCGGCGCCCCAGCGGTCGGCCGTACGCTCCACGATGAACAGGCCGTGACCGCCGGGCAGTGCCGGATCGTGCGGCCGGCGCGGGATGGGCATGACCGGGCTGCGGTCGCTGACCTCGACCCTCAGGCGGGCCGCGGTGACGTCCAGGACCATCTCCAGCGGGCCGTCGCCGTGCAGCATCGCGTTGGCGACCAGCTCCGCCGCGAGCAGCACGACGTCCTCGGCCACCCCGTCGCCGAGTCCGGACGGGTACCAGTCGGCGAGCGCCTGCGCGGTGAGGGTCCTGGCGTGGGCGACCGGCTTGGGGAGCCCGGCCAGGGTCAGCCGCCGGCGCTGGCCGCCCGGGGGTGCCGCGGGGCCGGCCCGGTGGGGTTCTCCGTCCAGGGTTCCCGGGCTCAGCGTCATAGGAGGGCACCCTTTCGGATCGACGGCGTCTTCCGCTTGGTCGGTTTCCCGGCGGTTCCGGAATTATGCCTGCCGCCGGACCGGACAGCGCCCGGAGGACACCGGGCCGGATCCCGCGCGCCGGGCGGGCCGGCGCGTGCCCCGGCTCATCCCGCCAGGGCCGCGCCGACCGACTCGTGGATGGCGAACACCGTCCGCGCCCCGGTCAGGTCGAGGACCCGCATGACCGTGGGCGGAACGGCGGCGAGCCGCAGCTCCAGTCCCGCCCGCTCCGCCGCGAGACGGGTGCGGAGCAGGACGTTCAGGCCCGAGGAGTCGCAGAAGCCCACCGCGCGCAGGTCGATCACCACGGCCGTGGGCCGTTGGGCGACCAGGCCGGCGAGGGCCTCGGCGGCCGGTGCCAGCGTCTCGACGTCCAGGTCGCCGGCCAGGACGCAGACCGCGGCGCCGTCGGGTCCGGGGCGGGTTTCCACCACCAGTCCCGGACTCGGCCGGGAGGCCGCCGGCACAGTCTCTCCCCGGTCGTTGTCGGATGGCATCATCGTCGTTCCCCTCCATGTCCGTGCCGTCCGACCCTACGGAGATCACGCCCGTCGGCCAAGTGAGGGGTGGTGGATCGGGGCCCTCGCGCCCCGGAAGTCACCGCACCGCGCGGTGCGGTCAGGCGGCCTCCATCCCCTGCCGCAGATGTCGCAGCGTGCGGCTCAGGAGCCGGGAGACGTGCATCTGCGACAGGCCGAGGCGGGCACCGATCTGGGACTGCGTCATGTCCTCGCAGAAGCGCATGGACAGGATCAGGCGCTCGCGCTCCGGCAGGGCGGTCACCAGCGGCTTGAGCGCGACCAGGTCCTCGACGAGGTCGAGTTCCCGGTCGTCCTCACCGAGGTGGCCGGCCAGCGGCCCGGGGCCGTCGCCGTCCTCGCCGCCGCCTCCGTCCAGGGAGCCGGCGGTGTGGCCGTTGGCGGCGGTCAGGCCCTCGACGACCTCCTCCGCGCCGATCCCGAGGTGCTCGGCCAGTTCGGCCACGGTCGGGGCGCGGTCCAGGCCCTGCGCGAGGCGCTCCTGGGCCCTGGCCAGCGTGATGCGCAGTTCCTGGAGGCGGCGCGGGACGTGGACGGCCCAGGTGGTGTCGCGGAAGTGCCGCCGTATCTCGCCGAGCACGGTCGGCAGGGCGAAGGTGGTGAACTCCACACCGACTTCGGGGTCGAAGCGGTCGATGGCCTTGATCAGGCCGAGTGCGCCGACCTGGAGGAGGTCCTCCTTCGGTTCGCGGTGCGAGTCGAAGCGGCGGATCGCGAACCGTACCAGGGAGAGGTTCATCTCCACCAGCGTGGAGCGGACGTACGAGTACTCCCGGGTCCCCTCCTCCAGGGTCGCCAGGCGGCGCAGCAGCACCTTGGTGAGTTCGCGGGCGTCCGCGGGCGCGACCTCGCGCGGGTCCTCCACGGCCGCCAGTTCGGGCGGCAGCAGGTCGCGCAGTCCGCCGGGGGACGACGCAACGGCGGGAACGAGCAAGTCACCGGTGGGGGCCACCATGGGAGTCCTTCCGTCGTGTCGGCACGGTCCTGCGCCCGCTACCCCGGATGCGCCGAAGGATGCAGTCACCGGCTGTGAAGGTTTCGCGGAGGCGGCCGGACGGGCGCCGGGGCGGCGGGACCCTTGGAAGGTTGCCTCAGGCACCAACTATTTTTCAACCGCCGTAAGGGGTGGGGTAGCCTCCGAAGCGGTACACACCGCGCCCGAGGACCGGTCCGCCGACCCGTCCCCGCGGTGCCCAGGATCGGAGGCGAGCGTTCGATGGCCGGCCCCACGACCTTCCACGGCCCGCAGCACGACCAGGACGAAGGGCCCGACACCGCGCACGTGGGCGAGCCCGAACTGCGGCTGCTGCTCGCCGGGCTGACGGCGGTGCGGGACGGCGACTTCGGCACCGAGCTGCCCGACGACGCGGACGGGCTGCTGGGCGAGATCGCCACCGTGTTCAACGGCATGGTCGACCAGCTGTCCCGGTTCACCTCCGAGGTGACCCGGGTCGCCCGCGAGGTCGGCACCGAGGGACAGCTCGGCGGCCAGGCCCAGGTCCCGGGCGTGTCGGGATCCTGGGCGGACCTCACCGACTCGGTCAACGCGATGGCGGGCAACCTCACCACCCAGGTGCGCGACATCGCCCAGGTGGCCACCGCGGTCGCCAAGGGCGACCTGTCGCAGAAGATCACCGTCGACGCCCGGGGCGAGATCCTGGAGCTGAAGAACACCGTCAACACGATGGTCGACCAGCTCAGCTCCTTCGCCGGCGAGGTGACCCGGGTCGCCCGCGAGGTCGGCACCGAGGGCATCCTCGGCGGCCAGGCCGACGTGAAGGGCGTCTCGGGGACGTGGCGCGACCTGACCGACTCGGTGAACTTCATGGCCGGCAACCTCACCGGCCAGGTCCGGGCGATCGCCCAGGTCGCCACCGCGGTGGCCCGCGGCGACCTCTCGCAGAAGATCACCGTCAACGCGCGCGGCGAGATCCTGGAACTGAAGGAGACCATCAACACGATGGTCGACCAGCTCAGCTCCTTCGCCGACGAGGTGACCCGGGTCGCCCGCGAGGTCGGCTCCGAGGGGCGGCTCGGCGGCCAGGCCCAGGTGGAGGGCGTCTCCGGCACCTGGAAGCGGCTGACCGAGAACGTCAACCGCCTCGCCGGGAACCTCACCCGGCAGGTCCGCGCGATCGCCGAGGTGACCAGCGCCGTCGCCGCCGGCGACCTGACCCGCTCGATCACCGTGGACGCCTCCGGCGAGGTCGCCGACCTCAAGGACAACGTCAACTTCATGGTGCAGTCGCTGCGCGAGACCACCCGCGCCAACGAGGAGCAGGACTGGCTGAAGACCAACCTGGCCCGCTTCTCGGCGCTGATGCAGGGCCGGCGCGACCTCGTGGTCGTCGCCGAGTCCGTGATGGACGAGCTCGCCCCGCTGGTCTCCGCGCAGTGCGGCGCCTTCTACCTCGCCGAGGAGGCCCCCGGGGGCACGGCGCTGCAGCTCGTCGGCTCCTACGCGTTCCCCGACGGCGAGCGCCCCACCCGCTTCCGGCTGGGCGAGTCCTTCGTCGGGCAGGCGGCACGCAGCCGGCGGACCATCACCGTCGACTCGCTGCCGCCCGACTACCTGGCCGCCTCCTCCGGCCTCGGCCGCACCGGCTCGCTGTCCCTGGTGGTGCTGCCGATCGTGGTCGAGGAGCAGGTCCTCGGCGTGATCGAACTGGCCTCCGTCCAGCCGTTCACCCAGGTCCACCGGGACTTCCTCGACCAGCTGATGGAGACCATCGGCGTCAACGTCAACACCATCATCGCCAACGCCAGGACCGACGAGCTGCTCGGCGAGTCCCAGCGGCTCACCGGCGAACTCCAGGCCCGCTCCCAGGAGTTGCAGGCACGCCAGGAGGAGCTCCAGGCCTCCAACGCGGAGCTGGAGGAGAAGGCCGAGCTGCTCGCCGCGCAGAACCGCGACATCGAGGCCAAGAACCTGCAGATCGAGCAGGCCCGCCAGGAGCTGGAGGACCGCGCCCACCAGGTCTCGCTCGCCTCGACGTACAAGTCGGAGTTCCTGGCCAACATGAGCCACGAACTGCGCACCCCGCTCAACAGCCTGCTCATCCTGGCCCAGCTGCTCGCCCAGAACCCCACCCGGAACCTGACCGCCAAGCAGGTCGAGTACGCCGGCATCATCCACTCGGCCGGCTCCGACCTGCTCCAGCTGATCAACGACATCCTCGACCTCTCCAAGGTCGAGGCGGGCAAGATGGACGTCAACGTCGAGGCCGTGCCGCTGCCCGCGCTGCTCGACTACGTCGAGGCCACCTTCCGCCCGATGACCGGCCAGAAGAACCTCGCCTTCGCCGTCCAGACCGTCGACGGCGTGCCCGCCGAACTCGCCACCGACGACTACCGGTTGCGCCAGGTGCTGCGCAACCTGCTGTCCAACGCGGTCAAGTTCACCGAGCAGGGCCGGATCGAGCTGCGCATCGAGCCGGCCGCCGCGGCCGAACTCCCCGACGGCGTACGGCGCGACGGCGGCCCGGTACTCGCCTTCCGGGTGAGCGACACCGGCATCGGCATCGCCCCCCAGCACCTGGAGACCGTCTTCGGCGCCTTCCAGCAGGCCGACGGCACCACCAGCCGCAAGTACGGCGGCACCGGTCTCGGCCTGTCGATCAGCCGGGAGATCGCCTACCTGCTCGGCGGCGCGATCACCGTCGAGAGCACCCTCGGCCGGGGCAGCACCTTCACCCTGTACCTGCCCGCCGCCCGCCCCGACACGGCCGTCCGCACGGACGGCGCCCCGCGCCGGGCTCCGAGCCGCGCCCCGGAGCCGTCCGGCGGCGGGGAGCACGGCCCCGACGGCCGCCCGGCCGCCGACGGTCCGCGCCGCCTGCTCGTGGTGGAGGGCCGCCCGAACGGCCTGCTGTCGCTGGTGGCGGAGAACGCCGTGGCCGACCTGGCCCGCTACGCCGGCGCGCAGCGCCAGGTGGAGATCGTCACCGCGGTCGGCGCCCAGGAGGCCGCCACCGCGCTGGCCACCTCCGCCTGCCACTGCGTCGTCCTGGAGCTCGACCTGCCCGACGGCACCGCGGCGACACTCCTGGAGGAGATGGAGCGCGACCCGGCGCTGCACGCCGTCCCGGTGCTGGCGCACCACAACCGGGGCGTCGGCGCGGAGGACGAACACGCCGTGCGCCGCGACGGCAGCCGGCCGCTGGAGTTCCTGTCCAGCCTGGACGAGCTGCGCGAGCGCGTCGCGCTGCACATGAGCGCCGACCGCCCCGGGGCCGTGCTGCCGCTGGTGCGCGGCACCGAACGGGACACCGCCTGGAGCCCGGAGGCCGATCCGACCCTGGCCGGCCGCACCGCGCTGGTGGTCGACGACGACGACCGCAACCTCTACGCGCTCACCAGCATCCTGGAGCTGCACGGTCTGCGGGTGCTCCAGGCGGAGAACGGCCGCGCGGCGCTGGAGGCGCTGGCCGCCCATCCCGGGATCGACGTCATCCTGATGGACGTGATGATGCCGGAGATGGACGGGTACACGGCCACCGCGGCGATCCGGGCGATGCCCGAGCACGAGGGGCTGCCGATCATCGCCGTGACCGCGAAGGCGATGATCGGCGACCGGGAGAAGAGCCTGGCCTCGGGCGCCAGCGACTACATCACCAAGCCGGTCGAGGCGGCCGAGGTGGTCGCCCGGATCAAGCACCACCTGACCCGGTAGCGTCCGCGCGCCGCAGCCCCCGGCCCCGAGCCCCAGGAGTCACCACCGTGCAGCAGCCGCAGGACCCCCCGGCCACGGGCCTTCCCGCGCCGTCCGAGGGCGCGCCGCGGGTCGGCCCGCGGCCCGGTCCCGCCGCGGGCGGAGCCTCGGCGGTCGCGGACGCGACGGCGGTCGGGCGGCTGGCCGGCACCGTGGAGCGGCTGCGGCTGGAACTGGAGCGGGCCCAGGCCCACTCGGCGGGCCGCGCCGTGGTGGAGATGGGCGTCGGCGTGCTGGTCGAACGGCTGCGCTGCGGCCCCACCGAGGCGGCCGGTCAGCTGGAGGGCCTCGCCGAGCAGGCCGGGGTGTCGACCCTGGCGCTGGCCGCCGACCTGGTCAACCAGGCCGCCGCGGACCAGATCTCGGCGCTCGCCCGCGCGTTCGTCGAAGAGGCGGCGGTGCCCCCGGAGGGCGCCGCCGAACCGGTGGCGGTCCGGCTGCGGAGCACCGAGGCGGACGCCCTGGCGGGCGGGGACGCCGCGGCGGCCGCCCGGGCCATGCTGGACCACGCGCTGCGCCCGCTCGGCGTGGCGGCCGTCGCGGTCTGGGCGGCCCACCCGGACCTCTCGCTGTCCCTGGCCGGGAGCGCCGGCTTCCACGACGAGGAGGCCCGCCGCTGGCGCCACGTCCCGCCGGGCGTGCCGACCCCGGCCCGCCGCGCCCTCGACGAGCGGGCGGCGGTCGGCTATCCGACCCTCGCCGAGGCCTCGCTGCCCTCGGTCGGCCAGCACGAGATCCGCGGCGGCCGGCTGGCCGTCCCGGCGGGCAAGGGCGGGCGGCTGATCGGGGCCCTGGAGCTCTGCTGGCACGAGGAGCTGCCGGAGCTGTCCCAGCCGCTCCAGCGGCAGTTCGAGGCGCTCGCCGAGGTGGCCGCCGCCACCCTGGAGTCCGGGGGCGGGCGGGGGCCGCACACGCCGGAGGCCGCCGACACCCGGTTCGAGGAGCTGCGGCAGCTCACCGACGGCCTGCTCGACCCGTGCATGGTCCTGCGGGTGGCGCCCGACGGCGACGACGTGCCGCCGCCGTTCGTGATCCGGCACGTCAACCCGGCCTTCGTCGACTTCGCCGGCCGGCCCACCGGCGCGATCGCCGGGGCCCGGCTGCTGGAGGCCTACCCGCTGGCGGCCGAGCCGGGCGGGCTGGCCGAGAAGGCCGAGCACGTCTTCGCCACCGGCGAGCCGTTCCGCACCCCGGACCTTCGGCTCGCCGCCCTGGTCGACGGGGTGCCGCTGGTCACCCGGGCGCAGGTGAGCATCAGCCGCCACGGCAGCCACCTGGCGGTGGTCTGGCGCCTCGACGACGGCACCCCGCGGGTGGCCCGGCTGCTCCAGCACGCCCAGCGGCTCGGCCGGATCGGCGGCTTCGAGGAGGACCTGCGCACCCGCCGGATCGTCTGGAACGACACCCTGTTCGAGCTGCACGGGCTGCCGCCCACCGCCCCGCCGATCGCCCTCGACCAGCTCCCCGAGCACGCCCACCCGGACGACCGGCACGCCCTCGGCCGCTTCCTGCGCACCCTGCTGCACCACCACCGCCCGGCGTCCACGGCCTTCCGGCTGCAGCGCCCGGACGGCGTCACCCGGCACATCCGGGTCGTCGCGGAGCCGGTGCACGAGCCCGGCAGCGGGCTGCGCACCGTGCGCGGCGCCTACCAGGACATCTCCGCCCAGCACTGGACCGAGGTCGCGCTCGCCGCCACCCGTGACCAGCTCGCCCAGAGCGAGCAGCAGGCCGCCGAGCGCAGCCGCCTCGCCCTCCAGCTGCAGCACGCGATCATGCCGCCCGCGCGCGGCCCGCTGGACCTGCCGGACCTGCGGGTCGGGGTGCGCTACCGGCCGGCCGAGAAGGGCCACCTGGTCGGCGGCGACTGGTACGACGCCCTGCCGCTGCCCTCCGGGGACGTGCTGCTGTGCGTGGGCGACGTCGCCGGCCACGGCATCGAGGCCGCGACCGGGATGGTCGCCCTGCGCAACGCGCTGCGCGGCCTGGCCGCCACCGGCGCCGGGCCGGCGCAGCTGCTGGGCTGGCTGAACAGCGTCACCCACCACCTGACCGACAACGTCACCGCCACCGCCGTCTGCGGTCTCTACCGGCCCGGCGCGCGCCGGCTGCGCTGGGCGCGGGCGGGCCATCCGCCGCCGGTGCTGCTGCGCGGCAGGCGCGCGACCACGCTCCCGCAGCTGGGCGGCATCCTGCTCGGCGCGGTCGACCAGGCCGAGTACACGGAGGGCGAGCTGGTGCTGGAGCCGGGCGACGAGCTCGTGATGTACACCGACGGGCTGATCGAGCGCCGCGACGAGTCCTTCCAGGCGTCGCTGACCGGTCTGATGGCGCTCGCCGAACAGGCCCGCAGCGCGGCGGCCGACGGCGCGGACGGGCTGGAGGAGCACCTGGACCACCTCCTGCGCTACAGCAACGCCGACACGGACGACGACACCTGTCTGGTCGGCATCGCCGTCCGCTAGGGCCGGTCCCTGCTCAGCTGCGCGAGCCGGCGCAGGCCGGGTGCGAAGGCCGACTCGGGGGTGTTGCCGTAGCCCAGGACGAGCCCGTTGTGGGCGGCGCCGGGCAGCAGGAAGTGCTGGGACAGGGGCCGGGGGGCCATCCGGTGGCGGCGGGCGGCGGCGGCCAGGGGCCCGTCGGGGACATCCGGCGGCAGTCGCACGGTCAGGTGCATCCCGCTGTCCCCGCCGGTCACGGTGTGGGGCACCTCGAAGTGTTCGGCCAGTGCCGCCCGGAGCGCGTCGCGTCGGCGGCGGTAGAGGCGGCGCATGCGGGCCAGGTGTCTGCCGTACTGGCCGCTCTCCATGAAGTGCGCGAGGGCGAGTTGTTCGTGGCGGTGGCCGCCGCGCAACAGCTCGTCCACGACCGGTGCCGCCCGGTCGACCAGCGGCTCGGGCAGGACGAGGAACCCCAGGCGCAGGGAGGGGAACAGGGTCTTGCTGAAGGTGCCGACGTAGAACACGGGCGCGCCGGGGGTCAGGCCCTGCATGCAGGCGAGGGGTTCCCCGCTGTGGCGGAACTCGCCGTCGTAGTCGTCCTCGATGATCCAGGCGCCGTGCAGGCGGCACTTGTCGATCAGGTCGAGGCGTCTGGACGCGGTGAGGACGGCGCCCGTCGGGTACTGGTGCGCGGGGGTGGTGCACACGAGGCGGGGCGGGCGCTCCGCCCAGTCGGACGCGGAGGTCCGCAGGCCCTCGGCGTCGACCGGGACGGGGACGACGGCCAGGTCGCCGCCCGCCAGCGCGGTCTGCGCGCCGCGGTAGCCCGGGTCCTCGACCCAGGCGGTGTCCCCCGGGTCGGTGACCAGCCGGACGCACAGCGCGAACGCCTCCTGCGCCCCTTCGGTGATGACGACCTGTTCCGGGGTGCAGCGCATGCCGCGGGCGAGCGCGAGGTGGCGCAGGACGGCCGTCCGCAGCGCCGGTTCGCCTCGCGGCGGGCCGTAGCCCAGCAGCTCCGTCCCGCCCTGCCGGAGCACCCGGTCCAGGGAGCGCCGCCAGGCCGCCAGCGGGAACCGGGCCAGGGCGGGGACGCCCGACGCGAAGGTGAAGGAGTCGGTGCCCCCCGGGTCGCGGTTGCGGATCCGCTCGGCACGCCGCGCCAGGGTGGCCGGGGCCGGGTGCGCGCGGTCGTCCGGCCCCGGGCGGTCCAGCGCGGCGACGCGGGTGCCCTGTCTGCTGGGCTCGATGTATCCCTCCGTGCCCAGCACGTCGTACACGAGCGTCACGGTGTTGCGTGATACCCCGAGGCCCTCGGCCAGGGCGCGCGAGCCCGGCAGGCGGCTGCCCGCCGGGAGCCGGCCGTCGAGGACGGCGGCCCGGAGGCGGTGCAGGAGCTGCTTCTGCAGGGAGTCCCCGCCGCGCGCCCGGGACAGCGGCTCCTGGAGCAGGAAGTCGAGCTGGGGTCCGAGGGCTCCGCTGTCGGCCGGCACCGCCCCGCCCCCGTTCATGCGCCGGTCCTGCCGGTACGTGCGTCCCGTCGTGGCTCCATGGAATGACCGTACCGTGGACCTTATCGAGGGTCCACGCGGTGCCTAGCCTGGAAGGACCGGAACACACCAGGAGAAGAGCATGTCCGCACGTCCCAACGCCTACGGCCAACCCGTCGGCCCCCCGCTGCCCGGCTGGACGGCGCGTCCCGCACCCGCCCGGGTCACCCTCGAAGGCCGCTTCTGCCGGGTCGAGCCCCTGGACGCCGACCGCCACGCCGCCGACCTGTACGCCGCCTTCGCCCTCGCGGCGGACGGCAGCGACTGGACGTACCTGACGGCCGGCCCCTTCGACGGCCCGGCCGAGTACCGCACCTACGTGACGGCGGCGACGCGGGTGGACGACCCCCTGTCGTTCGCGGTCGTCGACCTGCGCACCGGCAGGGCCGTGGGCACCCTCGCCCTGATGCGCCAGGATCCGTCCAACGGCGTCGTCGAGGTCGGCAGCGTGGCCTTCTCACCGCTGCTGAAGCGGACTCCGGTGTCCACGGAGGCCCAGTTCCTGCTCATGTCCTACGCGTTCGACGGACTCGGCTACCGCCGCTACGAGTGGAAGTGCGACAGCCTCAACGCACCCTCGCGCAGGGCGGCCCTGCGCCTGGGCTTCACCTTCGAGGGGATCTTCCGCCGGGCCGTGGTCTACAAGGGCCGCAGCCGTGACACCGCCTGGTACTCCGTCGTCGACTCCGAGTGGCCGCACGTCGGCACGGCGCTGCGGGAGTGGCTCTCCCCCGACAACTTCGACCCGGAGGGCCGGCAGCGGCGCTCCCTGTCCGCCGTCCGGGTTCCCGGCGGGGAGCCGGGACGCTGAGGCCCCCCGCACCCGGCGCGCCCCGCCCTCGCCGGAAGCCGCCCGGGCCGACGTCGCCCGACCCACCGAAAGAGGACCACATGACATCGAACGCCCCCGTCGTCCGCCCCCTCGCCGCAGCGGACGAAGCCCGCTGGCGCGTGCTGTTCCGTCAGTACCGCGCGTTCTACCGGCTGCAGGAGTCCGAGGAGGTCGTCTCCCGTGCCTGGGCCTGGCTGACGGATCCCGGGCACCCGTGCGACGCCCTCGTCGCGGAGGTCGACGGAGCCGTCGTCGGATTCGCGCACCACCGCCCCGTCCCCTCCCCGTACACCGGGACGACGGGCCTCTTCCTCGACGACCTGTTCACCGATCCCGCGGCCCGCGGGCGGGGCGTCGGACGGGCGCTCATCCAGCAGTTGAGGGCACTCGCCGCCACCGAGGGACGGTCCTTCGTGCAATGGGTCACCGCCGAGGACAACCATCAGGCCCAGAGCCTCTACGACACCGTCGCCGCGCGCACCGACTGGGTCACGTACGAGAGCGGCGTCCAGGACGTGCGGCACCCCGCCGATCACCGGCCCGCGGGCCCGCCCTCCGCGGGGTGACGCGAACGACCGGCCGTCGGCGGTGATCGCCGCCGGGTGCGTCAGTACCGCAGGACGGCGGCGATCCGGCCGGCGTCGGACAGGGTGCCGTCGGGGACGAAGCTGACCAGGCCGCCGGTGTCGAGGGTGCGCTCGACGACCTCGTCGACGATGTCCTCGCGCGCGCCGGACTCCTCGGCCGCGGCCGGCACCAGGTGCTCGCCGTCGTCCCGGACGGTGGTGCGGAAGTTCTCCTCGACCACCAGCCGGCCGAGCCGGCCGTCGCCGGCGGCCCGCCAGACCTCGTCCAGGCCGGCGGCGAAGGTCTGGCGGCCGCGGGCCGCGTCGAGCTGGGCGAGGGCCTCGGTGGTCTCGCGCTCGGCGTGCGCGCGCACGGCGGGCTCGACCACCTTGCGGACCGTCTCGGCGTCCGCCTGGGCGAGGCCGCCGTGCGGGAGCTGCTCGGTGGCCTCCTTGGCGATCGGGCCGACGGCGTCCAGCAGGGCGAGCGCGGCGGCCTCACCGGTCACGTAGAGCGGGCGGCGGTCGGCGGCGAGCAGCTTGCCGACCTCGGTGTCGGCCTGCCGCAGGAAGGTCTTGGTCTCCTCGTCGCGGAAGGTGCTGGGCGTGTCGCCGATGCGCTCCTGCCGCTCGGGGTCGGGGTTGTCGAAGACCCGGACCAGCGGGAAGCCGCGGCCGCGGTCCTCGGTCACCCGCTCCTCGCCGCCGTCCCACAGCACCACCCGGTCGGCGGCGACCGCGAGCACCCAGTAGGGGCGCTCGGCGGCCTGGGCGGCGACCAGGTTGCGGGTGAGGAAGGTGTCCGACAGCACCACCCTGGCGGGTGCGGTGCGCCCGAGCGACCAGACCTGGTGCTCCCCGGGGGCGGCGAGGATCGCCAGGCCGTCCTCGGCGTGCACCAGGTCGACCTCGGTGAGGGCCCGGTCGAGCTGCTCCAGCACGTCGATCCGGTCCGCGCGGGAGACCTCGGGGTCGGCCTGGACCCGCTCCTTGGCCTCGGCCAGCAGGTTGCGCAGCCGGACCGGGTCCTGCGCGCTGTCCGGCTCCCGGCGGTGCGTGGGCATCAGGATGGACACCGCCGGATACCGCCGCGGCCGGCGCAGCTCGGCGAGGACGGCGGGGCTGAGGGCACGCTGCATGGGGACCCTTTCCGAAGGCCGCTCGGCCTTCTCTGCCTGGACACACGCGGAGCCCGGAACCGCTCACAGGTGTCCGTTATGTCCTCAATGTACCGAGATGCCACTCGACCCGCCGCCCACCGCCGGCCGGCCTCCCGGTACCCTCCGCCCCTCACTCGATCCAGACCAGCACCCCGTGCCGGCGGGTCGCGACCGCCCGCAGGAAGTCCGCCAGGGCGCGGTACTCGGCCGTCACCAGGTGCAGCGCGTCCTCGTCCGCCCACAGGCCCTGCGGGTAGACCTTCGCCTCGGCGAGGTCCACCGCCGCGACCCCTTCCGTCAGCCGCCCCGGGTCGAGCGCGGCGAGCGCCTCGGAGGCCAGCCGCACCCGGTCCGGGGCGATCCGCGACGGCGGACCGTAGCCCCAGTCCTCCGCCCCCGGCAGCTCCTCCTCGCCGTGCACGAGGTCGACCGGGAACCCGTGGCGGCGGAGCAGGAAGTCGAGCGCCTGCCATGCCTTCCCGGTCTCGTGCAGCCGCGCCCAAGCGCCCGCGCGCTCGCCGCCGTCCGCCTCGTCCAGCTCCTCGACGAACCCCAGGGCCCACTCCGGCTCCCGCTCCGCCCGCTCCAACTCCCCGGCGCTGAGCCGGAGGTACCGCCCGATCATGCTCATGGCCGAAGCCTAGGCCGGGCCACCGACAGGCCGTCCGGCGCGGCCGACCACCGCACGGCCGGCGGTCGGCCATCGGGCCGCGATCCGCCCGGGGCGGCCGGCACCGCCCCCGCTCAGGCGGGGTGGCCGGCCCCGATGCCGTCGACGTCGCGGTAGGACAGCACCGCGGCGGCGCCGGCGGGCGGGGCCTCGACGGCCACCGGGGCCAGCAGCAGACCGGTGTGGTCGCCCCAGTCGGCGCAGTCCAGCACCCGGCCGACGAACCACGCGGGCGCCTCCGCGAGCACCGGCACCCCGAACGGCCCGTGGTACCACTCGACGCCCGCGAACTTGTCGGTGGCGTCGCCGCTGCGACCGCCGAACAGCGCCGCCAGCCCGTGCCCGTACGGCAGCAGGTGGACGCCCAGCGCGTCGGCCGCGAGGGCCGCGGCGTGGGTGCGGTCGGCCTTGGAGATCCACACCACGAACCGCACGGGATCGATCGAGCACTGGCCCGCGAAGCCGACCAGGCACCCCGCCGGCGGCGGCCCGGGCGCGGTGACCACGTACACCGGGTAGTCCAGCAGGGCCGCGAACGTGTCGAAGTCGCCCATGCCCCCAGCCTAGGAACCCGTCCCGGGCTTCGCACCCGCCCGGTCGGGGCAGGGCCCCTGTCCCGGACCGCACGGCCCTTGACTGACGGTGCACAGGAGGCCGCGAGAGGGTGCCGGCGGGCAGCCGGCCGGTCATGCTGGGAACCGGCCCGCCGGGACGCCCGAATCCCGCGCCGGCCGATCACTCCCCCTGCTCGACGAGCACGACCGAAAGGCCGTCATGCCCTTCATCACCCTTTCCGACGGTTCCCAGAAGTTCTACAAGGACTGGGGCAGCGGACGGCCCGTCGTCCTGTCGCACGGCTGGCCGCTGAACGCCGACGCGTGGGAGGGCCAGGCCGTGGCGCTCGCCTCCGCCGGCTTCCGGGTCATCGCCCACGACCGGCGCGGCCACGGCCGTTCCACCCAGACGTGGGACGGCAACCACATGGACCAGTACGCCGACGACCTGGCCGAGCTGATGGACCAGCTGGACCTGACCGACGCGGTGCTGGTCGGCCACTCCACCGGCGGCGGCGAGGTCGCCCGCTACCTGGGCCGGCACGGCAGCGCCCGGGTGCGCAAGGCCGTGCTGCTGGGCGCCGTCCCGCCGCTGATGCTGCGCACCGACGCCAACCCCGAGGGCACCCCGCTGTCGGCCTTCGACGGCATCCGCGCGGGTGTCGCCGCCGACCGCTCGCAGTTCTACTACGACCTGAGCGAGGCCTTCTACGGCTTCAACCGCCCGGGCGCGGAGGTCTCCGAGGGCAAGCGCCGGGAGTTCTGGCTGCAGGGCATGCAGGCCGGCCTGAAGGGCGCCCTGGACTGCATCGAGGCGTTCTCGGAGACCGACTTCACCGAGGACCTCAAGAAGATCGACATCCCGGTCCTGGTCGCCCACGGTGACGACGACCAGATCGTCCCGATCGCCGCCTCCGCGCGGAAGGCCGTCGAGCTGCTCCCCCAGGGGACCCTGAAGGTCTACCCGGGCGCGCCGCACGGCCTGGTCGGCGCCTACGAGGCCGCGTTCACCAAGGACCTCGTCGAGTTCGTCGCGGCCTGACCGTCCGTCCGCGCCGGTGCCCCGGTCGTCCGACGGTCTCACCGCCGCCGGACGACCGGGGCCTCGGCGCGCGCCGGTCAGATGTGGAGGGTCACGCCGCAGGCCCCCATGGGGAGGACCAGGAAGCCGTGGCTCCGGACGACCGCGAGGCCGGTCGGCGAACAGGTCCACCCCCTGATACCGAAGATCGACCGCAGCGCGGTGGCGTGGGCGTCCCCGGCGTCCCAGTCACCGCGCCGCACGGCGGTGGTGAGCACGTAGCCGAACTCCGTCAAGGCCAGGCTCCGGGAGATGGTGGCGCCGGTGTCCTGGGGGGACAGCGGGGCGATCCCCTCCAGTGAGCGGAGCGTCAGGGCGCCGGGCCCGTCGCCGGGGGTGGTGTGGCCGCCGTACACCTGGCCGACGTAGCGGCCGACCGAGTAGGGGACGATCGCGTCCGGGTCCTGCAGCACGGCCGAGGTGCCCTGGTTCTCGGCCCCGGTGACCGTGACGCAGTCACCGAACGAGGTGTAGGAGCCGAGCGTGTAGGACAGCCCCCGGAAGAAGGCGAGCGCGGTGTCCGCGAGGTCGCCCCGGGCGGAGGGCAGCACCGGGTGGATGGTGGCGTTCGGCAGGGCGGGGTCGATCTGCTGCCAGTTGGTGTAGGCGCAGGTGTAGATCTGCTTCAGCATCCACGCGCTCAGGTTGGCGGGGGCGTGCCCGCCGGCCGGGGCGGCCCAGGTCACGGCGTCCTTGGCCAGGGCGACGAACAGGGCGTCCTCCCGGTCGCCGGTCTGCGGCCCCCGGTTCGTGCGGGCGAAGTCGAGGGTGCGGCTGGTGGTGGCGGCGAGCTGGAAGAGGCCCCAGAGGGTGTGCGGCGGGCGCACGATCGACTCCGCGCCGGTCTTCGGGGTGATGTACGCGTTCCCGGTGCCGTCCCAGCTGTAGAGCCGGGGCGAGGTGGTGTTGCCGGCAGCGGCCAGGGAGGCGTTGTAGTCGGCGGAGAACTGGTTGTAGAGCGACTGGGTCACCGGGGATCCGGCGCCGACGATGTCGGTCGCGGCGGGGACGGGCGGGTCGGCGAGGGCCGGGGTTCCGGCGTTGAGCACCAGCGCGCCGGCGAGGGCGAGGGCCGAGGCGGCCCGGGCGGCGAGACGGAGCATGGACAGACCTTCTCTCCACGGGGAGTTGTCGTTCGTCGTCGTTCGTCGTTCGTCGTTCGTGGACCCGACGGCATCCTTGACGGCCCGACCCGGCCCCCGGAACCCCGCACCTCCTCGGCCCGGCCCCGGGGCGGCCGCACGCCGCAGGTCGCGCGGCCCCGCCCCCCCCGAGCGGGCGCCGACTGTTCTTCCACCGGCCACCCCCAGGACCCCTCGCGCGGTGGCCGGCAGGAGGCCGCTGGACGTCCTGCGGAAGTACGGCCGGGGGCCGACCTGGCGGCCGGGCGGGGATGACCTGCGGCGCGACGGCAGGGCCGGTCGGACCACCGGCGGAAGGGCACTTCCGGCCGCCCGACGGGAGGCCGAGGATACCGCCGGGACTCCGCCCGACACCCCTTCCGGAGAGCAGGTCTGTCCATGCTCCGCTTCGTCGCCCGGGCCGCCTCGGCCCTCGCCCTCGCCGGCGCGCTGGTGCTCACCGCCACCGCCCCCGCCCCCGCCGACCCGATCACCCTCCCCAACGCCCAGGACATCGTCGGCGTCGGCGCGGAGGCGACCGAGAGCCTGTACACCCAGCTCTCCACCGAGTACAACGCCTTCCTCACCGGGAACACCACCTCGCCCCGGCTCTACAGCTTCAACTCCACCGGACCGAACCCGGTCTTCACCAAGTACGGGGCGACGGCCATCTCCCGGCCGTGGAGCACGGACGCCGGCCTCCACGCCCTGACCGGGACCACCAAGGACACGCTCGACTTCGCCCGCGCCACCCGCCCGCCGAAGCCCACCGACCCGGTCGACTGGGCCACCAACCTCCCGCTGACCTTCGTCGCGCTGGCCAAGGACGCCGTCAGCTGGGCCGCACCGGCCGCCGGCAACGCGCCGGCAACCCTGACCACCGCCCAGCTGACCGCGATCTACTCCTGCCAGATCACCCGGTGGAGCCAGATCAGCCCGTCGCTCCCCAACACCGTCATCCGGCCGGTCGTCAGCGGCCAGCTCACGGTGGACTACTACGGCGTGCACGGCACCGGACTCGACGCCACGATCTTCTTCCTGGAGAAGATCGGCTACGCCCAGGCGGTCCAGGACCTCGGCTTCGACCACTCCTGCGTCAGCGTGGTGTCCCGCGAGAACGAGGGCACCGACCCGATCCTCCAGGACCCCGACGCCCTGGTGCCGTACTCCGTCGGCCGCTACATCGGCCAGGTGTACGGCAGCCACACCACCCCCGGTGACGAACCCGGCGTCCTGACCCCGCGCGCGATCAATGGGGTCCTCCCGGTCACCGCCACCCACACCATCAACCCCGGCTTCACGGCGACGCCGTTCGGTCGGATGCTGTCCTCCGTCGTGCGCCCGGCCGAGTGGACCGCGCAGGACACCCACGGCACCGCCCTGCGCGCCATATTCGGCCCCACCGGGTGGATCTGCCAGCAGGGCCAGGCCACCGTCCGCAGCCACGGATTCCAGAGCCTGCCCGCGTCCGTCTGCGGCACGATCGTCCACTGACCCGCCGACAACGCGACGGCCCCGGACGCCCGAAGGCGGCCGGGGCCGGTCCGTCAGCGCCCCGCCAGGCGCTCCCCCAGGGCCCGCACGGCCTCGGAGCCGCTGCCCTCCAGGTGGTCGAGCAGCGCCGGCACGGCCGCGTACTCCCCGCGGGCCAGCGTCACCGGGGCTCCCCCGGTGGCCGGCCCGGCCTCGATCGCGGCCTCGGCGGCCTCGCCGAGGCCGGTGCCGAACGACAGCTGGGCGCCCTGGACCACCCGTCCCGTGATGTGGACCGTGCCCGCGATGCTGTTGGTGACCTCCACCGTCATGTCCCCCTCGTGTACGTCGTGTTCGGTGCCCGCACCGTAGCGCGCCGGGCTGCGCCACGCGGGTGGTACCCGCTCCCCCACCGGCCCGGGCTCAGCGGCGGTCGCCCGCGCGCAGTTCGGCGGCGATCTGGCGCCGGCCGGACACCAGCGCCTCCAGCACCACCGCGGCGCAGACGAGCAGCGCCAGCCCGGCGGTGGGGGCCAGCACCGGCAGCGCGCGCGGGCCCAGTGCGTCGTCCACCGCCGCCCCGACCAGCAGGGACAGGTCGAACGCCGGCCCGAGCAGGACGACGGCCGCCGTCGCGACCGCGGCGCCGCCGGCCACCGCGGCCAGGGTCTGCGGGACGGTCTCCGCGACGATCAGCGCCAGGCCCTGGCGGGGGCGCAGGCCCATGGTGCGCAGCCGGGCGAGCAGCGCCGCGCGGTCGGGTGAGGCCCTCAGCACGGTCAGCAGGACGGCGAGCAGGGCGAATCCGGTGCCGGCGGCGGCCGCGGACCGGAACAGCCGCGCGGTGGACTGCTGGAGCGGGTCGGCCGCCAGCCCGGCGTCCACCTCGCGGCTGGTGCGGACCTGGTAGCCGTCGGGGATGCCGTCCGGTTCCCTGCTGACCTCCCGGGCCTCCTCGCGGAGGAGTTCGGCCAGGCCCGTCGCGTCGGCGAGGCCGCTGTGCAGGAAGAGCGGGCGCAGCCGGTCCCCGTCGATGTCGCCGACGGCGAACCAGTTGTCGGCGCGGGCGAGTTCCGGCAGCCGCGCCGAGGCGGGGCCGACCGGCAGGACGACGAACTCGCGGATCGCCTCGGGCAGCGCGGGGGTGGCGGCGACGGTGCCGGCCACGGTGGCGAGCAGTTCGCCGCCGGGGGTGCGCAGCCGCTGCGGGCCGGCCGGGAGCCGCTCGGCGAGGCCGGGGCTGACCAGGGCGGGTACGGGGGCGTCGGGACCGCCGGGCAGCGCGGCCAGCGCGGCGGGGTCGAAGGGGCCGGCGCCGACGGTCCGGGCGATCTCGGCGTAGGCCCGCGGCTCGACCACCACCGCGGTGGCCTGGACGGCGAGCGGGCCGGTGCCGAGGACGTAGGTCTGCCGCTCGATCCGGACGGGGCTGGAGGCGCGGACGCCGGGCAGGGCGGCGGCGGCCGCGAGGAACGGTTCGGGCAGGGGCGCGTCGAGCGGGACCAGGACGGCGGCGTCGCCGCCGATCGCGGTGCGGGCCGCGCGCAGCCGGGCGTCGTCGACGGCGTCGAGCACGGTGGCCCCGAAGCCGGCGGTGGTGACGGCGATCAGCAGGGCGAGCGTCGGCAGCACGGCCGGCCGGGGGTGGCCGGAGGCGTCGCGGGCGGTCCGGGCGAGGCCGAGGAAGCCGATCAGGCCGCGTCCGCGCCGGGCGGTGGCGGCGAGTCGGCCGACCAGCCGCGGCTGGACGCGGGCCAGCAGCAGGCCGCCGGTGAGCGCGACCAGCAGCGGTGCGGCGACGAGCAGCGGGTCCGGTCCGGCGCCGGGCGGGGCCGCGCCCCGGCGGCGGACCTCGGCCACGGCCGCGGCCGTGACGGTGAGCACCAGGAGCTCGCCGACGAGCCGGCGCCGGGTCCGCGCGGCGGGCCGGGGCCGGGCCGGCAGCACGGCCGCGCGCACCGGGAAGGCCAGCAGCGCGAACAGCGTGGTGGCGCCAGCCGCGAGGGCGGCCGCCGTCCAGCGCGGGGCGGGCAGCAGGAGCAGCGCGAGCGCGGTGCCGACGGCGGCGGCCGGCAGGACGGTGACCGCGTTCTCGCCGAGCAGACGCAGCAGGAGGCCGGTGCGCGAGCCGCCGCGGGCCCTGAGCAGCCGGAGTTCGGCGGCGCGCCGGTCGGCGGCGAGGGCGGCGGCCAGGCCGAGCACCACGGCGATGACGCCCGCGACCCCGGCCGGGCCGATCGCCGCCAGCGGAACGGTGGCCCGGTGGCGGGCGGTGGCGTCGGCGAGCACCTCGGGCAGCAGGGTGGTGACGCCGAGTTCGCGGCGGTCGGCCGCCTCGGCGGCCCCGACGGTGCCGGGGCCGGCCAGGTACGAGCCGACGCCGGAGCGGAGTTCGGCGAGCCGGTCGGCGCGCAGGGCGTACGGGTCGAGGGGCAGCCGCCAGAAGTCCTCGCCGCCACCGCCCCAGGCGAGCAGCCCGGCGAGGCCGTCGCCGCCGACGAAGCCGCCGGTCTCCCAGCGCACGCCGCCGCCGTCGAGGGTCTTCAGGCAGGCGCGGTCGGGGCAGGGCAGGTCCCGCCAGAAGCGCTCGCGGGGGTCGTCGGCGCGGTAGAGGCCGACGATCCGGACCCGGGCCGGGGCCGCCGCCTCGCCGGCGCCCCGGTCGGCGGGACCGCCGTCGACGATGTCACCGACCTTGAGCCGGACGGTCTCGGCGGCCCGCCCGCTGACCACGATCGGCAGCGGCTCCCCCGGCTGCGCCGGGCCCGGCCAGGTGCCCTCGGTCAGGGTCGCGTGCCCGGCGAGGTTCTGCAGGTACGTCAGGTGCAGCTGCGGGGCGATCCCGCCGGGCCGGTCGTACCCGTCGCCGAGCATCGGACGGCCGCTCAGGGCGCGGGTGCCGTGGTGCTCGCCGTCCCGGGTGAGCGGGAGGTCGGCGCCGATCCGCGCCACGAGCCGCTCGCGCAGCGCGTCGAGGTCGGCGGCCCGGGCGCCGGGCCGCGGACGGGCGGTGAGGTGGAGGCTGGTGGCCTTGACGCCGCGATCGAGGACGAACCTGGCCACCGCGCTGTCCGCGCCCCGGTCGGCGGCCCTGGGCAGGGCGGCCGCGGTGAAGACGGCGGCCAGCGTGAGCACGGCCGTGAGCAGGGCGGCCGCCCGCGCCGCACGCAGCCGTGTCCGCACCCAGGCCGCCGGCCGATGGGCGTCGCCGCGGCGGCGGAGCACGCCGTGGTCCAGCATCCCGCTTCCTCCCCCCGGGCCCCGGGTGCACCGATCACCGGCCCGTGCTCGCCGGATAGCGGACGATGCTCTCAGATGGGCCCGCCGGAACGGAAGGGCCTTCCGGGCAAGGCCGGGCCGTTCGGGCAGGGCGCGGCCGTTCGGGCACGGCCGGCCCGCCCGATCGCCCGATCACCCGGCAGCCCGACGCTCGGCCGCCCGCGCCGGAGCGCCGCCGGCGGGGCGGCTGACAGTGGCGCGTGGGACAGTGCGTCCGTGAACATCACAACCACACTGCGCAGTTGGGACGACGCCGTGGCTCTCTTCGAGCGCCGCGGCCTGCCCGAGGACTCCTACGAGAACCTCTACGAGGAGGAGTACGACGTCCACGCCGGCGACCTGTCGGTCGAGGGGCACCTCGACCTCGACGCCGCCGAGCCGGACGGCACCGGCTACATCGTCGACGGCGACCTCACCGTCGACGGCGCGATCCTCAACACCGACGACGGCTGCCCCGCGCTGATCGTCCTCGGCGACCTCCGGGCCGCCGCCGTCTACCTGGAGGGCGACGCCAAGCTCCTGGTCCGCGGGGACGTCCGGGTCGGCGCCTTCGTCGGCCACCTGACCGACAAGCTGGTGATGATCAACGGCGACCTGCGCGCCCAGGTCACCGTCCTGTCCTCCGAGTTCAGCCCGGACCTCATCGGCGGCACCCTGCACGGCCCGGTGCTCGCGCCCCCGTACCTCGCGCCCGATCCGCAGGCGCCGGTCGCCCCCGAGGGCGTGCTGGTGCCCGAGGTCCTGCGCGCCGAGGACGAGAACGACCCCGACGAGCTGCGCGGCTTCGATACCCCCGGCGTCCACGGGGGCCGCCTGTTGCAGCGCATCGAGGCCGGACTGCCCGTCACCCTGGCCGGGCGGTAGGCGGCCGGCCGGCCCCGTCCGTGCGCGGACGGGGCCGGCCCGGCGGACCTGGAATACTGGGCGGATCCGGTGGGCGGAGGGGTCATGGGTGTGAGCGGGCGGGACGACGGGGACGCGGCGCGGGCCGAGGAGGACCGGCCGGGCGATCCCGAGGCGGAGCGGCTCGGGCGGCGGATCGAGTTCCTGTTCGCCCACGTGCAGCCGCTCGGCCGGCGGTACACCCTCCAGGAGGTCGTGGACGGGATCCGCGACGCCGCCCGGCCGGGCGAGCCCAAACTCTCCGTCGGGCGGCTGTGGATGCTGGTCAAGGGCAGGGCCGCCAACCCCACCGTCGGCACCCTGCGCGCGCTCGGCGACTTCTTCGGCGTCCCGCAGGCCTACTTCATCGACGACGAGGTGGCGGAGCGGGTCGCGGCGCAGCTCTCGCTGATCGCCGCGATGCGGGCCAACGACGTCCGCTCGGTCGCGCTGCGGGCCGCCGCGGTGGCGACCATGTCGGCGCACGGGGTGGACGCCGTGCGCTCGCTGGTGGAGCGCAGCGGACTGCTGGAAGCACAGGCCGGAGAGGACGGTTCGTCCACGGACCTCCGGCCCGGCGGCGGATCGTTCGTCTAGACTCCGTCGGGGCGCACGGGCGGGCGCGCGTGGTGCGGGGACCGCGCGGACGAGGAGCCGTGCCCGAGGGGTGAGCGCATGCGGGAAGCGGAGTGGCGTCCTTTCAAGAAGCGGTGCGACGGGCTGATCGGCGAGCTGGACGTCCCCGGCCCCTTCACGATCGGGCGGCTGGCCGACGCGGTGGCCGCGCGGCGCGGCCGGCCGATGCGGCTGATCCCGCTGCCCCCGGCCGACCCCGGCGGCGGGTCGGGCATCTGCGGGGTGTGGATGGCGCTCGGCGGCGCCGACCACGTCTACTACTCGGCGGTGACCAGCCCCGTCCACCAGGCCCACATCGTGCTGCACGAGCTGGCGCACATGCTGCTGGACCACCGGCAGGACGGCCCGCCGGACCAGGCGGGGCTGCGGCAGCTCTTCCCCGACCTGGACCCGGCGATGGCCGCCCGCCTGCTGGCGCGGGACCGCACCCGGGCGACCACGGACCAGGAGGAGGAGGCGGAACTGCTGGCCTCCCTGCTGTGGCAGCACTTCGACGCCCTCCCGGCCGCGCTGCCGGGAGCCTCCCGGGAGTCCGCCGAAACGCTCGCCCTGGTGCACTGCACCTTCGCCGGTGCCTACGAGTGGAGGGGGCCGGATGCGGCCGTTTGACCTGGCGGTGCTGCCGCCGGTGTGGTTCCTGACCCTGTGGAGCCTGCGCGGGCTGCGCAACGCTCCCCGGCGCGCCCGGGTGCTGCGGACGATGTGGGCCTGCTGGGCGGTGTCGATGACCCTGGGGGCGCCGGTGGTCCGCCGGGTGGTGGACGCGGCCCTGGGCGTCGCCAGCGTCACCAACCTGCTGGTGCACCTGGCCGGCCTGGCGGCGACGGCGACCGCGCTGGAGTTCGTCCGGGAGATCACCGGGCGGGCCCGCGGGCGGATGTCACGGCTGAACCTGGCCGGCCTGGCGGTCGCCTCCGCCGCGCTCGCCGCGCTGTTCGCCGCGATGCCGCGCCCGGACGGCGAGGTCGACCTGCTGACCTACGCACAGGGCTCCTTCACGGCCTACCTCTACTGGATGGTGCTGACCGCCGACATCGGGATCGGTGTGCTGGCCGCCGCCCGCCTCTGGTGGGTGCACGGCAAGCACGCCGCACCCGGGCCGATGCGGACCTCGCTCCGGCTGATGCGGGTGTCGACCGTGCTGGCGACGGCCTATCTGGCGCACCGGCTCTACTACCTGACCGCCCGCCGGCTCGGTCACGAGGAGCTGGCACCGGCGGCGGTCGCGGGCACCAGCCAGGTCCTGCTCGCGCTCGGCCTGGTGCTGTTCGCGCTCTCGGTGGCCTGGCCCTCACTGGCCGAACACCGGCAGAAGCGGCTCGCCGTCCGGCAGGCCGACCGGATCGCCCCGCTCTGGCGGCTGCTGCAGTCGGCGACGCCCGGGGTGGCGCTGCCGCTGCCGGAGGAGCTGCGGCGCAACAACCCCCGGCTGCGGCTGTACCGCTACGTGATCGAGATCCGGGACAGCGCGCTGACGCTGGAGCGGCACCTCGACGCGGCCCGGCAGGCCGCCGCCGAAGCGGAGCTGGCCGCCGCGGGCCTCGGCGGCAGCGGGCTCGCGCCGGCCGTCGAGGCGGTCCTGCTGCGCTATGCCGCGGCGGCCGAACGGGCGGAGGTCCCGGCCGGGTCCGGCGGCCGGCCCGACGTCCGGGGGGCGTTGGACCTGGAGGCCGAGATCGCCTGGTTCGAGCGGGTCGCGGCGGCCGTCGAACTGCCCGCCGTGGTGGCGGCCGCCCGGAGCCTCGCGAAGGTCAGCGGCGTGCCGGGCGGGGGCGGCGGCGCGGGGTGACCACCACCGCCACCACCGACCCTGCCGCCACCGCCGCCCGGTCGGCGTCAGTTGGACCGGCCGTCCCAGTTGGCGGAGACGGGCAGGTCACCGGCCTCGCCCCAGCTCACCTTCGTCAGCGAGCCGTCGTCCATCCGCAGGTGGAACTCACCCGTGGACGGGCGGAAGATCCCGATGTTGTCCGGGCCCGCACCGTCGAAGTTCGCCGACACCGGGAGGTCACCGGCCTGACCCCAGGAGATCTTCGTCAGCGAGCCGTCGTCCATCCGCAGATGGAACTCACCCGTCGACGGACGGAAGATCCCGACGTTGCCCGCCGCGCCGCCGTCCCAGTTCCCCGCCACCGGCAGGTCACCGGCCTCACCCCAGGAGATCTTCGTCAGCGAGCCGTCGTCCATCCGCAGATGGAACTCACCCGTCGACGGACGGAAGATCCCGACGTTGTCCGGACCCGCACCGTCCCAGTTCGCGGAGACGGGCAGGTCACCGGCCTCGCCCCAACTCACCTTCGTCAGCGAGCCGTCGTCCATCCGCAGGTGGAACTCACCCGTCGACGGACGGAACACGCCGATGTTGTCCGGACCCGCACCGTCGAAGTTCCCCGACACCGGCAGATCGCCGGCCTCACCCCAACTCACCTTCGCGAGCGAGCCGTCGTCGTACCGCAGGTGGAACTCACCCGTCGACGGACGGAACACGCCGATGTTGTCCGGACCCGCGCCCGCACTGCCGCCGAAGAGCGCGGCGGCGATGCGCACGCCGTCGGGGGCCTGGACCGGGTATCGCTCGGGGAAGCCGGAGCGCTGGACCTCCTGGCAGAGGACGCCGATGTCCCGAGTCTGCCAATTGGGGCGCTGGAGCAGTACGTCGAGGAAGGCGTTCGTGGTCCAGGTCGGATCCATCCGCTGGTTGAAGGTGCCCCAGGAGGCCCGCTGCTGGAAGAGGCCGACGCTGTCGTGGTCGACGACATTCGGGTTGTTGCGGATCTCGGATTCGACGATGGCCGTGGTCAGGGCGATCGCCGCGGCCCGCTCGGGCAGGCCGCGGGCCTTGACCGTCTTGACGATCGCGCGGGCGCAGGAGACCCGGTAGGCGCTCATGGCGCCGCGCAGCTTTCCGGTCAGGACGCCGTTGAGCTGGTTGGCCACGGTCTGGTCGGACGGGAGGACCTGACCGCAGGAGTAGTCGGGGATCGCCGCGAGGGCGGACGGCCCGTAGAGGTCGCTCGCGTCGTCCGCCAGGGCGGCCGGCGCGGCGGCGAGGAGACCCCCGGTCAGGGCCGCCGCGGTGGCGACGGCGGCGAGGTGATGGCGCACGGTGCTGTTCACGTGGTGATGTCCTGCCTCGGTTCGACGTTCGATGCGTGGGCGTCGGGAACGCCGTCCCGGGGGCGCGACCGCTCGCCGCGCCCCCGGGGCGGCACCGGGCTACCGGCGGGCGTCCCAGTTGGCGGAGACGGGCAGGTCGCCGTTCTCGCCCCAGCCGAGCTTGGTCAGCGAGCCGTCGTCCATCCGCAGGTGGAACTCACCCGTCGACGGACGGAAGATCCCGATGTTGTCCGGGCCCGCACCGTCGAAGTTCGCGGACACCGGGAGGTCGCCGGCCTGGCCCCAGGAGATCTTCGTCAGCGAGCCGTCGTCCATCCGCAGGTGGAACTCACCCGTCGACGGACGGAAGATCCCGACGTTGTCCGGACCGGAGCCGTCCCAGTTCGCGGACACCGGGAGGTCACCGGCCTCGCCCCAGCTCACCTTCGTCAGCGAGCCGTCGTCCATCCGCAGGTGGAACTCACCCGTCGACGGACGGAACACGCCGATGTTGTCCGGACCCGCACCGTCGAAGTTCCCCGACACCGGAAGGTCGCCGGCCTCACCCCAGCTCACCTTCGCGAGCGAGCCGTCGTCGTACCGCAGGTGGAACTCACCCGTCGACGGACGGAACACACCCACGTTGTCCGGACCCGGGCCGGGGTTGGTCGCGTCGTCGACGATGCTGTTGTTGCGGACGGGCTTGAACGTCCCGTAGCCCGGGAAGTACGGGTACGGGATCGTGCGGTGGTGCACACCGCTGCCGGTGAACTCGTAGCCGCTGTAAGCGGTCTGCGAGGAGTCCGTCCAGCCCCCGAAGAGAACGATGTGACCGGACGCTCCGGCCGCGTCGTTGAGCAGGGCGTCGCCCGGCTTGAGCTGGCTCTTGTTGATCCAGGAGGCGACGCCGCTCGGAACGAAGTCGGGCGTCGTCAGTCCGGGAGTGCCGAGGTTCCAGGCCATCGACACATAGCCCGAGCAGTCGGTCCGGTACCCCTGGTAGGTCCGGTACCAGTTGTATTCGAGTCCCTTGCCGACCCAGGAACTCGCCCGCTGGATCGCCTGGCTGCGGCTGATCTGCGGGCCGGCGGCGGTCAGCCGGGCGGCGGCCGCCGCGGACTTGCCCTGGCCGGCGCCGCCCTTGTCGATGCGCGCGAGTTCAGCGGCCGAAGGAGCCGACGGCGCGGAATCGGCCGCGACGGCCGGCGTGGCGGCGATGATGCCGCCGATGAGCGCCGCGGCGGCGGCGACGGCCTGAGCGCGGGTCAGGACACGCTGGATGGACATGTGGTTCTCCCCCTGGCACATGGATGGCGGGAAACTCGGCGCCGCCGCTGCGGCGGGGCCCCGGTGACCTGCGCCGGTCGTCGCCCGCGGCGATCCCCTCGTGCCGGTTCGACGGCTGGTCACAACGGTCATCATTCAGGCCGCATGCGAACCAAGTCAATGTTCAGTGAAAACACGAACCCAGATCGTTGGCCTGATCAACGCGCGTAACGCTGCCGCCATATGCCGAACTGTCAGGACAAAAAGAAGAGATCCGCAGGTCGCCGATCGGCCCACCCGGGATCTCTTCTGGCTAGAACTTTTCACTATGGAGTCAAATGACCCACCCCCTTCCTTCCGAACGACGAACCGGCGAGGGACGAGTGGGATGATGTCCGACATGACGGATGAGCAGGCCCTCGGCGAGGGCGCGGTCCTGGACGAACTGCTGCGCGAGGCGGCCGCCGACGAGGCCGGGGCGCTGTGGCGGCTGACCGGCGCGGAGCGCCAACTGGACGCCAACTTGGTGCGGCTGCGGCCCGACACGTCGGTCGCCGAGCACGTCGAACCGGACCTGGACGTGCTGGTGCTGGGAATCGCCGGGCAGGGCACGCTGCGCTGCGGCGGCGTCGCGCACGCACTGGAGGCGGGCGCGCTGCGCCTGCTGCCGCGCGGCGCGGCCCGCGGTGTGTCGGCGGGCCCGGAAGGCGTCGTCTATCTGACGGTCCACCGGCGGCGACCGGGCATGGCCATCCGCCCCCGACCCTGAGGTCCGCGGGCCTGAAGTCCGATGCCCTGAAGGCCCGCTACCAGGCCGGGTTCGCACGCGGGCCGCCGGCGGCCCGCCCCGCCCCGCCCCGGGGGACGGACAGGCCGTCAACGCGCCATCCGCTCAGGCGCCCGCGTGCAGATGGGCGGCCCAGAGCCGCGGCGCCCCGTTGAAGTTGAGCGGAGCCGGCAGCCCGTGGCCGTCGCGGACCCGGCGGACGGCCTGGTGGAGCGCGCGGGCCGCCCGGTCCGGGTCCGGCGGCGCGTGGTCGGCTCCGAGCCCGGTGTAGAACAGCGAGGCGACGGTGACGGCCACCTGGTCGTTGATCTCCCACAGGGTGCCGATCACATGGGGGAAGCCGGCGAGTTGGAAGGCCGAGGTGAGGTGGATGGCCTCGTCGAGCAACTCGGAGTTGTCGATGGCCGCGGTGCGGCAGGCCGACAGGAAGGCCAGCCGCGCCTCGTCGAGCGCGACCGACGCGAGGCTGGCGACGGTCAGCGGAGCCCGCGCGTAGTCGTGGAGCAGCAGGAGGCTCCGGGACGGGTCCGCCGCATCGCTGTATCCGTGGCAGGCGAAGTGCGCGATCGCGCAGTGCGGCAGCTGGGCGAGGACGTGGTCCCGCGTCGGCAAGGCGGAGGCCGGCACCGCACGGCCGCCCCCGGGCTCCGGTTCCTGGAGCAGGACCGGATCGGGCAGCCGTCCGAGGAGCATCGCCACCTCCTTCCCGACGTAGTGCAGCCGGCCGTGGCCCGGTAGGCCGGGGGTGGTCGGCATGGCCACCACGAGGCTTCGGGCCGGCCTACCGGCGGTGGCGCGGGCGGCGCGCTCGCGGGAGTGGCGCAGCGCGCGGACCGTCGGGGTGTACGACGAGACGACGCGGTCCATGACGGTGCGCCGCCGGCGCGGCTTGTCCGGCCGGTCGTCGTGATAGCCGGAGGCGTGCAGGGGCAGCAGGCCCAGCAGCCCGCCCGGTACCCACCACACGCGCGGCCAGTCGTCCGAGACGTCCTGGCGGCCGTGGAGCTTCAGTGCGGTCAGCACCGGGCCGGTCGCCGCGTCCCACAGCCACTGGAGAACGGCGACCATGGCCTCCTGGGCCGCCTCCAGCTCCGCCCCGTTCGCACCTGTGTCCGCGCGCGTCGTGTACAGGGCGTCGCGGAAGCGGTTCACCTGGTCGGTCACCGTACGGGGGGTGAGGCCCGGCAGCTCCAGGCTCCTGATGCCGTCGGGTGTGATCAGCAGGGCGTCGCTGCGGTACTCGCTGATGTTGAACACCACGACGGGGCCGTGGGCGGCCTCGGCGATGAGCTCCTCGTCGGTGGGCGGCACGCCGAAGGCCGTGAAGGCGTCCAGGCCGCGGATCTCCCCCAGCAGGGCGGCGAACGCCTCCGCCGCCAGGCGTCGGCCTCGCACCAGTCGTTCGTCCGGGTGCTCCTGGTCGGCCGTCCTGCCGAGGGGACGGATCGCGGCGGCGGCGCTTGCCGGCGTGTCTAGCCGTGCGCGCAGCTCGACGTAGCGGGCGGCCAGGTCGGGCCGCAGGGCATGCAGTTCGGTGAGGTCGCCGCGGGTCTCCAGCGTCTGGCCGAGCAGCACCGCCCGGCCGGCCTCCAGCAGGCGCAGCGCCCGCGCGGCCCGCTCGGCATCCGTGCCGCCGGGGGCGGCGAGCGCCAGCGCGGCGGCACGGCCGGCCAGGCCGGCGAACTGCCCGACGGCGTGCTGCTGATCGCCGCGCTCCAGGCGGCGCGGGGCCACGTCGGACAGTCGCAGCACCGCCTTCTCCGCCGCCTGTGCCGCCCGCCCGTGGTCGCCGGCCTCGGCCAGCAGGCGGGCCGCCCGGTAGGAGGCCCGGACCGCGGCCGAGGCGGTGGCCGCCGCCTCCGCCGCGGCCAGGTAGTGGGAGATCGCCTCCGTCAGGTCCGTCCGGGACCCGGTCCGCCGGAACCGGCCGGTCAGCGCACCACCGAGGTTGGACAGACAGCTCGCCCGCTCGTGGTGGTCGGCCGGCCCGGTGTCCGCCACCTGCCGCCCGAGCGCGATGGCCTCGTCCAGGTCCTCCGGCGTGCCCCCTCGCTCCGCCTTCAGGACCAGCGCGTTGGCGAGGCTGGACCGCGCCGACGCGAGATCGGCCGGGTCGGTGGCCGTGGCCACGACGTCGCGCGCCACCGTGATCGCCTCGTTCAGGTCCGCTACGGACCCGCTCAGGTGGGACCGGGCCTGCAGCGCGCTGCCGAGGTTGGCCAGGGCATTCCTTCGGGTGTCCGGCTCGGTGGCGGCGGCCGCGGCGGCGCGCGTCACGCCGACCGCCTCGTCGAGGTCCGCCGCCTCGCCGGTCCGTTCCGACCGCCGCATCAGCATGGATCCGAGGTTGCTCAGGGCGCCCCACAGGTAGAGCGGGTCCTTGGTGGCGGCCGCGGCGACCTCGCGCGACGTCGCGACCGCATCGTCCAGGTCCGCCAGCGCCCCGGTCGCCTCGAACCGCCGCAGCAGCACGGTGCCGAGGTTCGCCGCCGCCTCCAGGAACACCGAGTCGCCGCGGGCCCGGGTGGCGTCCGCCGCCTGCCGCAGCTGCTCGACCGCGGCATCCGCGTCCGCCAGGGCCGCGGTCCGGTCGAACCGCTGAGCCAGGCGGCCTCCCAGGTTCGCCAGCACGACCGGACGCTCCTGATCGGACACGGTGTCCGCCGCCCGCTGTGCGAGGGCGATGGCCTCGTCCCGGTCGGCCGCCGAACCGGTGAGCAGGCGCCGGGCCCACAGGGCGTTGCCCAGCGTGGCCAGTGCGTCTCCTTGGACGAACTCCTCGGCCGAGCCCACCGTCACGGCCCGCCGGCCGACCACGATGGCCTGTTCCAGGTCGGCCGGCTCCCCCTTGGCGTGATACCGGGCCCGGAGCGCGGTGCCGAGGTGGGAGAGCCGTATCGCGTGCCGAGGGTGGCCGGAGGGGGTGGCGGCGAGGGCCATCCGCAGGTACGTGATGGCTCTGTCGAGGTCTGCGTCCACCGCGGTCACGTTGTGCCTGCTCGCCAGGGTGATCCCCAGCAGCCACAGCGGCTCCGCGCCGTCGGGGTGGCCGGGACCGGCCTCGACCGCGGCCTCCCAGGCCAGTTCGGCCGCTTCGTCCAGGTCGCCCGCCGACTCGGTCCGCTGCCCGCGTGCCTGGAGCAGGCCCGCGGCATCGGTCAGCCACGCCACGCGGTCCGGATGGTCGGGGGGAGCGGCCTCCAGGGCCTCCCGGACGCATGCGAGAAGCAGGTCCGGATCAAGGATCCGCAGGCCTCGCACGCCCCAGTCGCGCACCACCTCGGCGACCAGCGCCAGCCGTTCGGCCCGTTCCCGGCTGTCGGCGGGGGTGGCCGCCAGGACGCGCTGCACCATCATCGCCGCGACGCCGCAGGCGATCCGGTCCGGTGAGGCCTGCGCACGCCGGAGTGCCGCGACGGCCTGCGGGGCCGCACGCTCCGCGATGACGGGCAGCAGCGGCTCGGGCGGATCACCGGCACCGACCATGAAGCAGCGGGTGAACGCCTCGACGGCCTCCGTCAGCTCGGCCGTCAGCACGTCCTGGGACAGGCCGCGCCGACGGCCGTACAGGTACCGGCTCCAGCGGAACCAGCCGAGCGCGTACCGCACCTCGTCGTCGTCGTGGCTCTCGGCGAGCCGCCGGGCGTCGCGGAGGGCGTCCGGGCCCAGGATCCACGACGGATCCCCGCTCTCCCTGGTCCGTTCCAGCCGTGCCCACAGCGCAGCCAGTCGTGCCTCACGCACCATGCCTCCCGATCGGTCGCACGGCGCGATGGTAGTGGGATGATCCTTGCGCTGACAGGCAGTTGATCCGATACGCTCCCGGGCAGACGGCCCGGTTCGATCGGCGACGCCGTCGGGAGCGGGGGGTGGTCGGACACATGGCCGACACGCAGGAGACGGCGCGGCGGCTGGCGATCGTGTGCGCACGGGAGCAGGAGATCGGGGGGCGCCTGCGGGCCGGGCCGCTCGGGAGCGACGACCTCCTCCGGGAGCTGATCCAGGCCGCCCGGGCCGGCGAGGACGTGGCCGACCGGGTGGACACGCTCCACAGCGTGCTGGAGGCGATCGGGGTCGTGCGCGGCCTGTACGCCTTCGACGAGCACGGGTCCGCCGGCGACCGGGGCGTCCACGCCGTGGGGGTCGACCGGGGTCTCCCGGCCGAGCCGGTCCACCTCTGCCCGAACGCGCGGTGCGCACGCTTCTGGTGGCCGCAGGGCCCCGCTCCCGTCCCGCGGTGCACGGTCAGCGGGGACGCCCTGCGCCGAGAGCGGCGGTAGCCGGTGGGGGGTCTGCTGGCCGAACTCGGCAAGAAGCTCGCCGAACGGTGGCTGTCCCTGCTCGTCCTGCCCGGTGCCCTGTACCTGGCCGTCGCGGCCGTCGCCCGCGCCCTGGGACAGGCCCACGCGCTGGACCTGCAGCGGCTCACCGACCGGATCACCGGCTGGGCCGGCGCCCCCGCCGCAGGCACGGGCGGCGGCCAGGCGGTCCTGCTGGCGGCGGTGCTGGGCGGCGCGGCCGGCATCGGCCTGGCCGCCCAGGCACTCGGTTCCCTCGTCGAGCGGATCCACCTGGCCGCGGACTGGCGCAGTTGGCCCGCGCCGGCCCGCGCCCTCGCCGAGCGGGCCACCGACAGCAGGCGCCGCCGCTGGAAGCGGCACGCCAGGGAATGGCACCGCCTACGGAACGCCGACGGCGCCCGCGCCGCCATGGCCCGTCTGACCGGCACCACCCCGGCCCGCACCGAGGACGAGGCCACCGCGCTCCGGACCGCCTGGACGGCGATGACCCGGATCGCCCCCGAATCCCCCGACCGTCCCACCTGGAGCGGCGACCGCGTGCACGCCGCGGCGCTGCGCCTGGGCCGCGACCAGCACTTCGACCTGGCCGCCCTGTGGCCGCACCTGTGGCTGGTCCTCCCCGACACCGTCCGCGGCGAGATCACGGCAGCGCGGCAGGGTCTCACCCGCGCCACCGCGCTGAGCGCCTGGGCCCTGCTCTACCTCCCGCTCGCCGCCTGGTGGTGGCCCGCCCTCCTCGCCGCCGTCGTACTCGCCGCCACCGGACGGCAGCGCACCCGCGCCGCCGCCGACACCTATGCCACCCTGGTGGAGGCCGCCGTCCGCCTGCACGCCCGCGATCTCGACGCCCGGCTCGGCCCGGACCTCGACGACCCCGCCGTGCAGGACACCAACGCGGCTCTCATGCGCCATCTGACGCCCAGCGCGCCCCCGGCACCGGAACCGGACCCCGAACCGGAGCCAGAGCCGGTGCCCGAGCCGGAGCCCGCGGGGGCCCCGGCGGCCGAGCCGGCCGCCGAACCCGAGGCGACCCCCAGCAGCTGACGGGACGGCCGCGGGCCGAGCGCCGCGGCGCCGACCGGACCGCCGGGCCCGTCGCATCCAAGGAGCCTCCGGCACACCCGAGTTGACCACGCACCGGACAGGAGTCCGGCCTGCCCCGGCTCAGCACCCGGTGCCCCGCCCCCGCGGCTCGACCAGGCCGGAGTCGTGGGGGGGGGGGGGGGGGGGGGCGCGGGCGCGGGGGGGCGGGGGGGGGCCCGGGGGGGGGGGGGCGGGCCCGGCCC
>NZ_JBHJUI010000044.1:0-38944 GCF_042268405.1 Kitasatospora sp. NPDC056184 | reverse complement strand
CCTTCCCCCCTTCTTTTTTCTTGTGGGTGTGGGGGTGTTGTTTTTTTTTAACCCCCCCCCCCGCCCCCCCCGGCCGAGCCGTCCCGGCCGGGACGGCTCGGCCGGTTCGACGGCGTCGCCAACCCGAACGGCTCGACCACCGCGCTGCGCGCCGACGTCCTTGGCGCGCTCGGTGTTCTCAAGGTCGCCACCGCCGATCAGTTGCAGTGGCTGCTGCGTCCGGGGGCGGTGTCGAACAAGATGGTTCGGCAGGCGCTCGGTGATCTCGCGTTGCACGGCATGGTCGCCTCCGACGGCAACACCCGGGACCGGCGCAAGACGTGGCGGTGGCCGGGTTGGACGCGGTCGCCGCCGTGCTTGGGGATGGTCCGCTCGGAGATGGGCGGTACCGCCCGGGGCGCTCCGGCGCCCGGCTCGCGATGGCGGTCAACGAGACCGTGCTTGCGTTCGTCCTCGGCGGCCGCGCGCCCGGGGCCGCGGGCGGAGCGGGGACGGTGCGCTCCTGGCCGACCGAGACCGAGTTCCCGCTGCCGGGCGGCCGGCGGAAGGTGCGCCCGGACGGCGTGTGACGGGCCCCGGAGATCGGGGTGCCGGTCCTCATGGTCGAGGTCGACCGCTCCACCCTGGCCCCGGCCGACGTCGCCGCGAAGTCCCCCGCTACCGCGAGCTGTTCCGCACCAGGGTCCGCGACAACGACCCGGCCCTCGCCGACCAGGAGCCGGCCGAGCGGACGGTGCACTGGTGGCGCCGCACCTGGCCCGGCCACACCCGGCCCGGGTACCCGCCCGTCGCGCTGGTCGTCACCGGCGCCGGACCCCTCGCGCTGGCAGGCCGGCAGCAGGCCGTCGCGGACCTGTCCGCCGACTGCTGGCGCGGCCGGTGGTGCAGAGAGGTCCGCGACGACAACGACGACGGCTGGCGCGAGTACGACGACGCCGTGCCCATCGTCGCGACCACCCTGGAGCTGCTGGCCGAGCACGGGCCGCTCGGGCCGGTGTGGTGGCGCTTCGGCCGCTCGGGCCGGCACTCCCTCGTCGAGGCCCTGGAGAACCCGGACGACCGGGCCGCCTACGACCTGCGCCAGGCCGCCCGCAAGGACGCGCAGCAACGGGTCCACCAGGAGCTGATGGACTCCCTGCTCTGCATCGACTGCGGCGACATTCCCGAGGAGGAGAGCAGCTGGGAGTACGGCCCCGATGGACGACAGGTGGAGTGGACCCGCCGCCCCGGCGGCCGCTGCCGGCCCTGCCACCAGGACCGCGAGGAGAGCCTGGAACGGGAGACCGAAGAACAGCTGGAGGCCGCCCGCACGGCCAACGCCGCGCTGCGCCCGTGCTGGACGTGCCGGGGCTCGATCGGAGGGAAGGCGGGCTCGGAGCTGGAGCTGCGGGAGAAGGCGGGCCCTGACCGGTTGGAGTGCCCGCAGTGCGCGGCCGATCGGGAGACGGAGGAGCTGGGCCTGTTGGTGCTGCCCGCCCCGACCAGGCGCGAGCAGGTGGCAGCCCTGGTCTCCGCTCCGGACGATCCGTGGTGGGAGGACCGGGTGCTGCACGCCAAGCTCTACCCGGCGAGGGGCCGTCGGGTGTGACCTGAGTAGCCGTGGTGGGGGAAATGGCCTTGATCGCGATCTTATCTGGACCACTCGGTCGGCGGCTGACGAGCCTGGTCGGCGTTGGTGGACCGGCGAGACCGGTGACTTGGATACGCGCTTTCTGCCGCAGACCCTCAGCTGGGGGATGTCCCGTCAGCGGGTTTCACTGAAGTATCCGAGAAGGTATTTCTTGTAATTCGCGCTAACGGGGGAAATGGAAATTGATGCGCTGCTGCGGCGTTCTTTCCGAATGTGCATCATCTGGGCATTTGGGGGCTAATGGCCGGTTCGAGTGCGGCGGTGGTCGCAGGATCTGGCTACCCGCTTGCCCGCCGGAGTTCTGGTGGCGACCCCAGTGACTTGGCTGCTCGGATCCTTGACAGGGAGCCTGCTGCAGCGGCGGCTCGGGCCCTTGCCCAGACTCCACGGCCTAACGCAATGCATGGGCGAGCGTTCGGGAATGTCCCTGGGCGCGCGCGTTAACACGCCATGGCCTAGAATGAAATAACACTTCTTGAAGGAGGAGCAATGCGCGGATTCCACTGCGTAGATCCGGCGCACGGCAGAATCGATTTCACCGGAGCGGATGACGAGGAGCTGTTCGGAAATATCAAGGCACACGCCGCCGAGGCTCATCCTGCGCTCACCGAAACCCAGATCAGGGAAATGATGGCTGGCGCCGACTGGTGGCGGTCGATGGCGACATCTGGAAACAACGCAGGGTCATCGCCGTCCGCCCACGACAAGTAACGCGCCGCCGACCGGTACGCCGACGCCGGCCACGAGAGCGCCTACGCCACCGCGGCCGACGGCCTGGCCGAGCGGCAGCGCGTGCGCGACCACGCCGCCGAGACCGGGGCCGAGCGCTACGACCCCGACCACGACACCGCCCTCCAGCACGCGCTGCGCCGTGAGCGCCACCGCCGGGACATCGCTGAATGCGCCCGCGAGGCCGCCCACCAGGCCCGGCAGACCACCGATGCCGCCCACCGCCGCCTCGCCGGCCCCGCCCCGCTGCCCAGCCTCTCTACACCGCCCTCGACCGCGCCGGCCTCCACGCGCTCACTGACGACGACCACCAGGCCGTGCGCGACCTCACCCGCCACGTCGACCCCGCCACGCTGCGCCAGGTCGTGAGCTGGCTGGAGCGCACCCGCGTCGCGGCCTTCGCGTTGCGCGGCACCGGAGCAGTCCCCGCCCGTCCGGCCCGTCGTACGGCGTCGCCAGTTCTGACCGACCGTACGGGCCCTTGGAGCCCGCTGCCCCTTCCGTTGCGCGCCCCAGCCAGTGACCCCCGGGCTGGGGCGCGCTGCTTCGTCGTCAGCCCGCTGTCCACAGCCGACCTCGGCCAGGGTGGCGGCCATGACGACGACGAAGAAGACCACAGCGCCCTGCCAGGCCCACGACGCCGACAGCTGGGGCAACTGCCCGGTGGCAGAGCTGCGCACTGTCCGGACACGGCTCCTGGTGCTGCTGGAGCGGTACGCCGACGGACCGCTGAACCTGGACTACCGTTCAGCCCGGACAAGACCACCCAGCGGGCGATCCGCCTGCTCGCGGCCCTCCTGAACGTGCCTCCCAGAGCCGTACGCCGCCGCGTCCGCGGCTCCCGGTGGCCCGCCGGCCGCAAGCTGTGCCAGGCGGTGAACCACCGGACAGAGGAGGAGTTCTGTCCCGCGCGCCTGGCCGAGCGGGCAGCGAAGCAGGCCCGCGCGGAAGCGGCGGACGCCCGGCGCCGAGCCGCGCGTGCGAGCCACGGAGAGAAGTAGCTCATCCCCCACCGCAGGGTGTGACCTGTTGGCCGGTGTTGGCGCGAAATGGCCTCTCATGCCGTGTTGTCTGGACCTTTAGTTGTGCCTGTTGGGGGTGTGCGATTTCTCGGGTTGGTGTCAGTACTGGTGAGAGGTTGATGGTGGTGCTGGTCCGAGGGCCGGGTTCGGGCTGGTCGGGTGGGTAGTCGGGAGTGGTGGTCTGACTGTCGTGGGGGTGAGAGATCTGGTGGTGGGGCGCTGTCGTGGGGGTTGTATCTCATCGTGGCTGCCGCTGTCTCGGGTTCGAGAGATCTGATGCCTTCTTCAGGGTGGTGTCGCTTGGATCTGGTTCATGGGCGACAGCGGTGGGGGTGTGGGGCGGGGGTTGCCCCGGGCTTTGGTGGTGCGGCGCCTGGTGGAGCGCCAGGCGGTAGGTGAGCTGACATCGCGGCATGTGCGGGCGGTGGCTGACACGGTGGGTGTGTCGGTGCGGACGGTGTGGCGTTGGCTGGCGGAGGCGAACGCGACCGGCGAGGTGGACGGCAAACCTGCCCGCCAGGGCTACACAATGTCGGACCGGACGTGGGCGCTGCTGGCCGCGGCGGGTGGGAACGTCGCAGAGCTGCACCGCCGGATGCTGGCCTCCGGTGAGGAGGGGGTGCCGCCGTTGGGGACGTTGCACCGGGTGGTGCGCCGTGACCGCCTGGCGGGCCGGGTGCTGGTCATCGAGCGGGAGCCGGGTCTGGCCGAGCCGCTGCGTACCGATCCGCTCGCCGAGTTGGGCCTGGCGACGGTCAGTGGCGCGGGGCTTGGTGGGCAGGTGTTCCTGCGTGAGCAGACCCGCCTGGCTGCGGTGCTGGTCCTGGTGCCCGGCGCGCAGGTCGTCGTCACATCCGTGGTCGCGTCGGTGGTGCAGCGCGTCGCGCACGTCGCGGCGGACCTGACGCTACTCGAGGCGCTGCGCAGGCCCAGGGTCCTGGTCCTGGACGAGGCGCAGCGCCTGCCCGCAGCCGCGCTGGAGTTCCTGCGGCAGCTGTGGGACCACCCGGACACGGACGTGGCGCTGCTCTTCGCCGGTGCGGGGTCCGAGCGGGCGCTGCGCAGGGTGCCCGCGCTGGCGTCGAGGGTGCTGACCTGGGAGCTGGTGCCGCGCCTGTCCCCGGCCGAGGTGGGGCCGGTGATGGAGGCGTTCCACCCGCTCTGGGGCCAGGTGGCTCCCGGGGACGTTGCGTGGGTGGAGGAGCACGTCGGGCACGGCAACTTCCGGACCTGGGCGAAGGTGACCTCGCATCTGACGGCGGAGGTCTACGGCCAGGCCCGCCCCGTAGTCGACCGCCGCCTGCTGGAGCGGGTCTGTGCCCGCCTCACCGGACCGTTGTGACGGCCCCGCCGGACCCGCACTCCCGGGAGGCCGGCACCACAACCGCCGCACCACGTGAGACAGGGCCGGGAAGCCCCTCACCCCGGCTTCGAGGAAGGCAGGAGAGCGTGAGCGACCATTCACATCCCGAGCCCGGATCCGGCGGGGCCGCCCACGGTGGCTGCGAAGCCGCCGGCGGCGCTGCCGGCACCGGCACGGCGGCCGGTGCCGTTCTTCCTCGGGCGACCCTGGCCGCGCTGCGCGGACCGGCGGTGCGCCGCCTGCTGGCCCTGCGGCAGGAGCGCGCTCTGACGGCCCGACAGGTCCGGCTGGCCGCCCGGCACCTGGCGGTGACCGAGCGGACGGTGTGGCGCTGGCTCGCCGCGGCCGAACGCGACCCGGCCGCGGCCCGCGAACCCGGTTCCCGCGCCGGGACCAGCACCCGCTTCACCGTCACACCCGAGGTCCGCCATCTGCTGGCCTTGTGGAAGGGCAACGTCGCCGCGGTCCACCGCGAGCTGGCCGTCCTGGCCGCCCGCCGGGACCCGCCCGGCCGCCCGCCGTCGCTGCCCACCCTGCACAGGGCGATCCGGCGGGACCTGAGCGCGGGGGAGCGGGCGGGACTGGCGGCGGGGGAGCGGGCGGCCCGCAAGCACGACGTGTTCCTCACCCGCCCGCGCGGGCACCGCAACGCCGTGTGGGAGACCGACCACAAACAGGCCCCCGTGCTGGTGCACGTCGACGGCCAGGCCCGGCAGCCGTGGATCACCTGGTACGTCGATTGCGCGACCAACGCGATTGCCGGCCTCGCCGTGACGCCCGGCCGGCCCTCCCGCGAATCCGTCCTGGCGGCGCTGCGCGCCGCCGTGCTGCGCACCGGCCCCTACGGCCCCGTCGGCGGCCTGCCCGCAACCGTCCGCATGGACCGGGGCGGTGACTTCCTGTCCCGCACGGTCACGGCCGCCTTCGAGCTGCTGAAGGTCGAGGTCGAGGATCTGCCCGCCTACACCCCGCATCTGAAGGGCACGGTGGAGGGGCTGAACCGTTCGGTGGAGCGGATGCACCTGGCGGCGCTGCCCGGCTACGTGCACCAGCCCCGCCCGGGCCGCCGCCCCCGCCCTGCGGACCGCCACGGCCTGCTGTCCTTCGAGGAGTTCACCACCAGCCTGATCGCCTGGGTGCTCTGGTGGAACACCGAACACCGCCCGGCCCCGCTCGAGGGCAGGACTCCGCTCGAGGCGTGGCAGGACGACCCCGCGCCCGTGAGGGACATCCCGCCCGGGGACCTGTGGACGTTCACCCTCGAGGACGACCGCGCCGAGCCCCGGCCGGTGACCACCCGCGGCGTGAAGTTCAAGAACCGCTACTACGTAGCCCCGTGGATGACCGGCCGCACCGGCACCCGGGTGCGGGTGCGCCACATGCCCCACCACCGGCACGAGATCGAACTCTTCGACCCCACCACCGGCCGCCACCTGGCCACCGCCCACCTCTCCGACGAAGCCACCCCCGAGCAGATCGCCGCGGTCCGTCGCGCCCGCACAGCCCGCACCCGCCGCCTCAAACGCGACCTCGAACAGGCCCAAGCCCAGCGCCACGAGCGCTACGCCGCCGCCACCCGGCCCGAGGCCCCACGAACGCTGGGCACCCTCACCGCCGCCGAGGCCGGCCGCGAACTGGCCACCTCCACCCACACCGACCTGGCAGCCCTCGCCCGGCCCGACCTCGTCCCGCCCACCGCCCCGCCCGGGCACTGGAACACCCCGCCCGGCCTACTCACCACCACCCGAACCGCCACCGAAGCGACCCGAAAGCCGACCCCGTGACCGGACTCCTCCCGCCCCAGGACAGCGACCAGTACCTGCGCCTGCCCGGCGCCCAGGTCGTCACCACCCGCGCCCTGCTCGCCGCCCGCGACAACCTCGCCGACACGATCAACGCCCGCGCGATGATGTGCGTCCACGGCGGCGCCGGCTTCGGCAAGACCCTGGCCGTCAACACCTGCCTGCGCGACCTCGACCCAGCCGAGGACATCCGCCGCATCACCTTCCGCGTGCGCCCCACCCCCCCGCGCCGTGCGCCACGAACTTTTCGCCGCCCTCGACCTGCCCGGCACCCCGCCCCGCGGCCCCAGCGAGTTCGACGCCCTGCTGCGCGAAGCCCTCGCCCGCACACCCCGCACCCTCGTCGTCGACGAGGCCCAGTGGCTCAGCGGCGAGGCCTTCGAGTACTTCCGCTACCTCTGGGACGACCCCTACACCCAGCTCGCCATCGTCTTCGTCGGCGGCGAAGGCTGCCACCAGGTGCTGCGCCGCGAGCCGATGCTCTCCTCGCGCATCTTCATCTGGCAGCACTTCACCCGCCTCGCACCCGAGGATGTCCAGGCCGTTATCCCGCTGTTCCACCCGGTGTGGGCCGGCGCCGACCCGGGGGACATCGCCTTCGCCGACCAGCACGCCGCCCATGGCAACTTCCGCGCCTGGGCCCAGTTGACCGCGCACGCGCGCCTCGGCCTGGAACGCACCGGCCGCGAACGCGTGGACCGCGAGGTCCTCGGCTGGGCGTTCAGCCGACTGTGAACCACCACCAGCTTCCCCCGCACCACGCAGCCGGCCGGGGAAGACCGAGGGCCGGGACCGAGGCCGACTGCGGGCGGTGCCGGCCACCTGCCGGACCGCTTGCGACGACGGCACGCAACCTGCCCGTCGACCTGCTGCTGGATCCCGCCATGGCCCTGCCGGCCGCACAGCGGCGCATCCTGCCCCCGGTGACGGTGGTCCTGGACCGCCGCGACGACGCCCGCTTCACCGCCGCCGCGCTCGCCGCCTCTCGGCCCCGGGCCGGACGCATCACCGTCCACCCCACCGTGGGCACCGCACGCACCGAAGTCCTTCTCCACGACCACCTCACCGCCCTCGGCAGGTCCATGGCCGGCCCCGGGGCGCGGGGCTTGGCCGACGAGGACCGGGCAGAGCGCGCGGTACGCGCTTGGATGTGGGCCGAGGGCATCCGCCACGTGATAGTCCTGCGCTCACACCTGCGCATCGATCTGCACTACCTGCTGGACCTGCACGCCGCCACCGGCTCCGCCCTCACCCTGGTCTGGCACGCCCCCGCTTTGAGGCGCGACATGGAACGCCTGCTGAACAGCCTTGACCACAGAGTCGTCGACACCCTCGCGGCCGCCCGCGAGGCCTTCCACGAACCCCTCGTCCGCACACCCGGTGCTCCGGTCAGACAGCCCTGCGCCCGCGGGCGGGTCCTGATCCCGGGCTGGGACCTGCCTGCCACGCTCCTACCCCCGGCCGTGGTCCGGGAGAGGATCCGCCGTCACATCGCCCACCCGCTCCACGCCGCCGCACTCACCGCGGCCTGGGCCACCGGCGCCTCATCACACCGTCTGCGTGGCGCGCGCCTGCAGGACCTCACCCCCTGCGGCGACGAACTGGCACTGCCGATGACGGTCTCGCCGGGCCCGGGGCCTGTCAGCCGCCACGGAACGCGGGAGGCCTTCCGCATCCCGGCCCGCCTGCGTTCCAACCTGCTCGCCGCGGCGCACTACCGCCGTCTGGCGGACACCAGGCCCAGTGCGAGGCTCTTCACCGCGCTTCACGCGGACCGTCTGAGTGCCCTGGCCGCTGCCTGCGGTCTGCGCGTCCCTGCCTGATCCCCGGCGGGGCCGGAGCGGGGCATCGGAGTGCGGTCGCGGCCGGCGGTACCGGGCGCTCGCCCGTGCCGGGTGGCGGGAATGGGGAGGGTAGGCGGGTGTGCAACCGGAGGCCGACGGCGCCGCGTTGCCCGGGAACAAGATTTCCCAAGGATAAGGATCAATCCCAAAGAAGCCGTTCCTCCTGTCTGAACATCACTGAAGAGAAGGACATATGGGAAGTTCAACACGCCTTCCGAAGTTTGATGTCAGGGTTAAAAACAGCTAGCCTGGGGGAGGAGGTGAGGTTCTGATGCCCACGCAGGAAGAGCTCTTCGCGGCGGTGGACGCGCTACTGAACGGCTCGGCCCCCCAACTGCCGGAGCCGACCGAGCGGGTGCGCCTTCGGGAAGCCGCCGCCGTCACGCAGACACAGCTGGCGAAGGCACTGCGCTCGACAGTGCAGACAGTGAAGAACTACGAAAACGGCCGCTCGTCACCCCGGCCGCCGCGCCTGGAGGCATACGCCCGCCTGCTGGAGGGCTGGGCCCAGCGGTACCCGGCCCCGGCCCCGGCCACCTCGACCGTCGCGGAAGTCCCGGAGGCCTTCACACCGGCGTCCATCTCGCCCATCTCGCCCACCTTGCCCGCCCCGGATGCTCCGGCGCAGGCCGCTCAGCTGCCCGCCGACGCGGTGAAGGAGACCACCGGGGACGCCTCGCAGACGCCCCCCGCTGCCCTGTCGGCCCGCCCCGCTACCAGGGCCCGCCCCGGCGCGCAGCCGCTGCGCCGGGCGGCGGGTCCGGCGCCGTCCTCCGACGACGGCCCGTTCCCGAACGGGCCGCTCGTGGTGCTGGACGGCGACGGCACCGCCTACGGTCTCGGCGGCCTGCTGTTGGAGTGCCCGGCGACCACGCTGGCGCAGCTGGTCACCTGGGCGCTGACCGAGTCCGGGCTGGGCACGGCCCGTCTGCACCGCAACGGCCGGGACGGCGACCCGCTTGTCGTGCTGACCGCGGCCGCCGCCGAGAAGTTCGGCCTGCCGGCCACATTGGACGACGACCCGGCGACCCGCCGCTCGCAGCGGCTGCCGGAGGACCATAAGGTGGTCAAGGCGCTGGCCCGCTCGAAGTGGCAGCTCACCCGCCGCGGCTTCGGCCCCTGGGCGCGGATCTACCGGCCGATCAAGGACGGCCGCCGGCAATGTGTGCAGCTCGCGATCCTGCCATGGCGGGCCCTGGACACCCGGGCCTGGGGCGCGGCCGCCGATCTGCCGGCCCCGGACCTGGCCCGCGTGCTCGGGATCTACGCCCAGCGCGTCATCACCCCGCGCGGCTCCACCGCCACCTGCGGCCTGGAGCTGATGACCGCGCTGCGCCCGCCGACGAGGGCGGTGCGTGACGAGGCGACGGGCGGGTGGGTGTCCGCGCCGAACCCGGGCGCGCTGACCGAGGTCCACGAGGCGGCGCCGCCGGAGGTCCTGACCGAGCACCCGGCCGCGCAGGGCTGGACCGGCGGGTTCCTGGACGAGGAGTCGTACCAGTGGATCCGGCCGGTCGAGACGCTCTCCGAGGCGGAGATGGTGGAGCCGTTCGCGGTGGGCATCGACATCAACACCGCCTACCTCGCCGCCGCCGCCCGCCTGAGCGTCGGCCTGTCCGGCCCCATCCACGTGACCAACCCGGTGTTCGACAAGAAGACGCCAGGCTCCTGGTTCGTCGACCTCTCCCACATCCCGACCGACCCGCGCCTGCCCTCCCCGTTCACCCCCACCGGCAAGCCCCCCGCGGGCCCGGCCTGGTACACCACCGCCACGGTCGCCTACGCCCTCGAGCTAGGCCACGACGTCGCCCCGATCGAGGCCTACCTGCGCCAGAAGGCCGGGCCCTACCTGGACCCGTGGCACGACCGGCTCCGCGAGGCCTACGTCACCACCATGGCCGAGGCCGGCATCCCCACCGACAAGGACACCGACGAACGCGCCTTCCTTGCCGCGATGACCGCCCACCGCCTCCTCAAGACCGCGGGCACCGACCTCGGCGCGCTGCGCACCGCGCTGGCCGCCGAGGGACTGGGGCACCTGGCGGAGCTGGGCGACGACCAGCTCGCCTCGGCCGTGTGGCGTCACCACCAGATCGCCATGGTGCTCTCCGCGGTGAAGTCGACGGTGAAGTTCGGGATCGGCAAGCTGCGCGAGCGCCCGCAGGGCCTGACCTACAAGCCGGGGGAGCCGTGGTCGGCGCTGGAGCGGCCGACCTGGCGCCCGGACATCCGGGCCGCGGTCATCGCCAAGGCCCGGGTGAACATGCACCGCAAGATGGCCAACGTCGCGAAGGCGAACGGCCGCTACCCGCTCGGCGTCAACAACGACTGCGTCGTCTACGCCTCCCCGGGCGCCTCCCCGCTGGACTTCCTGCCGCTCACCGGCGCAGGCAAGGTCCTGCCCGGAACCTTCCGCCTCGGCGCCACCCCGGGCCTGTCCAAGGTCGAGGGCGTCCAGGCCATGCTGACCGTCGTCGACTGGCTCGAGCGCGACCAGCCCGTCAACCCGGCCCGCCACATCAAGGGCTACGACGCCAACGCCGTCGACGGGAAGTAGGAGCAGCCCGTGGAGGAGATCACCGACGCCATCGACCGGGCCGCGCCCGAGCACTTCACCCAGGGGCTGCCGAAGTCCGCCCAGGCCCAGATGCGGGCCCTGGTCAAGGCCGCCAAGGGCGACAAGAAAGCCGTCGCGCAGCGCCTGGGCGTCGACCCGAACACCGTGCGCCGCTACCTCAAGGGCCAGCGCAAGCACCCGCGCGCCGCGCTGCGCGAGGCCCTGGTCCGTGAACTCCAGAAGGTGTGGCAGCCCGGCATCCGCCGCCAAGCCCGCAAGAACGCCGCCACCACCGGCGGCATCACCGTGGAGGTGTGGGCCTACTTCGGCTACACCGCCCCGATCGGCACCACCGACGAGGCCCGCCTGCGCCACCTGACCGTCCACCTCCCCCCGCAGTGGGCACAGCAGCTCTTCGCCGCCCAGGACAAGGGCGCCAGCGACCAGAAGATGCGCGAGATCATGGCCCAGGCATTCCAGGAGAACTACTTCCGCGACAGTTCCGGCGCCCTCGAAGTCGAATTCACCGGCATCAAAGCGATCGACGTCCAGTACTGAACACCCGAGGCACGTAAGGCAGGCAGCGAGGCCGCTGCAGCTGGGCCGTCCTGTGATACCGAACCTTGACGGCTCGCCGCCGAAGGCCGACCAACGAGGTCCTCCGCCACCGAAGAATGACCGTGCAGGTCAGCGGGGGCACTGGAGCAGCCCGCGGGGGAGGCCCGGGCGATGGGGGCGCACGGCCAGAGCCGTTCCTGCGTGCGCGAGCGGGCCGGACAGGCACGATAGGCGACATGCCAGCACGCGAACTGTCCAGGGTCGACTGGAACGACCGACCCGTGGAGACCTCACCCATGGAGCGGACTCTTGCCGGAGGCCGCTACAAACGGATCGCCGGCGAGATCGCCGAGATCCGGGTGGCCGTGCGGCTCATGGCCGAAGAAGCCGACGCGGGCCGACCTGCGAATCGACCGATGCTGGTGGGCCCTGTGCGGGGCGTGCCCGCCGGCGGTCACGATGGGGCGACACCGTCCCAGGAGCGCGGGAACCGCCTGCGGGGCGTCAACCCAGGTGGTGGCACCTGCCGACCCCTGCTCAAGGGTCAAGCGGAGAAGAACCACCGTTCCTGGGCGGCGATGTCCGCGAGGAAGGGCTGGGAGGAGTGTCCTTGGCCGACGGTGATCGGGCCTGCCAGGACTTCCTGGGCTCCCCACACCCACTCCCGCGGGTACTCGGCAGGGCGGTCGACCATGTGCCGGAACAACGCGGCGGCGGACGGGGTGAGAGGTTGGAAGTCGTGGGCGGTCATGTGCGCTGAGGGCACCGAGGGGCCGCAGGCCCGCAACGCCTCCAGCCGTGCAGGAGAGGGGGCTCGCAGCATCCGTGCCGTCAGCACCGAGACAGCCGGCCAAGAGGCGCCTCCGTAGCGCGCCATCGTCACCAGGGCCGGCTCGCCGAGCCGCTCCAACGTGGGCCTGGTCCGGTCTGGGTCGTGATAGGCGAGCAGCAACGCCGTAGGCGCGCTCACCTCCTCGACCCGGCGCAGCACGTCCTGCGGCAGGACGGCGACAGCGGCGTCGAGCAGGTCGATCTGTTCCGAGACCACGGACGGGTCGGCGGCCGCCGTCAGGGCCAGTACCCAGGTCGCCCGTGACAACGGGTCAGGGTGGTCCTTGTACTGCTGCTCCCACCAGGAGCCGTCGAGGCGGTGACGTCGGATCTCCTGAAGGAGCAGACCGTAGTCGGCGTCCGGACCCAGGGCCCGGGCCCCCTTGACCGTGTTGCCGCCGGTGACGAAGACGTCCAGGGGGCGGCCGCGCCGATGACGGCGGCCTCCGCGGCGAGCCAGCACGGCCCGAAGACGGCGCCGACAGCTTGGGCGGTGTTGCCCCACAGCGCAGTGGTCCGGCGTTGGCCCAGGCCGCCCTTGGCGGCCTCACGTACCGAGCCCAGCCGGGAGTCCCACCGGACCAGGCGCTGCCAGGCCGCCCGCCGCTGGGTTGCCGACACGGTGAGGTCCTGGTGGGTCCCGGCCCGGTGGAACAGGTAGCTCTTGTCGGACGGCGCGGCCTTGTGGAGGAAGTGCTGCGGGGCCAGAACGCGTAGCAGATCAGCCGCGGGGCTTGTGCCGAGGGGCGAGGAATCGGAGCAGTGCCCGGCCAGGACCGCGGCCACCATGCGCTGCTCCGCCGCGGAGCCTTGCGCGGGCGCCAGGCCTGCTGTGACGGCGTCGGCCGCGCAGGAGATGCCCTCAAGCGCGAGGGACGGGACGGCCCCGGGAGTGAGGTGGTTCCCGGCCTGGGCGGTTGCCGCCAGGGCAAGCCACACTGCTTCACCCGGTCTGTCGGCCGCCGCGCGCAGGCGTGTCAGCCACCATGCCGTGAATTCCGGGGAGTCCTTCAGGAGCCGGGACGCCACCCTGACCCGGTCGTGGGCCATCACCGATTCCGGATCCTCGTCGACAGCCGAGAGCAGGGCGGCCGCCAGCTCCCGCCCCCCACGGTCCGGGGCGAGGGTCGGCAGGTTGTGGTGGTCGCGCATCTGGATGCTGAGCAAAACCACGCTCAGGTCGTCCAGGAACAGCTCCGCGGCCCGCTGCTGGGACCGCGGTCGGCTGCTGAAGACACCGTCCGCCAGCAGCGCCCACGTAGCCGTCAGCACCTGCAGAGGCTGCAGGCGGGAGTCCTTCTCGTCCTCCAGCGCCTCGACCAGCCCGGCGAGTTCGTTGGCACGCGCGAACCCGGCGTAGAAGCGGGCGGCGTTCGTCCAGTACGGGCGCCGCACCAGGTGCCGCAGCACCTGGGAGGTGTCGAACCTGCGCTGGTCCGCGCCCGCGTACTCGTACAGGTAGCGGGCGGCGAAGTACTCTCGCAGCGGTTGCACATCGAATTCGAACGTACCCTGGATCTTGCTGGTCAGCGCCCACACACGGTCCGTCACCGCGGTGAACAGGGACGGCACCAGGTCCGTGTTCTTCCGCGCGTCGAACAGGTAGGTGAGGATGGAGCGCTTCAGTTCCCTGAATCCGATCCGGCCGTTCCCGCTGCTCTTCTCCGCCTCCGCCTGCAGCAGCCACCCCAGGAAGGCGGTGACCTCCTCCAGGTCCTTGCGGTGCTCCTCGACCTGGGGGCTCTTCTCCGCCTCACGGTCCAGGAAGGTCTCCATGTAGGAGCTGTAGAGCTCGGTCCGGTTGGCGGGCACGGAGTTGCCGCGCTTGTGCAGCAGGTACAGCAGGATCGTCAGCTGCAGCGGGTTGTCCGCGAGCTGGTCTATATGGGGCTCGGCCGAGCGCTGGTGGAAGGTGCGCTCCAGCTCGCGCCGGTCGCGACCCGCCACCGACCGGGCGGCGGCCCACTTGCGCAGGTACGCGATGCGCAGGTCGGGTTTGAGGTGGGACAGGGCGATGGTCTCGTACTTCTCCGGCGAGGGCTCGGCCAGTGCGGCGGCGTTCGGGCGAGTCGTCACGACGATCTGGGGGACCACGACGCTGTGCTGCAGGCGGGCGGTGAAGTCGTCGATGTGCTTCACCACCAGGGCCCGTGTCCCGGCGTGCGCGACCTCGTCCAGGCCGTCCAGGACTACGAGCAGGGGCAGGCGCTGGGTGATGTCGTTCACTGTCGTGACGTCGGCCTCCAGCCCGCCGCTGCGGGCCCTCAGCAGATAGGCCAGGAACTCCTCCAACGACGCCTTGCGTCGCGGCGTCCTGCGGCCGGCGGAGGGCAGGCTCTCCTCCAATGGGTCACCGCCGTCGAGCCAGGCCGCGTAGTCCTTCAGGTCGACCCGCAACGGCACACGCGGGGCCGTCCCCACAGGCAGGCCTTCCAGCCCCGCCTGCTTCTTGAGGAAAGCGGCACGGTGAACCTGGCACAGGTACTGTCCGAGCGTCGACTTACCCTGGCCGGGCTCGCCACGAACCAGTGTGAACGGCTGACGGGCGGCCAACAGGTACCTCGCTGCGCCGCCGACGCTCTTCGCCTGCAGGTCCGGCGACCGCAGCGCGCGTGTCGACAGCGCCTGTGCCGCGCGGACCGCCTCCACGTCGACGAACAGTGCGGCGAGGTCGTGGGAGGTGAGTTCGGCCTGCTTGAACTTGACCTTCGCGTCCTCCTCCCACTGCGTCGCGAGAACCTTCATCACCAGCGTCCGCAGCCGGTGGTCGTAGGACGCGGCCTGCGCTCCCTCGATGAGGTAGCGCACCAGATCGTGGCCGGCCAGCATCTCGGAGAACGCCCATTTGAGCGCGTCGGGGGCGCTGTCGACCCGGGCGTCGATGTCCGCCCGCCACCAGACCTTCATCTCGACGCCGAACTCCTGCGAGTACGCCGAGAGCTGTTCATCGAGCCGGTCCATCGTGCCGCGCCTGGGTACCGCGGTTCCCTCGAGCGACGTCAGCACGTAGTACTGCCGGGCTCCGCCGGATACCAGACGCTCGATGCTCGCCCGTTCCTCCTTGATTGTGCGGGTCAGCCATGCGACCGGGTCCTTCAACGGCTTGCTGGTCCACTTCACCTGGAAGATCGTGGCGGGCTTGCCGTCCCGGGGCAGGACGCCGTCGCGTCCGCCGTCGCTGTGGCCGACGGGGTAGCACCGCATGTCCGGGAAGCAATGCGCCAGAAGGGCGTTGCACAGCTGCTGGAACGGCTTCTCGCCGAGCCGCTCGTAGTTGTACCGCCCCGCCTGCTCCGACACCGCTGTCCTTCTCTCCGCCCCCGGACCCCGGGTTGGTACAGACCCTACGGGATCCCGGTGACACGACGGCTGGCCGCCGGCGCCGCACCACCGGTCATGCGACGTGGGCAGTGGGGGCGGGTACGCGGGTCATCGAGAAGGAGTGGCAGAAGCGTCCCCTCGCGGACGGTGGCACTGGCACGCACATCGTTCGGGCGGGGATCGGGGTCTTGCAGGCCGGGGGAGGGGACAGCGGCGAGGGGAAGGCGGCAGCGCCGGGGCCTGACGGTACGGCTACGGCGACCTGGTGGAGTTCCGTCTCGCGCGGGTACGGCCGCGCCCGACAGCACCGCAGATCCGCACAGACTCACCGGCCGACGCGGCGCACGCTTCCGGGCCACCTGAGCCGGCGCTGTCCCGGCCCCCGCGGCCGTGCGGCCGCACGGCAGGCCCAGTGCGGCGCGTGGCCGGCCGAAGGGGGAGCATGCCGGTGGACTGGGCGTGGCGCTGGCACGGAACCGGGCGCCCGCGCTAGCGTTCGCGCGTGCAACGTGCGGTGCCCCGGCCACAGTTGGCCGCGGGGCGGCCGACAGCGGAAGGAACTGCGACATGGGTCAGGACATGACGGGCGACACGGCCAGCGCGGGGAACGCGGTGGTGTTCACACTGAAGGAGCTCTTGGTGGACGTCGCCACAGGAGACGCGACGGTTCCCCCGGCATGGGAGAGCCGCTGGGGTCCCCAGGACGAATGGAACCCGCCCCCCTCCTCCGCGTCCGCGCTGTTGGGCACGGCCGTGCCGCACCCCGCGGTACTTGCACTGGCCGGCTCGCTGTCCGCGTCCGCGACCGGCATGGACGCCGAACTGCGGGCCGAGGCCATCGGCCTGGACAGGGTGCTGGTGGTGTACCGGGAGCGCCGTTTCGCCCTGGGCCTGGCCGACGGCGGCTTCACGGAACTGTGCCGGCACCCGGGCTGTGAGGACGGGATCCTGGACGCCGAAATCCCCCGGTGTGCACCGCACTTGTCCGCCCTGGACCTGTACTCACTGGTGAGGAACGTACGGGCCTGGGCCAGAACGTGCCACGCGCCGGGCGAACCGGAGTGCAGCAGCCCCGGCCGGCCCGTCGAGGAGCTGATGAAAGCCGCTGTCACGGCGGCGGCAGGGAAGATGGTGGCCGAGGCGATCGTGACCGCGGCCTTCGACGACCCCGACGCGATGGAACAGCAGGACGTCCCCGCCGAGTACGCGGACATCCTGCGCACCCGCCATGCCATGGACCGTGAGCGCCTGCGGCTGTGGGAGACGGGCCGGCGGGAAGGACAACGGCTTCGGGAAGCGGCGGACGGCTGCGCCGCATGCCACCGGGATCTGAGCTGGATCGACGACGGCTTTGCCGCCGGCGCCTACCCGGCGTTCCGCCCCGGCTACTGCTCGGCGGCCTGCGACCCGCTGCCGCCGGCGCGGGAGCGCTACCGGGAAGCGGAGGAGAACTGGTCAGTGCAGTCGTGTGAGAGCCTTCCCTTCTGAACCGGTACAGCAGACGCCGAGGCCGTCCGGCCCTTCTGCTCGCCGGCCATCGTGGATCGCCTGACCTTCAACGGAACTGTCATCGAGACCGGCACCGACTCCTACCGCCTCGCTTCGACCCGGGCGCGGGCCGAAGCACCCGCCAAGGCCGGCTGATCGCTGCAAACGTCGGGCCGACGACCTGCCAACTCCCGCCCAGGCGTCGGGCGTCGGCCCGAGACGCTCCAGTAGGCTGCGCCGGCCATGGACACGCACGCCGAACCCGAGCAGACCCGGCACGACGCGATCGCTTCCGGTCCGCCGATCCGGCGGCTCTTCCGGGACGTCATCGCCGAGCGCCTGCCGGGCAGCAGGCCGTCCCAGGCGGGGATGCTGTTCGGCGCCGGGGCCGACCCCTCCTGGGACGAGGGAGCTTCCTCGGCGACTTCTACGACGAGATCCTCCACCAGGACACCTGCCGGCCCGCCACCGCTGACGGCCTCGTCCTGCTCGCGGTCCTCGCCGTCGACGACCGGATTCCCGCCCGGCACCGGTTCCAAGCCGTCGACCTGCTGTTCAGGGCTGCCACCGTCGCCGAGCGCCGTCTTGCCGAGACCTGGCCGACCATCCCGCGACACGCCGACCCCGACAGCGAGGCCCGGGCCCGCGGCACGGTCCAGGACCACACCCCGGATCTGCTGAACCGTTGGCCGGCCGAATGCCCCGCGGTTCGGCTGGCCCTCGCCGGCCTCGCCGTCGTCTTCCCCACGGACCGCACCCTGCCCGCCCTGGCCCCGCGCCTGCAAGGCTTCACGAACCAGCACCCCCAGGGCACCGACATCGGCGACTACGTGCGGTTCGTTCTCGTGCTGGCCTCCCAGGACGACGACCGGATCCTCACGGCGACCGAGCAGCTCACCGACGCCTACTGGACGGGAACAGCACGCGGAGCGCCGACACGGGCACGCGCCCTTCACCTCCTCGGCCAGATGCTGACCAAGATCGGAGCCGGACTCACCCGACCACGCGCCGAGCAGTGACACCCCGCAAGTACGACGCGCTCCAGGCTGTTGGCGCGGTTGGCGAAGCCGGCCCGGCCGGTGTCGGCGAGGACGACCAGCAGGTCTGGGAACCGCGGGTGGCGGCGTCCCTAGATGTTCTGACCATGGAGGTTGGTGACGGGGTTCACGGAGTGGTGGTCTTGAAATGAGTGAGGGCCTTCTGGCTCGGTGTGGATTGCGACATCTGCACCGGCTCCCAGAAAGGCCCTCATGCCACACCGTAACGCACCGCTGACCGAGACCGGACGCCTGCGCCTGGCCCGCTGCGTGGTCGAGGACGGCTGGCCGCTGCGGCGGGCCGCCAAGCGCTTCCAGGTCTCACCGACCACCGCGAAGCGCTGGGCCGACCGCTACAGAACGCTGGGCGAGGACGGCATGGCCGACCGCTCCTCGCGTCCGCGCCGCAGCCCGCGTCGCCTGCCGGCCCGCACCGAGCGGCGGATCATCAAGGTCCGTGTCCTGCGCCGCTGGGGGCCGGCCCGCATCGCCTACCTGCTCCGCCTCAACCCGGCCACCGTCCACCGGGTCCTGGTCCGCTATCGCCTCGCCCGCCTGTCCCACCTCGACCGCGCCACCGCCCGCCCGGTGCGGCGCTACGAACGCGCCGCACCGGGCGAGCTGGTCCACGTCGACATCAAGAAGCTCGGCAACATCCCCGACGGAGGCGGCCACAAGAGCCTGGGCCGCGCAGCAGGCCGCAAGAATCGGTCCAAAGCCGGCTACAGCTACCTGCACAACGCCGTCGACGACCACTCCCGCCTCGCCTACAGCGAGATCCTGCCCGACGAACGCAAGGAGACCGCCGCCGCGTTCTGGACCTGCGCGAACGCCTTCTTCACCCGGGCCGGGATCACCGTCCAGCGCGTGCTGACCGACAACGGGGCCTGCTACACGTCACATGCCTGGCGTGATGCCCTCGCCGCCGAGGGCATCACGCACAAACGCACCCGCCCCTACCGCCCGCAGACCAACGGCAAGGTCGAACGCTTCAACCGCACCCTGCTCGACGAGTGGGCCTACGCCAGGCCCTACCGCACCGAACAGGAACGCCGCGATGCCTACGCCGACTGGCTCCACACCTACAATCACCACCGCGGACACACCGCACTCTCAGGCAAGCCGCCCGCCAGCCGCGTTCCCAACCTGTCAGGTCAGAACACCTAGAGCGGAGCGCCCTCGCCCCTGGGCCTGGGTGGTGTCCTGCTGCACGCCAGTCGGAAGCGTTCAGCCTGGCGGCCAGCCGGGTGCCGTCCATGGTGGCGCGGTCGGACTCGACGAACGCCTGACGGGCGGAGTGGCGGTCGCCACCGGTGCGTCCGTAGCGAAGCAACCCATCCGGGCACGCTGCCTTCCGTGGCATGTCCGACCGGACGAGGAGCGTGTGCGGTGGGCGCTGGAACCGTTCACTGCGGCGGGACCGCTGCGCTTCGGGAGGACCGCGGCCGAGGTGACGCAGGCCCTGCTTGGTGCCACCAAGGACAGCGAGCACCGTACGTGGGCCGGCGGGCCCGGCAACGACACATGGAGGGTCTCGGAGGGCCGGTGCCGGGGGTTCGGCCTGCATCTCTACCACCGGGAGGCCGGCTGTCCGGTATCGCGGTCGACGCGCTGTGCGGACCGCAGGTCGCTGCCGACGGCACCGCGCTTGTCGGCCGGGCGCCTTCCGCGCTGGAACAGTGGATGTGCGAGCGCGCCGAGACCGGCCCGACGAGCTCGCCTACATGAGCGCGGGCGTGCCCTCCTCGAAGTCCCTCGGCGTCGTGACCAACGTCCAACGGGAGGGCGACCGCCTCCTGACCCGACCGGTGTTCTACCCCGCCGAAGCGCTCGACGACCTCCCCCACTGGCTACCGCAGAGGGCCTGGGAGATCCACGACTGACGCCCTGGACAGGGCCCCGGACGGCGGCCGGACAACCACGCCGCACCGCTGCTCCGGCCGCCGGCCGAGGCCGAGGCACAGATGCCCGGCCCCGGCCGAGGACGCCGTCGAACCGCCTCGACACCACGGTCGTGCGCTCCCCGGCGTCGACCCGAGCGCCCCACCGGCCACCGCCCCGGCGGCCGGGTGCATCACGCCGCCAGCCGGATCACCGGGATCCGCCGCGAGGGGAACCGGACGCCGCCGAGCCGGGGAGCGCCTACGGGAGTACCGGAGGTCGGGCCGCACTGCTCCCCGGGGCCGTCCCGGTGCTCTGCGGTGCGCCTGCGGGTACGGAGGGTCGGGCCGCGCGTTTGGCGAGTGCCAGTTCCCACACCCGGCGCCGGTCGCTCGAGTCCTGGGGTGTGAGGCTCTGCAGCATCCCCAGGGCGGTCGCCGCGAGGACCTGCACGGACGAGGCGGCAACCCCAAGTACGACGGCCCACCAGGGGGCATGGCCCATGGCCGCCAGAACCGATCCGGTGCCGACCAGGCCGGCTCGGGCGAGCAGGCGGGCAGGAGATCCTCCCCTGCCCGTCTGAGCGCCGAGGACCGTCCTTCTTGTCCGATGGTGCATCGTCAACCCTTCGCTCTCGTACGGCTCTTCGTCCGTGGCTGCGCTACCGACTGTGGCCGCGGCCGGGTCGTTGGGGTAAGCAGCAACACCTTGCGGGGAAGCGCCAACACGTTGCGGGGAAGGCGCAACAATGGGGGCGGGAGGGGATAGCGACGTGAACAACGAGGAACAGGGCCCGGCAGCAGGCGGGTCCGTCGGACACGACCTGACTGCGACGGGCGCCCGGCTGCCGGCCCCGTCGGCCGCCGGGCCGGGGCGGCGCAGACGCAGAAAGATCGTCTTCGCCAGCGAGCTCGCCGACGATCTCGCCCTGGTCGTCCGGGAACTGGCCGAGGCGCTGCGCCTGCTCGCCGGGCAGCTGGAGACGTCGATGACGGCCTACGCGGCGAGCCTCCACCGCAGCACCTCCACGCTCTCGCGTTACTTCAGCGGACTGGAGCTGCCCAGTGCGGACTTCGTCGAACGGTTGATGGACGACGTGGAACTGCACTCAGGCACACCGATGTCCGTCGAAGCCCGCGAGGCGGTCCGGCGTGTCCACCGCGAGGCGCAGAGCCACGCGGCACCGCGGACCGCCGAACTGCAGGGCCTGCGGGACCAGGTCAACGTCGCCCACCTCCGGGCGGAGGCGGCGGTGCGCACGGTCCGCATGCTGGAGGCGGCACTCGAGGAAGCACAGGCACAGGTCCGCCGTGGTGAACTCGAGGCACGTCGCGCCGTTCACGATCTGCACGTCCAGAGCGCCCAGCACGGCATCGAGCTCGACCGGGCCAGGGAACACAGCGAGCGGACGCAGGCGGAACACGACAGGCTGAACGCCTACATCGCCCAGCTCGAACACGCGCTGGCCTCGGCCCGGGAACGGGCGAGCGAGGCCGAGGCCCGCCAGGTGGAGGCCGAACTGCGGCTGGAGCGGGCCGAAGAGCAGGCCGAAGCACGCCACCGGGACGAAGCCTCCTACCTCAGGCAAGCCCTCCGCCGTGCACAGCAGAACCAGGCCGAAGCCGAGGACCGGGCGCGACAGAGCGCGGCGGAGATCGCGCACCTGCGCGCTCGGAACGGGGGCCGTACCGAGCCCCCACCCGTCGACGGCGACCCGCGGGAAGCGGCGGGCACGGCTGCATCCGCCGTCGGCGGTGTCGGGAGGCAGCAGGCTGTCGCCGGGGTGCCGGGTGCCGGGAACTGGTCTTGGCTGGGCCGTATCCGCGGCAGCGTCCAGACGATGGAGACTGCCGGGCGGCCTTCGCGTCGGACGACCCGGGCGGAGGATTCGGCGAAGCCCGGAACGCGACAGGAGGTACGACGAAGCGAGGCCGTTCGGTCGGCGGCCTCACGCCTCGCCCGTTATCGGACGACGGAGCGGGGTGAGACGCTGTGGATCGACAACGGTGTCGAGCGGGAGGTGGCACGCCACCAGGCCGCAGGCGACTGGGGGAAGGGCGCCGCGGTGCTGGTCGCCTTCGGTCGTGGCATGGCGGCCGAAGGGTACTGGGAAGAGGCCGCGGAAGCGGTGGACCGAGCGGTGGCCCTTTACGAGGGGGCGGGCGCCTCGGCCGCGGCGGCGGAATGCCTGGCCTCGTTCGCCCGGGAACTCGAAGCCGCGGGAGCCCACCAGCACGCCGAGGTCGTCGCCGCGCGCTCGGCCGCCCTCTACCAGCGTGCCGACACCCGGACTGCCGGCAAGGCGTCCGGCGACGAACCCTTTCTCCGCCCCTACGTCGACCCCGAACGCTTCTAGGTCTGTAGCTGCGGTGGCGGGGCCGGTGGGCGCCGGCTCCGACGGCGACGATCAGGCGGCCGTGAGAGCCCCCGTATCCCGTCGGCGCCTGCGGTTTCGCCCGCCGCGGATGCTCGCGGGCCGCCGCCCCCGGTCCGGCTCGGAAGGCGGGGCCTGCTCGGGACGGCGGAGCGCCCGGTGGCAGGCCGGTTCCTGCGGGCCCGAATCTCCTCCCAGGGGCCCGGCCTTCGGTAGGCCGACGGGCCGCCGCGGCACGGGTCGTCCCGCGTTCGGTTCCGTCCTGCGGCCCCGCGGGCGCCGCCGTGGTCGGGATCCGCGCCCCTGTCCGCCAGGTGCCCCGGGGCGGCTCCTCCTGGCGGTCTCGGGCTGTTTCCCGCAGGCGCGGCGGGGCAGGGGCGGCCCTCTGGTCGGCGAGCCCTTGGATCGATTGAATGATAGGAGCTGGGCGTCATCGGTTCATGCTGTATCAGACGCCCCGCCTCCAGCCCGTCGACCGCCGGGTCCTGGAGCAGATCGACTCTCCCTCACGACCGGCTGCGGCACGCCGTGCAGCAGGCCCCATGAAAAGGACTCTCGACCTACGCAAGGCCCTCACCGCCAGTGCCATCGCGGCCTCGAACACCATCGAGGGCTACCGGGTCGACGCGAGGGATGTCGCCGACCTGATGGACGGCGAGCGCGAGGTGGACGCCAGCGACGAGGACAGAGCGGAGACCCTGGCCTACCAGCAGGCCATGACCTGCATCCAGTCCCTCCACGACGCCGCCGACTTCCGCTACTGTGCAATGTCGGCCACATGCGGTCCCAGCGCCCAGGCATCCAAGGACAGCGATCCGTATTGCCGCGGCGGCGGCCCTGCGGGGCATTACTGGGGTTTGAGGGCGCGGCGCTTCTCCGCGGCGCGGCGGGCCTGGGCGCGGGCCTGCTGGTAGTGGTCGAGTGCCTGGCGGGTGCGGTGCGAGACAACGAGGGCGGTGGTGCCTGCCGGGCAGATGTAGGAGGCGGCGCCGGGTCCGTAGCGGCCGTTGACAGTGTCGGTGTCCCTCTTGTACCGCAGGGTGTCCTTGATGCCCATGGCCCGCAGGCGGGTAAGGACGCGCTCGACCTCGGGGATGTCGCGCCAGTCGGGGGTGTAGATGCAGATCGGGCGGCGGGTGTCGTCCGTGGAGCCGCGGTGGTTGGCCAGGGTGCCCGCCTTCGCCGCGAAACTGAGCCGGTTGCTCTCCACGGCGGCTCGGATACCGGCCCAGGCGTCGTCGATCTGGCTCAGAGGTACGAACCACAGCCACTTTCCCACCCAGGGATGGCCGTCAGTCGGCGATGCGATGGCGCTGGCCTCGGCCCAAATCCAGGGCTTGATCCGTTCGAGGGAAGGGGTGTGGTGTCCGGGCGGTGTGTACCGATGGTCCGTTTGAGCGGTTTCTGCGTCCACGACAGCACCGTATACGGAGTATCTTGGTGGAGGCTGGTAACACTCCCTCATGGCTGTCAAGGAACGTGACACCAGCCGCGAACGGCGGGATCTGGCGCTGACCGCATGCTGTGCGGCGGCGATCGCCGAGACCGATCTCGAAGAAGACCCCCTGCGGCGGGCCGGACGGCTGATGGACTGCCTCGGGCTGCTGCGCTCGGCCCACCCCGCTTCGGTGGCGGCGACCCTGGACATGCGGGCCCTGCGGCGCGGGCTGCGCGAGGGCATCAGCGCACTCCTGCCCGCCGACAGTGACGGCCGCGAAGCCTTCGCGGCCATGGTGCTGATCGACGAGCAGGGCCTGCTGCGCGGGGAGGTGGAGGACCTGGGCCGCGAGCACCTTGTACCCCGTCAGGCGTTGGAGGGATACTGGCCGTGGGCCCAGATCAGGGCGGAGCAGGAAGAACAGCGCCTGTTCGAGGAGATCCGCCGCCTGCAGCCTGAGGACTACGAGCGGGTGCGGGTGTTGCTGGCCACCCACCCGTGCGGCGATCTGGACGGGCTCCTTGATGCCTGGGGCGGACTGTGGGGGCGCTTCGCCCTCTTCGAGCCGGTCGCGTCATGGCCGTGGTGCAACGTGGCCGGGTGGTGCTTCCCGTGCCCACGCTGCCGCTGGCCGATGCGCGCCCAGCAAGACCCCGGCGGAGTTGTGGTGTTGTCCTGCGACGCACACTCCGCAGACGGTGTCGGCTACGCCTGCCGCCCCGGGCGGGGCGCCGGCATGCCGCACCTCGAGGGCATCGGGAGGAACTCGCCGCCCGTCTCGGGGTTCCCCGCCGCCGGAGGCCACCTGGCCGTGTCGCGCCCGGTCTGGCGCTTCTTCACTCTGCCCGGGCAGATGGAGGTCGGATTCCGAGACGAGCTCGCCAGGACCAAGGACTTGCTCATCGTGCTGTATCCCGGCGGTGACGCCTACGACCTCCACGTCACAGCCCTCCACCCCCTGGTGGCGAAGGAGTGGAGGATCGACGCGAAGGCCTGGCAGTCACTTCCGGCCCTGGGCGACGCACTCCTGAAACGCCCGCCACTGCCTGGCGACGGCCCGCTGATCATCATGGTTCCCCATCGGCAGAGAGCCGAGACACAGGTGCTGCGCGAACAGCTCGCCCACTGCCCGGACCTGCGGGTGGCCACCGACAGGGAGCTACTGCGTGAGGTCCGCCGGTGGTGCGCTCTCGGCAGCGCCGAAGGAGTCACTTCATGAACCGCTCCGCAGAATGCGAGGCCATGCGGGCCTGTGCCGTTGCGGCTGTTCTCGCGCTGGCCCAGGAGTATTTCTCCTTCACCGCCCCCACCGGGGCGACCGGTGTACCGCTCGACCAGGCACACGTCTTCGCTGCCCGCCGGGCCGACCGGTGGGAGCGCTGGCCCGCACTGCCGCAGGAAGTCCACGGCCTGTTCGGCCGCCTGTGGCAGGCCATCGAGGAAGAGACGGACCTCGCCCAGTGTGAGGCGTTCTCCGACGCCGCGCTGGAGTACGCCGTCGAGCCGACCGCGTTGTTCGCCGTCCCCGACGGCACGAGCACCGACGACGTCCGTTGGGTCCAGGTACGGCACAGCCAGGAACCCCTGGCCCTCGCTGCCCGCCTGATCAACGAGGCCGAGGCCTACCGCGAGGTGATGGACACCCCGCTGCCCAGCACCGCACCGGGCCTGTGGTCGTTCGGCCCGGACGGCGAGTCCACAGCGGAGATCCCCGCCAGCGAAAAGCACACACCCACCACACCCATCGCGCTCACCACCGCCCCCTTCCTCGCCCAGGCCGACCTGCCCAGCTCTGCCGTCCTCGAGTTCGTCCAGGAACAGGCCCAGGCCATGCCCGACCGCTTCGGCTGGAAGCCCGGCCTGATAAGAGGCTTCTTCACCAAACTCACCGACGCCTTCGGCCGTGACGTCGCCACCCTGACCCTGCCCGCCGGCATCCTGAGCCTCCTCAACGCCCCGACCGGAGTCGGCAAGAGCGTCCTGATGCGGGATGCGGCCCTGATCCTCGCCCGAGCCGGGCAAGGCCCGGTCCTGGTTGTGGTGGGCACCATCCGCGAAGGCCTCGGGAGCGCCGAGCAGATCGCCGCCGACGACGCCCTCGCCGAAGCCACCGCCGTCGCCCTGCAGCACACCGCACGGCGCGACACCGGCGCCCCTCTGCAAGTGACCGTATGGGTCGCCCCGTCACGCCAACGCGAACAGGCCGCCCTCGCCTACTCCCAGGACCGGTCCGACCGCTTCGAGAGCCTCGCCGCCGGATGCGAGATGACCGGCTGGCAGGTCGACGGGCCCCCCGTCGACCCCGCCCGACCCCCGTGCGACCAGCTCCAGTGGGCCGGACCCCCCGACCGCAACACACCCACCGGCCGCCACACCTGCCCCAGAATGGCCATCTGCGGCCGCTTCGACCACGTACGGCGCGCGGCCCAGGCCGACGTGATCATCACCAACCACCACAACCTGCTCCGCGGACGGGTCAGGACCCCCGTCAGAATCGACGGCCTCCGCACCGTCCGCGAGATGAGCGTCCTGGAATTCCTGCTGCGCCGCTGCCGCATCGTGATCATCGATGAGATCGACTCCTTCCAGCACAAGTGGTGCGAGACCGGGGCCACCACCTTCCTGCTCGCCTCACGCGGCAACAGCGGGCACGGGGGCCGCCTGGCCGAGGTCGACCGCCAGCGCGGCGAGCGCAACCTGTCCTCGCTGTCCAACCTGCCCCTCACCCCCGCCCTGCTGAAAGCCCGTGAACTCGCCGAGACCCTCCTCGACAACCTCCTTGAGAAGAAGCTGTGGCTCGACAGCGCCCAGGAACGCAACAACCGGCCCGGATCGGGCTGGTACCTGCCCGGAATGAAGGACGCCGACCTGTGCCGCGCACTGCTGAACCTCCCCGACGACACCGAGATCCCCGACGAGGTGCACCAAAGCTACCTGGCCCTGTTCCCCAGTGACCGAACGGGAAGACCGCCCGAGGGCTGGGACAACCTGGCCGCCCTGCTGACGCGGGCCGTCGACGGCCGCGGCAAGGCCCGCAAATTGTCCGTCATCAAGTTCGAGATGGCCCGCATTCTGCGCGGCACCACCTTCCGCCTCCCCGCCCACCAGATCCCCGAAGTCGTCAACGACCTGCTGGTCCGCACCTGGCTCGGCAGCCTCCAAGCCGCCCTGCACGACCTGAAATGGGCAGTACGCTCACTGGCTGCTCAACTCCCCGCCGCCGGCGACCTGCTCCGCGCCATGAGCACCCTCACCGACACCGCGCCCCTGCCGTTCGGCGCCCTGGGCTCCCAACTGTGCGGATTCAAATTCGACCAGGGCCGTACCGGCGGCAGCCTGTCCTACCAGGCCATGTCCGGCGACCCGCACACAGGCACTGTCCACCTCGGCGACACCGTCGCCCTCGCCACCGCCGGCACCAGACGCGCGGTCCTCGGCCTGTCCGCCACAGCCTTCTTCCCCGGCGCGGCCCGACAGCACATCCACACCCTTCCCGCCTACGTGATGACCGACGCCGCCCCCGGAGCCGTCAGCGCCCACGCCGGCCACGTCTCCGCCAGCCCCGACACCTGGCAACCCATCAGCATCGGCGGCCTGGAAGAACACCTCAAGCCCGGCGAGATCCGGCGCCTGGCCGAACGCCTCTGGCAGGAACACCTCGCCGCCCACCTGGCGAATCTGGCACGCAACGACCCCCAGCGCGAACTCGCCCTCCTCGCCGGCAACTCCTACCGCCACGGCCGGATCCTCGCCGCCGGAACCGCCAAGGCCTGCCAGCACCCCGAATGGGTCGCCGTCGTCGTCCGGGACAAGAACCACCCGCCCACCGACATTCCCCTCCCGCCCGGCATCATCCTGCTGACCATCGACGAACTCGAAGACCTGCCACGCCTCCACCCACGAGTCAAAGTCGTCTGCGCCCCTCTGTCCCTGGTCTCACGCGGCCTCAACATCCTCATCCCCGACACGGACCTTTCCGCCCTCGCCTCCGTCTGGGTCGGCGTACGGCCCGTCACCCAGCTCCACTCGCCAAGCGACTTCTACGCCAGCATCAACGCTGCCGGCACTGCCGCCGCAACCCCCGGCCCAGACCCCGCCGCCATGCTCAAAGAGCAGCGCCGCGCGGCCCGCTCCCGCAAGAACCTGCTCCTGCGCACCGACCCCCGCTTCTCCCGCATGCCGCGCTTCCTCAAAGCCGAAGTCCTCGCCGGAATCCTCGTCGAACTGATCCAACTTGCCGGACGAGCCCGCCGCGGCGGCACCCCCGTCGAGCTCTACCTCGTCGACCACGCGATCTTCAACACCGGCGTCGGCTGCGACTTCCCCTCGATCCTGCGCACCTACTACGCCAACCTCCCCCCTGAGCAGCAGCAGATGCTGCAACGCATCTACGGCTCCACCCTCACCGCCTGGCTCGACCTCGCCCACAGCCCCGACCTGCTCCCGAACCAAGTCACCCTGCTTCCCGCCCCCACACAGGACGACAAGGACACCCTCCGTGAGTACGCCTGACACCGGCACCCGCATGTCCCTGCTCGCCTGCCCCCTCACCCCCGACCTCATGGGCACGGTGTGGCTCTACCGCCTCCCCGACAAGATCGAGAACGTATGGAAAGACCTCCGCGACCAGTACCGCTTCACCACCGGCTCCCGAGGCAACCTGCCCTACGACGGCCTGCTCATGGTGCTGCGCGCCAGCGCACACACCAGCGCCTCCCTCTACCCCACCAGCAAGGACCACCCGCCCCGCTTCCTCGCCCTCTCCCGCAAGGTCTCCCCGGCCCAGCTGCGCGCGGCCATCGTGCTCTGGCAACAGGCGCTTTTGACCACACGGGCCGAGCACGCCGAGCAGATCAGCATCGACCACCCCAGCGAACTCGCCGATCTCATCGCCTCCGTCGACCCCGAACACGTCGCCCTCTTCGACCACCTGACGATCGGCAGCACAACCGTCGACGCCGACTCCTGGGTCTGGGAAGCCACCAGCTGCAACCTTGCCCGCCGCCTGGCCGCCACCCCCCTGAAAATCGACGACCGCGAGATCAACCTCCGCCCGGACACCGAGAACAACCTCCTCGTCTGGCACCCGGACCAGCTCTGGTCCAGTAGCTGGTTCGCAGCCCGTCCCGGCAAGGACGAGAACCTCGACCCCGCCACGCTCGATGAGTGGAAGACCGACCTGCGCTACGCGGCCCTGCGCGTCACCGTCGCCATGAAGTCTCTCCCCGGCATCCCCCGCCCCATGGCCGTCCTCCACCCCAGCGTCTCGCGCCTCAGCAACACCCTCCGCAGCGCCCGCACCGCCTGGCTCGCCCCCAAAGACCCCAACGCCCCGCTCCTCTCCCTCTACCTCGGCGGCAAAGGCGACCACACCCACCTCGACCACACCAGCCGCCTCGCACTCGACGCCTGGGTCCGCCTCCGCAGCGAAACCGTCTTCCCCCGCAAGGACGGCGAGACAGAATTCCTCCCCCGCAGCGCCATGGACCTCTCCGGCACCCCCGGAATCCTCCGAGCACTCATCCCGTACTCAACCCGCTACCCGATCGGCAAAGGCCCCGGAATCCACACCGTCACCGCCCTCGCCGACCACCTCGCCGCCGCACTCGGCCAGCCGCTCCTCAAAGCCTGGAAGATCACCGCACCCGCCTCCTACGGCGCCCGCAAAACCGACTACGGCCGCGACACCGCACTCCTGGACGACCCGGACCTCCACGGCATCCTCGCCGCCGCCGGGTGCGCCAAGCTGCGCCTCCTCGCCCTCTACGTGCACCAGGAACAGCGCACCCGCATGCAGCGCCTCCTCGCCTACCACTTCAACCGCCCCGACCTCGCCGCAGGCATGCCCGAGGACACCGTCATCGAACTCAACACACACATCGAAGTCCTCATCCACCACGCACCCGAACTCCTCACCCACGGCGACCACCATCGCCGTGCCGAACTGACCGCCCAGATCCCCGGCCTGGCCGCCCCGAACACCGGCGTCCTCGCCCTGTGCGAAACCACCTACGACGCCGGCCAGTGGTCCCGCGACCGCCGCGCCGCCAACCGCTCAGAAAGCCAGACCACCGACCCCGATGCGCTCGACGCCAAGCCGCACGTCTCCCGCCACCTCGCCCAACAAGGCGTCCTCGCCCAGTTCCTCAACGCCAACGTCACCCTCGGCCGCTCCAAGAAGAACCCACGTGAAACCACCAACCCCCTCGACGTCCTCGGCGCCGAACTCGCCACCGACCACCCCGGCCACCATGCCATCGCCGACATGCTGCGCGCCGCCGGCCTCGTCCCACCCCGGCTGACGCGCGCCATTTCCTACGGAGGCGGACTCAAAGACCGCTGTGCCCACGTCGGCCTGCACCTGCGCGTTCAGCGCGGGGACAAATGGAAGGACCGCACGGCGCAGCAGCCCAGGCTGATGTGGACCCTCGTCGCCTTCATCCCCCGGGGCAACTTCTGGGAAGCATGGGCCTACATTCCGCCTGCCCACAACGAGCGCTCGGGCTGGTTCCCCTACGCAACGGCCCAGACCATCCACCGAGGCGCCCCACTGCCTGACGGCTCCCGCCAGGACGATGCCCTGCCCCGCCACATCGATCAGGCACTGTCCCTGCTCGGTCAGCAGGACTACATCCTCTACATCTCCGGCCGAGGGACCCGCTCGCTGTGGCCGCTGCTGGCCAACAAGAACCTCGATCTCACCCCAGATGACCTTGGCCGTATCAAGGGCAGGCCCGCCCTCCCCGGCATCAGCCTCCCCGACGGCAGGCGTCCGCGCGCCATCATCCGTATCACCGCCGCTGGCCCGGACCTCCCGCTGCCTGCCTTCTTCGAAGAGGTCGCCGCCGACAACACTGTCGCCGAGGGTGACAAGACCAGCAACTCCCTCTTCCGTTTCGAGGGCACCGACCGGACGTTCGTCCTCTCCAACCGCCCTCACCAGATGGACGGGAAAACCTACTTCGCCAAGGCCGGACGTGACCGCAGCCGATGGTCCCCCCAGAACGGTGAGGAACAGGCCGAGACCTGGTACACCCTCAACACCACGGAGATCACCGTCCTGCACTGCCCGGACCACCACGACCCGGCCACCTACGCGATCACCGCCACCCGGCTGTGCAACTACCCACTCGCAGGGGAACACCGCACCCAGCTTCCACTACCCATCCACGCTGCCGTCCAGATGGACAAGGACCACCCCGACTACCGCCGCAGCATCGACTGGGAAGCCGAGGAAGACGACGTCTGACGACGATGCTCCTCGCCCCGCACGATCCCGGTGGCCTGCGCCACGGTTGTACCGCCCGTTCCACGACGGTTTGCAGCCCATCCACCTGCACGGGCACCCGGGCCGCCTGGCGCCGGCTGTCGGGCGACGAATACAGGTGGGGGCCCCGCGAACCTTGGCCGCAGGTAGAGATCGCAGGTCAAAGCATTGGCGGGGCCGGGTGTGGATACCTTGATGCCCGACCTGGGAGCTCCTGGGGCGGGCATCGAGCCGGCGTGGGTGTCAGCGTCGGCGAGCGGGCCGCGGCGGTTCCCGAGGCCGCGCCGACGCGCTGGCAGCGACTATCGGCACTGCGATCGGCCTGGCGCGCGGGGGGCCTCCACCCGCGGACAAGGGCCGCACCCGGTGGACTGGTGTGCGTCTGCGGCGCTCGTTCGGACGGTTCGGCTGCGGTGCGTGGTTGCCCCCGTGCCGATCGGGCTACAGGTAGACGAGCGCGGCCCCGCGCTCCTCGTCCGCACCTGACTACGGAGCAGCCATGCATAATCCCTTCTCTTCGAGCCGGATCCCGCCCACCTACTTCGTCACCACCGGCGTCGGCGACTCCAACGAGGGGGAGGCGGTGCTCAACGTCCAGAACGTCTCCGGACACGACATCACCATCCAGGCGGGCGAGTCGTTCCAGGTCCCCATGTACAACGAACAGCCGGAGGAGTAGTCCCTCTTGCCGGGGCCGCATACAGGGTGAGGCCCCGGCATCCCGGCATATTCCCCGGCACCGGCCTGGCTCTGCTCATCCCGCCCCGGTGCCCGGATCGGCGATTCTCGATCTACCTTGACCGCCGCCCCGGCCGCCTTGCCGATACCTTGGTACTCGGCAAGGCGCGATAATTTTGCAGGTCAAAGCATTGGTGGGGCCGGGTGTGGATACTTTGATGCCCGCCCGGGAGCTCCTTGGGCGGGCATCAAGGTGGGCGTGGGTGTCAGCGCTGGTCGGGCTTGGTACCGGTGAGTGCCGACCAGGGCACGGGTCCGCTGTCGAGGTCGGTGAGCGGCCACCAGTTGTCGGCGCCCGGGCCGTCGGCCTCCAGGTCCTCCAGGTTGGCGACGCCGGTCGGGACGGCCTGCAGCATTGTGGCGGCCTGGTGGCTGCGGGCGGTGAGTTCCAGTTGCCGGCAGCGGTTGCCGAAGCCGGTGTCGCCGGTGCCGGCGAGGACGAACAGCAGCCGCGGGAAGACGGTGTAGTGCTGCTGCCAGGCCGACAGAGACGTTCAGGGCGTGCGAGGTGCGCCTCAGGTGCGGCGGGACCGGGCGGTGGTCGTGGAAGCGGGCGTAGCCGATCAGCTTGGCGGCGAGCTTCTCGCCGGCCATGGTGGCGCGGTCGACCTCGACGAAGGCCCGGTGCAGCGCCCGGTCCGGTCCGCCGGTCGTGAAGTGCAGCAGGCCGTCGGCGATGACGGCGCCGCCCGGGCCTTCGCCGTAGCGGTGGTAGACCTCCGGCAGGAAGTCCAGCGGCCGGCACTCGTCACCGGCCGCGCGGGCGCCGGCCACGAAGGCGGCCTGGGTGCGGGTGACGGCCAGGATATGCCCCACCCGCAGCCGCGCCTCGGTCTTGTCCTCCGGCAGCGGCGGCGAGGCCACGCCCTCCAGCTCCGGGAAACAGGCGGCGATCCGCGCGCCCCGCCCGGTCAGGTACCGGGCCCGCAGCTTCCCCGCCTGCGGGAGAATCACCTCCTCGACCAGGCCCTCCTCCTTCAGCCGACGAAGACGCCGACGCATCAGCTCCGGCCCGCTGCCGGGGGTATGCAGGACACGCAACTGCTCGGCCGTGGCCATCCGGAACCGGAACAGCGCGGCGACCACAGCGTGGTCGATCTCGGGCGGCGCAGCCATCACGAGGCTCCTCGAAGGCCGGCGCCCGTCGCCCCGATGGCGGCGGAACACCCGCAGGAAAGCCCACGCCTCTCACCGGATTTCTCACCACCAAGGACCCCCGCGATCACGATCCGACAACGGGAGTACTAACCCGCCCGACAACAGGCGGTGACAACCGGTGCGCCAACCGGCGGCCGACCCACCCGCCCGCTGCGCCCCGCATTCGGTAGAAGTCGCAGGTCAGGGGTGGTGGTGAGTGGGTGTCAAGGTGGAACTCACCACCCCGACAACCCTCTCTTCTTCTTCTTTTGGTCTTGGTAGTTGGCAGTTGTCGTTGTCGGTCGGGTTCGGCGCTTGCGGCGGGCCCTCTTCTTCTTCGGCGTCCGGCTGGTGCCGGCCGCGCGTGGGTGGGGCGGCGCGGGGCGCGGGGTGCGCCCGGGTTGGGCCTGGACCGGCGCTGGAGCGCGGGCCTGGCCGGTCAGGCGTGGTGTGCCGGGGTGGCGATAGGGTCGGTGCTGGCGGTTGGTGGGTTCGGGTGGGCGGCGAGCCAGTGCTGCAGTTCGCGGTGGCGGAACTGGTAGGAGGAGCCGGAGATGCGCATCAGTCCGGCGTCGCAGCAGTGGTCGAGGAAGACGCCGAGCCTGCGCGGCAGTCGTCCGCGGGAGCACAGGAGAAAGACCAGGTACCGCCGGGCGCCGCTTCTGCTGAGCCACGCCCCGAGCCCTGCGAACAATCCGAGACAGAAGGCCGCCACTGCCGTGCCGGCGATGTCGTTCTCGTAACCCTCTGACGGAGGATAGACGAGATAGTTGTGGACGGTGACGGTCAGGAAGAACCCGATCATGACCGTGAGCGCGGCCACCAGGGCCAGCGCCGCGCCAAGAACGAGTTCTCCGCGGATGACGCGGCGGGGAACGACGGCAGCGGCCGGGCGGACTCTGAGCACCACCGCGATTCCCCGCGTCAATCCCACCGCGGCCCCGACGAACGCGAGCGAGGAGGTTACGCCGGGCATTGGGCTATAGTCGAGAATTTCGCGGTCGGCAAACTCGGTAGTAGCCCAGATCGCAACCCAGATCCCAGCCCAGATCACCGCCGCGCACGCGGCGCCCACCAGCAGGCCGGTCAGCAGGGCTCTGCGGACGTGGCGACGTCCGGCCGACGTCCGCAGGGCGGCCAGGTCCGTACCTGCGGGCCGGTCGGTGCGGGAGCGCGCGGTGAGGAAGACCGTCAGCGCCGCCACCGCCGCGTACACACAGACAGTCACGATTCTGGCGACAGGCCCCTCGCTGATGCCGCTCGGCTCTAGCATCAGCATGATCGGGCTCAGCATCACGAGTGCTGTCAGGGCTGCGTCGATCAGCTTCACCCGGGTGGCGCCGGCCATCGGCCAGAGCTGGTGGAGGGCGAGGTCGGTGCCGGGTCCGGCCGGTGCGTCGGCGACGGGGTGGGTGGCGAGGTGGTGGGCGAGGCGGGCGAGCCAGCGGTGGGTGTCGGCGGCGCTGTAGGGGCCGGGGTGGAGGGTGGTGGTGGCGAGGATGAAGCGGTCCAGGAGGTGGGCGTCGAGGTCGGCGGGGGTGGTGTGGGCGAGGAGGTCGGCGGGGTCGTGGTCGCGGGCGTAGACGGTGGCGGCCAGGCACAGGCGCCAGGGGGTGGACAGGGTGGTGGCCAGCGGGCCGGTGGGGTCGTCGCGCAGGGCGTCGAGGACGGGCTGCCAGCGGTCGCGGTCGACGGTGCGCTGAGAGAGGTAGGTGTGGGCGTCGGCCGGGGGGACGGCGTCGATCAGGCGGGCGCGCGCATCGAGGGCGTCGTAGTGGGCGGTGCGGCAGGTCAGCACGAGCGGCCCGGCCTCGCGCCCGTCCTGGTACGCGTTGAGGGCGCGCAGGGCCTCCAGCGCCCGGTGGGCGTCGGGTGCGGGGGTGCCGTCGGGGAGGGTGGGGTCCATTTCGTCCAGACCGTCCAGGACCGGCAGGACGCGGTGGTGGCGGACGAGTTCAGTGGCCATGTGGACGGGCCAGCCGTAGGCCTCGACGAGCCGGCGTACGAGCAGGTCGGACAGCGGGACGCGGGTGTCCCACGAGGCGAGTGACAGGCGCACCGGGACGGGGTCATCGGCGTCGCGGTCCTTGATGAGGGCGAGGATCAGTTCCAGGGCCAGTACGGTCTTGCCGGAGCCGGCGGCGCCGGTGACGACGAGGCGGCGGGGGCGGGTGGCGCGCCAGTAGGCGGCGATGTCCGGGACGGTGGGCGTGCCGTCGAACAGCCGGCCCTCGCCGGGCGCGTTCGCTGCCCGGGCCGGTGCGGCGCGGAGGGTGAAGGTGAGGTTGATGCGGTGGGTGTCGCCGCCGAGCAGCTGCCGCCTTTGCCGGCTCTCGGCCTGCTTGACCTGGTTGGCCAGTTCGGCGGCCCAGCCGCGGGACTGGTTCGCGGTGTCACGCTCCACCGGACGGCGAAGCCCCCGCAGGCCGACCACCAGGCTCACCAGCGCCACCACGAGACTCAGGAAGGCGATCCGGTCCGCGAGCGAGGGCGTGCGGCTCCAGACCGGCCGCAGCACCACGTACATCAACGTGGCCGTCAGGACCGCCGCGCCGCCCCACGCGAGCCGCAGCCACCGGCGGCGAGATCCCCGTTCCCAGGGCCCCGGCTTCATCGCGGGCTCCCGCAGCGCGCGGCGGACAGAGCCCGGGGCCGGGACGGCAGGACGGCCCAACTGACCTTTGAACAAGCTGACATGACAGCAGATTAGAGCGGCCCGGTCACGGGCGGGGCCGATCTGTCGGTGTTCCGGGGACCTCCGCCGAGCCCTGGACCGCGGGCAGTGAGCGCGGGCGGCCCTGGAAGGCCGCTGGAAGAGGCGGAGACGGCTCTGCCCGTCGCGTTCCTCGGACACGGCGGCCACGGGTGGGTACAGGCGCCCTGGAGAGCCTTCAGCGGGCAAGAGGGCCGGGCAAGGTCAGCGCCAGTCGAGGCCGAGCGCGGCGAGCTGCTCCAGCTGCGCCTCGGTGAGCTTGGCCCGGCGGGTCTTGGTGTTGGAGATCCACACCCCGAGCTTCACCTCCACGGTGCCGCCGTCGCCGTCCGGGACCGGCTCGACATGCTGGCGCGGGACGGTCACCGTCCCGGTGCGTTCCCGGTACAGGGCGAGTGCGGCCAGACCGCGGTCGAAGGCGCTCGGCTTCCCGGCGCCGGTCTTCCTCCGACCCACCGCCCCGTCCTGCCCGGCCGGGGCCTCGAGCGGCTCGATGCCGAGCGCGGCCAGGCGCCCCTGCTGCCCGTCCACCAGGCTCTGCCACACGATGTGCTGGCGCTGGCGCTCCAGCCACCGCCCGACGTCGAGCCCGTGCAGCGTGACCCCGGGCAGGAGATCGGACAGCTCGGCGCCGCCCTGGACGCATTCGCGCACGGCGGCGTAGTGGCGCTGCCAGTCCAGCGGCCATGCCGGGTTCCAATCCGGGTCGATCTCCTCCAGCGCCTCCACCCGGTCCGGCCGGCCGTCCAGGACGCCGGGCCGGCGCTGGTTGGACAGCCACTGCCCGACCGGCTTGTCCAACGCCGTCGCGGTGCGCGGCGCCGCCAGGGTGCGGTGGTCCTTGTAGTACTCCCGGCACGCGGCGAGGTTCTCCTCCCACGCCGCGTCCAGCGGATCCCACACCATCCCCAGCGCCTCCAGCCGCTCGACGCGCTTGCCCTCCATCTCCCCGGCCGCGTACGCCTTGCGCTGCTCGCTCACCCAGTGCCCCAGCGGGTACATCTGGTGCGGCTCCAGCCCGGCCCTCGTCGCCTCGCGATGGTCGAACGGCACCCGCAAGTGCCCCTCCCGCTTGTAGTACTTCTCGGCCGCCGACCAACCCCTCGCCCAGTCCTGCCGCTCCGTGTCGATCACCTGGAAGCTCACCCAGTTCGCGACCATCATCGGGTCACGCGGAGCCGAAAAATGCAGCAGCATCCGGCTTTCCTTCTCACCCTCCTCAGGAGCCGGGCCGATATCCGTGGACGGCTCCACCACGTTCTTCTGCTCGACCTGAGGAATCGCCAGCAATTCAACGGCCTCCTCATCGTGAGCCCGCAGCGCCTGAAGAACGTTCACCAAAGGCCGGTAACTCCCGGAGGTGAACATGTCCTGCGGCGCCTCACCCTCTTTCAGGAATACGGGCACGATCAGACTGGCGAGCTTCCCCTCGTTCGGCTGCTGCCGCAAAGCACGCCCGATCGCCTGCACGATGTCATGCGGCGCCCCCTTCGGATCCAGCAGCGCCACCGAGTCCACCGCCCGAATGTCCACCCCCTCACCCAGCACCCGGCAGTTGCACAACACCGACCACAACGCGCTGCGCCCGAACTCCCCGATCACCCGCCCCCGCCGCTCCCCGGCATGCTCACCCTTCAGCCAGCCCGCCCAGATCCGCTCCGGGTACGTCTCCGGATCCGCCGCGTGCAGCCGCCGCGCCATCGCCGGCAACCCCTCCGCGAACGCGTTCGCCTCCACCGTCCGGTGATGGAACGTGATCATCGTCCGCAACCGGTGCTGCGCCATGGTGCGCAGCATGGCGGCCTGGAGGGCGCCGAGCCGCTGTCCGCGGATCTCCTCCTGGCGCCGCTCAGGGCTCATCAGCCTCTCCGGGGTGACGACCGGGTCGGTCAGTTCGACGACGATGATCTGGTACCGGGCGAGCAGGCCCCGCTTCACCGCCTCGGACAGCGGAAGCTTCCACGCGACCGGGCCGAAGATCGCCTCGTCGTCCATCGACGCGGCCATCTCCTCCGGCATCCGCTCGTACCGCTCACCCTCCCGCAGGCCCCAGGCCGGCGCCGGCCGCTCCTGCCAGATCCGCGGCGTCGCCGTCGCGTACAGCCGCCGGGCCGCCGGGATGACCTCCTGGTGATGGATGTCCGCCCACGCCTTCCCCAAGCTCCCCGACGTGCGGTGCGCCTCGTCGACCACCGCCAGGTCCAGCGGGTCCAGGCGCTTGCCGTAGGCGCCCCCGAAGGCCTCCGCCAGCACCCCCAGCGAGCTGTAGGTGGCGAACATGGTGACCGGCCCCGAGCCGTGCCACATCGCCAGCCGGATCGGGTTCGTCGTGCACCGCACGTCCATCGACCACAGCTCGACGTCGTCCTCCATCGAGCACACCGCGACCGCCGGCCCCGTATGCCCGACCTCCCGCCACGCCTTGACCGTCTGCCCGAGCAGGGCCAGCGTCGGCACCAGGACGAGCACTCGGCCGCGTGGCAGCATCCGGCGCGCGGCCGCCGCGCAGATGTACGTCTTCCCGGTCCCGCAGGCCGCGTGAATCTGCGCCCGCAGCCCGCGCGCCGGAATCACCCCGCCCGGCGGGACGTCCAGCGCGCGAATGATCGCGTCGACCGCCTCGATCTGGTGGTCCCGCAACTCGATGGGCATTGCCCCGTCCCTTCGTGGAATGCTGGAGGGGATTTCCTTGATCGCACAACACCCGCAAGAGAGTCGAACGCCGGGGGTGTGACTGCAACACTGACTCTACACAGTGCATCACCATGATGCATCAGGCTTGCCGAAGGTTCATCCTGCGAGGTGATGCGGGCGGTTTTCGGGCATGAAACCACGCTTCGAGTGGTACACTCATCCCGTGGCAAGGGTTCTGGAGGTGGGCAGTGACGGGCATTCAGGGTGGACGGAGCGAAGCGGAGTCCACCGGGCTCGACAGGGAGTGCCGGCCTTGACCGACTGTGAGGTCACGAAGCGTGAGAGGCCGGGGGTGGCATGGGATTCCTGGGTCTACACAGTGCCGCGCATGATGCACCCACCCCTCCCAGTCAGCCATCAGATTCCCGCTTGCGGGAATCCAGGAAAACCCAGCGAAGCGGGTTTTCCCCGCCTATAGAATTCCGCTTGCGGAATTCAATTCCCGCGCTTGCGCGGGAATTCCGCCGAAGCGAAGCGGAGGCGTTCCCTGCCCGGCGGCTTGCCGCCGGGATACCCGCTC
>NZ_JBHJUI010000043.1:0-42070 GCF_042268405.1 Kitasatospora sp. NPDC056184 | reverse complement strand
TGGCCTTACCGTCCAGCGGTACGCCCACGCCGAGGCGCCGCTGCACCTCAGAAATCTCTGGGATGGAAGCGCGGCGCGCTGCGATGTCGGCGAGCAGGTCGCCGACGCGCCGCTGTTCCTCCACGTCGTCTCCCGGTAGGGAGAGGATGGCTTGCAGGCGGGACAGGTCGCCTTGGGCCTCGGCCACGCTGCCGTAGCCGGTCCTGCGAAATGTGCGTCTCTTGCCCTCGGCGTCCGGCGGCAGCTCCTGACGGAGACCGACAGAGCCGTGGGCCCTCTTCTTCAGCTGTGGGCACGCGTTACCCAACAGCTTGCCGTCGCCCCCGCGGCACTCACATCGGCGGTAGACGCTCCCCGCGCGGCGCGCTGACGGCATGGCCTACTCCTTTCATTCGGGAGGCTCGGACGGCCCGGCGTCCAGACGCACCAGCCCCACCCCCACTACATGGTCCGCGACCTCGTTGAGCCGGTCGAGCATCGACTGGTCCATGCCTGCATTGGGGCGCACGGCGACCGCCAATCCGTGTTCGGTCCTGATCGGTACGAGCAGTTCACCGTCGGGCACGTCGTCCGAAAAGACATACCAGACCCGTGGACGCGCTGACGCCATGCAGTCCTCCCCCACCCATCGCTCATGCGTTCGAATGTGGTCGCATACCTGCACCTTATGGTCAGTAGATGCGGTACCCGCATGATCGCATCACAGGTCCCACAGGTCTACTGTCGGTTCACGCCTGCCACCCAGAGTGATGCAATGCGGAATGCATTCCTCATTCGGGGGAATGCGGGGGAGCCAAGGTGTCGATGAGCCGCAGGAGTCGCTCCCGCTGGTCTGTCGGCAGCTGGTCCAGCTTGCGCACGTAGGCCTTGGCCTCTGATGAGCCGCCGATGAGTGGGTCGACGCCGAAAAACTGGCTGCCGGCCGCGTCCTGGAGGGTCTCCACGGGCAGCTCGCAGGCCGCAGCGAGAGCGCGCAGCTCCTCATACTGGGGGGGCGTGATCGTCTCGCCCGTCTCCAGGCGGTAGATCCAGCCGCGCGTCACCCGAGTGCCCGTGGTCGCGTCAACCGCCTTGGCGGCGAAGGCGGACAGCCCCTCATTCAGCTCCGCGCGCCGCCGCCGGATCAGGTCGGCGAACTGTGTCCGCCGTTCAGGCGCTGGCGTGGTTCCAGCGGGAGACGTGTCGTTGGGGGCCATGGGGCTCATCCTGCCACTCCTGCGGTCAGAGGTATTCACGGGCCGTTCAGGGTCTGCACTGTCCAGAGAGACGTACGGGCAGGTCGCTTGGGCCGTTCATTCCATGCACTGGACGGATTGTTCAGCACATCGGCCGATCACGCCAGATCGCAGAGAGTCATTGACCAATTACATACCTGCGCCCGCGCACGTTCGATCGACTAGACAAAGCGTTCAGCGCATGGAATGCTCACGTCCATCGCCGTTCAGTGCGATGAACAGACCGTCCCGTGAGGTGAACGTGAGCGATACCCCCACCCCGCCCACCATGTACGCGGTCGTCAGTGGCGACCGACTCAAGACGTTCATGGAGCGCACCGGCACCGGTGAGGCAGTCACCAGCCGCGAACTCGCCGCCCTGGCCGGAGTGGCGCACGGCACGATCGGCGCCCTCATGTCCGGCACCCAGCGCCTGGTCCCCGAAGACAAGGCCAAGGCGATAACCCGCGCCATCGGCATCGACCTCTTGGTCCTCTTCATCCCGATGGAGCGCGCAGGCCGCACCTTCATCCCGGCCCAGCCGCAGAAGGAGGCCGTGTGAGCGTCAAGAAGGTTGAGCCACTGACCCCGGAGCAGGTCCTGGACCTGCCCGCGATGCCCCCGGTCAAGGCCGCGTTCGCCGCCCTGAACATCAGCGAAGGCAACGGCTACCAGCTGATCCGCCAGGGCGCATTCCCCATCGAGGTGCTCGAGTTCGGCCGCGCCAAGCGCGTGCGGAAGGCCGACCTGGTCGGCTTCCTCGGCCTCTCCCTGCTCGCTACTGCCGGGGTCCAGTCGGCAGCAGCCGCTCACAGCGACGGCGCCACCGGGGTCCAGCCGGTGACGCCGTCCGAGCAGCCCGCCCTCACCAGCAAGTAGAGAAACGGAGCAGCCCATGCAGCAGCTTCCCGCATTCAAGGCTGCGCGCGCCATCGCAGCCGCCCAGGCCGCCGCCGACGCCACCGACCCCGCCCTGGCCGAGTGCCTCGGCGCCATCGGTGAACTGGTCGAACGCACCGGCGACCCGGAGGCCGTCTACGCCTGGATCCACCGTGTCTTCAGCCGCGAGGACCTGCGGATGGTCGCCGCGCAGCACGGCATCACCGTGCACGAGACCCGCGTGCCGGCGGAAGAGCAGCCGGCCGAGACGATCGTCATCTGGACCGCTACCGGCGGCCTGGCTATCGCTCCGCAGGGACAGCACCCCGCCGACACCCTCACCCAGCTGCGCGCCGCCATCGCCGAGCTCTACGAAGGGCAGCGCCTGACCGCCGAGTCCCAGGCCGCCGCCGCCCAGGCGGCGCGTTGAGCAGCACCGCCGCGCGCACCCGGGACACCCCGGACCGTGCGGCCGCACCCCAGCACGTCCACGGCGCCCTGTTCGTGGACATGGACAACTTCCGCGCCCGCTACGAGTGCACCCGCCCCGGCTGCCCGCAGCCGAAGGAAGGCCCCGTCTGCGCGAACGACCGCCTGGAGGGCAACGACGGCCTCCCGGTCCGCCGCGGCGCCCTCGGTGTCGCGCACTTCATCGCCGGCATCAAGACACACCACCTGAACACGTACCACGGGGGCACCCCTTGACCGACTCACAGACCGCCGATCTCCGGGCCGCCGCCCGCGAGTTGCACGACGCTGGCCTGTGCGTCCTCCCCATCAAGGCGGACGGCAGCAAGCGGCCGGCCGTGTCGTGGATGCAGTACAAGGTGAACCGCAGCACCCCCGCCGAACACGATGCCTGGTTCGACGGCGACCGACCGCGAGGCATCGCCGTGGTCTACGGAGCCGTATCCGGTGCTGTCGAGCTGATCGAGTTCGAGGGCCTCGCCATCCGCGAGGGCCTGCTGAACGACGTCACCGAGATCATGGAGGCCTCCGGCCTCGGCGAGCCCTGGACCGCGATCCTGAACGGCTGGGTGACCGAGTCGCCCAGCGGCGGCCGCCATTACCGCGTCCGCCTCGACGGCGCCGCCGTACCGCCGAACCGCAAGCTGGCCTCCCGACTCGCCGAGGAACACGAGTGGGACGACAACGAGCGTCAGCGGGTCGCTGAGAAGCCCAACACGAAGATTGTCCGCGTCCTCATCGAGACGCGCGGTGAAGGCGGTTACGGCCTGGTCGAGCCGTCCGGCCCCGCCGTCCACGCCTCCGGCCGTCCCTACGTCCGCGTGGCAGGCTCGCCGGCCACGATCCCCGTCCTCGACGCAGACACCATGGGCGCCATCCGGGACATCTGCCGGATGGTCGACCAGATGCCCGTGCCCGAGGCGCCGAAGACGGCCCCCAAGGCGGCGGAGCCGCTGCCCGGCGGAGGCCTGCGGCCCGGCGAGGACTACGAGGCCCGCGCGGACTGGGGCGAGATCCTGCGCGGCACGTTCCGGCCCATCATCACGCGCGGCAACACCACCTACTGGGGCTGGGCCGACGGCGTCGGCAGCGTCAAGGCCACCACTGGCCGCGACCCGGAGAAAGACCGCCTGTGGGTGTTCGCCACCGGCTCGGAGTTCCAGGCCGACACGCCTTACAGCAAGTTCGGCGCCTACACGCTGCTGGAGCACGGCGGCAACTTCAAGGCCGCGGCCGCCGAGCTGCGTCGCCAGGGGTACGGCACCGAGCCGCCCCGCCGGCGCCTGTCCTCCGTGCCCGCGCAGTCGCAGCACTTCGCCGACGGGTCCTCGGCGCTCGACCACGCCCCCGACCCCCAAGAGGGCGGATTCGAGGGCGGCCCCCACCTGCGCTCTGTGTCGTCCCGTCCCGAGCTGGACATCACGAACGAGGCCGACGGCATTGACGGCGTCCTGGCACTCATGGCCGACGGCCGTCTGCCCGACCTGTACAAGCGGTCCGGCGGGCCGTGCTGGGTGTACCGCGACGACAACGACGACCCGGTGGTACAGCAGCTGGGCACCGACAACCTGCGCGCCTACCTCGCCGACCACCTCACCAGCTACACCCTGAAGCGAAACCCGGTCACCGAGCAGCTGGAGGAAGAGCGCGAGCTGCTCATGCCCAAGAGCTGCTCCACGATCCTCGGCCGGAAGGACTGGCCCCTGCCCGTCCTCCGGGGCGTTGTTACCTCGCCGGTCATCCGCCCCGACGGCACGCTGCTCGACTCCCTCGGCTACGACCGGGCGACCGGCCTGTACCTGGAGCCCCGGGTGCCGCTGCGCCGCCTCGCCCCCCAGGTGACGCGGGACAGCCTCGACAGGGCCAAAAGCATCGTCCTCGACCAGGTGCTGAAGGACTTCCCCTGGGTCGCGGCCAGCGACCGCGCGCACTACCTGGGCGCGCTGCTGACGCCGATCTTGCGGCCCTACTTCCACGGGCCGACACCGATGTTCGTGCTCACCGCGACGGCCGCCGGGTCCGGCAAGAGCCTGCTGAAGGACATCTTCCGGCACTGCTACGGCATCGCGGACACGGCCTGGCCCGAGAACGACACCGAGTTGCGGAAGAGCATCACCACGCAGCTGTACGGCACCGGGCAGCCCGTCGTCGTCCTCGACAACCTGCCGAACGGCTGCATCATCAAGTCGCCCGTCCTGTCCGCCCTGCTGACCTCCGAGGTCTGGGGTGACCGGGTCCTGGGCGCCACGTCCAAGGTGACCATGCCGAACGATCGCCTCTGGATCGTCACCGGCAACGCCCTCCGCACCGGCGGGGACAACGGCCGTCGCGTCCTCTGGGTTCGCCTGGACCCCGACTGCCCCGACCCTGACCAGCGCGACAACTTCACCGTCGGCGACCTCCGGCCCTGGCTGCGCCACAACGCTTCCACCTTGGTCGCCGCCCTCGTCACCCTCGTCCGGGCCTGGGTCGCCGCGGGGACGCCCCAGGTCCGCGTCCGCAAAGGCGACTACAGCGAGTGGGCCAGCACCATGGCCGGCCTGCTCGACTTCCTCGGCGTCGAGGGCTGGATGGCCGACCGCAACGAGGCGCGCGACCAGGACGACGAACTGCAGGAGTGGGCGCTCTTCCTGGAGATGTGGCGGCAGAGCTACGGCAGCGAGCCTCTGACCACGGGGGCTGTCATCAAGGGACTGCCCACCCACGTGCCGCGCAAGGGCGACGAGCCGCCGAGCGCGAACCAGTTGGGCATCTGGCTGAAGGCCCGTGCTGGCCGCTACTTCGGCACCCACAAGGTCGTGATGGTCGTCGACAGCCACAGGAAGCAGAACCTGTGGCGCGTCGAGGTCCACGCCGACCGCGGCACCGGCGGGCACGAGTCGTGACCGGCCGTCCTGCGGGGAGTGCGGGGACTTCGCGGGGACCTGTGCGGGGACTTCGCCAGGTCCCCGCATGCGGGGCGACCTGCATGGATGCGGGGATGCGGGGACTTGCGGGGACTCGGCCCGCTCCCCTGTATAGCGCGCGCGTCTCGCATGCATCGCGCATCACATGTGCCGCACGTCGTCGCACGACAGTTCTGAGGGCCTCCGGCATCAAGGGATTTCCCAACTCCCCGCAAGTCCCCGCGTCCCCGCAAAACCGCTGATCAGCGCCACCGCAGGACCGTGCGGGAGTCCCCGCAGGACTCCCGCCAAGTCCCCGCACTCCCCGCAACAGCCCAGCAACCGAACCGAGGTGAACCGTGAGCACCGCCACCGCTACCGCCGTACCGCAGACCTTCACACCCCGGCCCTACCAGGTCGACGCCATCGAGGCCCTGCGCAAGGGCTGGGCCGCCGGCACCAACCGGCTCGCCGTCGTCCTCCCGACCGGCGCCGGAAAGACCGTCGTCTTCTCCCACCTGGCACACCAGATGCTCGACACCCTCAACGGCGGCCGCGTCCTCGTGATCGCGCACCGCGAGGAGCTGATCGAGCAGGCCGCGGCCAAGCTGCTGGCCGTCGACCCGATGCTGCGGGTCGGCATCGTCAAGGCGCAGCGCGACGACCACGCGGACGCCGATGTAATCGTGGCGAGCGTCCAGACCCTGGCCGTGGCCAAGCGTCGCGAGGCCATCCGCGACATCGGCCTGGTCATCGTGGACGAGTGCCACCACGCCGCGGCCCGCACCTACATGGAGGTACTCGAACACTTCGGCGCCTGGCGCGGGGTTCCCGTCGCCGGGTTCACCGCCACGATGACCCGCACCGACGGCGGCCTGGCCGAGGTCTGGGAAGACGTCGTCTTCCGTCTCGACATCCTCGACATGATCGGCGACGGATACCTGTGCGACGTCCGCGGCAAGCGCATCACGGTCGACAGCCTGGACCTGGACAAGGTCCGGACCCGTGGCGGCGACCTGGTCGACGGGCAGCTGGGTAAGGCGCTGGAGGACTCGGGCGCGCTGGACGCCATCGCCAAGGCCTACGTCGACCACGCCGGGGACCGCCCGGGCGTCGTCTTCACGCCGACCGTCGCGACCGCCCAGGCCGCCGCTGCCGCGCTGGAGGCCGCCGGCATCACGGCGGCCCCGGTGTGGGGTGGCATGAGCCGGGACGACCGGCGCGCGACGCTCGCCCGGTACAGCGCCGGGGACGTGCAGGTGCTCACCAACTGCATGGTCTTGACGGAAGGTTTCGACGCCCCGCACACGTCCTGCGCCGTCATCGCCCGCCCCACCAAGAGCCCGGGTCTCTACGTCCAGATGGCCGGCCGCGCCCTGCGCCCGGCACCCGGGAAACGGGATGCCCTGCTGCTCGACGTCATGGGCGCCTCGACCCGCCACAAGCTCGCGTCGATGGTCGACCTGACCGAGCGTGAGATCGGCCAGGCCGAGGAGGGCAAGACGCTCCGCCAGGTCGCCAAGGAGGCCGCGGCCGCCGAGAAGCGCAGGGTCCTGACCGCGCGGGTCGAGGCCGAAGAGTTCAACCTGTTCGGCTCGTCCGCGATCCGCTGGCTGCGCACCCCCGAGGGCACGTGGTTCATCCGCCTGACCGGCGCCATGTTCCTCTTCCTCCAGCGCGACCCCGGCACCCGGCTGTACCGAATGCGCCGCTGGACGGAAGGCACCGGGGTGCAGCCCCCCAAGGACGACACGGCCCGCCCGCTGCCGGAGGCGCTGGCCTGGCTGGAGCAGCAGGCCAAGGTCCTCGCCCCGCACGCGTTCGTCGCACGCCAGGCCCAGTGGCGGTCCGGGAAGCCGACCTCGAAGCAGATGGGCCTCTGCCGGCGCATCGGCATCGACGTGCCGCGCGGCAGCACCGCAGGCGACGTTGCCGACCTCATCGACCAGGACCGCGTCGGCCGCGTCCTCGGCCAGCTCATCCTTCCCGCCGCCGCATAGCGGTCCGGGCCTGTCGCTATCAGGCCCGGACCTCCCCCATCACACCACGGAGGAACGCATGACGAACCGGCAGATCACCCTTGACGCCCCCCGCCGGATCCAGCGCCGCCGCGCCAAGGGGTGGCGCGCACCCGCTGACGCGGTCTACGTCGGCCGCGGCAGCCGCTGGGGCAACGCCTACCCGCTCAACTCCACCCAGGTTCGTATGCCCGCGCTCGACGGCAGCGAGTGGGAGCACGAAGGGCGCCTCGGCAAGGCGTCGGGGCAGCGGCACGCCTTCGTCCACCCCGACGGCGCCGTGACCTGGCACCTGGTGCAGGACGCCACCCCGAAGCAGGTGATCGAGCTGTACCGCCGCTGGCTCGCGGAGCGGCCGGAGCTGGTCGACGTGATGCGGCGGGATCTGGCTGGCCGGGACCTCATGTGCTGGTGCCCGCCCGGCCGACCGTGTCACGCCGACGTCCTGCTGGAGCTCGCTAACAAGTGACCATCGCCGCCCTACACCGCCTGCTTGACGAGATCGACACCCAGGGCGGCCCCGAAGCCGCCCGCCAGAACCGCCTCCACCTCCCCGAGGCCCAGAAGGGACCCGCACCCATGGCCCAGCCCGTACCGCAGCTCTCCTCCATCCCGGACCTGCCCCTCAAGGCACGCGCCGCCGGCGAACCGCAGCCGCTCCCCGTCGGTCAGCTCCTCAAGTGGGGCGACGAACACCCCGACCCCCAGGTCCAGGACCAGGCTGCCCGCGCCCGCGCTGTCCTCGCAGGCCTCCGCAAGCGGTACGCCACCGACCAGGAGCTGACCGCCATCACGACCGAGGCCGAGCAGTTGGAGAAGCGTCTCGTCGAACTCCGTTCGCGTGAGGCCGAGCTGGCGCCGCCGAAGAAGAAGCCGACCAAGCGGAAGCCCGTCGACTACCCCGCGGCCGAAGTCCGCGCCTGGGCCGCAGCGAACGGTGTCGACTGCCCGCCGGTCGGGCGCGTCCCGAAGACCGTCGTCGAGGCCTGGCGCGCCTCCCTGCCGCATTCCGGATGACCACGCCTAACGGCCGCCCCTGCGGGATTCAGGGGCGGCCTCCCGCCCATCACACCACGGAGGAACACAGACCATGACCACCCAGCCCCGTCTCTTTCGTCTCCAACGCGACCACGACGTGAGCGGCGTCTCCGGCACCGGCCACATCGCCGACGGCGTCCTGTGGCCCGATGGGACCGTAACCCTGCGCTGGATAGGCGACCGCCCGTCAACCGTCCACTGGGACCGCCTGAGCGACGCGGTGGCCATCCACGGGCACAACGGCGCGACGCGGATCGTGTGGGCCGACGAGCAGCCGCCAGCCGAGCTGCCGAAGCCCGGCGAGCCGATCGTGCAGGCCTCCAAGTACAGCGTGAACTGCCTGCCCGAGGACGGCATCGACTCCCACGTCTTCGAGATCACCGTCGAATACCGCGGCCATGGCCGGTGGGCCGTCAAGCGGCACTCCCAGTGCCTCGGCTCCGACGGCACTTGGGAGTACGAGATGCGCCCCTCCGAGCGCGAGGACGAGTGGCTGGACGCTCACCGCTTCGACCTCGACACCGCGCTGAAGCTCGCCAGGGATCAGGCGCCCCTCGTCACCGTGAACGGCTTCACCGTCGACGATGCGCTCAAGCGGCTGACCGAGAGGGCTGTCCGGTGAGCCCGCAGCGTCGTCCCACCGCCCGCGAGGTCCTCACCCCTCGGTCGGAGCATCTCCTCGCCACCGTGTACGCGGGGCAGGTGCGGGCGGTGGTCATCGAGCGGGCACTGAAGCGGATGGCCGAAGCCGACGCCAGAGCGCGCCGCGGACAGATGCCCGACAGCAACCTCACTGAGGCCCAGCAGAACGGAGCCCAGCCGTGACCCTCCCCGACCGCGCCCTGCGATGGCTGTACCTGGCCGCCGCCGCCCTCGCCGGCCACTGCTCCGTCACCAGCGCCCGCGCAGACGCCTGGTGGTACGCCATCGGCCTGTTCGGTGTCTCCCTGCTGCTGGCCGTCGCCGCGGGCCGAGAGTACGTCGCCGCCAACGAGCGCCGCGCGGCCGCGGTGCGCGCCGAGCGGGCCGCCCGCCCCTGCGGCCTCCGGCCCATCACGGGCGAGGTGGTCGACGCGGCCCTGGCTGCCGCCTGCTGCGAGCGCTGGTGGACATCCGCCGGCGCCGCCCATGACCACACCTGCAAGAACTACGAGCACCAGCGGAGGACGGCATGAAGCGCCACACCGCCAGCACCACCACCGACGACGCCCTGGACGAGTTGTACGCGAACGCCTCCAAGGGCTGGCGCCGCGGCGACATTTGGAAGGCCAAGGCGAAGGAGATCGAGGTCGACCGCGACCGCCTCGCCGAGGAGCTGGAGCAGGCGCAGGCCACCATCGAGCGCGTCCGCGCGGCCGTCGCCCCGTACGACTGGACGCACGCGCAGGTCCCCGCCGCGCGGGTGCGCGACGCCCTCGCAGAGCCCAAGGAGAGCACCACCCCGTGAACACCTGCGAGCTGTGCGACCGCGCGGCCAGCGGCTACCTGTGCACCCGGCACCGGGAGCAGCTGGCCGCGGGGCTGCAAGAACTACCCGCCCTGTACGCCGAGGTCGGCGAGTGCCTGGTGCCTCGCCGGTCCGGCTGGGGCGAGATCGTCGCCACGAAGAGCGCGGCCGGCCCGCGCTCGCCGGTCAATGAGGACGTGATCGACACGATCACCTGGATCCGCGCGGCCGAGACGATGCGCCTGTGGCGGGTGGACGTGCGGCGCGTGCGCTGGCCCCACCGGGGGGCACCGCCGCCTGGAAGCCTCGCCGCGGACTGCCGATGGCTGGCGCAGGAACTCGACTGGATCGTGGCGCAGTACCCGGCGGCCGGCGACCTCGCCCGCGAGGTGAGGGAGCTGGAGCTCCAGGCCCGGAGCATCGTCGGCGACCCGCTGCCGAGGCCCCAGCGGATCGGCACGTGTGTGGCAGTGACGGACGACCAGGGCACGGTGTGCGGGGCGGTGATCTCCCGCCTGCCAGGCGAGACGACGCTGATATGCCGCTGGTGCGGGACCGCCTACGGGCCTGAGCGCTACCTGGTGCTGCAGGCCTTCCAGCCTGCTGATTCGCCGTGATGCGCACCGGATGCGTTCCATTGGCTGTACAAAGCGTTCAGGCTATGGAACGCTAGAGCACGCAAGAAAGGCCGGGCAGCAGCTCGGGGAGTGGTGTCCCCGGCGCGCGCACCGCCCGGCCTTTCACCGAACTACCTGATACGAGCAGGAGTCGGCATGACCGATCTTTCCCCGCGCCCCAGTGCGCGCGCAAGCTCCCCGCAGGAGCGCGTCGCCAAGCTGCACCAGCTCGCCGACGCGGACTACGCCAGCACGGCCCACCTCCGGCGCCAGAACCCCACCTGGCCCCTCACCGGTGGCGCCGCGCGCCCCGTCCACGACGAGCCGCACGTGCCCAGCGACCTGGACGTCGCCATCGGCGTCGCCCAGCAGCTGCTCGGCAGCGACAGCGTCCTCTCCCTCCGCGAATCCCTGCGCCTGCTGCTGCGCGCCCTCGGCGCCGAGCCGCAGACCGAGGAGGAGCGGGCACGCCACTTCGTCGAGCGGCATTTCCCCCAGATCGCCGCGTTCCTCAACAGCGAGCAGGGTGAGCGCCAGTGAGCACCGAGCCCACCTCCGCCGAGGTCCGCGACCTGCGCGCGCTCCTCACTACCGTCCTCGACGCGATCACCCTCCCCCACGACGACCCCGCCTACGACCGACGGATCCTTGAGCGCGCCAGCTGGGCCCGCACCGTGCGCGAGGCCCTCGACGAGGACCCCGCGGACCTTGCCTGGAACGTCAGCTTCCTGCGGGCCAGGCTCGACGCCGAGGAGAAGAAGGCGGCCGAGCGCAAGGACGGTGGCCAGTGAGCACCCGTTCCCTCACCCGCTGGCAGATGGGCGTCCTTGGGGCCGCTGCCGCGCTGATGCTCGCCGTCGGCGCGGCCGGCGCCTCGGGCACCTACACCAACGTCGTCTCCGAGTTCCACCGGCAGGCCACCGCGGCCGGCGTCGTCGCCGCTGGCGAGGGCCTCACCCTCGTCCTTGCGCTGATCATGCTTGGGCGGACCATGCTCGGCCAGTCGTCCCCCGCGGTCGTCCGGCTCGGCATGTGGCTCGCCCCCGTCTCCGCTTCCTGCATCGGCGTCACCATCGCGAGCAGTCCTCGCGATGCCGCCGTCTATGCCGTGACCCCGCTCGCCATGTCCGGCGCGGCCGAAGGCCTCGGGTTCATCGCTCGGAGCGTCGTCGTCTACACCACCGGCGTGGACGCCGAGGCGCAGCGGCGGAACGCGGATGCCGTGCAGCAGCTCGCCTATCACCAGGCGGTTGCCGCCCGGCACCCGGACGAGAAGCAGCGCGCCAAGGCCCTGCGTAAGAGCTGGGATCTCGCTGAGAAGGTCGGTGTCGGCGACCAGGTCCTCGGCGCCGCTCTCGTCGAGGTGCAGCGCGGCCGCATCACCGAAGGCGCCGATGAAGCGCTCGCCGGCATGTTCAGCGCGGCCGCCCCGGCCGCCGTCGAGCAAGCGCCCACGAAGCCCGGCCTGCCGTCGGCCACCGAAGCGGTCCGTACTCACCTCGCTGGGATGGACCCGGTGGATGCGATCCGCCTCGCGGCTGATGCGCGACCTGATGCGCCGCCCGCCGAGCTGTCATCCGTGCTTGCCTACTACGGGTTCTCCATCGACCCGGCCGCGGTCGCCCTGGTCCTCGGCCAGCGGCCCCCGGAGTACGAGGTGCAGCGCAGCGATACGCCCGCGCATCAGCAGGTCAGCGCCCTGCCGCCCGTGAACCTCCAGGGCGCCGTCGAGGAAGCCGCATCAGCCCTCGGACCGGACGCCAAGGCGAAGGACATCGTCGAGCACATCGCCCGGCACCGGCGCCTGGTCGTCGACGAACCCTACGTGCGCACCGCCCTGTCCCGGGCCGCGAAGAAGCCCCCGGCACCGGTGAAGCGCGACGAGGGGAACGGGGGATACGTGTGATGCGCTGGTCCCTGATCATCCTCGCGCTCGCCCTGGTTCTCACCTTCCCCAACCTGCTCGGTCTCGTCGGGGTCCTGGTGACGGAGCCGATTGTGGTGGCGTTCGGTCTCGGCGTCGCGGCGGCCATCTGGCCGCGGCACCGGGCCGTCGCCCGGATCCGCGGGAGGCGTCGATGAGCAACGACGCCCTGCACAAGGCCCTCGCCGCCGCGAACGAGGCCTCTATCGACTCCCAGCAGCTGGAGCTGGTCAAGGCCGTGCTCACCGCACAGGCCATCAGCCAGGCCATACAGCCCCACACCTGCCAGCACGACCACCAGCAGCCCACGCCATTCGATGCCCGCAAGTGGTGGACCATCGGCGGCCTCGCCTGTGCTGGCGCCTGCGTCGCCTGCGTCCTGGCCCTCGCGTTCGCCATGGCGTTCATCGCCATCGCCATCGCCGCGGCCTGCGCCACCGGCTGCTTCCTCATCCTGCGCGCCCTGTGGCGCGACTACCTCGCCGGCCGCTGACCGGCCGCCACGTCCTGGAGGACACCCCAATGGCGAACACCAAGGCCGCGCCCAGCGGCGCCAACGGATCGCAGGCCAAGGGCACCAAGAACTTCGGTACCTTCGCCCCCGGCTTTACCGTCAACGTCAACGCCAGCAAGAGCACCACCAACGGCGCTCCGGCCCGGCAGGGCGGCGGGCAGCCCAGCGCGCAGAACCTGCTGCCCGCCCCGGAGTTCACCTCTCCGGCCGAGGTCAGGAACTACTGCAACAGCCTTCGGGCTGCCGCCGTGACCCTGTCCATCGAGGTCGCCATGGGCGCCGAGATCCTCAAGGGCGTACTGGCCGCCGTTCCCGACCCGCAGGGCCGCGCGTTCGGCTCCCGCATCCGCGCCCAGAAGGTCGCCCGCAAGCTCAACAAGGCCGCCGACGCCCTCCGGGATGCGGCGAAGAACGCCGCCGCCGCGTACTCCACGTTCCAGCAGGAGTACGAGGAGGAGATCAACCGCGTCCGGCACCGCGCCCGGCGCCCGCAGCAGCCCGTCATCAACTGGTCCCAGCAGTAAGGAGGCACGGCGATGGCCGAGAAGAACACCGACCAGCAGCATGAGGCGCAGCTGCGAGGCGCCTCCGACGCCGGGGGCGTGGGCAAGTACCTGCTGCACCGGGCCAAGCCGCACCTGCCGCCCTGGCTGGGCGTTGCGGGCGTGGGCGTGGCCGGCGCCCTCGGGCACTGGCGATGGGGCGACAGCGCATGGGCCGGTGCTGGCCTCACCCTCGCCTCGGTGGCGCTGACCGGCGCCACCTGGTGGGCGGGTAGGTCGACCAGCGCGCAGCGGCGCCTCCACTCGGCCATCACCGTGGCCGCAGGAACCGCCTGGGTCACCGCGGCCTGCATCTCTGGGCCGACCGCAGGGCCGATCGATGACCTGTACCTGATGGGCGGCCCCGTCATGGCGCTGACCTGGAACGTTCGCATGATCATGCGTCGCAACCCGGATGCTGTCGGGGAGAGCAGCGACAAGGGCCTGCTGGAGAAGGTGGGCTTGGCTCGCACGCAGATCGGAAACGTCAAGGTCGAGCCCAACAAGGTCACCGTGCCCTACGCGCTGCCGGCAGGAGAGGGCACCCACGAGGACGTCTCCAAGGCCCTGCCGCGCATCGCCTCTGCCCTCGACGTCCCGACCAGCGCCGTGCGCAACCGGCCTGACCCCGACTCGGCCCGGCGTGGCACGTTCACCGTGGTGCCCATGGACATGCTGAAGGAGGTCATCTGGTGGCCCGGCCCGTCCTCCCCCGGCGGATCGATCGCTGAGCCGCTGGTCATCGGCGTCTACGACGACGGCCGCCCCCTCGTCCTCACCCTGCCCCAGGCCATCCACCTGCTCATCATGGGCGTGACCGGTGCAGGGAAGACCGAGGGCGCCATGGACGTGCTGTGCGAGGCCCTGACCCGCCGCGACGTCGCCGTCTGGCTGTCCGACCCCAAGCGCGGCCAGGACCTCGGCGAAGCCTTCCCGGCCTGCGACTGGGTAGTGGACACCGGCGACGGCGCAGAAATCATGATCGAGGCCCTCAAGGCCGCCATTCCCGCACGTCAGAAGTGGCTGGGTGACCACGCGTACCGGTCATGGGAGCCTGCGGCCGCCGAGGTCCAGACCGACCCGGCGCACTCCTGCCGCAAGGGCGCGGCCTGCCAGTGCCCCGGTATGCCCTACCTGCTCGCCTGGTTCGAGGAAGCCGCGAACACCCTGCGCGCGACCGACGACGACGTGTTCACCGGCATCGCGCAGGAAGCCCGGAGCGCTGGCGCCAGCCTGGTCATCTCCATGCAGCGCGCCTCCGGCTACCAGATCAGCACCGACACCCGGGCGAGCCTGCCCGCCGCCCTCTGCTTCGGCGTGGACGAGCGGGACGCCGGATTCGCCCTGCCCTCCGAGGTCCTCGACGCCGGCGCCAACCCTGGAGCCTGGGGCAACAAGCGGCCCGGCTACTGCTACCTCTGCTCCGCGGGCGTCGAGGCCGACCTGTGGTCGACCCCGTCCCGGACGTTTCGCAACGACCCGGTGTCCCTGGAGTGGGTGGCCCGCGCGTTCGAGCCGATCCGCATGGGCATCGACCCTGTGACCGCAACCGCGGCCGCCGGTGTCGCTGGCAAGCTGTACACCGACCGTGCGGCTACAGCCAACGACGAGCAGGCGGCCCCGGCCGCCGAGGAAGGGGAGCCCATGACCGGCCCCCTGGTGGACCCGGAAGACATGGACATCGACCCCGAGGCCGAGTTGCCCGAAGCGCAGGATGGCGACGACATCCCTCTGTTCGGGCAGGGGGCCGGCCGTAAGCCCGGCCCTGCGGAAGGTCGGCGCCTGTTCGCTCAGGCCCTGGCGGAGTTCGAGCAGAAGGGACAGATGGTCGTAGGCCCCAAGGACTTCATGGACTGGTGCGAGGCCAACGACCTCTCCCGCCCTTGGGTGTCCGCGCGGCTCAAGGAGGCCGCCCTGGACGGGCGCCTGGAGGCCACCAGCCAGACCGGCCGCTGGCGCATCGTGCCCGCCCTGACACCCGCGTGACACCTGACACCGTCACGGCCGCCTGACACCGCGCCCACCTAGGGAAATGGGTGTCAGACGGCCCCCTGACACCGGCCCCTGACATCACCAGTCAGGGGCCGTTCTGCTGCCGCATCATGGAGGCATGGAGTCGCAGATCATCCGCCCTGGCTACCTCACCGCCCACCAGACCGCGCGCGTGCTCGGCATCGGTCTGGGCGGCGTGCGGCTGCTCGTGCACCGCGGCCAGCTGCACCACGTCGGCGGCAGCCCCCGACAGCGCTGGTTCGCCGTGGACGAGGTCACCGCCCTGGCCGCCAAGCGGGCCAGCAAGGCCGCCGCTTGACCGCAGGTCAGCCGCGTGTAACGATCTCGGTGAACAACTGTGCCCTCAACCGGCACCACAGACGCACGACGAAGCCCCGACCGCACAGGCATCCGGTCGGGGCTTCGTCGTGTCCGGGCCGTGCCTCAGTCTCGATCCCCACGGCGCCACGGCCGGCCACTACCGCCCGGCCGCACCGTCACATCCGGCGCCTGGCCCGACCGCCGCGCCCTGGTCGTCCCCGCGACCGCGCCCACAATCAGGCACGCCGCAGGCAGCAGCAACAGCCACCAGCCCTTGATGACGGCCGCGAACACGAGCAGCAGCCCGACCGCGAACACCCCAAGCGCCCAGTCCGAACGTCCACCAGCCACGGCAACCCCCTCCAGTCGTAGGCCGTCACCGTAGGACAGGAGCGACCGATGCCCAAGTCCCTGCGCTGGCGGGTCTGCTCGGCGCCCGGCTGCCCCGAGTACACCCAGCACGGCAAGTGCGACGACCACCGCCGGCAGGCAGAACAGCGGCGCGGCAGCGCCCGGCAGCGCGGCTACGACCGCGACCACGAACGCCGCTTCCGCCGCCCCGTCCTCGAACGCGACCCGCTGTGCGTGTGCACCGACACCGCACACGGACACGGACAGTCGTGCGGGCAACCGTCCCGGCATGCCGACCACCACCCCACCGACCGGCGCGCCCTCGTCGCCGCCGGCCTGGACCCCAACGACCCGAAGCACGGCCGCGGACTCTGCGGCCCTTGCCACAGCAGCCACACCGCAGCCGAGCAACCCGGAGGATGGCACGCATGAGCGGCACCGAGCGCACTGGCCAGGACGCCCAGCCCGACGGCCACCTACACCTCGGCGACCTCGGCCAGAGCAGCGCCGACGCTACGGCCACAGCCACGGCCCGGCTACGCCGCGCCTCCAGCCCCGGCCAACTGCCTTCGCGATTCGAGCATCAGCCTGCGGTCACGTCTGCTGCTCCTGCTCCTGCTTCGTCTCCTGCTCCTGAGCCTGATGCTGTTGTGGTCAGGCTGCTCCGCCACGATGAGGTCATGGAGCACCGCGAGGCGCTCGCCCAGTGGCTCCAGGGCAACGGCATCGACCCCAAGGCGGTCGCCCTGGACTGGCTCAGCATCGAGCGGGCCGGCGACAAGCAGCTCATCCGCTACCTGACCCACCGGGTCAACGAGGATGGCCGGCGGCTGGTCGACCCGCGCCACCCCAACGAGGCCTGGAAGGACGAACGGGTGACCCCGCTCCTGGTCAATCTGGACATTCCGGCAGGCGGCGACTGTCACGCAAAGTGACCCCGACCCCCTGACGACCCCGGGGGGTTACCCCCAAACAAGATCATCTCAGGACCGCCGGGGAGGTAACTCGCGCTGTGTACGGGTCTCCGACCCTCAAACGATCATGGTGAACGTGACACCGAGTAACCGCCGGGACCGCAACGGCCCGGCCCGATGCCGCAACGGCACACCGAGGTGATCCCCCATGGCAGGCACCGGCCCCCTCCCCAAGGACCCGTCCCAGCGACGCCGGCGCAACGCCGACGCCGTACCCGGAACGTTGCTCCCCGCAGGCGGACCCGCAGGCCCGACCCCCGCCCTTCCGGGCGGCCACGACTACGACACCCGCACCCTGTCCTGGTACGAGACATGGCGGACCAGCCCACAGGCCTCGACGTTCCTGGCGACGGACTGGGGGCGGCTGCACATGCTCGCCCAGCTCGTCGAGCAGTACTGGCAGGAGCCGAAGAAGGAGCTGCTGTCCGAGATCCGGCTGAACGAGGCCGCGCTGGGCGGCACGGCTGCGGACCGCATCCGGCTGCGCTGGACGGTCGCTGACCCGGACGATGGCGCCGACCGCCCCGCCCGGCCCCGGAGCAGGGCCGCAGCCTCCCGCCGCGACCGTGTGCTTCGAGTCGTCGATGACCAGACCGAAGGCTGACCCGGACCGCTTCGTCTCCCTCGGCTTCACCGCTATCGACTGGATCGAGACGTACCTGTGCCACGGGCCCGGCGACGTCCAGGGCCAGCCGCTCGTCATCGACGACGAGATGGCCGCGTTCATCGTCAAGGCCTACCAACTGGACTCTGCGACCGGCCGCCGCAAGGTCAACAGGGCGTTCCTGTCGCGGCCGAAGGGTCGGGCCAAGAGTGAGCTGGCGGGCGCCCTGGTGTGCTTCGAGGCCCTGGGCCCCTGCCGCTTCGACGGCTGGGACGCGGACGGCGAGCCGGTTGGCCGGCCGCAGACGTACCCGTACATCCGGTGCCTGGCGACCGAGGAGAACCAGTCCGGCAACACCTACGACAACGTCACGGCGATGCTCGAGCACCTCCTTGAGCACTTCGGCGACGAGTTCCCCGGTATCGACCTGGGCCGCAGCGCGCAGACGTCCAGTCGGATCTACATCGAGGGCGGCGGGGAGATCGTCCCGTCGACGTCGTCCGGCGCTGCGAAGGACGGCGGCAAGGAGACGTTCGCAGTCTTCGACGAGACGCACCTGTACGTGCTGCCCGAACTTCGGGCGATGCACAAGACGGTACGCCGCAACCTCGTGAAGCGGCGGGCCGCCGAACCGTGGTCGCTGGAGACGTCGACGATGTACGCGGTCGGCGACAACAGCGTGGCGGAGGCGACGCACGAGTACGCCAAGGCCGTGAAGGCGGGCCGGGTGAAGGACGGCGGGCTGCTGTTCGACCACCGGGAGGGCCCGCACGTCGAGGACCTCCACGACGACGCACAGCTCATGCCAGCGCTGGAGCACGTCTACGGGGACGCCGCGAAGTGGATGGACCTGGAGCGCATCGCGTCGGACATGCGGGAGCCGGACACGGACCCGGCCGACGCGCGCCGCTACTTCCTGAACCAGCCGGGCACGGCGTCCGCGAAGGCCTTCGACAAGGCCGAGTGGGTGGCGCTGGCTCGGCCGGACTTCACGGTCCCGGAGGGCGATCCGATCGTCATCGGCTTCGACGGGGCGAAGTGGAAGGACTCCACTGGCTTCGTGGCGACGCACCTGGAGACCGGTTACCAGTGGCCGCTCGGGGTGTGGGAGGCGCCGCTGAACAAGCAGGAGGCCGAGGAGTGGGAGGTTCCGGAGCGCGAGGTAGACCTGTGCCTGGCGTTGGCGTTCGACACGTACAAGGTGGTGCGCGTCTACGCCGATCCGCCCTGGTACGAGCAGGCTGTTGCCCGTTGGCAGGGGAAGTACGGCGAGAAGGTCGTCAACGAGTGGTGGACGCACCGGGACCGGCAGATGGCGTTCGCGCTGCGCGCGTACCGGACGGCGATGTCTGGCGGCGACCTCAGCCACGACGGTGACGAGGCGTTCGCCCGGCACATCGGCCAGGCGGTGAAGCGGCCGGCCCGGGCCAAGGACGACGAGGGCAAGCCCATGTGGACGATCCAGAAGGACCGCCACGACTCGCCGCGAAAGATCGACCTGGCCATGGCCGGGTGCCTGTCCTGGGAGGCCCGGCTCGACGGCATTGCCGCCGGCCTGAACAAGCCCAGGGTGAAGAGTCGCGTCATCGTGATGTGAAGGGGGGTGTGGCCGTGCAGGCGAAGGACCGCAGCCCCGAGGAGTGGGTGGGGCATCTCGCACGCGTACACGAGGGCCTGAAGCCCGGCCTGGAGGAGCTGAACCGGTACTACGAGGGCCAGCAGCCGCTCGCGTACCTGCACCCCGAACTCCTGGAGGAACTCGGCGAGCAGCTGCGGCAAGTGGTCATCAACTGGCCCAGATTGGTCGTCGACGCCCTCGAGGAGCGCCTGGACGTCGAGGGGTTCCGGTACGCGGACAACAAACAGACGGCCGACGATCTGTGGGCGATCTGGCAGGCGAACGGCATGGACGAGCAGTCGCAGATGGGGCACATCGACGCCCTCGCGATGCGCCGCTCGTTCCTCGTGGCCGGCACGAACGAGCAGGACGCTGCCACGCCGCTGGTGACGGTCGAGTCACCTCTGCAGATGCAGGTCGACTGGGACCCGCGCACGCGCGCTGTCCGGGCGGCGCTGAAACGCTGGCATGAGCAGGACCCGCTCACGGACGCCATCACGGACCGGTACGCGGCTCTCTACATCCCTGGGGTGACGCACTACTACGAGCAGACGACGGCGACCTCTTGGAAGGAGGTTGACCGGGACGAGCACGGCCTGGAGGTGCCGCCCGTGGTGCCGCTGGTCAACCGGCCGCGCACCCTGAAGCCAGGCGGTGTCTCCGAGCTGGCGGACGTCATCCCGATCTCGGACGCGGCCTGCAAGGTGGCCACGGACATGATGGTGTCCGCCGAGTACCACGCGATGCCCAGAAGGGTCGCGTTCGGCGTCGACGAGAACGATTTCGTCGACGCGGATGGCAAAAAGGTGTCGGTGTGGTCCCGGCTGGCCGGCCGCATCTGGGCGACGACGAAGGGGAAGGGGGGCGAGGACGGCGCCGACGTGATCCAGTTCCCCGAGGCGAATCTGTCCAACTTCCACAGCACCATCGAGCTGCTCGCCCGCCTGGTGGCTGCGCTGTCCGGGCAGCCCGCCCACTTTTTGGGTTTGGACACGAACAATCCGCCCAGCGCCGACGCGATCCGCAGCGCTGAGACGCGGCTGGTGAAGCGTGCCGAGCGGCGGCAGCGCTGCTTCTCCGGCTCTTACGAGCGGATGAACCAGCTGATCCTGCGGATCCGGGACGGCGAATGGGACCCGCGGGCGACGCGTCTGGAGACGCTGTGGCGGGATCCGTCGACGCCGACGTTCGCGCAGAAGGCGGACGCGGTCACGAAGCTGGTGCAGGTGGGCCTCTTGCCCATCGAGCAGGGCCGCGAGGACCTCGGTTACACGGCGGTGCAGCGGGAGCGGATGCGGCAGATGGACGGCGACGCTCTCCAGCGGGCCCTCGGCGGCGACTTGGCCGCCGGGTACGGGCCGAAGCCGGGGGACGGCGTCCCGCAGCCGGGAGCGTAGGCCGTGGTCGACGCAGCGCTGCGCGCGATCGCGCTGGAGCAGTACCGGCGGCAGCAGGTCATCGTCCGACAGGCCGTCAACCGCGTACAGGCGGTGTGGCGGCAGATCAGCCGGTCGGATATCGGCGGCTCGTGGGAGCAGCTGGCGCCGCTCCTGGTGGGCGCCGTGGCCGATGCGCAGCTCCAGGCGGCGCGGCTGGCGGACCCGTACCTGGACGCCGTCCTGGCCGCCGAGCACGCCGACCCGGAGGCCGCCGGCCGTGTCCGCCCGGGCGCGTTCGCGGGGATCGCCTCCGATGGGCGGCCGCTCGTTTCGCTGCTGTATCAGCCGGTCATCGACTGGCGGGTGCGGCTGGCGGCCGGGCAGTCGATGGAGGACGCGTTTCGCGGGTCGCTGGCGAGCGCGCTGCGGATCACCGCGACGCAGGTCGCTGACGCGGGCCGTGGCGCGACCGGTGTGGCGATGGCGGGCCGTCGGACGATTCAGGGCTATGTGCGAGTGGTGCAGCCTCCGGCGTGCTCACGCTGCATCATCCTGGCGGGCGCTGAGTACGGCTGGAACAAGGGCTTCCAGCGGCATCCGCGGTGTGACTGCATCCATCTGCCGACGACGCTGGTTGCCCGTCAGCAGCACGGCCGGGTGGGATCTGACAGCTTCACCCCGACGACCCGGCCCGGTCGTGGGGCGTCCGGGTTCATCGACCCGAAGGCGTACTTCAACAGCCTGAGCGCTGCCGAGCAGGAGCGCGTGTTTGGGGCGGCTGGCGCCCGTGCGATCCGGGAGGGCGCCGACCCGATCTCAGTGGTGAACGCCCGGCGGGGCATGACCACAGCGGACGCCTACGGTCGCCGCGTGGCCGCCACGACCGAGGGCACCACCCGCCGCGGTGAGTTCTACCGGCGGGAGCGGCAGCGGGCCATCGACCGGGGCCAGGTCGGGCCGTCCGGCCGTGGCTTCCAGATGCGGGCGCCGCGACTGATGCCCGAGGAGATTTACCGGCTCGCTGAGAGCCGGGACGAGGCGCTCGCCATGCTGAAGCGCTTCGGCTACCTGACCTGACCCCGGCGCAATGCCGGCGGTCCCGACTCCTGCAACGGGAGCACCTGATGAGCACACCCACCGAACCGACCACGGATCCGGCTGCGGGCAACCCGCAGGACACCGGAGCCGACCAGGACACCGCCTCGACGCCGCCAGCCACCGAGCCCGGCACGTCCGCGAAGGACGGCGACGGCGACGCGCCCCTCGGCCCGGCCGGGGAGAAGGCCCTCACGGCCTGGAAGCAGCGGGCCAAGGAAGCCGAGGACAAGGCCAGGGAGCAGGCCGCGCGGCTCAAGGAGTACGAGGACCGCGACAAGACCGAGGCCGAGCGGCAGGCGGACGCGCTGAAGGAGGCGCAGACGCGTGCCGAGCAGGCAACCCGGCTGGCCGTGTCGTCCAAGGTCGAGGCGCTGGCCGCCGGGCGTTTCCAGGATCCGCTGGACGCGGTCGACGCGCTCCAGGGCGGCTCCTACGTCACCGACGACGGCGCCGTGGACGGGGACGCCATCACGGCGGCCCTGGACGACCTGCTGACGCGCAAGCCGCACTGGGCCGCGACCGAGCCCGGTCCTCGTGTTCCTCGCCCGGATCCGGCGCAGGGAGCCCGCCCGGGCACCCCGCCGAACCTCGCGCAGCAGATCGGCGAGGCGGAGAAGGCCGGCAACACGAAACTCGCGCTGGCGCTGAAGACGCAGCAGCTGCGCGAGGTGAAGACCCCCAGCAAGTAGGGCAGGCCAGGGGGCCGCCCTCACCCAGAAAGGAGCGGCTCATGGCCGCAGTTACCGGGCAGGGCACGACCTACAACCTGCCGAACTACCACGGGGACCTGTACAAGGTCACGCCGACGGAGACCCCGTTCCTCGCCGCGATCGGCGGCCTGTCCGGCGGCAAGAGGACCAAGAGCACCGAGTTCGAGTGGCAGACGATGGACCGCCGCTCGTCGACGGCGAACAACAGCGCCCTTGAGGGCGCCAACGCCCCGACGGGTGTGGCCCGGTCCCGGTCGGCTGTCTCGAACGTCGTCGAGATCCACCAGTCCGCGGTCGAGGTGTCCTACACCCGCCAGGCCGCGACCGGCATGTACGGCGGCATCAACATCGGCGCCGACGACAACCCGGTCAACGACGAGCTGACGATGCAGATCACCGCCGAACTCGAAGCGATGGCCGTCGACATCGAGATGTCGTTCCTGAACGGCACCTACGCCAAGCCGACCACGAACGCGACCGCGCGGAAGACCCGCGGCCTGCTCAAGGCGATCAGCACCAACGTGAACGCCAACGGCGGCACCGCTCGCGACCTGTCCAAGGCGATCATCGACGCCCAACTGGCCACGATGTTCGGGAACGGCGCCCGGCTGCCGCAGGACACCACCGTCTTCATGACGGGCCCGGGCCAGAAGGTCACCCTGTCGAACCTGTACAGCGCTCCGACCCTGAACCAGCCGACCGCGTCCCGCAACATCGGCGGCGTCGCGGTCGACACGCTGGTCACGGACTTCGGGACTTTCGGGATCATGGTCGACCGGTGGATGCCGGCCGGGCAGATCGCGATCGTCGACCTGTCCGTGTGCGCGCCGGTGTGGCTGGAGATCCCCGGCAAGGGGATGCTGTTCGCCGAGCCGCTCGCCAAGGTCGGCGCCTCGGAGAAGTGGCAGCTGTACGGCGAGGTGGGCCTGGAGTACGGGCCGGAGTCGTACCACGGCCTCATCACGGACCTGAAGTAAGGAGACCGCCGTCATGGCGCAGTTCGAGAGCACGAAGTACCGGGGCCTGGTCCTCCAGGACGACAAGGGCGTCTGGGCGAAGTTCGAGGACGGTCTGTGCGAGACGTCCGACGCCGCAGTCATCAAGCGGCTGCGGGCCCTGCCCGACGAGTACGAGGTCGCCGAGGTGAAGGCACCGGCCAAAACCGACGGTGGCTCGGGCGGCGACGGCAAGTAGGGGGCAGCGGTGGCACTGGCGGAACTGTCTGACATCGCAGACCGGTTGGGCCGTGACCTGACCCCGGAGGAGACCCGCCAGGCGACCGCGCTCCTGGACGACGCCACGGCGATGATCGTGGACCGGTTCCCCCGGTACGCGGCCGAGCCCACGGCGACGTCGAAGGCGGTGTGCCGGGCTATGGTCCTGCGGGTCCTCCAAAACCCGCAGGGCCTGCGGCAGGAGTCCATCGACGACTATCAGGTCACCTACGATGCGGCCCGGTCTGCGGGCGAGCTGTACATCAGCGACGCTGAGGCGGAGATGCTGCGCCCTGTGCTCACCACGGCGTTCAGCATCACGCCCTCGGCGCCGAGGTCCAGGCCGTGAGTGGCATGGACCGGCTGCTGGCGCGGTCCCGGGCCTCGGCCGAGTGGCGGATGCGGGACAGGGTCCGCCTGTTCGCGCAGGCACCGGACGGTTTCGACCGGGAGCCCGGGGCCACGGTGCCGGGCGCGCGGACGACGCTGTACGAGGGCCGGGGCCGGGTGAAGCGGGTCATGCAGGCGGCTGGTGACCACGTGTCGGCGGCTGAGCGGCGGGTGTCCCTGCGGGACTACGAGGTGCACCTGCCGTGGTCCACGCCGCTGCCGCCCGACGTGCTGGTCACGCCGGGCTCCCAAGTCGAGGTGCTGGAGTCGGAGGACGCCCGCATGGTCGGCCTGATCTTGTGGGTGATCGGGGTGGCGTACTCGGACCAGGCCACGGCCTGGCGGCTCAGCACGGAGGACCGGTCATGAGTGCACAGTTCGACATGGGTGAGGTGCGCCGCTTGGAGCGGCACCTGACCCGCAGTATTCCCCGGCTGCGGCGGGAGGCCCGCGCGGTCACGATGCGCGGCGCGATGAACATCAAGAAGGACTGGCGGGCCAACGCAAGGGGGACCGCCGGCAAGCACGCCAGGCTGTACCCGCGGAGTATCAGCTACGACTTCGCTGCCTACGGCCGGGACCTGTTCATGGCCACGATTGGCCCGGACAAGGGCGGCCCGCAGGGCGCGCTCGGCAACCTGCTGGAGTACGGCTCGGTGAAGAACCCGCCGCACAACGACGGCGGCCGCGCCCTGGACGCGGAACTGCCCCGCTTCGAGGCGCAGATGCAGCTGCTCGCCGAGCGCGGCCTGGCCTGGTGGTGACGGATGCCCGCACCCGCCACCCCCGATGCGCTGCCCCACCTGGACGCCGTGCAGAAGGCCCTTGAGGACGTGGGGCTCACGGTCTACGTGGGCGGCACGCCCGCGGGCCGCTGGACGCCCCCGGACAAGTACGCGGTCCTCTACCCGGACCCGGGAATGGCCGGCCGCGAGTCCCTCGCCGACGAGCGCACGGACATCGAGTCGACGATGCAGGTCACCTGCGTCGGCGGCGACGTGGTCCGAGCGCTGTGGGTCGCCGGCCGCGTCCGCCGGGCGCTCGCCGCGCCCCTGCCCGTGGAGGGCCGCACCTGCTGGCCGCCCGAGGACCTGGGCGGGCCGCCCGTGCAGCGGGACGACGACGTCACCCCGCCGCTCTGGTACGTCCCGGTCCAGTACCGCATCCGCTCAACCCCCGCCTAATGGAGGGCACCCCATGGCAACACTCGGAACCCAGGCCATCGCCCTGGCCGGCCTGAACCCCACCTACGCCAACGCCGCCAGCAGCGGCGACAAGTGCGAGGTCGGAGACCGCAACTTCCTGCACGTCAAGAACGGCTCCGCCTCCGCCGTGACCGTGACGCTCACGGCGACCGCGTCCGTGCGCGGGCAGTCCGTCTCCAACGTGACCGTCTCCGTCCCGGCCTCCGGCGAGCGGATGATCGGCCCGCTCCAGCCGGACCTGTTCCAGTCGCCGACGGACAGCCTGTGCGCCATCGGCTACAGCGCCTCGACGACCGTGACCGTCGCCGCGCTGCGCATCTGACCCTCACCCATCCACCGCCAGCCCTGAGCCATCCGGCCGGGGCTTTTCTCATGCCCTGGAGGGCCTCATGGCTGACCTGATCAGCGACGGCAAGACTCGCGTCGTGTGGCTGACCTCCGTCGCGAACATCAACGCGCCGACGGTGTCCGAGCTAAACGCGGGCCTCGACCTCACGAAGCGGATCACCCCGGACGGTCTGAAGATCGACCCGTCCACGGCGGACGTCGACACCTCGTCCCTGGCGAGCACCTTCGACACGAAGACCGTCGGCCGCGTCGGATTCGACAACGAGCTGACGTTCAAGCGGGGCGACACCCCGCAGGAGGACGCCCCGTACTCCACCCTGAAGTACGGCGTCAGCGGCTTCCTGGCCGTGCGCCGCGGCCTGGCCTACTCCGCCGCGTGGGCCTCTGGCCAGAAGCTGGAGGTCTACCCGTCCACCTGCGGCGAGCCGCAGAACTCCAGCCCGGCCGCGAACGAGGTCATGAAGTTCGTGTCGCCGCAGAAGGTGACGGACGCTCCGGCGACCGCCGCGACGGTCGCCTGATGGCGAGCATTGAGGACATCCTCAAGCAGGCGAAGCCCCGGGAGCGCACGGTCATGGTGTGCATCCGGGGCGACCTGGCCGGGGAAGCGGAGCGCCTCACGGACGAGCTGGCCAAGGTCAGTGAGGACTGGGAGCCGAGCGACCTCACCGAGGAGCACCCGGGCCGGACGATCGCGGCGCGGCTCAAGGCGGTGCGGGAGCAGACCCGTGGGGCAGAGGTGCCGTTCACGCTGCGGTACATCGGCGACCGCGCGTACAGCGACCTGCTCGCCGCGCACCCCTCGGGCGACGACAGCCAGGCGTTCAATAGCGACACCTTCCCCAAGGCCCTGGTCGCCGCGTCGTGCGTCGACCCGGTGATGACCGAGGACCAGGCAACCGCCCTGTTCGAGAAGCTCAACCAGGGCGAGATCAAGCGGTTGTTCGACGCCGCGTGGGACGTCCACAACAGCAGCGAGATCGTCCCTTTCTCGCTGGCCGCCTCCGCGCTCCTGGCGGCCCTTGGCGGCGAGAGCTAGAAGCAGCCCGCGCCTGGGGGGTGCCCAGGTCCGTGTTCATGGGCCGCGTGGTCGCCGACGGCGAACCGCTGTGGCTGCCCGAGGACCGGGCCTGGGCGCTCGCCCTGCTCCAAGTCGAGGCGGACGCGTGCCCGGACTGCGGGCAGCCCTGGGGCGAAGCCACCGACAAGGCCAACGAGTTCGCCTACCGGGCTGAGCTGATCCGCTGCCACGCCTGCACCACCTCAGCGTCCGCGGTGCGCGCCTACCAGGACAAGGGCGGGGCCTCCGAGGGCCTGCACGTCCACCTCGAACGAACCACATAGACGACGGGAGGTGCCGTGGCGTCCCGTACCGTCACTGTCCGGCTGCGCGCGGACATCAACCAGTACACCCGTGGCATGCGACAGGCTGCCGACAACACGTCGCGGCTGGCCAAGGTCGGCGCAGGGGTGGGCACGGCTCTGCTCACCGGGTTCGCGGTCGCGGCCGCGTCGGCCGCGAAGTTCGACAAGGAGATGAGCAATGTCCGCGCCGTGACGGGCGCGGCCGGCAAGGAGTACGAGCAGCTGCGCAAGGCGGCTCTGGACGCCAGCAAGACGACGATCTACACGGCCACCCAGGCCGCGGAGGCTGAGGCCGAGCTGGCTCGCGCCGGTATCTCGACCTCGGACATCATCGGCGGCGCGCTGAGTGGGTCGCTGGCGCTGGCGGCGTCCGGGCAAGTCGACCTGGCGGACGCCGCGATCATCAGCGCTCAGGCCATGAACACGTTCGGCCTCGCGGGCAAGGACGTGGGCCACATTGCCGACGTGCTGGCGGCTGGCGCGAACAAGAGCGCGTCGGACGTGAACGGGCTGGCCATCGCCCTGCGGCAGGGCGGCCTCCTCGCCAACCAGACAGGCCTCAGCCTTGAGGAAACGGTCGGCACTCTCAGCGCGTTCGCCGACCATGCCCTGATCGGCTCGGACGCCGGTACGTCGCTGAAAACCATGCTCCAGAGGTTGGTACCTCAAAGCGCCGAAGCGCAGCGCGCCATGGACAAGATCGGTTTTTCGGCCTACGACGCTCAGGGCAACTTCGTTGGCCTGGAAGAAGTCGCTGGCAGGATGAAGGCCAGCTTCAGCAAGCTGACGCCCGAGGCGCGCAACGCCGCCATGGCGACCATCTTCGGCTCGGACGCTGTCCGCTCGGCGACGATCCTGTACGAACTTGGCGCCGAGGGTGTCCGGGAGTACACCAAGGCGGTCGACGACAACGGGGCCGCGGCCCGCATGGCCGCTACTCAGGTCGACAACCTCTCGGGCGACCTGGAGATGCTGCGCGCCGCGATCGAGGTCGCGCTCATCGAGGGCGGCAGCGCCGCGAACGGTGCGCTGCGCACGATGACCCAGTGGGTTACTCGGCTGGTGGCCGCCTACAACGACCTGCCGCCCGAGCTCCAGCACACCGTGACCCTGATGACAGGCATCGGCGGTGCCGCAGGCCTCGCCGTCGCCGGGTTCCTGCTGCTGCTGCCGCGGATCGCTGCCACCCGCACCGCGCTGACTGAGTTGGGCATCACCGCAGCCCGGACCCGGGCGCTCATGATGGGCCTCGGACGGCTGAGCGTTGTGGTCGCTGGCCTGGCCGCCATCTCCTGGGGCGTCGAGAAGCTGGAGGCCCAGTTCCGGGACGCCCCGCCCAACATCACGGCCATGGGTAACGCCCTGCTGAACTTCGCCAAGACGGGGAAGGCAGCGGGCGAGCTGGTCAAGACGTTCGGGCAGGACCTGGACGGGTTCGGCGAGGCCGTCGCACGCATCGCCCACCCGAGCGCCCTCAACCGGATCGGCGACAGCCTCTACACGATCACCCACCTCGGGTCGGACTCTGCCGGCCTGGACGATGCCCGCGACAAGCTGCACGCCGTCGACGAGGCCCTGCGGAGTCTCGTCGACGGTGGTGCGCCGGACGTGGCGGCGCAGGCCTTCAACCGTCTGGCCAAGGAGGCTGAGGCGCAGGGCACGAGCACGGAGAAGCTGCGCACTCTGCTGCCCGGCTACGCGGACGCCCTGACTGCGACCGACACGCAGACCAAGCTGTCGGCCGACTCGCAGGCCGAGTTGGCGAAGCAGCTCGGTATGTCGGCTGACGAGATGGCGGACCAGCGCAGCGAGGCGGAGAAGCTGAGCGACGCCCTCAACAAGCTGAACGGCACGGCGATCTCCACGGCCGAGCGTGAGATCTCCTTCCGGCAGTCGCTGGCCGACCTGACCAAGACGGTCAAGGAGAACGGCAAGTCGCTGGACGTCACCAGCGAGAAGGGCCGGAAGGTAAAGGGCGCATTCCTCGACGCGGCCAAGGCCGCGCAGGAGCACGCCCAGGCTGTCGCCGAGCAGAAGAACAGCCAGGCGGCCGGGCAGAAGGTCCTGGAGAAGGACATCAGCCTGCTCAGGAAGCAGATGGCTGCCGCTGGCTTCAGCTCGGACGCCATCGACAAGCTCACCGCGGCGTACCTGAAGCTGCCCGGCAAGGTGGAGACGAAGGTCGACGCCAAGACTGAGGCGGCGGCCAAGGACCTGGAGACGGTCAAGAAGAAGCTGGCCGAGACCAAGAGCAAGAAGATCACGGTCGACGCTCTGACCAAGGAAGGTCAGAAGCAGCTCGAAGACCTCGGCTTCAAGATCAAGCACACCAAGGGCAAGAAGGTCGAGATCACCGTCCCGACCGGCAGCCAGAAGGCCGCCGTGGACGCCCTGCGCCGGGCCATCGAGGCACTGCACGACAAGTCCGTCACGATCACCACGTACCGGCAGGAGATCGCCAGCAAGAACACGTCCGGTCGCCCCTCCACGGGCGAGGGCGGCGTCTCCAAGTACGCCCGCGGCGGTCTCGCGTTCTTCGCTGGCGGCGCCGAGAACCACATCGCGCAGATCGCCCGGCCGGGCGAGTGGCGGATGTGGGCGGAACCGGAGACTGGCGGCGAGGCGTACATCCCGCTCGCCCGTTCCAAGCGTCCTCGGTCCCGGCAGATCGCCGCTGAGACGGTGAAGAGGCTGGGCGGCTCGGTCCAGTGGTTCGCCTCCGGTGGCATCCCCGGCTTCACGTACACGCCGACCGGTCAGCCTGTCCTCGGTGGGCCGTCGGACGCCAAGGGCCGGTACGACAAGGCCTTGGAAGCGCTGCGCAAGGCGTGGGCTGACCTCGCCGAGGCCCAGAAGAAGGCCGCGGCCGGGTCGAAGGCGTACAAGGAAGCGCAGAAGAAGGAAGCGCAGACCAGGAAGGACTCCGCCCGCAAGGTCGCGCAGGCGGAGAAGCACCTGGCGGATGTCCGCAGGGGCAAGCACACCGCGAAGCAGCTCGCCGCAGCCGAGAAGCAGCTCGCGAATGCCCGGTACAACGCAGCGAAGTCGAACAACGCCGCGGCGGCCCGGACGAAGAAGGCCCAGGACGCGGCTGGGGCCAAGTCCAAGGACGTCGCGGCGGCGCGGAGGAAGGTGTACGAGGCCGACGCGGCTCTGGGGTTGAAGAAGGGCGCCAAGGCACCGACCGCCTTCAACCTGAAGGGCTACGAGCTGCAGCTCAACAAGTCCGTGGCCGCGACGGAGTTGTGGCGGAAGAACCTCGACAAGATCGGCAAGCGGGGCGGCAGGGAACTCCAGGCGATGCTGGAGGGCATGGGCGAGGAAGGCTACGCCCTGGTCAACGCTCTGGCGGGTGCGAGCGACAAGCAGTTCAAGTCGATTGTGTCCAAGCTCCAGAAGACGGGCGAGCTGGCGAAGGCGACCCTGGCTGACTTCACCAAGCAGCTCGGCGCGTCAACCAAGGAGAGCCAGCAATTCGCGGCCGACCTCCAGAAGCTGGCCGCGCAGGGCTTCGGCGATCTCGCCCAGGCCCTCGCCGCGCAGGGCGACGCCAACGCCATGACGCTCGCCCACCAGGCCGCCAGCGACAGCAAGGCCGCTGCGACAGCGAACAAGGCGGTCGGCACGGCGCAGTCCACGCTCACCGGCGAGGACCTCGCGAACGCGCTGACCCTGCTGACCACGCTGCGCGGCGGCAACGGCCGAGGCTTCGCCGACCTGATCGCGGCGGGCCTGGACGTGGCCACCATCCGCGCCCTGGTCCCGAAGATGACCGCCCAGATCAGCAGCCTGCCGTCCGCGAACAAGGACGTCTTCGTCCGGCAGTGGGTGCAGCAGGGCGGGAAGGCCATGGCCGCCGGCGGGATCCTCACCCGGCCCACGATGGTCCTCGGCGGCGAGGCCGGAGACGTCGAGTCGTGGATCCCGTGGAACAGCAGCGCCCGCTCCCGGGCGCTGCTGGCCAAGACGGCGTCCGCGATGGGCTACCAGCTGGTGCCCGCCGGCCGGTACGGGCCGGGACCGTCCACGGCCGCCGCCGCCCGCGAGGCGACGAAGCAGATCACGGTGAACCTGTACGGCGCCAAGCAGTCCACGGCCGAGCAGGCGCACGACGTCGCCCGGCACATGTCGTTCGTCGGCTGAGAAGGAGGCACGGATGCCGAACACGCCGGGCGCCGTCCTGGACGGTCTGCGGGCCACCCTGGGCGGCGTCGACCTGGGCACGGTCGACGGCGACGGGGTGGCCTGGCGCCTGCAGACCCTGGAGGGCTGGGACTCCCCGGACCTCCGCAGCGAGATGACCGACCGCGAGGGCGACCACGGGGCCTGGGCGGGCCCGGTCTACCTCGGCGCCCGACCGATCACCCTCGGCGGGACGATCGTCGCCCCGTCGCAGGCCGCGCTGGAGGAGGCGATGGAGCGGCTGCGGGTGGCGGCCGGGCTGACGGACACGCTGCTGACGGTGTGGGAGACCATCCCGAAGCAGGCCACGGTTCGCCGCTCGGGCAAGCCGCTGATGCAGTACATCACCGACACGCGGGCGACGTACTCGGTGATGGTGACGGCCGCCGACCCGCGCCGCTACTCCACCACGCTGCAGTCGGGCACGGCTGGCCTGCCGTTCACCACGGGCGGCCTGACCCCGCCGCTGACACCACCTCTGACCAGCAACGCGGTCACGGTGTCCGGAGAGATCATGGCTACCAACGCTGGCACGTTCGGCACGCGCCCGGTGTTCGTCATCACCGGCCCAGTGACCGGGCCACAGATCATCACGCAGATGCCCGACGGGTCGGTCCTGCCATTGATCTACTCGCAGGACCTGTACACCGGCGACCAGCTCGTCATCGACACGGACGCCAAGACGTGCCGCATCAACAACAGCGCGTCCCGCCGCCGCTTCCTAACGGTCCCCAGCGGCTGGCCCCTCATCCCCGCCAGGGCCGCCGCTGCTGTCCAGTTCCGGGCCCAGTCCTACAGCGCCAGCGCTCTTCTGACGGCCCGCTGGCGTTCCGCCTGGATATGAAAGGAGGCCGCCCATGGTCGCGGTCAACCCCTCTTGGATCGACGGCCTTCCCGTCGACGCCATGCGTGCGCGTCGCATCGACTCGCTGATGGTGATGAATAACGGCAGCCACCCACTCGGCGCCCGCACGGGCATCCTCCCCGGCTCGGGCGGTTTCACCGTCACGGTGTCCGGTACCACGATCACCGTAGGCACCGGCATTGCGAGCCTCTACTACGCCGAGCAGGGCGTCTACCGGGTCGCCATGACGTCCACGTCCAACCTGACCCTGGACGCGGCGCACGCGACACTGTCCCGCATCGACCTGGTGTACCTGCGCGTGTGGGACAACGCCGTCGACGGATCTGGGCAGGCCAAGGCTGACGTGGTGTACCTGCCGGGCACTCCGTCATCGACGCCGAGCGCGCCGACTCCGTCGGGAACCGTGATCTATATGCGGCTGGCGCACATCACGGTGCCGGCAGTCGGCGGCGGTTCCCCCAGCGTCAACAACACGGTCACGCCGGTGACAGTGGCGGCTGGCGGCATCGTGCCGGACGCCAGTGCCGCCGGCTTCTACGTCGGCCAGTACCGCGACAACGGTACGAACCTGCAACGCTGGACCGGTACGGCGTGGGAGACGATGCAGAAGGTCGACACCGTCGGCTGGACCACTCCAACGCTGGGCACCGGTTACGCGCAGGGCAACGCCACGAACGGGAACGGCAACGGGCCCATCCGGTACCGGACGTACGTCGACCGAGGCACCACGTACATTGAGTGGGACGGCGGCGCCAACCGCACTGCTGGCGCCCAGACCGTGAACATCCTGAATGCGGCCCTGGCTGCGGCGCTGCGGCCCACGTACCGGGCGACCGTCGTCGTCGCCCGCAACGTCACGAGCATCACCGGAGTCTCCAACTCCTCGTCCGTCGTCCACTCCATGCTCGTCAACTTCAACCCGGACGGGACCGTCAGCCTCGGCGGCCAGGACGCAGGCAACACGGAAGCGGTCTGGTTCACCCTGCGCGGCATCCGGTACCCGCTGTCGTGACCGCCGTCGAACTCGCCTGGTACGGCTGTGATCTGCGCACCGGCGGCATCGTGGAGGACCTGCCCTCGCTCAAACCGACCGGGGCCCTGTCCCGCAGGCTGGGAGCGCAGACCACGCTCCAGTTCGAGCTGGCACTGGACGGCGCCCCCGCTGACTGGGAATCGGCGACGGCACCAGGACGGTCTCTGATCGTGGCCGTCGACACCGCCACCGACATTCCCGTATGGGCGGGCGCCGCCCTGCCACGTGACGCCGGAAGCGCCAGCACCGCGCAGCTCGGGGCGGCCACCCTGGAGGCCTACCTCGACGCCCGCTACCCGGGCACGCAGACGATGCTCACCGTCGACCAGGCGACCGTCTGCGCGAACCTGATCACGCCCGCGCTGGCGGGCGGCCCACCCCTCGTCATCGACGCCGTGCCGACCGGCACGGCCATCGACTACCTGACCAGCGACGGCGACGACAAGACCATCCTGTCCTGCCTCACCGAGGTGATGGGCCTGGACGGCGGGCCCGAGTGGACGGTGGATGCCGTCTGGAACAGCAGGCATGACGGGTTCGTGTTCCCCGTCCGGATCCGCTCCACGATCGGCACCCAAGCCGCCGAGCCCGAGGCCGTGTTCGACTACCCGGGAGGCGTGGCCGAGTACACGCTGAGCGAGTCCTACGAGCGGGGCAAGGGCGCGACCCGTGTTATCGCCCGCGGTGAGGGCGAAGGACCGGACCGGCTCACCTCACCGCCGCGGGAAGCGACGCAACTCATCGCGGGCGGCTGGCCGATCTGGGAATACCGCTTCACCCCCGCAACAGGGGTCACCGACCCGGACCAGCTGGACGGCAACGCGGCCAAGGAACTCGCGCTGATGGCGCAGGGCGCGCAGGTGTGGAGCATTCAAGGGGTTGCCTCCGCGTGCCCGCGGCTCGGCAGGGACTGGGCACTGGGCGACTCGATCCGGCTGAGCATCGAGTCCTCAAGGCGACATCCGGCCGGCGCCGACGTGGTGGCCCGCTGCTGGGCGTGGGAGTTGGAGCCGGGCGCGGACCGGGTCCGGCCGATCCTGGTAGAGGAGGGCTGAATGCCACGCCAACTGGACCAGCTACCCGCCGACGCGACGAGTCTGGCCCGCCGGGTCCAGGATCTGGAGCGGCAAGTCAGAGAGTTGCGGGCCGCGCGGCGGCTGTCGTCGGCGGCCGTCGGAACGCTGCGGCTGTACGCCGGGGACGGGACGGTCCTCGCCGAGCTCGGGACGGACGGCGGCGGCGGTGCCGGGCTGTGGACCCGCGGCGGCAGGCAGTCCGCCCGGCTCAGCGACGGCCGCCTCACATTCCGTCCGGTCGAGGACGGCCTGGTGGCGGTCCCGGCGAGCGTCGACTACGACACGGCCCAGTCCTCCGTCCTGACCCTCGCGTCAGGGGCGGTGGAAGCCGGGGACCGCAGGGCCCTGCTTGCCCTGGAGTCCGGCCCCGGTGGCACCAACCCCCGCGCGTCCGTGCAGGGGGTGCTCACGGCCAGCAACATCGTCACCGGCACCGCCACCATCACCCCGTCCGCTGCCAATGCGCCCACGAGCCTCACCGTTGCCGGGCTGAACATCACGGGTACGAACCTGCGGGCCTACGCGACGGCCATCGACTCGTCCGTGGGCACCAACAACCTCAACAACGGCGTCTCTGGCGTCGGCGTCACCGACATCACCAACGCCAGCATCAAACTCTGGATCACCCGCGCGACTGTCACACCGGCCGTGACCGTTCACTGGATGGTCATCGCGTCCTGACCGCCCATTTGGGAGTGCTATGAGTGCCGAGGCGTATGAGACGCCGGACGTCGACTGCCAGCTGGTCTGCCACACCGAGGGCTGCCCCAACAACGGCAGAGTCCTCGTTGCTGGCCTGTCGGTGAACACGGACGGCATCTGGCGTGCCGCGTGCGGGCTGTGCGATCAGCCCATCACCGACATCGTCCCGATCGGCCCGGCCCCAGAGGAACCGGACCCCGCCGGGGACCCGGCCACCGCCTGACCCCCTCTCTTCCCTGCCCGCCCCGAGCCGACCGGCCGGGGCCTTTCTCATGCTCGGAGAACCGATGATGGCTACCCCCCTTACCGCCAGTCAGATGCTGACGGCGCTGATCGCCGAGGGCCTGGACACCAAGGAACGCTCCGGCTGGCGCACACACGACCGCGGCAACCGGGGCGACGGATGGGGCCCCGTGCACGGCGTGATGATCCACCACACGGGCGGCACAGCCCCGTCGGACGGGGAGATCGTGTGGTCGGGCCGCGCCGACCTGCCGGGGCCGTGCGCGCACGCCTACCTGGCCAAGGACGGCACGCTGACCCTGACGAGCGCGGGCCGGGCGAACCACGCCGGGGGAGGCGACCCGGCCGTCCTCTCCGCCGTTATCGCCGAGTCCTACACCACCCGCCCACCGGCCCCGCACAAGCACGACGGCTCGCCGGGCGCGCAGGACGGCAACGCGCGCTTCTACGGGCTGGAGGTGAGCGACCGCGGGACGGGCTCGGCATGGCCGGCCGCCCAGTACGAGGCGGCGGTGCGCTGGGCGACGGCCATCTGCCGGGCCCACGGCTGGACCGCCAAGTCGGTGATCGGCCACAAGGAATGGAGCGATTGGAAGCCGGACCCGGCGGCTTTCGACATGGCCGTCTTCCGTCGGGACGTGCAGGCCAGGCTCGACGCCAGCACCAAGCCCAAGCCGCCGACAGCGTCGGCGCCTGCTCCGGCCAAGCCTGCCGCGCCGCAGTGCGAGCCGTACCCGGGCGAGGCCTTCTTCGTGAAGAACGGCCGGCCCGCCCTCGGCAAGGTCTCGAAGGTCTTCGAGGCGATGGGGAAGCGGCTCGTCGCGGTCGGCTGCGGCCGGTACAAGGTCGGCCCCGGCCCGACGCTCGGTCAGGCCGACGTCGACAGCTACGAAGCCTGGCAAAGGAAGTGCGGGTACAGCGGGGCTGCGGCGGCATGGCCGCCCGGCCCGACCACCTGGAACAAGCTCCAAGTCCCCAAGTCCTGATGGAAGGGAAGCCCATGAACCAGCCGATCCACCTGCCCGGCTCCGAGACCGTCGTGAAGAACGCCGGCACCTACGGCCGCGACCTCCTCGAACGCGTCCTCTCCACGTTCCTCCAGGCGGCCATCGGCGGCATCGTCATCACCCAGCCGCTCGACGGCAGCATGTGGTACGCGGCCGGGGCCGGTGGTGTCGGTGCCGTCCTCGCCCTCGGCAAGGGCCTCGTCGCCCGCGGTCGGGACGTCACCAACAGCGCGTCGCTGGCCAAGGGCGTCTGATGTCGGCCGCGGCGGTCCGGCGGCTCACTCGACGACTGCCGCGGCGCCCTGCTCACCCCTCACTGCACCATCGGAGGTCCTGCGTGGACGCTGCGCAGCTCGGCGCCGTCGGAGCCATCGCCGTCGGGCTCGCATCCGCGGTCGGCGCACTGATTGGGCAGCGGGGCGCGAATAGGGCCTCGCAGTCCGGCGCCGTCCTCGGCGGCTACTCGACACTCGTCGACAACCTGCAAGAGGAACGCGACAAGTTGCGCGACCGGCTCGTCGAAAACGAACGGCAGCTCGCCGCCGCCTACGCCGAACTCGCCAGCGAACGCGCCGACAAGACGGCACTACAGCGGCAGATCACCGAACTCAGCAGTGAGAACACGCGGCTGCGCGCACAGATCGTCGAGCTGGGAGGACACCCCACGTGAACACACGTCGCCACGCGAGGCCGCTCCACGTACAGCGATGGCGATTCCTCGCGGTCGCAGCCGTGCTACTCGTGCTGTCGGGTGCGGTAGTCCTCGTGTGGCTCCGCATCGACGCGGGAGACCGCCGGGCGGATGACCTCGCCGCAGAGGCGGACCTGCGCGGGGACGCCGTGGCCACGCTGGCGACGGATGTGCGGGTGCTGCGCTCGCAGATCAAAGCAGGCGGGGGGACGCCGGCCGCGCCGGACCCGTCGCGAGCGGTAGACGATCTGCCCGCACGCGCCCAGGTGCCTGTGCCGGTCCCTGGCCCGGCTGGGCCTCGCGGTCCGCAGGGCGAGCCGGGACGGCCGGGTGCGACGGGCCCTCCCGGCTCGCCAGGCTCGCCCGGTGCTGCGGGACCGTCCGGCGGGCAAGGCGAGCCCGGCGCTACAGTGACCGGTCCGGCAGGCCCGGCGGGGTCGGTAGGACCGGCAGGCCCAGCAGGCCCAGCAGGACCCGCAGGCCCGGCAGGACCGGCCGGCCCGCCCGGCAAGGACGGCCACGACGGCCACGACGGCCACGACGGCCACGACGGCAAGGACGGCCGGTCCGGGCAGACATGCCCCGACGGGTACAGCCTGCAGGCGCCGTCATGGGATGCCGACGCGCTCGTCTGCAGGCGGGACGGTGCCCCGCCGCCGAACCAGCCCGGCAACAACGGCAACGGCAACACCCCGGAGGCGTTGGGCCTCGACCCGCACCGCCGCCAGTACCCATGACCACGGCCCCGTCCTCCTCCGGGAGGGCGGGGCCGCTTCGTCGTTACCGCAGCCCTTAGCCGGTCGGCCCCGAGGAGTTGACCGTCACCGACGTCGCCGCCACCCAGTACCCGGTCAGGCCGCCCGCTGTGATCTGGAAGCACGGCCTGCCGTTGACGATCGCCCGCCGGTCCGTCGGCGCGTTCGACGGGGTCGCGAAGGACACCGTCCTGATGGTCGCCGTGCCGTCCGCCGCCACCTTGTACGTGTCCACCGAGGTGCCGCCCCCTGGGAACGTCACGGTGCGGGTGGGCCGGTACAGGGTCGTCAGGTACTGCCCGAGCAGGTACGAGTTGGGCCACGCCTCGCCCACCCACCAGCCCTCATATGCGCCAGCGCTGATCCGGTAGTAGATGCCCCGGTTCTGGATCCGGCGCCGCATCGACGCCGGGGCCTGCGTCGCCCGGCTGAACGTCACCGACTTGGTTTCCAGGATCTTGTCCGCCTTGGACTGCGCCCAGGAGCCGTCCGCAGCCGTGTCGTACCGGTACAGGGTGTGCGTGCCGGCCGCGAACTGGACCGTGCCCGTCACGCTGGCCGGGTAGTCGTCGACGAGCCGGTCCGTGTGGTCGGCGAAGTCGGCGCTGCCGGTCTGCCAGTGCAGTTGCCGCAGCAGGTTGATGTGGTGCTGGTGGTAGGCGGGCGCGGGTATGCGGTGCGTCTGGCAGTAGTGCGAGGCCCACTTGGTGTTCCGCAGCAGCGGAAAGTAGCGGGCGATGGTGGTCGCGCACCCGTCGTACAGGGCTGCGGCGTCCTGGCTGCCGGTGGCGACGTAGTAGTCCCACAGCCCGAACATCGCGAAGACCATGCCGTTGTACGTGTAGTCCCCGGCGCCCGGCTGGCTGCCCGGGTACTCCTGAAGCCACACGTAGCCAGCGTCGTCGACGTTGACGGCCCACGGGTAGCCGTCGTCCGCGACCTGCAGGGACGCGAACGCTGCGTCGGCCGCCGCGAGATACCTGGCCCGGTCCTCGCCGCACACCCCGTCGAGCTGGGACAGCTGCACGAGCAGGCTGAGAACCTCGCCCTGCGCCATCCCCGAATACCACGGCGCCGTGTACGAGACACCGGTGTGCACGGCGTGCGTGAAGTCGAACCCGTAAGGGAACCACCAGCTGCCCCGGGCCTCAAGGCGTTTGGCGATGAGCCGGTCCGCCTGCGTCTTCGCCCGCGCCAGGAACACCGCCCGGCGAGCCGGGTCGGTCTCCGCGCGGTAGCTGGAGATGCAGCCCAGCCCGAACTGCGCCTGACCCACGGGGTGGTCGAGTCCGGCGCTGCCGGCGTCCGGGTAGTACAGGTACACGCCGCCAGAGTCGAGGTGATAGGTGCCGGTTGCGGGGGAGACGTTCTCCCACTTGGTCGGCCGGTCACGCCACGGCCGCATCTCCTCCGGCAGATCAGTGACGAGACGGTAGCCAGCCTGCTGAAAGGTAAGTTGCATATTGCAAGTGTCCCCGGCGGCGGCACGGATAGCGAGGGCCTGACGTGGCGTCCGCCGGTACCTGGGCGTGCTCAGCCGTCGAGGGGCGGCTGGTCGGCGACGAAGGTTCCAATCCCGGTCTCGCCGCGCAACCAGCCCTCACGGCGCAGATAGGCGAGCGCCTTCTGGCTCGTCGACGCCGCGACCCCCAGCTCGGTTGCCAGCTCCAGCGTCGAGGGCACTCGGGTCCCGGGCGGATAGGTGCCGTCCTTGATCCGGCCGATGACGATCTGTGCGGCCTGCCTCCATACCGCCCGCGTCCGGTCGAGATCAGCGCTCATACCGGCGACCGTAGGTTCCCGCACCATGCCGCGCGACCGCAGGACCCCTCGGCAACCCTCGGTAAGGCGCGGTATGGTCTGGGTCACAAGAAACCCCCGCGGCCTGGCAGGGCCCGGGGGGTGTGGCCACCGCTACATAGGGAGCAGTGACGCATGGATCGTAGAACACAAGCGCCGCCCCCGGCAGTGCCCGGGTGTTCCGAATGCCGACGACTCCAAGCCGAGGAGGCCAGCGCGAAGAGTGCGGGCGACCTCTCGCGGGCGGTCGACTGCCGGGTGTGGCTCCGCCGTCATCGCGCCACCGCGCACCGGGGCGAGCAGTGAGCGCCGGGCAGGCCGGCAAGGCGCCCATGCGGCTGATGACGATGCGGGTGACCCGTATCCACGACGGCGAGATCATCGAGCGGCGTGACGAGGTGTGCGTGACGGCTGATGAGCCGCTTGACCCGTTCGCGCTGACTTCGGCGTGGCCGCCGTGCCGGTGCCCGCGGTGCCGCCACTGAACTCCCGGACCCGGCAAGAACGCAGGCCGGGCACGGGTAGGGGCCCCGCCCCCGCCCCCGTCGGGGACGGGGCCCCATCACGTAACAACCACCAGAAAGGCAACACATGGACAGCACCACTCTGCCCTGGCACGTGTCGAGCCACAGCACCGGCAACGGTGCCTGCATCGAGGTCGCCCGGACCACCGGCGGCGCGTTCTTCCGGGACACCAAGGACCGCAGCATCCCCGCCGCTGCCGCCTCGTCCGCGCCCTGGGCTGCGTTCGTCGGCGCTGTGAAGGCGGGCGCGCTCGGCGCCTGACCCGTGCACACTGCGGCCCCGGCTGGGATCCACACCGGCCGGGGCCGCTTCTTTCTGCCCCCAGTGATCGGCAGGACTCTCGGGCCAGCTACGGGCCAGCAAGCGATCACGATGCCCGGTCAAAACGGACAGGACCCCAGGTCAGTAAGTCACTGACCTGGGGTCCTTCCGGTAGGCCCTGTGGGACTCGAACCCACAACCAATGGATTAAAAGTCTGATGATCCGCGAAAGCGTCTCACCCCGTGCCGCCCCACCGCGTATCATGCCACCCTGCAAAGCCCAGGTCAGAGGCGTTTATCGATCGTTCATCGGGCGCCCTTCACCCCATCTCACCCCACCGAGAACCACGCCGTTGCGCGGCGTTCGGGCCAGCAGCGGGCCAGCAGGAAGGGCCCCCGACCCGCAGGTCAGAGGCCCTTTGCCTGTCCCTCAATTCTACGCCGACACCTACCAGTTGTCAGTGCTGGCCCGTACCTTGGTAAGCGTCCTATTCAGTGTCTCTTGGCTGCGACGCTGCACTCGGCCCCTGCCGCGGTATAGAGCCCGCGGCAGGGGCCGAGCCACGTCCGCGGCGAGCGCGCGGCACGGCGGCCGCCGCGCGCTCGGTCAGGTCCTGCTCGTACTCCTGGAAAAGGCTCATGTACGTGTCGGCGGTCAGCACGATCGTGGAGTGACGCAGCTTCTTGCTGGCGTCGTCGATGTCGCCGCCGCCGGCCTTCACCAGCGCGGCCGCGCCGTGCCGCAGGTCGCGCAAGTTGATCGGCGGCAGGCCGGCCGTCTCCACGATCCGCTTGAACTCCTTGGACACGGTGTCGGGGTGCAGCCAGCTGCCGCCCTCCGTGGTGAAGACCTTGCCGGTGTCCGTCCACTTCTTCCCGGCCTTTAGGTGCTCGGCGCGCTCGGCGGCCTGGCGGGCGCGGTGCTCCTGCAGCACTGCCACGGTCTCCCGGTCGAGCATCACCGCCGACATGGAGGAGTCAGTTTTGGGGGCCGTCTCGATCGGCGTCCAGCCGTCCACCACGATCTCAGTCAGGACGTCAATGCGCGGCGGCTCGACGTCCAGGTGCACGTTCGCCCAGTCCGCGCCGACACCTTCACCGCGGCGTAGGCCATGGTGAGCGATCAAGTGATAGAAGGCGTACAGCCGATGGTCCTCAGCTTCGTCGAGGAACGCGCCCAGTTGCGCGGGACTCCACACCATCACAGGGCTGGGAACCACGGCGGTCTCACGCCACCGAGCGACGCGCTCGGCCGTCCACAGCAACCCCTTGGGTCGTGCGCTGGAGCCCAACTCGACGTGCGCGGCCGCGTTGAAGGTAATGAGCTGCTGGGCAATGGCCGCGTTCAGTGCCGTGCGCAGGGTGCGGCGGATGGCGTGCCTTGTGGCCGGGCCGTTGGTCTTCCGGTACGGCTTCATCTCGGCCAGCTTCGCGCGCTCAGCGGCCAGACGGTCGCGCTCCTTGGCCGGCGGCCGCCCGGGCCGGGACCACTTCGCCCGCTGCTCCTGCTCTCGGCGGGCCGCATTCTCAGCACGGACCGTGTCCGACTCGTCGGCGATGGCGTCGAACATCTCCTGGACGTGGCCGACGTTCAATCGGTCGAGGCGGTAGTGCCCAACCCGCGGCTTCAGGTGGACCTTGATGTGGGAGCGGTAGCCCGCGTTCGTCGTGGTGCGCGTCTTCTTCCCGGCCATCCACCGGTCGAGCCACTCCCCCACGGTGGCCTTACCGTCCAGCGGTACGCCCACGCCGAGGCGCCGCTGCACCTCAGAAATCTCTGGGATGGAAGCGCGGCGCGCTGCGATGTCGGCGAGC
>NZ_JBHJUI010000042.1:0-45133 GCF_042268405.1 Kitasatospora sp. NPDC056184 | reverse complement strand
TTTCAAACTCTAGCCGATCCCCGCTCCGAAAAGCGAATCCGGCCGCAATCCCCAAAAATGCACACGCCAAATAAACCCCGTGCGGGAAGCGTTGGTATTTCCAGAGGATTGGCCGCTCCGGGACCGTCCGCGCCAATGCGTGTCCGGTGCTCCCTGTCGAGCGACTAGAGAACACTACCCCTCCCCCGAGATCAGGGCAAGTTGTCCCTGGTCACAGCTCTCCCCGCCCGGGGCGGGGAGAGGGCAGCGGGGCCGGGACCCCCGTCCTGCGGTCCCGCCAGAGCAGCACCAGTACTCCGCCGACACCCACGAAGAGTGCGGCGGCGGCTCCGGCCACGGGGAGCAGCGGGCTCCCTGTGGCGACGCCCAGGGCCTCCGAGCCGGTCAGGGAGCCCGACGGTTCGGCCGGCGTCGAGACGCGGGCGACCCTCGGTGCGTCCGGGACCGGTTCCGCGAGGGTGCCGCAACCGCCGATGCCCGTCATCACCAGTACCGCGCCCCCTGCGGCGCACCTGGCCCGCACTCGTCCTCGTTCCACGGTCCCCCCACTCCCATCGCCGACGGCCACCCTCGCCCCGCCTGACCAAGCGTTCCCAGCACAGTGGGAGAACCGGACCCTCCGCACCCGGATTGCCCGATATTCACTTGTGCGTGTGACCCGCACCCCTCACAGAATCCCCACCCAGTTCGAGCCCTGCGCACAGAGTCCCCTGGCCCTCAGGGCCCGCTGAGCCGCTTCCAAGGTGAGCGGCGAGTGCTCCGGCAGCGCCGCCGCGCGGAGGACGGGCTCGCCGTTCAGCCGAGAAGAGGGTGGACGTCCGGCCACGGGTAGCCCAGCCGCTCGGCGAGCTCGGGCGAACCTCCCCAGACCTCGGCGGCGGCTCGGGGGTCGCCTGCGATGAGCTGTGCTTCGAGGTGCTCGGCCTGCTCCGACGGCTCGTCCGCAGTGATCGGGAGCACCATCCCGAACTGGAGCTGGTCGTTCTCGTCCCGGCCGCGGGGGTGTCTCAGGACGACGTCGATCCGATCGGGCTCCGTGCGGGAGGACCCGACGCCCTCCACCTCGCAGTCCCACCTGACGAGCCAGTCCTCCTGGCGCCTCAGTGCCGCTTCCAGCAGCCGGGCGACCACCCCGCCCGTCCACTCCCAACTGCGGTCCGCGCCGGCTCGCCGGACCTCCGCCTCGTACTGGTCCACGGTGAACCGAAGCTCCGGCAGGTCCAGGTCCTGCCGGGCCGGGTCGCGCCAGCCGGCCCAGACGACGTGCTCGCCGTCACGCCCGACCGTCAGGTACAGGGCGCCGCAGCACTTCTCGTAGCCGCACCCGGACCACGCGATCCGAACCTCGTGGGGCGTGCCCGTGGCCTGCAGCGGCCCGTCGTCGCCGAACAGGTAGCGGGGGCCCACGCCCGCGTACGCGGGTCCGATTCCGTCGTAGCTCTCGGGCACGTCGGCCAGGAAGTCCCGGCCGTTGACGATCGGGCGGACCCCGATGCCGCCCTCGCCGGGCGGTGGGCAGTCGATGTGCAGGGTGAGATGGTCCGGTTGTCCTGTGGTCACCGGCCCATCGTTGCGGCGCCGGGCGGAGCTGTCAGCTGGATTTGGGTGGCCTACCGACGGCGTGCGCCCGGGGTGGTCGTCGGGCCAGGAGATCCGGAGGGTCGCGATGACGCCGAGGAAGACGGTGGCGAAGGCGAGCGCGAGCAGGACCGCGAGGGCGGCGCCGACCAGGAGGCCGGCGCCGCCGAGCCTCATCGGCGGGCTCCGACGCCCCGACGGCCGTGGCGGACGTCGGGGTCGGCGGTGAGGGTCACGACTCCCACGGCCGGTCGCCCCTCTCGCGGAGGACGTGGAGGAGGTTGAGGAGGGTGGCGAGGGAGGTGTCGCCGAAGTGGATGAGGAGGCGGCCGTCGATGGTGGTGCCGTTGACGTGGGCGGAGCCCCACTGGATGCCGAAGGGCTTGCCCCGCTCGTGGAGTTCACGGAGGAGAGCGGTGACCTCGGGCTCGGTGTAGGTGCGCAGGTACGGGTCGTGGGGAGCGATGGGGCCGTTCACGCGGCGGCGTCCAGCTCGAACCAGACCCGCTTGCCGGTCTTGCGGGGGTCCGCGCCGAAGCGGTGGGTGAGGGAGCGGACGAGGTGGAGCCCGCGGCCGGAGAGGGCGTAGGGGTCGGCGGGGTGGTCGGGCTCGGGGAGGGTGGGGCAGTCGTCGCAGACGCAGACGCGGACAGTGCGGTCGCCGATGAGGACGACGACCACGGTGGGCGCGGGGCTGCCGCCGTGCTTCCAGGCGTTGACGTACAGCTCGTGGAGGGCGAGCTCGGCGTCGTGGACGAGGTCGTCCGGCCAGTGGGCGCGGGTCAACGCCTCGCGCAGCTCCTCGCGGGCGGTGGACCAGTCGGGCGGGGTGAAGGCACGCATGAGGGAACCTCCGGGCGGGGGTCGTGCGGTGGGGTTCGTCGTCGAGAGGTCGACGGACACGTCGCCGTGAGCCAGGCCAGGACGAGGCTGGTGGATGCCACGCGTGGCTGCTCTTCGGTGCGAGATGGGCAGAAGGCGCCTACTGCCCGTGAGTACAGGCTTTACTGACGATCCGTCGGATCGACATGGCACGACCATAACGCAGGCCCATGAGAAATTTTCCATGGATCCGCGATATTCCCTCTAACGTGGCATCGCGAAGCCCAGAATGGACCGTGACTCGGCAGCGCGGCAGACTGGGGCCACTCTTGTCGGGGAAGGAAGCAATGGCTCGCACGAACCCAACCCTCCGCCAGCGTCGGCTTGGTGCAGAGCTTCGAAGGATGCGCGAGCAGGCCGGCTTCGGTGGCAGTGAGCTCGGCCGCGCGGTCGGCATGAACCCCGCGCAGGTGACGCAGATGGAGGCCGGGAAGATCGGCATCAGCGTGGAACGGCTGCGTACGGTCGCCGCGACGTGCATGTGCGCCAACGAGCCTCTGATCGCCGCCCTCGCGAACATCATCACGGAGCGCGAGAAGCCCGGCTGGTGGGAGGAGTACCGAGGAGTCCTCTCGACGGACTTCGTCGATGTCGCGGAGTTCGAGAGCCAGGCTCGACGGCTCACCACCTTCACGATGGCCTTCGTTCCCGGACTGCTCCAGACCGGCCGCTACGCCGCTGCGGTCTTCGCCGAAACCTTCCCACCTCTGCCACGCCACGAGGTCGACCTCAGGACAGCCTTCCGCATGCAACGGCAGCGCGTCGTCCGATCCGGCGCGACGCCATACTCGGCGTTCATCCATGAAGCGGCGCTACGCATGAAGTTCAGCGGTCCCACCGTTCTCGCCGAGCAACTCGACGCTCTCATCGAGGACTCCGAGCAATCGACCATCTCCATCCGAGTGATCCCGTTCGACGTCGACGCCATGCCGAGCTCCAACGAGAACTTCACCTACGCCGACGGACCGATCCCCGAGCTGGACACCGTACAGATGGACACGGGCCTTGGTGGCCGAATCTTCGACACCCCGGCCCACATCGCAAAGTTTCGATCCCTGCTCGCTCGATTCGACTCGTGTGCCCTCTCCGAGGAGGAATCCCGAGGCTTCATCGGATCCATCAAGAAGGAAGTGGCAAGCAAACATGCATAGCTCTGCTTGGCAGAAGTCCAGCTACTCCGCCGCAAACGACGAGTGTGTGGAGGTCCGTATCGCTGACGAGGGGATCGAGCTCCGCGAGTCCGACGACGCCGATGCCATCATCCGCACCACCCCTGCCAAGTTCGCCGCCCTCCTCAATCGCACCAAGGCCGGCGCGTTCGACCACCACGGCGGCTGACGCGACAATGATCGGCCCTCGCTCCATCGAGCGAGGGCCGACCCATGGCCACGGCCTCGACGCCATGAAGAGCCACCTCGCGGCTCACCCCTCACCCCTGGCGCCGGCCGTACTGGAGCGGCTCCGCGAGCTCGCGTCGGAGGGCGCGTTCGGCGGGTTCTCGGTGGAGGAGCACGCGGGCGGCTACGACAGGTACTACGAGGACGGCTGAGCCCGGCGGTGGCCGGTTGCTGACAGGGCGGGCGGCTATCCCCGTTCGTGGCGGCGTGTCACAATCCGACTAGAGCGATGTGACATGTCACATGTGTTCCCGGTTTCCACCGGGAACACCTAACGAGGGAGGAACCCCTTTGAAACGCTTTGCCGCTGTTCTCGCCGGCACCGCCGCCCTGGCCGCGCTGACCGGAGTCCAGTCCGCCTCCGCCAACCCCGTGGGCACCACCGTGTGCGGCACCCCGGGCGTACCGAACCACGTCACGGTCAAGGCCTGTATCAACATCAACCAGGGCCACGTCTACGCGTTCGGGCGCGCCACTCCGTACAGCTCGACCTGGCAGGACCAGCAGGTCTCCTTCCAGCTGAGCACCATCGGCATCACCAACCCGGCGCTCGGCACCGTCTACCCGACCGTCCTGATCACGGCCATCGGGCCGGCCCAGGAGATCGGCAGCGTCACCGGCGACGTGCCCTGCGGCTCGCAGGTGACCGCCACGTTCACCGTGACCCAGCCCGGCTGGTACCCGTCGTCCTCGACGGTCACGACCGTCGTGAACTGCTGACGCGACCGACCGGAACCGGGGCCGCCCCTCGCTCGGCGGAGCGAGAGGCGGCTCTTCGCCGCTTCAGAGGCGGCGGAACATGAAGTGCTGGCCGACGTAGCCGTGCTCGGGGTGGTCGAAGACCCCCGGGACGGTGCCGATGACCTCGAAGCCGAGCGACTTCCACAGGTGAACGGCCGACTCGTTCGTCTCCACGACGGCGTTGAACTGGATGCCGTGGAAGCCCTGCTCGCGGTGCCAGGCGATGACGTACTCGCCGAGCGCGCGGCCGACGCCCCGGCCCTGGTGGGCGGGGTCGACCAGGAATGACGCGGTGCCGATGTGGGAGCCGCGGCCCGGCTTGTTCGGGCCCATCTTCGCCGAGCCGACGATCCTTCCGTCCAGGACGGCCACCACGGTGCGGCCCGGGGGCTGCTCCATCCACCAGGGCTTCGCCTCGTCGAGGGTCTGCCGCTCGGGGAAGGCGTACGTGCGACCCTCCGCCATGATCGCGGCGTAGAACGGATAGATGCTCGGCCAGTCCTCGTCGGAGGCGGTGCGGATGTCCATTCGGGAGAGCGTACGCGGGGCGTGCGCCCTCGGGACAGTCCCGGGCGCAGAGCGGGCAGAACGGCCGGCGATCCCGCACTAACGTCGCTCTCGTAGCGCTCCGGGGAACCGGGAAAGCGCCTGACGCAACGTCAATTCCCTGTGCTGATAAGGAACATAACCATGGTAGACATCGCCTCGGTCCACGCTGCCCCGAGTCCGGACCTGCTCACCCCCGACAACGCGATGATGCTGTTCGTCGACCACCAGCCGCAGATGTTCTTCGGCACCGGCAGCGGCGACCGCACCGCGATCATCAACTCCACCGTCGGCCTCGCCAAGGCCGCCAAGATCTTCAACGTGCCGACCGTGCTGTCCACCGTCGCCGCCGAGTCCTTCTCCGGCCCGATCCTCCCGCAGCTGAAGGAGGTCTTCCCCGGCCAGGAGGTCATCGACCGCACCACGATGAACGCCTGGGAGGACGAGGCCGTGGTCGAGGCGGTCAAGGCGACCGGCCGCAAGAAGATCATCCTGTCGGGCCTGTGGACCGAGGTCTGCCTGGTCCTGCCGGCGCTGTCGGCGCTGGAGCAGGGCTACGAGGTCTACGTCGTCGCCGACGCCTCCGGCGGTGTCAGCCCACTGGCCCACGAGCACGCCCTGCAGCGGATGACCGCCGCCGGCGCCGTGCCCGTCACCTGGATCCAGGTGCTGCTGGAGCTCCAGCGCGACTGGGCCCGCGGCGAGACCTACGTCCCCGTGACCGAGCTGGTCATGGAGCACGGCGGCACCTACGGCCTGGGCCTGGTCTACGCCCACTCGATGATCAACCCGCACGCCGCCGGCTGACGGATCCCCGCCACCCCGTGATCCGGGCCCCTGCCGCACCGGTGCGGCAGGGGCCCGATCGGCCCCCGACACACCCCCCTGAACAAAAGGACTTCACCATGCCGTTCATCACCGTCGGCCAGGAGAACACCGCTCCGATCGAGCTCTACTACGAGGACCACGGCACCGGGCAGCCGGTCGTCCTGATCCACGGGTTCCCGCTGAACGGGGCCTCCTGGGAGCGGCAGAGCGCCGCCCTGCTCGACGCCGGCTACCGGGTCATCACCTACGACCGCCGCGGCTTCGGCCGCTCCTCGCAGCCGACCACCGGCTACGACTACGACACCTTCACCGCCGACCTCAACACCGTCCTGGAGACCCTGGACGTCCGGGACGCCGTGCTGGTCGGCTTCTCGATGGGCACCGGCGAGACCGCCCGCTACGTGTCGACGTACGGCTCCGAGCGGATCGCCAAGGTCGCCTTCCTCGCCTCGCTGGAGCCCTGGCTGCTGAAGAACGACGAGAACCCGGACGGCGCCGCCCCGAAGGAGTTCTTCGACGGCGTCGTCGCCGCCGTGAAGGCCGACCGGTTCGCCTTCTACACGGGCTTCTTCAACGACTTCTACAACCTGGACGAGAACCTCGGCACCCGGATCAGCGAGGAGGCCGTCCGCAACAGCTGGAACGTCGCGGCGAGCGGCGGCGCCTTCGCCGCCTCGGCCGCCCCGAGCACCTGGTACACGGACTTCCGCGCCGACATCGCCCGCATCGACGTCCCGGCCCTGATCCTGCACGGCACCGGCGACCGCACCCTGCCGATCGAGAACACCGCGCGCCGGTTCCACGAGGCGCTGCCCTCCGCCGACTACGTGGAGATCGAGGGCGCGCCGCACGGCCTGCTCTGGACCCACGCCGAGGAGGTCAACGCCGCGCTGCTGGCGTTCCTGGCGAAGTAGGAGGCAGGAGGAAGAAGGGCCGTACCGCCGCGCCCGGGTCCCGTCCACGACGGGGGCCGGGCGCGGCGGCGTGCGGGGCCGAGCGGGCGGCGGGAGGGGGGTCAGGAGGACTGCTGCCGGGCGTCGGCGTGCGCGGCGTGGGCCTGCCACTCCCGCGGCGAGACCCCGTAGGTCTCCCGGAACGCGCGGCTGAAGTGGGAGTGGCTGACGAAGCCCCAGCGGTGGGCGACGGCCGAGACGCTGATCTGGCGGCGGGACGGCCGCTCCAGCTCCCGGCGGCAGGCGTCCAGGCGCCGCCCGCGCACCCACTGGCCGACGGTCGTGCCGTCCTGCTGGAAGAGCTTGTGCAGGTAGCGCACCGAGATGTGCTGCGAGCGGGCGATCGACTCGGGCGAGAGCTCCGGGTCGGAGAGGTTCTCCTCGATGTGGTCGCGGATCCGCTCCAGGATCCCGGCCGGCGCGGTCGGGTGGTCCGGGTCGACCCGTTCGAGCAGCTCGGCCACCAGGATGGCGACGATGTCGGAGACGCTGCGCGCGAGTTGGGTGGCGGGCCGGGCGCGGTGGGAGCCGGTCCGGGCGGCGAGGGTGCGCAGCACCTGGGAGGCGAGCGAGCCGATGCCCTCGTCGCCCCGGGCCAGCAGCCCGCCGGTGCGCCCGACGTCGCCGTGCCGGATCCCGAGGTAGAAGCAGGGGACGCGGAAGCGGATCATCCGGCACCCGGGGTCGGACAGCAGGCCCGTCGGGTGCGGGGTGGTGCCGATCAGCAGGTCGCCGGGTTCCAGGGCGGTGCCGGCGCCGTCGCGGCGCAGCGACGCCGTGCCCTGGAGGTGCAGGGCGACGTAGAGGCAGTCGTCCGGGTCGGCGCCGGGCGGCGGCGGGAGGATGTCGATGCACCCGGTGCCGCCGTCGTGGGCGGTCCGGTGGGGCTGGTCAAGCTGGTGGGGCTGGTGGGGCTGGTGGGGCACGGTTGCGGACATGGGTGAGGGACCCGACTGGATCACGGGGGGGCTCCGACCGGTTCGTATGGCTCTGTGCGGGTTCTGGGGCAGGGTGGCGCGCCGCCTGCCGCTCGGCCGCGGGGCGCTGGGGAAGACTCGGGAAGGCTCGGGAAGGGAAGGCGCAACCTCCGGTCGCATTCATACAAGAGGCGAATCCCCGGACCCAACCCTTCGACAGGACGAGAAAACGCCCGCTCACCGCCCGGAAACGCTGCGGCTACCGGGCGGTACGACCGCGTCCGGCCCCGGCGCGGCGGTGAAGGGTGCGCGGATCGTCATCCCGTGGTGCACCGCCGGAACAGGTCCCGCCGAGGCTTCTGCCTAACCTGGACGGGAACCCGCCTCTCCCCTGTCCACCGGCAGCTCAGCTCCCAGGGCCCGAGGCGAGAGCAGCGCGCCACCGCCCGTCCGGCGGACGGCCCTCTTCGCCCCGTACCGATCGGCGCCGTACCGGGCCCGACCCGACCCCGGAGAACCCATGTCCGCGCCCCACCCGCTCCCCAACCCGCAGCCCTGCCCGGAAGCCGCGAGCACCGAGGTCGTGCTCGAAGCCCGGATCATCCTCGGCGAGGACCAGTCCCTCGGCATCCCCGTGCGGTTCGGCTACCGCCGTGACGACCCGTTCGCCGTCTCCCTGGAGTTCCTCGGCGCCGCCGCCGAGGCGGGCACCTGGCAGTTCTCCCGCGAGCTGCTGTGGGAGGGGTTGCAGCGGCCCGCGGGCCAGGGTGACGTCCGGATCTGGCCGCCCTGCACCTGCCACGGCCGCGCCTCGCTGCGGATCATGCTCCAGGGTCAGGACGGCTCGGTGCTGGTCGACCTGCCGGCCCGCCAGCTGCGCCGCTGGCTGCGCCGGGAGAGCTTCGGGCTCGTCCCGGCGGGAACGGAGCGGACCCTGATCGACTGGGACGCCGAGCTGGACGGCCTGGCGGGTTGACGGGCCGACGGGCTACTGGGCCGGCGCGGCACCGCGCTCACCCGGTCCCCTCCCCCGGGCGCGCCAGCAGGTCCGCCGCCGTGTCGGCGATCAGCTCGGGCGCCTGCCCGACGAACAGGGTGGCGCCCCGCTCGTCCGGTTCCAGCGGTTCGAGGGTGGCGAGCTGCGAGGTGAGCAGCGACGGCGGCATGAAGTGGCCCGTGCGGCGGCCGATCCGCTCGGCCAGCAGGTCGTGGCCGGCCGTCAGGTGCAGGAAGTACGCGCCGGGGCAGGCCGCCCGCAGGATGTCCCGGTAACGCCGCTTCAGCGCGGAGCAGGCGACCACGCAGCCGGCGCCCTCCGCGTCGCGCTCGTGCAGCCAGCGGCCGACCGACTCCAGCCACGGCCCGCGCACCGCGTCGTCGAGCGGGACGCCGGCCGCCATCCGGGCGATGTCGGCCGGGCGGTGGAAGTCGTCCGCGTCCGCGAAGGGGGCGTCCAGCCGTTCGGCGAGCAGCCGGGCCACCGTGGTCTTGCCGGTGCCGGAGACCCCGAGCACCACCACGCACGGGGCGCGCCGCGCGCCGCCGGGGCCCGTCGGGGCGCCGTCCGGGGCGCCGTCCGGGGTGCCGTCGACCATCGCGCCGCGCCTACGGGTACCGCGGGGCCGGCCCCTCCGAGCCGGCCGGGTACTCCTCCAGCGGCACGAGGTCCCGCTCCCAGGCGGCGAGCACGGGTTCGAGGACCCGCCACGCCTCCTCGGCCTCGTCGCCGCGGATGGACAGCGCCGGATCACCGGTCAGGACGTCCAGCAGCAGCCGGCCGTAGGCGGGCAGCTCGGCGGGGTCCATCCGCGCGGTCAGCGAGAGCGGGGCCAGCTCCTGAGCCCGGCTGCCGACGCCGGTGAGGTCGAGGGCCAGCCCCTCGGGTTCGAGCGCGAAGCGCAGCACATTGGGCCGGGCCCCGCCGCCCTGGCCGAACGGCAGGTGGGGCACCGGGCGGAAGCGCACCGCGACCTCCTTGCGGTCCGCCCCGAGCGCCTTGCCGCTGCGCAGCCGGAACCGCGTGCCGGCCCAACGCCAGCCCTCAAGCTCCAGTTCCACCTCGGCGAAGGTCTCGGTCCGCCGCCGCGGGTCGACGCCCTCCTCGTCGGCGTACGCGGGGACGGCGCGGTCGCCGATCCTGCCCGGCAGGTAGCGGGCGCGGCGGGTGCGGTGCAGCACGTCGTTCTCGGTCAGCGGCCGCACGGACCGCAGGACGTCCACCTTGCGGTTGCGCAGGTCGCGCTCGCCGAGGGTGATCGGCGGCTCCATGGCGACCAGGCAGAGCAGTTGCAGCAGGTGGTTCTGGATCATGTCCTTGAGCGCGCCGACGTGGTCGTAGTAGCCGGCCCGGCCCTCCAGCGCGAGGGTCTCGTCCCAGACGATGTCGATCTCGGCGATGTGGGTGCTGTTCCAGATCGGTTCCAGCACCCGGTTGGCCAGCCGGCTGCCGAGGACGTTCTGGACGGTCGTCATGGCGAGGAAGTGGTCGACCCGGAACACCGCCTGCTCCGGCACCAGCTCGGCGATCAGCCGGTTCAGCTCCCGGGCACTGGCGAGGTCCTCGCCGAACGGCTTCTCCAGCACGATCCGGCTGCCCGCCGGCAGGCCGGCCCGGTGCAGGGCGGAGACCGCGGCCGGGAACAGCGCCGGGGGCAGCGCCAGGTAGACGGCGACCGGCCCGTCCCCGGCGACGACCGCGGCGACGTCGGCGGGGTCGGTGACGTCGGCCCGCAGGTACCGGGCCGAGGCCGCGACCCGCGCCCTGGCCTCGGCGGAGCAGTCCCCGGCGTGGCGGTCGAGCTGCTCGGCGGCCCACTCCCGGTACCGCTCGGTGGACCAGTCCTCCCGGCTCGCGCCGGTCAGGCTCAGCCGTTCGCCGAGGTGTCCGCCCGCCCGCAGCGCGGCCAGCGCTGGCAGCAGGAAGCGCGCGGCGAGGTCGCCGGTGGCGCCGAGGACGGCGAGCCGCTCGATCATCGCCGCACCCCCGCCCTCGCCCGGGCCAGGTTCACTCCGCTGGCGGTGATCCCGATGTGGCTGAACGCCTGGGGGAAGTTGCCCATGAACTCTCCTGTGGACGGGTGGATCTGCTCCGACATCAGCCCCAGCGGGCTCGCCCGGGAGCACAGCGAGGCGTACAGCTCCTCGGCCTCCTCCGTCCGGCCCTGGCCGATGAGGTTGTCGACCAGCCAGAAGCTGCACAGCACGAACGCGCCCTCGTCGCCGGCCAGGCCGTCGGGGGACTCCTCGTGCAGGTAGCGGTAAAGCAGCCCGCCGCCGGCGGACAGCCGCTCGGCGACGGCCGCGGCGGTCGCCACCATCCGCGGGTGGTCGATCGGCACCACGTGGCGCAGCGGGAGCGCGAGCAGGCTGGCGTCCAGGACGCCGCCGCCGTCCAGGTGGGCGCTGAGGGTCTGCGCGCCCTCGTCCCAGGACTGCTCCAGGATGAGCCGGCGCAGGTGGTCGGCCGAGGCGCGCCAGCGGGCGGTCCTGATCGGCAGGCCGAGCCGCTCGCCGATCTGCGCGGCCCGGTCGAGGGCGACCTGGCAGAGCCCGGCGGAGTAGGTGAAGATCCGGCCCTCGCTGCGCACCTCCCAGATGCCCTGGTCCGGCTCGCGCCAGGCCTCCTCGGCGGCGTCGGCGAGGGTGGCCAGGCCCTCCCACAGGGCGGGCTGGATCTCGCCGCCGGCGCGCAGCCACTGGTCGGCGCAGTCCAGGATCTCGCCGTAGACGTCGTGCTGGCGCTGGTCGGCCGCGCCGTTGCCCCAGCGCACGGGGGCCGAGCGCCGGTAGCCCTCCAGTTCGCCGTCCTCGGTCTCGTCCGGGACGGGGCCGCCGCGCAGGGCGTACATGATCCGGGGCCGGCCGCTGTCCTCGAAGGCGTCGAGCACCCAGCCGAGGAAGGCGTCGGCCTCGCCGCGGAAGCCGATGCGGCGCAGCGCGAAGACGGCGAACGCGGCGTCGCGGATCCAGGTGTAGCGGTAGTCCCAGTTGCGGATGCCGCCGATCGGGGCGGGCAGCGAGGAGGTGGGCGCCGCGACCAGGGAGCCGTCGGCCCAGTCGTCGCACAGCTTCAGGGTGACGGCGGCGCGTCTGACCAGGGGTTCCTGGGGGCCGTCGTAGTCGAAGTGGCGCATCCAGCGCCGCCAGGCGTCGGCGGTGTCGGTCAGCATGGCGTCGGTGTCGACCCGGTGGTGGCGGTGGACGCGGCCCCAGGAGAGGACGAGGTCGAGCCGCTCGCCCCGGCGCAGGTCGTGGGTGCTGTGCAGGCCGTCGAGCGGGCGGTTGGAGCGCAGGTGCAGCCGCAGGCCCGGGCGCCGGGTCGGGCGCACCTCCAGCCCGCTGAACAGCGCCCTGGTCCGGGCGCCGCCGCGCGGTTCCAGTTCCGCCCGCAGGCGGACGTGGCCGTCCACCACCACGGCGGAGCGCACGAGCTCGGAGCGGCCGGCGGCGGCGTCGTCGGTGAGGTCGGCGCCGGAGCGCAGCGCCAGCGCGTCGGTGAGGCGTACCAGGCCGGTGCGCGAGCGCAGCTCGGTGACCAGGACGCCGGTGTCCGGCTCGTAGCGCTGGCGGGCCTCGACCAGGTCCTCCGGCGCGAGGGTGAAGTGCCCGCCCCGGGCGTGGTCCAGCAGGCCGCAGAAGAGGGGTTCGGCGTCGAACCGGGGCAGGCACAGCCAGGGGATGGAGCCGTCCAGGCCGACCAGGGCGGCGGTGGTGCCGTCCCCGATGAGGCCGAGGTCCTCCAGCGGCAGGTAGCCCTGCCGCCGGAGAACCGGCCGGAAGGGTGGGTCGGGGTCGTACATGCCGCCTCGCTCTCGCAGCGCCGGGGGGAAGGGGCGGACAACGCCCTCGGAAGGCGGTCAGCACCTCCACCACGTCCTCCAGCCCTCCCACCGTCGCCGCAACCGCGCCGGAGCGCGACCCGGCCGCCGCGGCGGCGGTGCGTTCCGGTGACATCCGCCGGCCGCCCCGGGCGGTCCGGCGGGGCCGCCTGCTAGCGTCGGAGCGCCGGTGGCGGACGACGGACGACGGACGACGGAGGGTGCTGTGGAGGACAGGGGCGCGGTGCGGGCCTACATCGGGTCGTTCACCTCGGCGGGCGGGCGCGGGATCACCGTGGCGGCGGTCGACCCGGGCACCGGGGAGCTGAGCGTGACCGGCACCGTCGACGCCGTTCCGAACCCGTCCTACCTCGCCCTCGGCCACGCGGAGGGCGGCCCGGTGCTCTACGCCGTCTCGGAGACGCTGCCGGGGGCGGTCGCCGCCTTCGACCTCTCCGGTCCGCTGCCCCGTCCGCTCGGGGCGCCCGTGCCGGTGCGCGGCGACGAGCCCACCCACCTCGCCCTCTCCCAGGGCCACCTGCTGACCGCCAACTACGGCTCCGGCAGCGTCAGCGTGCTGCCGCTCGCCGCCGACGGCGCCCCGCAGGCCCCGAGCGGCGTGCTGCCCAACGAGGGCGGCGGGCCGCACCCCGAGCGCCAACGCGCCCCGCACGCCCACCAGGTGGTGCCGGACCCGTCCGGGCGCTGGGTGCTCGGCGTCGACCTCGGCACCGACGCGGTGCGGATCCTCGCCCTGGACCCGGTGACCGGCGAGCCGGCCCTGCACGGGCAGACCGCGCTGCCGCCCGGCACCGGCCCGCGGCACCTCGCCTTCCACCCCTCCGGGCGCCACGCCTACGTGCTCGGCGAGCTGCGCCCCGTCGTGACCGTGTGCCGCTGGGACGCGGCGGCCGGGGTGCTCGAACCGGTCGGCGAGGCCCCGCTGTTCCCCGACGGCCCCGAGGGAGCGGTCCTCCCCTCGGCCCCGGTGGTCTCCCGCGACGGCCGGTACCTGTGGGCGGCGGTGCGCGGCACCGACACCATCACCGTGCTCGCGCTCGACGCGGACGGCGAGCGGGCGCGGGCGGTGGCCTCGGTGCCGTGCGGCGGCGCGTGGCCGCGCGACCTGGTCCTCGACCCCGCGGGGACCCGCCTCTACGCGGCGAACGAGCGCTCGGGGGACGTCACCTGGTTCGACGTCGACACCGGGACGGGCCTGCCCCGCCGGGCGGGCTCGCTGGCCGTGCCGGCGGCGTCCACCGTCCTGTTCGGCTGACGGCGCCGTACGCCGACGCCGCCCGGGAGCCGGGCGTCAGCCGCCGTCGCGGAACACCAGCACCGGGCAGGCGGCGTGCCGGGTGCAGTGCTGGGCCACCGAGCCCAGCAGCATCCCGGAGAAGCCGCCGAGGCCCCGGCTGCCGACCACGAGCAGGTCCGCGCCCCGGGAGGCGTCGATCAGCGCGCCGGACGGGGAGCCGTGGCGCGTCGCGACCCGCACCTCGGCCGGCGGCCGCGGCCCGACCGCCTCCTGGACGGCCTTGGCTGCCTCCCGGCGCGCCTTGCCCTCCAGCTCGGCCTCGTCGGTGCTCCCGGGCGGGAACCAGCCGCGCGCGCCGTGGAACGTCGGGTACTCCCAGGCGATCACCGCCTCCACCGCGGCGCCGGTGAGCTCCGCCTGCCGCACCGCCCAGCGGAGCGCCCGCTTCGACGGCTCCGACCCGTCCACGCCGACCACGATGCGGCCGGTCCCTCCGCGCTGCTCCGCCATGCCCGCTCCTCGGCTCGACACCCCCGCCCTCCACCCTGGCGCCGACCGCCCCGCCCGCGCAGTCCGGCAGGGCCGGCCGGGGAGCGCCGTCACGCTCCGTCCGGGTCCGCGGGATCTCAGGGCGCGGCGGCCTCCTCCGCCAGCGCGCCGAACCGCCGCAGGCGCGGGACCGGCAGGCGGTGGTTGACCGCGACCGCCGTCGCGCCGCCGTCGTGCCGCCAGCGCAGCAGGGCGGCGCGGTCCTCGACCGAGCCGGCCAGCACCTCGGGCGCCCCGGCCGCCGGGAGCCGGCCGCTGATCTTGACGTCCAGGCCGAACTGCTCCGTCCAGAAGTACGGGTCGGGCCGGTAGGGCGGCGCCGCGTCGCCGTGCAGGAGGGCGGCCGCGGCGGCCCGGCCCTGCTCCACCGCGTTGGTCCAGTGCGGGGTCCGGCGGGTGCGGCCGTCGGGGGTGCGGCGGGCCACCACGTCCCCCGCGGCCACGATCCCCGGGGCCACCCGGCAGCGCTCGTCGGCCACCACGCCGCCGTCCAGCGGCAGGCCGGAGCCGGCGAGCCACTCGGCGTTGGGCAGGTCGCCGGCCGCCGTGACGACCACGTCGGCCTCCACGGTCTCCCGCCCGAGGCGCACAGCGTGCGGGCCGAGCGGGGTGACGCCCCCGGGCGCGAGCCGGAAGGCCACGCCCCGCTCGCGCGCGGCGGCGACCACGAGGCCGGCGAGCCAGTCGCCCAGCAGGCGGGCGAGCGGCGGATCGCGGTCGATCACGGTGACGTCGAGCCCGAGGGCGCGGCAGGTCGAGGCGAGCTCCATGCCGAGGAACCCGGCCCCCACCACGGCGACGCTGCGCGCCCCGGCCAGCCGCGCGGCCAGCAGCTCGGCGTCGTCGAGGGTGCGCACCACCAGTTCCCCCTCGCCGCCGAGCCGGCGGGGGCGGGCGCCGGTGGCGACGACCAGGCCGTCGTACGGGACCTCCTCGCCGTCGGCGAGGGTCACCACCCGGCGCGCGGGGTCGAGGGAGTCCGCCCGGGCGCCGGTGCGCAGCTCGATGCCGTCCCCGGGCTCCGGCAGCAGCACCGCGTCCCGCAGCGCGTCGCCCGAGCGGAGTCCTTTGGACAGCGGTACCCGGGAGTAGGGAGGATGGGCCTCCTCGGACAGCAGGACGAGGGAGCCGTCGTAGCCCTCGGCCCGCAGGCTCCCGGCGGCGGTGAGGGCGGCGATCGACCCGCCGACGACGACGATCCGCCTCATCGTGCCGCCTCCACCGGGCGTCCGGTGTCCGGCGTCAGACCAACTGCGACCACAGCGCGCGCTCCTCGTCGTTCAGGGGGACGGGGGGGAGCAGCCGTTCCGGATGACCGGGCGGCGGGCCCGCGAGGGCGGGCTCCGAATGCTCCTCGACAGGGGGGAGGAGGACCACTCCGAGTCCCGTGGAGCCCCAGCAGACCGCGAGCGCGGACCAGCCCGGCATGAACCGCATGATTCTTCGCCCGATACCCGACCAGAATGTCCCGTGCATCACTTTTCCTCCGCCTTCGCTGCTTCCCTCCGCCGTCCGCGGCACGATGGCGCACCGCTCTTAAGCTCGCATTAAACGACCGACCGCCCGGACCGCCCCGCCGTCGCGGCCGGAACCCGGCCGCCGACCCCGGCCCCCGCCGCCCGGCGTTCGCGGTGTGCGCAGGCCGTGGCCGGGGCGTGAAGGCATAAGACGCTGACTAACTTTATGCAGGCATCGGGTTCGTAAACGAAGGAAACAGCGCGGAGAATACCGGGAACGCGGTCGGTGAAGTCGGCATGAATGACCGGAATCGTAAATTCCGTGTGACTCCTGTCAAAGACCCGTTCCGGAGCCTCCCGGCGAACTAGGATGCCAACCACCGCCCTTCGGTCATCCCGGCGCCCAGCGCAATTCCGGACATGTCAGCTCAAGCAGAGGAGATCGGAAGTCGTGTCGGCAACAGTGAGCTCCCCTGTCTGCTCCCGGCAGCCGTCCACCGCCCACTCCCCCGCCTTCCGCGCGCTCGTCGCCGGCCTCGACGCGCTCGCCACCGGCTCCGGCTCCGCCGCCGAACTGCGGGGCGACCCCGGCTCCGGGAAGACCTGGCTGCTGTCCGCGCTCGCCGACGAGGCCCACCGCCGCGGCATCCGCGTGCTCCGCGGCTGCGCGACCGAGTACCAGTCCGCCAGCCCCTACCACCTGGTCGCCGACGCCTTCGCCAACCCGCTGGGCGACCGGTCGGGAGCGCCGGCGACGGCCGACCCCGCCGCCCTGGTCCGCACCCTCGCCTACGGGCCGTTCAACGGCCCGGACACCGCCGCCGCCCCCCGCACCGACCAGGGCTGCGAGTTCCTGCGGGCGGTGAACGGCCTGCTGCGCGACTGGTCCCAGGACGGCCTGCTGCTGATCATGGACAACGTGCACTGGGCGGACCCCGACTCGCTGAAGGTCCTCGACTACCTGCTGCGCCAGCGCATCACCATCCCGCTGTACCTGGTGGTCGCCCAGCGCCCCCGGCAGGCCGCGCCCCGGCTGCGCGGCACGCTCGCCCAGGGGGTGGAGCAGCGGACCGTCCGGCGGATCGAGCTCGCCCCGCTGACCCGGCGGCAGTCCGCCGCCCTGGTCGGCATGGAGCCGGACGCGCCGCTGCTGCGCCGGCTGCACCGGGAGAGCCACGGGGTCCCGCTCTACCTCAACGCGCTCGCCCGGGTCGCGGCCCGGGCCGGCCTGACCGAGCAGTCCGCGTCCGCCGAGCCCATCCCGGTGAAGGCCGTGCCCGAGGAGCTGGCCGCCCGGCTGCTCAGCGAGACCGGCGCCCTGGCCCCCGACGAACTGCTCGTCCTGCAGGCCTGCGCGGTGGCCGGCAGCCCGGTCGACAGCCGGGTGGTCTCCCACGTCGCCGGCCTCGACGACCAGCGGACCTGCGAGATCATCGACACGCTGAACGCCCGGGACCTGCTGCGCACCACGGACGAGGACGCGCCGGGCCTGGTCTTCCGCCACCCGCTGCTCCGGCGCGCGATCTACGACGACCTCGCCCCCTGCTCCCGGATCAAGGCCCACCGCCGGGCCGCCGGCGCGCGGGCCACCCTCGGCGCCCCCGACCACGAGGTGGCCCGGGACGTCGAGCGCTTCGCCGCGCAGCCGCTGCCGGAGCAGGCCGCGCTCCTGCACCGCGCCGCGCACCAGGTGCTGGCCACCGACCCGGTGACCGCCACCCGCTGGCTGCGGCTCGCCCTGCAGGGACTGCCCGCCGGCCCCGAGCGCGGCCAGGTGCTGCTGACCCTGGCCACCGCGCTGGCCTCGACGGGCGCGCTGGCCGAGAGCGACGAGATCCTCCTCGAACTGCTGGACGCCGAGCGCGCCGCCCCGGCCGGCCTGCGCAGCGCCGCCGTCGAACTCGGCGCCCGGATCAGAGCGGCCCTCGGCCACTACGTGGAGGCCCGCTCGGTGCTCGCCTCCGGGACGGGCGCCGACCCGCTGCGGGCCTCGGACGGCGACGGCGGGGAGCACGTCGCCGTCCTGCTGCTCCAGGGGTTCATCGACCTGCTCGCCGGCCGGCCGCCGGCCCGCGAGGAGGTCGACGAGGCGCTGCGGCTGGCCCCGCGGACGGCCGACCCGGCGAACCTGGCCGGCGCGTACGCGATGGACGCCCTGCACGCGGCGCTGACCGGCGACACCGCGCGGGCCGGCGCCGCGGCCGACCGCGCCGCCGAGGCCGTCGACCAGCTGAGCACCGCGGGCCACCCCGAGTACCTGGCCGCCGTCGGCTGGAGCGAACTCGTCCTCGGCCGCCCGGCCTCCGCCGAACGGCACCTGGCCCGCGGCGAGGCCGCCCTGCGGGCCACCGGCCAGGGCTACCTGCGGCCCGTCTTCCTGCTCGGCCTGGCCTTCAGCCGGATCGGGCTGGCCCGGCTCGACGAGGCCCGCGCCACCGCGGCCGCCGCCGAGGCGGCCGTGGCCGAGTCGGGCCTGGAGTGCGGCCTGGCCAAGACCGTCGCCTCGGTCAGCGGCGTGCTGGGCGCCCTGACGGACCGGCACGGCGGCCCGGCCGCCCCGCTCGTCTCGCAGAACGGCCACTGGAGCACCCTGGCCCGCCTCTGGCTCGCCGAGGCGGCCCAGCTCGCCGGCGACCACCAGCTGGGGCTGAACCTGCTCAGCCCGGTCGCGACCGACCCCACCCTGCCCCAGCTGCCGCCGCCGGTCCGCCCCCGCGCCCACGAACTGCTCGCCGGCGCCTCGGCCTTCCGCGGGCGGCCGGCCGCCGTCTGGGCCCTGCAGGCCGCCGCGGCGGCCGCGGCGGGACCGGCCCACGACCGGGCGTTCGCGCTCGCCGCCGAGGCCCACCTGGCACGGCAGAACGGCGCGTCCGGGCGGGCCGCCGCGCTCTACGAGGAGGCGGCCGACCTGCTGGAGTCGACCGAGGTCCTCTGGGCCCGGGCCTGGACGCTGGCGAACGCCGCCACCTGCCTGGCGGAGTCGGACGGGGCCTGGCGGGCCGAGCCGCTGCGGGCCAGGGCCGAGGCGATCACCGGCCGCGCGATGGTCCCGGAGCCGGTCGCCGTACCGCGGATCCTCGGTGCGCCGCTGCCGCACCGGCCGGGCGAGGAGCCGGCCGGGCGGGCCCGCAGCGGGGCGGCGCTGTCGGTGCTGACCGACCGGGAGCGCGAGGTCGCCACGATCGCCGGCGCCGGGCTGCGCAGCCGGGAGGTCGCGGAGCGGCTGCACCTGAGCCCGCGGACGGTCGACGTCCACCTGAACCGGATCTACCGCAAGCTCAACATCACCTCGCGCAGCGCTCTGGTGCGCCTGATGGCGGAGCGCAGCTGACCCGTCTCCGCCGAGGGGCGGGGCGCGACCCGGTCGCGCCCCGCCCTCGGCGTGCGCGCCCCCGGACCCTCCCCGGATTGTCATGACCGCTCGTCAGATCGGCTGTTAAGGACCGATTTAGAACCGGCGGCCAGAGTGCGGCAACGGACTGTCGGCACCGTCGGGACGACTCTGCCGAGGCCGTTCTCACGAACCGGTCATGCGCACGAGGAGACGGAACCTTGCAGACCCCGAACCACCAGGCCGCCGCAGCCACCCCCGCGACCGCCCGGGCCGCCGGCCGCGGCCCGCGCAACGCGCCGCGGCCCGCGGCGCTGCTCTCCGCCGCCGTGCTGCTGATCGGCCCCGCCGCGGCGGCCTGCGGATCGGACTCGGACCCGGACTCCGGATCCGGCCCGGCCGTCGCGGGCGGCACCCTCAGGTACGCCGTCGAGACCGAGCCGGCCTGCATCGACCCGCAGGTGAGCCCGCTGGACGTGGCCGCCCTGATCGACCGCAACATCTTCGACTCCCTGGTCGAGCTGGCCCCGGACGGCACCATCAAGCCCTGGCTGGCCGAGCGGTGGGAGATCTCCGACGACCGCACGGCGTACACCTTCCACCTCAGATCAGGGGTCACCTTCCACGACGGCACGGTGCTGGACGCCGCCGCCGTGAAGGCCACCCTCGACCACGCCGTCGACCCGAAGACCAAGTCGCAGTACGCCGTCGGCCTGCTCGGCCCGTACGCGGGGGCGGACGTCGTCGACCCGTCGACCGTGCGGGTGCGGCTGTCCCGCCCGTACACGCCGATCCTCCAGGCGCTCAGCACCGCCTACCTGGGCATCCAGTCCCCGGAGTCGCTCAAGCGGGACAACACCGAGGTCTGCAGCAGCCCGGTCGGCTCGGGCCCGTTCAGCTTCACGGCCTGGACGAAGAAGCAGAAGATCGACCTCACCCGGAACGACAAGTACGCCTGGGGGCCGTCCTCCGCGAAGCACACCGGCGCGGCCTACCTGGACGCCATCAGCATCCAGTTCATCCAGGAGGACTCGGTCCGCATCGGCTCGCTGACCAGCGGCCAGCTCGACGCCGTCGGCGGGCTCTCGCCCTCCCGGGTCGCCGCGCTGAAGTCCAACGGCAAGCTCCAGTACCTCAAGGCCGAGGCGCCCGGCGGCGTCTACGCCGTGCACCTCAACAGCAACCGCGGGCCGCTCGCCGACCAGCGGGTGCGCACCGCCCTGCAGCGCTCGGTCAACCTCGACCAGCTCGTCTCCACCGTCTACTTCGGCCAGTACAACCGCGCCTGGAGCCCGCTCAGCCCCACCACCCCGGGCTACGCCAAGTCCCTGGAGAACACCTGGCGCTACGACCCGGACCTCGCCAACCGGCTGCTCGACGAGGCCGGCTGGACCGCCAAGGACGCGGACGGCTACCGGGTCAAGGACGGCAAGCGGCTGACCCTCGCCTGGCCGTTCGGCGCGCAGCTGCTGCGCGAGCAGCGCGACGTCCTCGCCCAGGGCATCACCGCCGACGCCAAGAAGGTCGGCATCGAGGTCAACCGCGAGGGCCTGGACACCGGCAGCTACGCCAAGCGCGTGATGGCCGCCGACGCCGACCTCTGGGACGCGAGCACCGTCCGGGCCGAGCCCGACATCCTGCGCACCCTGTTCGAGTCCGAGCAGGGGCCGGCCAAGGGCGGCATGAACGTCCTCAAGGTGAACGACCCGCAGCTCGACGAGTGGCTGCGGCACGCCGCCGGCACCCCGCACGGGGACGCCCGCGACGCCGAGTACGTCCAGGTGCAGAAGTACGTGGTCGACCAGGCCCTGGTCATCCCCGTGTACACCCCCTCGTACCTGCTCGGGGCGTCGAAGAGCCTGAAGGGCCTGAGCTTCGAGCCCACCGGCTACCCGCTGTTCTACGACGTGTCGAAGGGCAAGGGCGCGTGACAGGCACTCTCCGGTGGCTGGCGCGCCGGCTGGCGCTGTCGGTCCTGGTGCTGCTGGGCGCCGCCACCGTCTCGTTCGGCGCCCTCCAGCTGGCGCCCGGCGACCCGGTCCAGATCGTCCTCGGGGGGACGGCCGCCACCCCGGCGGCCGTCGCCCAGGTCCGGGCCGACCTCGGACTGGACGACCCGCTGGCCGTCCGGTACGGGGACTTCCTCGGCCACCTGGTGCGCGGGGACCTCGGCCACTCCTTCCAGCTCAACGCCGACGTCTCCGACGTGATCCTCGACCAGCTCTGGCCGACGGCGCAGCTGGCGCTGGCCGGCTTCGCGATCGCCCTGGGCCTGGCGCTGGTGCTGGCCCTGTCGACGGCGGGGCGGCGCCCGCGGCTGCGGCTCCTCTCCTCCACCGTCGAGCTGGTGCTCAGCTCCAGCCCGAGCTTCTGGATCGGGGTGCTGCTGCTCACCGTCTTCTCCTTCCAGTGGCAGCTGTTCCCGGCGACCGGCGGCGACGGGCTCGACGGCCTGGTGCTCCCCGCGGTCACCCTGGCGGTCGGCATGGTCGGGCCGTTCGCCCAGGTGCTGCGCGAGGGCATGGAGAGCGTGCTGCGCGAGCCGTTCGCGCTCAGCGCGCTGGCCCGGGGCACCGACCGGTCGGCGGTGCTGACCCGGCACGCGCTGCGGCACGCGCTGATCCCCCTGGTGACGCTCGCCGGGTGGGCCGTCGGCACGCTGCTCAGCGGCGCGGTGGTGATCGAGACGGTGTTCACCCGCCAGGGGCTCGGCCGGGTGATGGCCTCGGCCATCTCCGGCCGGGACCTCCCCGTGGTGACCGGGGTGGTCGTCGTCTCGGCCGTCGCCTTCGTCCTGATCAACCTCGTCGTCGACTGGCTCTACCAGGTCGTCGACCCCCGACTGAAAGAGGCACACCTGTGACCGCTCGCATCCTCCACGCGGACCTGGTGCTCCCCGATCCCGCCGACCAGGGCATCGCCGACGGCGCGGTGCTGGTGGTCGACGGCCGGATCGAACTCGTCGGGACGTACAGCGAGGTGCACCGCCGGACCGCTCCGCAGACGCCCGTGCACCACTTCCCCGGGGCGACGATCCTGCCCGGGCTGATCGACTGCCACGTCCACCTGTCGATGAGCGGCGAGGGCGACGCGGTGGCCACGCTGGACGCCTCCGACGACCGGAGCCTGCTGCTGGCGATGGCCGGGCGCGCCCAGGAGCTGCTGAACGCCGGGGTCACCACGGTGCGCGACCTCGGCGACCGGGGCGGCCTCGCGTTCGCCCTGCGCGACGCGATCGCCGCCGGGCGGCTGCCCGGCCCGCGCATCCTGGCGGCCGGCGCGCCCGTCACCGTCACCGGCGGCCACTGCTGGTACCTCGGCGGCCAGGCCGACGGGGTGGAGGAGATCCGGGCGGTGGTGCGGCGCAACGTGCAGAACGGCGCGGACGTCATCAAGGTGATGGCGACCGGCGGCGGCCTCACCCCGGACGGTCCGGCGCCGTGGGTGGCGCAGTACACCGACGAGGAGGTCCGGGCGGCCGTCGAGGAGGCGCGCCGGTTCGGGCGCCCGGTCGCCGCCCACGTGCACGGCTCGGACGGGGTCCGGATCGCCCTGGAGGCCGGGGTCGACACCCTGGAGCACTGCACGTTCATCCCCCCGCCGGGCAGCGCCCGCGGGCCGGACGACGCCGCCGCCGAGCTGATCAAGAAGATCGCGGCCGAGGGGACGTCGGTCTGCCCGACCTTCAGCGCGGTGCTCGACGAGACCATCAAGCGGATCGGCGAGAGCGGCGTGCGCCCCTGGCTCGACCTGGTCCGCCACCAGCACGAGCAGGGCGTCCGGCTGCTCGCCGGGACCGACGCCGGGATCCCCGGCTCGGGCTTCGGCCAGTACGTCGACGGTCTGGAGTGGTTCGCCCGGGCCGGCCTGGACAACGCCAGCATCCTGACGGCCGCGACCTCGGCGGCCGCCGACGCCCTGGGCGTCGGCCACCGGACCGGCCGGCTGCGCACCGGCCTGGAGGCCGACCTGCTGGTCGTCGACGGGGACCCGCGCACCGAGCTGGCCGCGCTGCGCCGCTCCCTGCTGGTGCTCGCCCGGGGGCGGGCGTTCCGGCCCCGCGGCGAGTTCGGCGGCCTGCGATGAGCGCGCTCTCCGCCGCCCGGCCGTCCGGGCCGGCCCGCGCCCGCGCCGCCCTGCGCCGCCGCCCCCGCGCGGTGGCCTTCGCCTGGGCCGTGCTGGCGCTGCTGGCGGTGGCCGTGGTCTGGCCCGGCCTGCTGGCCCATCAGGCCCCGGACGCGGTCAACCCGCTGGAGGCGCTGGAGGGTCCGAGCGGCCGGCACCTGCTCGGCACCGACCAGCTCGGCCAGGACCTCTACAGCCGGATCGTCCACGGCGCCCGCTCCTCGCTGGCCATCGGCCTGGGCGCCACCGGTATCGCGGTCGTCGCCGGCACCCTGCTGGGCGTGCTCGCCGCCGCCGGCGGCCGGGCCGTCGACGAGGCCGTGATGCGGGTGACCGACATCCTGCTGGCCTTCCCCGGGCTGCTGCTGGCGCTGCTGGTGGTGGCGATGCTCGGCCCGGGCACCGGGAACGCCGTGCTGGCGATCGGCTGCTCGCTGACCCCCGGCTTCACCCGGCTCGCCCGCGGCCAGGCGCTGGTCATCCGCGAGTCCGGCTACGTCCAGGCGGCCACCGTGCTCGGCCGCCGCCGCGGCTGGATCTACCTGCGCCACCTGCTGCCCAACGCCGTCCCGCCGCTGCTGGTGTTCGCCACCGTCGGCGTCGGCAGCGCGATCATCGCCGGCTCCTCGCTGAGCTTCCTCGGCCTCGGACCGAAGCCGCCCACCCCCGAGTGGGGCGCGATGCTCGCGCAGAGCCGGGACCTCCTGGACGTCGCCTGGGCGCCGGCGGTCCTGCCGGGCGTGGCCGTCACCGTCACGGTGCTCACCATCAACGTCGTCGGCCGCGACCTGCGCCGCCGTTTCGAAGGGCGGAACCCCGGTGCCCGAGACTGACACCCCCGAGCCGCTGATCACCGTCGAGGGGCTGCGGGTCACCTTCCCGGCGCCCGGCGGCCCGGTCACGGCCGTCCACGACATCGGCTTCACCCTCGCCGCCGGCGAGTGCCTGGCGATCGTCGGGGAGTCGGGCTCGGGCAAGACCGTCACCGCCCGCTCGCTGCTCGGCCTGGCCGGGCCGACCGCCACCGTCACCGCGGAGCGGCTGGAGCTCGCCGGCACCGACCTGCGCACGCTCTCCGAGCGCGAGTGGCAGCGGGTCCGCGGCGGGCGCGTCGGCCTGGTGCTCCAGGACGCGCTGGTCTCGCTCGACCCGCTGCGGCGGGTCGGCCACGAGGTCGCCGAGGCGCTGCGCAACCACCGGCCCGCGCCGCGCCGCGCGCTCTGGGACAGCGCGGTGGCCCTGCTGGAGGACGTCGGGCTGCCCGAGGCCCCGCGCCGGGCCCGGCAGTACTCCCACCAGCTGTCCGGCGGCCAGCGCCAGCGGGCGCTGATCGCCTCGGCCCTGGCGGCCGGCCCCGAGGTGCTGATCGCCGACGAGCCGACCACCGCGCTGGACGTCACCGTGCAGGCGCGCATCCTGGACCTGCTGGCCGCCCGGAAGCGGGCCGGCACCGCGGTGCTGCTGATCAGCCACGACCTCGCGGTGGTGGCCCGGCTGGCGGACCGGGTGGCGGTGGTGCACGCCGGGCGGGTCGTCGAGCAGGGCCCCACCGGCGAGGTGCTGCGCTCCCCCGCCCACCCGTACACCCGGCGGCTGCTGGCGGCCGTGCCCACCGCCGGCACCCGGGGCCACCGGCTCGCCGGGCCCGCGCGGCCGGAGGGCGCCGCCGCGCCGGAGGCCGGGGGCCGCAGCGGCCCGGAAGCGGTGGCGGGCGGCTGCCACTACGCTCCGCTCTGCCCGGTCGCGGCCGACGAGTGCCGGGCCGAGCGGCCCGTGCCGGTCGAGACCGGCCCCGGGCACACCGCCCGCTGCCTGCGCCTGGACGCCCCCTGGAAGCCGTCGCCGGCCGTCCACCGGGAGCCGGCCGCGGCGGCCGGCACCCCGGTCCTGGAGGTGTCCGGCCTGGTCAAGACCTTCCGGACGACCGGCCGCGGCCGGCACACCGCCGTGCGGGACGTCTCGTTCGTCCTGCACGAGGGCGAGACCCTCGGCGTGGTCGGCGAGTCGGGCTCCGGCAAGACCACGGTCGCCCGGATCGCCATGGGCCTGCTGGAGCCGGACGCGGGCGCGGTGCGGCTGCTCGGCGAGCCCTGGTCCGGCCGCCCGGAGACCGCGCGCCGGGAGCGGCGGCGCTGGATCCAGCTCGTCCAGCAGGACCCGCTGGGCTCCTTCGACCCGCGCTGGACGGTGCGGCAGATCGTCGGGGAGGCCCTGCCGGCCCAGGACCGCCGGCGGCGCGCCGCCGAACTGCTGGACCAGGTGGGGCTGGACCAGGCCCTGCTGGAGCGCCGTCCGCTGGAGCTGTCCGGCGGCCAGCGCCAGCGGGTGGCGATCGCCCGGGCCCTGGCGCCCGGCCCCAAGGTCCTGGTCTGCGACGAGCCGGTCTCGGCGCTGGACGTGTCCGTCCAGGCGCAGATCCTGGACCTCTTCGGCGACCTCCGGGAGCGCCTGGGGCTGTCGCTGCTCTTCATCTCGCACGACCTCGGCGTGGTCAACCACCTGAGCGACCGGGTGCTGGTGATGCGCGACGGCGAGGTGGTGGAGAGCGGCCCCGTCGACGAGGTCCTCCACCGGCCCGCGCACGACTACACCCGGTCGCTGCTCGCCGCGCTGCCCAGGGCGGAGGACGCCTGGAACCCTCCGACGGCCTCCCCCGCCCCCACGACCCCCACCTCCGACGGCCCCCGGGCCGCCGGCGTCCCATCCCACCCGATGAACGGAACCTCCCTTGTCTGACGCCGACTTCAAGCTGTCCGTCCTCGACATCACCCCGGTGCCGACCGGCTCGACCCCCGCGGACGCGATCCGCAACTCCGTCGACCTGGCGACGCACGCCGACCGCCTGGGCTACCACCGCTACTGGGTCGCCGAGCACCACAACACCACCGGCGAGGCCAGCTCCGCCCCCGCCGTGCTGGTCGGGCAGATCGCGGCCGCCACCCGCTCGATCCGGGTCGGGGCCGGCGGGGTCATGCTGCCCAACCACTCCTCGCTGGTGGTCGCCGAGCAGTTCGGCGTCCTGGAGGCCCTGCACCCGGGCCGGATCGACCTCGGCATCGGCCGCGCCCCGGTCGACCCGCTCACCGCGCACGCCCTGGAGCGTCCCGCCGGGGCGCAGAACGGCTCGCTGTTCCCGCGCCAGCTCTCCGACCTGATCGGCTACTTCAGCGCCGAGAGCGGCGCCGAACCGGTCACCGCGGTGCCCGCCTCGGCGGCCAACCACCCGCCGCTGTGGATCCTCGGCAGCAGCCCGTCCAGCGCCCAGCTCGCCGCCGCCCTGGGCCTGCCGTACGCCTTCGCCAACCACCTCAACGGCGACGCGTGCATCCCCTCGATGGAGCTGTACCGGCAGCAGTTCAGGCCCTCCGCGGTGCTGGAGCGCCCGTACGCGATCGTCACCGCCATGATGGTGGCCGCCGACACCGACGCCGAGGCCGAGCGGCTCTGGGGCACCCTCGGGCTGGCCGCGATCAAGATGCGCAAGGGCTACCTCGGCCCCTACTCCAGCCCGGAGGAGGCCGCCGAGTACCCGTACACCCCGCTGGAGCGCGAGTTCCTCGCCTCCCGGCTGGCCCGCCACCTGGTCGGCGGCCCGGAGGCGGTCCGCCGCAAGACGGAGGACTTCGTGGCCCGCACCGGCGCCGACGAGCTGATGGCGTTCAGCCTGGTCCACGACCACACCGCCCGGGTGCGCTCGCACGCGGTGCTCGCCGAGGCCTTCGGCCTCGCGGGGGCCGCGCAGCCCGCCCTCTCGCACGCGGGCTGACCAGGCCGATCCCGGCCGGGCGCAGCAGCGGATGCTAAGCCCGGCTTTAGCGGCGGGGCCGAATCTGGTCGGGGGAGCGGGCGGCGGCATTCGATGCCCTCGTGCCATCGCCCGCTCTCCCCTTCGGCCAGGCCACGACGCTCGGGAGAGGAACGGACAGTGAACGTCATCGGGGAAACGGCGGTGCCGAGGTGACGGGCACCCACGTCCCGCGGCAGCGGCGGCACACGCTGTACTTCCTGGAGGAGATCCGGCCCTTCTCCCCGGTGTTCCTCGACACCGAGGTGGACATGACCCGGGTCCTGGAGCACCGCGCGGAGCCGGCCGGGCGGCGCCACTCGGTGATCGGCTACGTGCTGCACACCGCCGCCCGGGTGCTGGTGCGCCATCCGCAGGCGAACGTCGCGGTGCGCGGCGGCGTGCTGCCGAAGGTCGCGCCGAGCCCCGGGGCGCACGCCAAGATCGCACTGGACAAGACCTGGGGCGGGCAGCGGGTGGTGCTCTCCGCCGTGCTGCCGGACCTCGACCGGGCGGACCTCGACGAGATCCAGGACAAGCTGGAGCACTACCGGGACTCCGACCCCGAGCAGCTGCCCCAGTACGCCGGCCTGCCGCTGCTGCACAAGCTGCCCCGCCCGATCGCGCAGACCGCCTTCCGGCGGGTGGTGCGCCCGCTGGGCGGCCGGGCCCAGCGGATGGGCACCTTCTCGGTGACCTCGCTCGGCCACCGGGCCGTGGACGGCTTCCACTCGGTGGGCGGCACCCCGGTGACCCTCGGCGTGGGCCGGATCACCGACCGCCCGGTGGTGCGCGACGGCGCCCTGGCGATCGCGCCGACCATGCGGCTGAGCCTCGCCTTCGACCACCGGATCCTCGACGGCGCCGAGGCGGCCGACATCCTGACCGAGGTCAAGGAGGGCCTGGAGTCCTTCGGGGCCGGGGTGTCCGCCGCGGCGCCGGTGTCCGCCGGGGCCCGGGCCGGGGGTGCCGGGTGAACGACGTCACCGAGCTCAAGCAGTTCGTCGTGGTGCACGCCAAGGCGCAGAACATCCCCGCCGAGCGCTACGAGCGGGTGCTGGAGCGGATCACCTCCGACGGGGACGGCCCCGGCTCCTGGGTGCACGAGTGGTCCCGCGACGGCGACGAGCTGGAGCTGGCGGGCAAGCTGCCCGAGGCGATCCGCAGCCACGCGATGGCCCGCTTCCCCTACGTCGACGGACCGGCCCGGCAACGCGCCCTGGACCGCTGCGTCGAGCTGTTCGAGCGCTGGCGGCGCACGCAGAGCGGCATCGAGCGGATCGACGTGGACCTGCCCGGCGGCCGGGTCGGCTGCTGGGCCGCCGGCCTGTCCGCCACCGCGCCGCGCCCGCTGCTGCTGGTGAGCGGGGGGATCGTCAGCATCAAGGAGCAGTGGGCTCCGCTGCTGGCCCTGGCCGACCGGCTGGGCATGGCGATGGTGGTCACCGAGATGCCGGGCGCCGGCGAGAACACCGTGCGCTACGACTCCGAGAGCTGGCGGATCCTGCCCGCGCTGCTGGACGCCCTCGCGGACCGCGCCCGGGTCGAGGAGACCTACGCCGTGGCGCTGAGCTTCAGCGGCCACCTGGCGCTGCGCGCGGCCGGCAGCGACCCGCGGCTGCGCGGGCTGGTGCTGGCGGGAGCGCCGGTGCACGACTTCTTCACGGACGCCGACTGGCAGCGCGCGCTGCCCCGGGTGACCGTCGACACGCTCGCCCACCTCACCGGGGTGCCGGTCGAGGACCTCGGCACCGAACTGGCGGGCTGGGCGCTGAAGGACGAGGAACTCGCCGCGCTGGACGTCCCGGTGGCGTGCACGGTGAGCCTGCGCGACGAGATCATCCCGGCCGGCGACGTCGAGCGGCTGCGGGCCGGCCTGCGCTCGCTGCGGCTGCACACCTACGACGACGTGCACGCCTCGCCCCGGTACGTCGGCGAGACCCGGCTGTGGAACGTGCGGTCGGTGCTGCGGATGCGGGGAGGCTACGGGGTGCCGCACGCGCTCCTCGACGTCCTGCTGTTCCTGCTGGGCACCCGCCGGCGGCTCCTCGGCCCGCCGCGCTGAGGCCGGCCGGCCCCGGGCCGTCCCGGGCCGTCCCGGGCCCTCCCGAGCCATTCCGGGCCGCCGCGGGCCGCCGCGGGCCGCCCCACGAACCGTCAGAGAAACCAGAGGAGTTCAACCATGAGTCGTACGGTCGTCATCGCCGGCGGGGGCCCCACCGGCCTGATGCTGGCCTGTGAGCTGCGCCTGGCCGGGGTGGAGGTCGTCGTCCTCGACAAGCTCCCCGAGGCGCCGCAGTGGTCGCGGGCCCAGACGTTCCAGGCCCGGTCGCTGGAGAGCTTCCGGCAGCGCGGGCTCTCCTGGTTCGACGACTACGGCCAGGCCCGCACCTACAACTTCGGCCTGCTGGAGCTGAAGGACATCATCGCCCCGGAGCTGGTCGCCAAGCGCGTCCCGCAGCGGGACGTCGAGCAGCGCCTGGAGGAGCACGCGCTCAAGCTCGGCGCGGACGTGCGCCGGGTGCACGAGGTGGTCGGCCTGGAGCAGGACGAGGACGGGGTCACCGTCGAGGTGCGCAGCGCCTCGGAGGAGTACCGGCTGCGGGGTGCCTACCTGGTGGGCTGCGACGGCGGTTCCAGCACCGTGCGCAAGCTGGCCGGCATCGCGTTCCCGGGCACCTCCTCCAGCGTCAACGGGATCACCGGGGACGTCGATCTGATCAATCCGAACAAGGACGCCTACGGGCCGCGGCTCACCCAGGGCGGGGTGTACGCGCAGATCCCGATGGAAGCGGGCGTGCACCGGCTCACCACAATGGAGTTCGACGTCGTCCCGCCGTCCCGCGACCTCCCGCTCACGACCGACGAGTTCGCGGCCGCGGTGAAGCGGGTGATGGGCATCGACGTGCAGCTCGGCGAGCGGCACCTGCTGTCCCGGTTCGGCAGCGCGACCCGCCTCGCGGAGCGCTACCGGGCGGGCCGGGTGTTCCTGGCCGGGGACGCCGCGCACATCCACCTGCCGTTCGGCGGGCAGGGGCTGAACACCGGGGTGCAGGACGCGATCAACCTGGGCTGGAAGCTCGCGGCGGCCGTCCAGGGGTGGGCCCCGCCCGGCCTGCTGGACTCGTACCACGAGGAGCGGCACCCGGTCGGCGCCCGGCTGACCCTCAACACCCAGGCCCAGGAGGCCCTGCTGCACCCGCTGAACGAGGTGCAGCCGCTGCGGGACCTGTTCACCGACCTCCTGCAGTTCGAGGAGGTCCGCGACTACCTGGTGGACGTGCTGACGGCGCTGGGCATCCGCTACCCGGCGCCGGGCGGCGAGGAGGAGCAGGCGCGGGCGCACCCGCTGCTGGGCCGCCGGGTGCCGCTGGTGGACCTGGAGACCCCGGACGGACCGTCGAACGTGGCGCTGACCCTGCACACCGCGCGCGGCGTGGTCCTGGACACCTCCGGCCGGGGCCTGGCGGCCGCGGCCGCGGCGCCGTGGGCGGAGCGGGTCGACGTGGTGGAGGCGCGGCCGGCCGAGGGGATCCCGGAGGGCGTGCTGCTGGTGCGGCCCGACGGCTACGCGGCGTTCGTGGACCCGGACGGTACGGACGGCCCCGGCCTGCGCGAGGCGCTCGGGCACTGGTTCGGCGAGGGCCGTCCGCAGTCGGCGGTCAGGGCCTGATCAGCGGCATCAGCACGTCGTCGACCAGGGAGAGGACGTACTCCTCGGGGATCGGCACACCACCGGTGACGACCCGTCCGATGAGCATCGAGGGGCCGAGGCCCACGATCATCGGGGTGACCGCCTCGGCCCGTACGCTCCCCTGGTCGACGCCGCGCTCCAGCGCCTGCAGCAGCATCTCCCGGCAGGGCTGGATGACGCAGTCGCGCACCGTGCGGGCGCACCCGCCCTCGACATCGGCCGCGGCCTCCGGAAGGACGGCGCCGTGGGCCGAGTTGAGGGCGGTCTGCATACAGCGCAGCAGCATCAGGACGTCGTCCCGGACGTTGCCCTCGGCGGGCAGCTCGCCGGGGATCGGCAGCACGTTGCGCAGCGCGTCCAGGACCAGCGTCTCCTTGCTCGACCAGCGCCGGTAGAGGCCGGCCTTGCCGGTGCGGGCGCGGTTGGCGACACCGTCCATGGAGAGCTTGCCGTAGCCGACGTGCCGCAGCTCCTCGAAGACCGCGTCGAAGATCGCCTTCTCCAGCACGGCGCCCCGGCGGCGGGTCTCGACGGCCCCCGACTCCTTTGCGGCGCCCGTCCGTTGGACGTCGCGGTCAACTACTGCGCCCATTGCTCCTCCTGAGTCGGGGTCAGCCGGTGACTCCCATTGCGGCGCCCACCCGGCACCCCTATAGTGAACATCATTGTTCCTTATCTGGTCCATCGATGTCCCCTGACATCATCACTCCGTGGAGACACCCATGTCGACCTCGTCGACCTCCCCAGCCACGAGCTCCGGAACCCCACTCACCGCGAGCGTCGGCGAGGCCAAGCGCGGCGCGACCATCGCCCTCCTGGTCATCCTGGCCTGCCAGCTGATGGTGATCGTCGACGCGACGATCGTGAACGTGGCCCTGCCGTCGCTGCAGAAGAGCCTGCACTTCTCGAACACCAACCTGGCGTGGGTCATCAACGCCTACACCCTCGCGTTCGGCGGTCTGCTGCTGCTCGGCGGCCGCGCCGGCGACATCCTGGGACGCCGGCGGGTGTTCATCGCGGGCATCGCGGTCTTCACCGCCGCCTCGCTGGGCGCCGGCCTCGCCAACAACGAGACCGTGCTGATCATCGCCCGCGCCGTGCAGGGCGTCGGCGCCGCGATCGCCGCCCCCAGCACGCTGGCCCTGATCGTCACCAACTTCCAGGACGCCGCGCGCACCAAGGCCATCAGCATCTACTCCACCGTCTCCGGCGCGGGCGCGGCCATCGGCCTGATCCTCGGCGGCGTGCTGACCGACTGGGTGTCCTGGCGCTGGGTGTTCTTCGTCAACATCCCGGTGGGCCTGGCGATCATCGTGCTCGCCCCGCGCTACATCAAGGAGCCCCCGCGCAACGCCGGCCGCTTCGACCTGCCCGGCGCCGTCACCGCCACCGGCGGCCTGGTCTCGCTGGTCTACGCCTTCATCCGGGTCTCCTCCGACGGCTGGAGCGACGGCACCGCGCTCGCCTGCTTCGCCGCCGCGGTCGTCCTGCTCGCCGCCTTCATCCTGATCGAGCTGCGCACCGAGCAGTCGCTGCTGCCGCTGAAGCTGCTCAACGTCCGCAACCGGACCGCGGGTTACGGCAACATGCTGCTGCTCTCCGCCGCCATGTTCGGCATGTTCTACTTCCTCACCCTGTTCCTCCAGGACGTCCTGGACTTCAGCCCGCTGCAGACCGGCTTCGCCTTCCTGCCGCTGGCGCTGGGCCTCTTCTCGACCGCCCGCTTCGTCCCGAAGCTGCTGCCGAAGTTCGGCCCCAAGCCGCTCATGCTGACCGGCAACCTGATGATCACCGCCGGCATCATCTGGAGCTTCCAGATCGACGAGGGCAGCAGCTACCTCGCCGGCCTGTTCGGTCCGCTGCTGCTCTTCGGCATCGGCGCCGGCCTGAGCTTCGTCCCGCTGAACGTCACCATCCTGGCCGGCGTCCCGCCGCAGGACTCGGGTGCGGCCGCGGGCCTGCTCCAGTCGATGCAGCAGATCGGCGGCGCGCTCGGCATCGCCATCCTGATCACCGTCTTCGGTGACGCGACCCGCCAGGCCGCCAAGGACGCCGGCGCGGAGGTCGTGGCCAAGGCCGACCACATCCTCTCCGAGGGCATCTCCAGCGCCCTCGCCATCGGCACCGTGTTCAGCGCGGCCGCCGCGGTGGTCACCCTGCTGGTCATCAGGACCCCCAAGCCGGCGGCCGCCCCGCTCGCCTCCGTCAAGAGCTGACGGAGCGTCACCCCCGTACCGCCGCAACCGAAGCAGGCCGGGCCTTCCCCTTCCCCGGGGGGAGGGTCCGGCCACCTCCGGTTGCGGCGGTCCCTGCTCAAGGTCCCTGCTTAAGGGGTCCCTAAGCCCTCCCGACCAGGATCGTCACGACCGTAGAAGCCTGTGTCGAATCGAGGAACCCAGCATGAGCCAGCCGGTCCTGATCGCGGGAGGCGGCCCCACCGGCCTGCTGCTCGCCGCCGAATTGGCGCTCGCCGGCGTCGAGGCGATCGTCCTGGAGAAGAGCACCGAGCGCGTCGAGGCGTCCGCCGGCATGGCCCTGCACGGCCGCTCCCTGGAGCTCCTCGACCAGCGCGGCGTCCGCGACCGGATCCCCGCCGGTGACATCTTCACCTGGCCCCGCACCCCCTTCGCCTTCATCTGGCTCGACGTCGACGCGGTCGACCCCCGCGAGCACACCTTCGCCCACCCCCAGTGGCGCACCGAGCAGCTGCTGGAGGAGCGCGCCCGCGAGCTCGGCGCCGACATCCGCCGCGGCCACGAGGTCGTCGGCCTCACCCAGGACGCCGACGGCGTGCGGGTGCGGGTCAGGACCCCGCAGGGCGAGCAGGAGCTGGCCGGCTCCTACCTGGTCGGCGCCGACGGCCCGTCCAGCACCGTGCGGGAGCTCGCCGGCATCGGGTTCTCCGGCGACGGCAAGACCTACCGCGGCGTGCTGGGCGACGTCGAGCTGGCCTCCGACTCCCACGAGGCCTTCAGCGGCGGCCTGACCGAGGAGGGCGTCTTCGGCGCCCTGCCGCTGCGGCCCGGCGTGCTGCGCCTGATGACCATCGAGTTCGGCGTCGAACCGCCCGCCGACGACGTCCCGGTCACCGAGGACGAACTGCGCGGGGCCGTGGAGCGGGTCACCGGCAAGGCCCCCGACATCCGCCGCACCGACTTCCTCGCCCGCTTCGGCGGCCGCACCCGGCTCGCCGACCGCTACCGCGACGGCCGGGTGCTGCTGGCCGGCGACGCCGCCCACGTGCTCTTCATCTCCGGCACCCAGGGGCTGAACACCGGCCTCCACGACGCCGCCAACCTCGGCTGGAAGCTCGCCGCCGAGATCAACGGCTGGGCCCCCACCGGGCTGCTCGACAGCTACGAGGCCGAGCGCCGCCCGGTCGGCGAGCAGGTCACCCGCCACGCCCGCGCCCAGATGGCGCTGATGCACCCGCTGCACCGCGCCGCGCCGCTGCGCACCATGTTCGAGGAGATCGCCGGGATCGCCGCGGTCAACGAGTACCTGCTGAAGCTGCCGACCGCCACCGGCTACCCGCTGCCGCGCCCGGAGGGCGAGGAGCGCACCCCGCACCCGCTGCTCGGCCGGCCCGTGCCCGCCGCCGCGCTGACCGGCGCCGGCCACGCCTCCCTCGCCGAGCCGCTGCGCGGCGGCCGCGGGGTCCTGCTGGACCTCTCGGGCGGCGCCGCGGACCTGGCGGCGGCCGCCGGCTGGGCCGCCCGGGTCGACGTGGTCACCGCCGAGGCGGCCGAGGGCATCGACGCCCCGGCCCTGCTGATCCGCCCCGACGGCCACGTCGCCTGGGTGGACACCCCCGAGGGCGACCCGGCGGGCCTGCGCCACGCCCTGGCCCTCTGGTTCGGCGCGGGCGCCTGACGAACCCCCTGCCGGGGCGCCGGCGGGCGCCCCGGCAGGGCCGCTTTAGGCCTCGGCAAGGTGACCGTTAGCCGCTGCGCCGAGCCTGGTCGGGACATCCTGCCGGCCGCCCGGGCGGCGAGACACCCCTGAAGGAGTTCGACAATGACGGTCGTCGACGGCACCGGCGGACCCGCCGTGCAGGCACCCGCCACCCCGGAGGAGCGGGCCCGCCACTGGAGCCTGTACCAGCCGTGGCTGCAGGACCCGGTCGAGTACTGGGACGAACTGCGCGAGCTCGGCCCCGTCATCCGCTCCGAGGAGGGCGGCGGGTTCTGGATCCTGACCCGCTACGAGGACATCGAGTGGGCCGCCCGCAACCCCGAGATCTTCTCCAGCGCCGAGCTGGTCATCCCGCACCGCCAGCTCTTCCCCGAGAAGCAGATCCCCATCCAGCTCGACGGCGAAGAGCACCGCCAGTGGCGCCGGACGCTGTCCAACCTGTTCGACCCCCGGGTGGTGAACCACTTCACCCCGCAGCTGCGCCAGGCCGCCGCCGAGGCCGTCGAGCCGCTCGTCGCCAAGGGCCGCACCGAGTTCATCCAGGACTTCGCCACCGTCCTGCCGGCCGAGGCCTTCCTGATCAACTTCGGCATCGGCCGCGAGCACCTCCAGCCGCTGCTCGACCACAAGCACTGGCTGCGCCACGTGGGCATCCCCAACGCCCGCAACGACGAGGACCTGCGCAAGGCCAACCAGCCGCTGTGGCAGTTCTTCAGCGACGCCGTCGACCGCCGCCGCGAGGAGGGCACCGAGGGCCGCGAGGACGTCATCAGCAAGCTGCTGGAGGCCGAGTACGACGGCCGCCGGCCCACCCAGGACGAGATGGTCAACGCCCTGTTCGTCTCCATGCTCGCCAGCCTGGACACCACCACCTCGGCGCTCGGCCTGATCTTCCTCTACCTGGCCGAGCACCCCGAGGTGCAGGACGTGATCCGCACCAACCCCGAGCGCATCCCCACCGTCGTCGAGGAGCTGCTGCGCCACTCCCCGGTCTCCTCGACCGGCCGGCTGGTCACCCAGGACGTCGAGCGGCACGGCGTGACCCTGCGCAAGGGCGACCGGGTGCTGCTCTCCTGGGGCCTGTCCGGGCTCGACCCGCAGGTCTTCAAGTGCCCGCACCAGGTCGACTTCGAGCGCGAGTCCACCCGTCAGCTGGCCTTCGGCATCGGACCGCACCGCTGCCTCGGCATGCACGTCGCGCGGCGCATCCTCCAGATCGCCCTGGAGGAGTGGCACACCCGCATCCCGAGCTACCGCCTCACCCCGGGCAGCACCCCGGTGCACCACTACTCGCCGGCCCGCGGCGTCCACAACCTCGACCTCACGTTCGGCTGAGCCGCCCGGCCGCACCGACGTTCCGGAACGGAGCCACCAGATGAGGATCAGCGTCGACCGCGAGCGCTGCCAGGGGCACTCGATGTGCATCGTCCTGGCACCCGACGTGTACAGCGTCACCGACGAGGGCTACAACGAGCAGGGCGACTTCGACGTCGCCCCCGGGCAGGAGGACCGGGCCAGGCGCGGTGCCGGCGCCTGTCCCGAGCGCGCCATCACCCTGGCCGGCTGAGGCCGTGCACACGGAACGGCGGTGGGGCGCCCCTGATCGGGGGCGCCCCACCGCCGTTCCGTCGTCCCCCGCGGGACCGGCCCCCGCCCCGGGGGCCGGTCCGGGCGGCGGGTCAGCTCGCGCGCAGCAGGTCCAGCCGGCCGTCGTCCAGCAGGATGGAGCGCTGCAGGTCGCGCAGCACCCGGCCGGGCTCGATGCCCAGCTCGTCGTTGAGGGTCTCCCGGGCGTTGGCGTAGGCCCGCAGCGCGTCGCTCTGCCGCTCCGAGCGGTACAGGGCCAGCATCAGCTGCCGGTGGAAGGCCTCGCGCAGCGGGTGCTCCGCCGTCAGGCTGTAGAGCTCGCTGACGAGTTCGCGGTGGCAGCCGAGCGCGAGGTCCGCGTCCATCCGCATCTCGATGCACTCCAGCCGCGCCTCCTCCGCCCACGCCGCGAAGGAGTTGACGATCGGGCCGAGCCGCAGCTCGCTGAGCACCGGGCTGCGCCACAGCGCCAGCGCCCCGTCCAGCACGGCCGAGGCCTCCTCGTAGCGGTCGCGCTTCATGGCCGCCCGGCCCTGGGTCATCAGCTGCTGGAACTCGTGCACGTCCAGCGTGTCGTGGCCGAGGCTCAGCAGGTAGCCGGGCGAGCGGGTGGCGATCGGGTTCACCGCCCGACCGGGCCGGTCGAGGAACTTGCGCAGCTGCGAGATGTAGACGTGCAGCGCGGCGGTCGCCCGCCGCGGCGGGCTCTCGCCCCAGAGTTCGGCGGTGAACTGGGACACCGTCACCACCTGGCCCGCGCGGATCAGCAGGACCGCCAGCAGCGTCTCCATCTTCCGCGCGCTGACCACGGATACGGCGTCACCGTCGCACACCCGCAGACCACCCATGATTTCGTACCGCATCGAAGACTCCCCGTTCTCCGTCGTACAAACTGAACTCGTCCCCCGTGCGCGCTCAGCGCGACAGGGTTTGGAACTGCCCGTCGTGGTACAGCAGCGGACGGCCGTCCTCGCGGTACTCGGTGTGCTTCGGCTCGGCGATCACCAGGGTGTGGTCGCCGGTCGACACCCGGTCGACCACCTCGCACACCAGGAGGGCCAGCACGTCGTCGAGCACCGGGACGCCGTACGGTCCCGGCCGCCACCCGGTGGGCGCCGCGAAGCGGTCGATCCCGCTCCGGGCGAAGGTGGCGGCCAGTTCCTGCTGCTCCTCGGTGAGCAGGTGCACCGCCACGTGCTCGGCCACCGCGAAGGCCGGCCAGGACGAGGCGGTACAGCTGAGTCCGAAGGAGAGCAGCGGTGGATCCGCGGACAGGGACACCACCGAGGTCGCCGTGAAACCGGCCGGGCTCTCACCACTGCTGGTGACCACGGCGACCCCGCTCGCGTGGTGACGGAAGACGCGGCGGAAGACATCACCGCTCACAGGTGCAGACATCATCGTTTCCCCCGATTTCGCATGGCATGGGCTGCAAGACACAACGAGCCCTGCCGTTTCCGGCAGGGCTTCGTTGCCTCTGGGTCCAGCTTCGCGTAGTTGAGGTATTCGAACATCTGCGAAACTACTTACATACGTATGTGATCCGGGTAACGCGGCCTGATCTGCGGGAACGTCAGGCGGCGCCGATCTCCTCCCGCAGGAACGCGACCAGGTCGGCCGGGGTCGGGTACTCCATCACCACCACCGGGGGCAGCTCCAGCGCCGTGGCCTCGCAGAGCCGGTTGCGCAGTTCGAGTGCGGTGAACGAGGAGAAGCCGCTGTCGACGAAGGTCAGGTCGAGGTCCAGCGCGGCCGGGTCGCCGTGCCCCAGCACCTCCGCCGACAGGCCGCGCACCACCTCCACCAGCAGCTCCTCCTGGGCGGCCGGGTCCAGTCCGGCCAGCCGCTCCCGCAGGCCCCCGGCGGCTCCGCTCGCCGTGCCGCCGGCCGGGGACGCCGCCTTCAGCAGCTCACCGGCCTCCGGCAGCGCCCGCAGTACCGGGTCGAGACCCGGCACCGGCAGCGCGGACCAGTCGAGGTCCAGCACCACCTGGGCGGCCGTCCCGCCCCGGGGGTCGATCCGGCCCAGCACCGGCTCGGCGGCCGTCACCCGCAGCCCCGCCGGGGCCTCGTCCTCCTCGCCCGGCCACGGGCCCCTGACCACCGAGGCCGCGGGCAGCCCGGCGGCCCGGCGCCGCGCCACCAGCGCCTCCGCGTACGCCGCGCCGGCCGCCTCACCGGCGGTGCCCGGCTCGCCGAGCAGGCCGACCGTCCCCGCGAAGAGCAGGAAGACCTCCAGGTCCAGCCCCGCCGTCGCCTCCTCCAGCGCGCGCAGCCCGGCCACCGGGCGGCTGAGCCGGGCCAGCCGGCCCTTGCGGTTGCCCGGGTCGGCCTCGCGCCGCCCGCCGCCCGCGTACACCACCGCCGTGACCGGGAGGTCCTGCGGCGCCTCGGCCAGCAGCGCGGTCAGCGCGCCCGCCTCGGCGAAGTCGCCCGCGCCGACCGCCACCCGGACGTCCGCCGCGGCCAGCTCGGCCAGCAGCGCCGGTCCCGGGTCGGCCGTCAGCAGCAGACCGCGGGCGCCCAGACCCGCCAGCCAGCGGACCACCGGCGCCGGCCGCTCGCCGACCACCAGCACGGTGCCGCCCGGACGCCACGCCGGCGCGCCGGCCCCGTCCTGCCCCGGCGCCCGGACCAGCCGCCGGGCGAAGGTGCCGTCCGGACGGACGGCCAGCTGGTCCTCCTCGCCGGCGCCGCCGGCCAGGATCCGGGCGAGCCTGCGCTCCCCGGCCCCGTCCGGCACCCCGGCCACGTCGATCTGGCCGCCCGCGCGCCGGTGCGGCTCCGCGTACGCCGACACCAGCGCGCCGCGCACCAGCGCCTGCTCCGGGTCCGGCGCCTCGCCCGCCACCGACACCGCGCCCGAGGTCACCGACCACAGCGGCACGTCGAGCGCCATCTCGGTCATCCGGTGCTCCATCATCAGGGCGGTCAGCACCCCGCCCGGCAGGGTCGCCTCCCACGGGTGCGCCGCGGTGTCGAGGGCGAGCAGCGACAGCACGCCGGCGATCCGCGCGCCCTCCCGCTCGACCGCGGACACCAGCTTCGCGAGCATCGCGTCGGGCTGCTCGTCGTCCCGGCCCAGCACCACCCGCACCACCGTGCCGCCGCCGGCGGCGAGCACCCGCTCCGCGGCCGCCGCCCACGGGTGGTCGGCGTCGGACTCCGGCAGGACGAACAGCCAGTCGCCGGACGGCTGCGGGGACCCGCTCTCCGGGACCGGCTGCCAGCCCGCCCGGTAGCTCCAGCCGGCGCTGCGCCGCCGGCCGGACAGCGCCGGCAGCAGCCGGTCGAGCGCGTCCCGGCCCGCCGCGTCCAGCCCCAGCGCCGCCGCGAGGCCCTCGGCGTCGCCGCCGTCGACCAGGTTCCAGAAGTCCTCGTCCTGCGCCGCCGCGGACTCCGCCCCGGGCCGGGGCGCCTCCAGCCAGTAGCGCCGGCGCTGGAACGCGTACGTGGGCAGCTCGGCGCTCAGGTCGCGCGCGGTCCGCGGCGCCCCGGCCCGCCAGTCCACCGCGCCGCCCCGCGCCCACACCTGGGCCAGGGCGCCCTGCACCGCCGCCGGCTCCGGGCGGTCGCCGCGCAGCAGCGGCGCCAGCAGGGCAGGCTCGGCCGCCAGGCCGTCCCGGGCCATCGCGGTCAGCACCGCGTCCGGCCCCAGCTCCAGGAAGGCCCGCACGCCCTGCTCCTCCAGGAAGCGGACGCCGTCCAGGAACCGCACGGTGCCGCGGATCTGCCGCGCCCAGTAGTCCGGCGAGCGCAGCTGCTCCGAGGTGGCCGCGACCCCGGTGACGTTGGAGACCACCGGGACGGCCGGCTCGTGGAACTCCAGCCCCGCGACGGCCGCCCGGAACTCGTCCAGGATCCCGTCCATGTGCGCCGAGTGGAAGGCGTGGCTGACCTTCAGCCGCTTGGTGCGGTGCCCCGAGGCCCGCCACGCGCCGGCCACCTCGGCCACCGCCGCGGCGTCACCGGAGATCACCGTCGCCCGCGGGCCGTTGACCGCGGCGACGGCGACCGCCTCCCCGTGACCGGCCAGCAGCGCCAGGGTCTCCTCCTCGGAGGCCTGCAGCGCCACCATCGACCCGTCGCCGCGGGCCGACTGCATCAACCGCCCGCGCGCCGCCACCAGCGCGGCCGCGTCGTCCAGCGACAGCACCCCGGCGACGTGCGCCGCCACCACCTCGCCGACCGAGTGGCCGAGCAGGAAGTCCGGTGTCACGCCCCGGTGCTCCAGCAGCCGGTACAGGGCCGTCTCCACCGCGAACAGCGCGGCCTGGGTGTAGTCGGTGCGGTCCAGCAGCGCCGCCTCGGGGGAGCGCGGCGCGGCGAACAGCACCTCCAGCAGCGGACGCTCCAGATGCCGGTCCAGCCGTTCCGCGACCTCCTCCAGCGCCCGGGCGAACACCGGCTCCACCGTGTGGAGTTGCCGCCCCATCCCGAGCCGCTGGCTGCCCTGCCCGGTGAACAGGAAGGCCGTCGCGCCGTCCGGGCGGCCGTGGCCGCGGCCGGTGACGACGCCCGGGCCCGAGCCGTCCCGGGCCAGCGCCCGCAGCCCGCTCAGCCGCTGGGCGCGGTCCCCCGCGACGACCACCGCGCGGTGGTCGAACTCGGCCCGGCCCGCCAGCACCCGGGCGACCTCGGCCTCGGTCACGTCCTCCCGCTCGGCGGTGAACTCCGCCAGCCGCTCGGCCTGTTCGCGCAGGGCCGCCTCGGTGCGGGCCGAGAGCGGCCAGGCGGGGGCGGCGACCGCCGGGGCCGGCTCCGCGTCCGCGGCCGCCACCGGGGCGGGGGCCTCCTCGATGATCACGTGGGCGTTGGTGCCGCTGATCCCGAACGAGGACACGCCCGCCCGGCGCGGCCGCCCCCCGTCCTCCCAGGAGCGCGCCTCGGTCAGCAGCTCCACCGCGCCGGCCGCCCAGTCCACCTGCGCGGACGGCTCGTCGATGTGCAGGCTCTTCGGCAGCGTCCGGTTGCGCATCGCCATCACCATCTTGATGACGCCCGCCGCACCGGCCGCCGCCTGGCTGTGGCCGATGTTCGACTTGATCGACCCCAGCCGCAGCGGACGGTCCGCCGACCGGCCCTGCCCGTAGGTGGCGAGCAGCGCCTGCGCCTCGATCGGGTCGCCCAGCGTCGTCCCGGTGCCGTGCGCCTCGACCGCGTCCACCTCCCCGGGCTCCAGGCCCGCGTCGGCGAGCGCCTGGCGGATCACCCGGACCTGCGACGGCCCGTTCGGCGCGGTCAGGCCGTTGGAGGCGCCGTCCTGGTTCACCGCGCTGCCGCGGATCACCGCGAGCACCGGGTGGCCGTTGCGCTGCGCGTCCGACAGCCGCTCCAGCAGGAGCAGCCCCGCCCCCTCCGAGAAGCCCGTGCCGTCCGCCGCGTCCGCGAAGGAGCGGCACCGCCCGTCCGGGGAGAGCCCGCGCTGACGGCTGAACTCCACGAAGAGCCCCGGCGTGGACATCACCGCCACCCCGCCCGCCAGCGCCAGGTCCGACTCCCCCTCCCGCAGCGAGCGGCTCGCCAGGTGCATCGCCACCAGCGACGAGGAGCAGGCGGTGTCCACGCTCACCGCCGGCCCCTCCAGGCCGAAGGTGTAGGACACCCGCCCGGAGGCGACGCTGCCGGCGCTGCCGTTGCCGAGGAACGCCTCGTACTCCTCCGGGGCCCGCTCGAAGCGCCCCGCGTAGTCGCTGTACATGACGCCCGCGAAGACGCCGGTCCGGCTGCCGCGCAGGGCCGCCGGGTCCACACCGGCCCGCTCGAACGCCTCCCAGGCCGTCTCCAGCAGCAGCCGCTGCTGCGGGTCGGTCGCGATCGCCTCCCGCGGGCTGATCCCGAAGAAGGCCGGGTCGAACTCGCCGGCGTCGTGCAGGAACCCGCCCCGGCGGGTGTACGAGGTGCCGGCCCGCTCCGGGTCCGCGTCGTACAGCGCCTCCAGGTCCCAGCCGCGGTCCACCGGGAAGCCCGCCACCGCGTCGACGCCGTCGTCGACCAGCCGCCAGAGCTCCTCCGGGGAGCGCACCCCGCCCGGGAACCGGCAGGCCATGCCGATGATCGCGATCGGCTCCTGCCGGCCGGACTCCAGCTCGACCAGCCGCTGACGGGTCTTCTGGAGGTCGGCCGTCACCCACTTGAGGTACTCGACCAGCTTCTCTTCCTTGCTGTCTGCCATCGTGCAACGCCCTCCGGGCAACGTCCTACGGGTCTGCGTCCTACGGGTCTGCGTCCAACGGATCTGCGGCCACCGGGTCCGCTTCCACCGCACCTGCCGGACGCGGGCCCGCGCCGTGCGGGCCCGCGTCCCGGTCCGATCAGCTGCCGGACCGTCCGAGCTGGGTGTCGATGAAGGCGAAGATCTCGTCGGTCGAGGCGTCCCGGAGCCGGTCCTCGGCCTCGTTCCCCTCCGGCGCGGTCCGACCCGGTGCCTCGTTCCACTTCAGCAGGACGTTCTGAAGCCGCGCTGTAATCGCCCCGCGCAGCCCCGGCTCCGACGGCACCGCCGCCAGGCTCGCCTCCAGCCGCTCCAGCTCCGCCATGGCCGCCGACACCGCCACCTCGGCCGGGTCCGCCGGCTCCGGGGCGATCGAGTCCCGGACGAACGCGGCGAGCGCCGCCGGCGTCGGGTAGTCGAACACCAGGGTCGCCGGCAGCCGCAGACCGGTGGCCGCGTTCAACCGGTTGCGCAGCTCGACCGCCGTCAGCGAGTCGAAGCCGAGCTCCTTGAACGCCCGGTCGGCGTCCACGCCGTCCGCCTCCGAGTGCCCCAGCACGGCGGCCACCAGGCCCCGCACCAGCTCCAGCACCAGCGCGGTCTGCCCCGCCGCGTCCAGCTCCGCCAGGCCCGCGAGCCCCGCGGCCCCGGACTGCGCCGCGCCCCGGCGGCGTGCCCGCACCAGCCCGGCCAGCAGCGCGGGCAGCGACCCCCCGGCGGCCCGGGCGTGCAGGGCCGGCAGGCTCAGCTCCACCGCCACCACCGCCGGCCGCTCCCCCGCCACCGACCGGTCCAGCGACCGGTCGAACAGCTCCAGGCCCAGCTCGGCCGAGAGCGGCAGCAGACCACCGCGCTCCACCCGGGCCAGGTTCGCGGCGTCCAGGTGACCCGTCATCCCGCTGTCCTGCGCCCACAGGCCCCACGCCACGGAGGTCGCGGCCAGGCCGCGGGCCCGGCGGTGCTGGGCCAGCGCGTCGAGGAAGGCGTTGGCCGCCGCGTAGTTGGCCTGCCCGGCGCTGCCGCTCACCCCCGCGAAGGAGGAGAACAGCACGAAGGCCGCGAGGTCCAGGCCCTCCGTCAGCTCGTGCAGGTGCTGCGCCGCGTCGGCCTTGGGACGCCACACGGTCTCGAAGCGCTCCGGGGTGAGCGCGTCGAACACCCCGTCGTCCAGCACACCCGCCGCGTGCACCACGGCGGTCAGCGGATGCTCGGCCGGCACCGACGCCAGGATCCCGGCCAGCACGTCGCGGTCGGCGACGTCCCCCGCGACCAGCTCCACCGAGGCGCCCAGGGCGGTCAGGTCCGCCAGCAGCCCCTCGGCGCCCGCGGCCGTCCGCCCGCTCCGGCTGACCAGCAGCAGCCGGCCGACGCCGCGCCGCTCCACCAGGTGCCGGGCCACCAGGGCGCCCAGCGTCCCGGTCGCGCCCGTCACCAGCACGGTGCCCCCGGGGGCGAGCCCGGCCCCCGCGGGGGCCGCCGGCGCGCCCTGCCGCGGCACCACGGCCGCCAGCCGCGGCACGTACACCAGGCCCTCGCGCAGCGCGAGCTGCGACTCGCCGACCGCCAGGGCCGCCGGGACGGCCTCCTGGCTCGCCGGGCAGCCGTCCACGTCGAGCAGCAAGATCCGGTCCGGGTGCTCGGACTGCACCGACCGCAGCATGCCCCACAGCGGAGCGTGCGCGAGGTCCGGCACGTCCTCGGCCGCCCCGACGGCGACCGCCCCGCGCGTCACCACGACCAGCCGCGAGCCGGTCAGCGCCCGCTCCCCCAGCCACTCCTGCACCAGGGCCAGCAGCTCGTACGTCGCCGCGCGGGCGCCGTCGAAGCCGGACTCGCGCCGCTCCGACGCCCGGGTGAGGAACACCGTGTCCGGGGCCGGGGCACCGGCGGCCAGCGCCGCCCGCAGCTCGGCGAGGCCCGCGAAGGACGGGGCCGCGCCCAGCACGTCGGCCAGGGCGAGCGGGTCCTCCCCCAGGATCGCCCGGAGCCCGGACACCGCGTCCCCGTCGGTCCGGGCGGGCACCCAGTCCACCGCGTACAGCGGACGGGCGCCCGGGTTCAGCGCGGCGAGCTGGTCCGGGGTGATCTCGCGGACGGTCAGCGTGTCGACGCCGATGACGGGGGTGCCGGCGGGGTCGGTGGCGCTGAGCGCGTAGGTGGTGTCACCGGTGGCGCGCCAGTGCGCGCGCAGGGTGGTCACCCCGCTGGTGTGCAGGGTGACGCCGCTCCAGGCGAAGGGGAGCACGACCCGGTTCTCCTGCTGCTCGTCGAGGAGGAGGGTGTGGAGGGCGGCGTCGAGAAGGGCCGGGTGGAGGCCGAAGCCGCCGGTGTCCGTGTCGTCCTCGGGCAGGGCGATCTCCGCGAACAGGTCGCCGTCGGTGTGGCGCCAGGCGGTGCGGAGGCCCTGGAACAGCGGGCCGTACTCGTAACCGCGGTCGGCCAGGCGGTCGTAGAGGCCGTCGAGCTCGATGCGCTCGGCACCCGCCGGCGGCCAGGGACCGGTGGTCGCGACCGGCTCGGTGACCTCGGTGGTCAGTCGGCCGCTCGCGTGGCGGGTCCA
>NZ_JBHJUI010000041.1:25713-50353 GCF_042268405.1 Kitasatospora sp. NPDC056184 | reverse complement strand
GTGCCGATCGGCTCGGTGGTCGCCGGCCGCTCGGACGAGGCGCTGGACGACCTGGTCGGCTTCTTCGTCAACACCCTGGTGCTGCGCACCGACACGTCCGGGGACCCGGCCTTCAGCGAGCTGCTGCGCCGCGTCCGGGAGACCCAGCTCGACGCGCACGCCCACCAGGACGTGCCGTTCGAGCGCCTGGTCGAGGAGCTGAACCCGGCCCGCTCGCTGGCCCGCCACCCGCTGTTCCAGGTGATGCTGCTCCTGGAGGGCGCGAGCCAGGGCGCCGCCGGCGGCGACGCCCCGCTCGACCTGGCCGGCCTGTCGGCCGCGGTCGAACCGGTCGGCGGCCACGTCGCGAAGTTCGACCTCTCCATCGGCATGGGCGAGTCCTTCGACGCCGACGGCGCCGCGGCCGGTCTCGAGTGCGCGATCGACTACGCCACCGACCTGTTCGACCGGGAGACGGTGGAGGCGATCGCGGCCCGCTTCGGCCGGCTGCTGACCGCGGTGGTGGCCGACCCCGGGCAGCCGATCGGCCGGGCCGAGCTGCTGGACGGCCGCGAGCGGGCCGCACTCCTGGCCCCCGCCGCGGAGCTGCCCGCCGAGGTCCCGCTGCTCCCGGCCGCCTTCGCCGCGCAGGTGGCCCGCACCCCCGGGGCGACCGCGCTGGTCTTCGGCGGGACCAGGATCGGCTTCGCCGAACTGGACGCCCGCGCCGAGCACCTCGCCGCCCGGCTGCGCGCCGCCGGCGCCGGACCGGACGCGGTGGTCGCCCTGGCCCTGCCGCGCTCGGCGGAGACGGTGGTCGCCCTGCTCGCCGTCCTCAAGTCCGGGGCCGCCTCGCTCCCGCTGGACGCCGAGTACCCGGCCGACCGGACGGCGGCGATGCTCGCCGACGCCGCGCCCGCCCTCGTCGTCACCGGCGACGGCTGGCCGCTGCCGGAGCTGCTCGCCGGACTGCCCGCCCTGCCGGTGCACTGCCACGAACCGGTGCACTGCGACGAACCGGTGCACTGCGACGAACCGGTGCTCCCGGCGCCCGCCGCCGTCCCCGACCCGGCCCACGCCGCCTACGTCATCTACACCTCCGGCTCCACCGGCCGCCCCAAGGGCGTCGTGGTGACCCACGGTTCGATCGCCGCGCTGCTGGCCCACCACCGGGCCGAGACCTTCGGCGAGGCCGAGCGCGTCCACGGCCGGCTGCGGGCCGCGCTGACCGCCTCGCTCTGCTTCGACGCCTCCTGGGACAGCCTGCTCTGGATGATCGCCGGGCACGAGCTGCACCTGATCGGCGACGAGCTGCGCCGCGACGCCGCCGCCCTGGTCCGGTACGTCCGGGGCGAAGCCGTCGGCGTCGTCAACGTCACCCCGAGCTACGCCGAACTGCTCGTGGCCGAGGGCCTGCTGGACGGCGAGGCCGCCCCGAAGGCGGTGCTCCTCGGCGGCGAGGCGGTCGGCCAGGCCCTGTGGAGCAGGCTGCGCGAGGCCGCCCCGCGCACCACGGCCCGCAACCTCTACGGCCCCACCGAGTCGACCGTCGACGCGCTCACCCACCCCTTCACCGCCACCGACCGACCGTCCCTCGGCAGGGCCGTGCCCGGCACCCGGGCCCTCGTCCTCGACGAGCACCTGAACCCGGCCCCGCCCGGAGTCCCCGGTGAGCTGTACCTCGCCGGCGCCGGCCTGGCCCGCGGCTACCTCGGCCGCCCGGCGCTGACCGCCGAGCGCTTCGTCGCCGACCCGTTCACCCCCGGCGCCCGGATGTACCGCACGGGGGACCTGGTCCGGCGCACCCGGGACGGCGGCCTGGACTACCTCGGCCGCACCGACCACCAGGTCAAGATCCGCGGCTTCCGGATCGAACCCGGCGAGATCGAGCACGTGCTCACCCGCCACCCCGGCGTCCGGGCCGCCACCGTGACGGCGCGCGAGGACGGCCCCCGCGGCGCCCGCCTGGTCGCCCACGTGGTCCCCGAGGGCGCCACCGCGCCCGACCCGGCCGAGCTGCGCGCCTTCGTCGCCGAGTCGCTGCCCGGCTACATGGTCCCGGCGGCGGTCGTCGCACTCGACGCCTTCCCGCTGACCGGCAGCGGCAAGGTCGACCGGCGCGCCCTGCCCGCCCCCGACCTCACCGCCTCGTCCACCGGCCGCCCGCCCCGCACCCCGCGCGAGGAGGCGCTCTGCGCGCTCTTCGCCGAGGTCCTCGGCCTCACGGCCGTCACCGTCGACGACGGCTTCTTCGACCTCGGCGGCCACTCGCTGCTCGCCATGAAGCTGCTGGCCCGGATCCGCACCTCCCTCGGCGCCGACCTGGGCATGCGGGCCCTGTTCGAGGCCCCCACGGTGGCCGGCCTCGCCCGCCGCCTGGACACCGCCGGGGGCGAGCGGTCCGACGCCCTGGACGTCCTGCTCCCGCTGCGCGCCACGGGCACCAGGGCCCCGCTGTTCTGCGTCCACCCCGCCGCCGGCATCAGCTGGGTCTACTCCGGCCTGCTGCGCCACCTCGACCCGGAGCGCCCGGTGTTCGGCCTCCAGGCCCGCGGCCTGCGCGGCGGCTCACCGGCCGCCGTCACCGAGGTCGCCGCGGACTACGTCCGGGAGATCCGCGCCGTCCGCCCGCAGGGCCCGTACCACCTGCTCGGCTGGTCGTTCGGCGCGGTGGTCGCCCAGGAGATGGCCGTCCAGCTCCAGGCGGCGGGCCAGGAGGTCGCGCTGCTCGCCCTGCTCGACGGGCTCCCGGCCGGGGCGGTCACCGAGGAGCACCCGGCCTCCGACGACCCGGTGGAGACCCTCGCCGAACTGCTCGCCTCGCTCGGCTACGACCCGGCCGACGGGCGCGGACAGGCCGATCTGACCGCCCTGCTCGGCGAGGCCTCCGCCCTCCTGCCGGACATCTTCGAACACCACCGCAAGCTGATGGCCGAGCACGTGCCCGGCCACTACCGGGGCGCGGCCGTCTTCGTCGGCGCCACCGCCGACAAGCCCGCCGACTGGCCCTACGAGGCCGCCTGGGCCCGGTACCTGACCGGCCCCGTCACCGCCCACCGGATCGACTGCGCGCACGGCGCCCTGACCCAACCCGAGCCCCTCGCACGGATCGCCGCCGTGCTGGCCGACACGCTGGAGAGTGACCCGCGATGACCACGACGACCGTCCCGGCCGAGCCGCCCGCGGTGGACGACGGACCCCGCCGCAGCCGCTGGGGCCTCTGGGCCCAGGCGAACTTCCGCAAGCTCTGGATCGGTGAGACGACCAGCGGTCTGGGCACCGCCGTCGGCAACGTCGCCCTCGCCCTGGTGGCCGTGGTGACCCTGGACGCCTCGCCGTTCATGGTCGGCGTGCTGACCGCCTCCGCCTGGGTCCCGTGGCTGTTCCTCGGCCTGCTGGCCGGCGCCTGGGTGGACCGCTGGCCCCGGCTGAAGGTCATGCTGGTCTGCGACCTGCTGCTGCTCCTGCTGTTCGGCAGCGTGCCGGTGGCCGGCTGGTTCGACGCGCTGACCATGGCCCAGCTGATCGCGGTCGCCCTGCTGGCCGGCGCGGTGAAGGTGTTCTTCTCCACCGCCTACGGCGCCGTGCTGCCCGTCCTGGTCGCCAAGGACGACCTGCTGGAGGCCAACGTCAAGCTGCGCTCCGGGGACTCGGCGGCGGAGATCGCCGGCCCCGGTCTGGCCGGCCTGCTCTCCCAGGTGTTCGGTGCGGCCAGCGGGCTGCTCGCCGACGCGGTCACCTACCTGGTGTCGGCGCTCTTCGTGGGCACCATCAAGGTGAAGGAGACGCCGCCGCCGGTGGCCGAACGGCGCGGCATCCTCCGCGAGATCGGCGAGGGCGTGCGCTTCCTGGCCAACGACCCCTACCTGCGCACCCTGGCCGTGTTCGGCGCGGTCGGCAACCTCGGCCTCAACGGCATCCAGGCCGTGCAGACGGTCTTCCTGGTCCGCAGCGTCGGGGTCTCGCCCGGCGGCATCGGCGCCGTCTTCGCGGTGGTCTCGGTCGGCGGCCTGGCCGGCGCGGCCCTCGCCGGGCGGATCGCCCGCCGCTTCGGCACCGCCCGCGGGCTGCTGCTCTGCGAACTGGTGGCCGCCCCGTTCATCCTGCTGCTGCCGATGGCCGGCGCGCGGCTGCCGCTCGCGGTGAGCGCCGTCGCCTGGTCGGTTGCGGTCTGCGGGGTGGTCGCCGGGAACGTCCTGGCCGGCAGCTTCTACCAGTCCTACTGCCCGCCGGCCATGATCGGCCGGATCCGGGCCAGCGCCTCCACCGTCAACTTCAGCGCCATCCCGGTCGGCGCCCTGCTCGGCGGCTGGCTGGGCGAGGTGCTCGGTGCCCGGACCACCATCTGGATCATGGCGAGCGTGCTGCTCGCCGCCGGCGCCGTGCTGCTGGTGAGCCCGCTGCGCGCCATGCGGGACTTCCCCGAGCGCCCCGCCGCCGCCTCCTGAGCCCCGCCGCCGTCCCGCCCACCCTCACCCCGTTCGGAGCCCGCCATGACCAGCACCGCCGAGAACAGCACCGCCGTGAACAGCACCGCCGTGACCAGCACCGCCGAGAACAGCCCCGCCGCGACCCGGACCGCCCGCCCCCGCCACTACCTGATGTGCCGTCCGACCCACTTCGAGGTCAGCTACGCCATCAACCCGTGGATGGACCCGGCCAAGCCCGTCGACACCGCCCTCGCGGTGGCCCAGTGGGAGCGCCTCCACGAGCTGTACGTCGAGCTCGGCCACCGCGTCGACCTGATCGACCCGCTGCCCGGCCTGCCCGACATGGTGTACGCGGCGAACGGCGCCACCGTCGTCGACGGCCGGGTGCTCGGCGCCCGGTTCCGCAACGCCGAGCGGGCCGCCGAGGGGCCGGCGTACCTGGAGTGGTTCCGGGCCCGGGGCTTCAGCGTGCTCGACCCGGTGCACGTCAACGAGGGCGAGGGCGACCTGCTGCTGACCGACCGCTACCTGCTGGCCGGCCGGGGCTTCCGCAGCGTCTCCGCCGGGCACGCCGAGGCGCAGGAGTTCCTCGGCCGCCCGGTGATCGGCCTGGACCTCGTCGACCCGCGGTTCTACCACCTGGACACCGCGCTCAGCGTCCTGGACGGCGATCAGGTCATGTACTACCCGGGCGCGTTCTCGGCCGGCAGCCGGGCGGTGCTGCGCCGGCTCTTCCCGGACGCGGTGCTGGTGGGGGAGGAGGACGCCGCGGCGTTCGGGCTCAACGTGGCCAGCGACGGCCTGAACGTGGTGCTCCCGGAGCCGGCCACCGGCGTCGCGGCCAGGCTGCGCGCGCACGGCTTCCGGCCGATCGGGACGGACCTCTCCGAGCTGCTCAAGGGCGGCGGCAGCGTGAAGTGCTGCACCCTGGAGATCCGCGAGGCCGGCTGACCTGGGACGACGGCGGTCGTCACCCCCCGGGACACTGGATCGACAGCCCGATCAACGCGGCCGATCGACGCACGCTGCTCGTGCGTCGATCGGCCGTTGAACGCCCCTTGCCATGCTGATCACGTCAGCCGGGGAGAGCCCGGCGGAGCCCCTTCCCGACCGGGAAGACCACCCGAGGAGCAGTCATGGCGAAGCGTTCGACGATCGGCACCGCCCGGATCAGCCTGGCCGTCGCGGGCCTCGGCCTCGGCGCCCTGCTCGCCCTCGGCGCGACCGGCACCGCGGTGGCGGACGGCGCGACCGGCACGGGCAGCGGCACCACCGCCCCCACCGCGACCCCGACCCCGACCCCGACCCCGACCCCGACCCCGACCCCCACCGCGACCGACGGCACCGGCCACTCGGACTGGAACAGCACCGGCTCCTGAGCCCCGGCTGCCCGAACAGCCGTGCGCAGAACCGTTTCTGCCCGCCCCCGAACCATCCGCGCTCAGGGATCCACCAGCGCGAACGCCGGCTCCGCGAGCAGCCCGGCCACCTCGGCGGCCTCCGGCAGCCCCAGCCGCCCGAAGATCGCGTGCGCCTCCCGCAGCCGCGCCCCCGCCTCGGCCCCGCGCCCGAGATCCGCCAGCGCGCAGCCCAGCACCACCAGCGCCTGCGCCTGGTCCCGCTCCGCCCCCAGCTCCACGCAGAGCGCCAGCGCCTGCTCCGCGTGGTCCAGCGCCTCGTCCGCCCGGCCCAGCTCGCGCAGACTGTCCGCCAGCCGGTAGCGCGCGTGCGCGGCCCGGTCCCGCAGACCGGCCGCCACCGACACCGCCAGGCACTCGCCGAACCAGGTCACCGCCTCCTCGTGCCGCCCCAGCGCGTGCAGCGCCAGCCCCAGCACGTACAGCGTGTACGCCCGCCCCGGGTCGTCCTGCCGGGTCCGCAACTCGGCCAGCACCTCGTGGCAGATCGCCACCGCCTCGTCCGCCCGCCCGCTGCGCACCCGCGCCAGCGCCGCGTTCACCGTCGTCACCAGCGCGCCGGAGCGGTGCCCCAGCCGGTTGGCCAGCAGCAGCGCCTCGTCGTAGTGGTCCACCGCCTCGTCGTAGCGGCTCAGGAACTGGCAGATCAGGCCGAGGTCGTTGAGCGCCTGCCGCAGGACCACCGAGTCCTCGGCCGCGCGCGCCGCCTCCACCGCCCGCCGGGACGCCTCCTCCGCCGCGTCCAGCCGGGTGGCGGCCAGGGCGACGTTGCCGCGCAGGAAGTGCGCCCGCCCCTCCGCCCGGAGGTCCCCGTCCCGGGCGGCCGCCCCGGCCAGCGCGTCGGCCGTCGCGGCGAGCTGACGGCTCGGCGGGGTGAGCACGAACGGGGTGAGCGCGATCAGCAGGTCGATCGCCGCCCGCAGCGCCGCCCCCCGCCCGGTGGCGGGATCGGCGGCCACCTGCGCCGCCAGCGCCACCGCGCCCGCCCCCTCGACGGCCGCCCACGCGCGGGCGGCGTCCCGGCCGGGCAGCGGGACGCCCGGGGAGTGCGCCGGGCCGAGCGCGCCCGCCGCCGGATCGCCCGGCACGGCGTGCTGGAAGGCGGTGCAGGCGGTGGCCAGCAGGTGGTCCAGCAGCCGGTCCCGGGCCGCCACCGCCTCCCCGCCGTCCGCGGCCCCGTCGGCGCCGTCCGCTCCCGCCGCCCCGGTGGCCCGCGCCGGCCGTCGGCGGGCGAAGGACCGCAGCAGGTCGTGGTAGCGGTAGCGGCCGGGGAACGGCGACTCCACCATCGCCACGTCCACCAGCGCCTCCAGCAGGTCCTCGGCGTCGTACGCGTCGAGGTCCAGTAGCGCCGCCGCCGCCGGCAGCCCGATGTCCGGCCCGTCCACCGAGGCCACCAGCCGGAACGCCCGGGCCTGGTCCTCGGTCAACTGGCGGTAGCTCAGTTCGAAGGCCGCCGCCACCGCGAGGTCGCCGATCCGCAGCTCGTCGATCCGCCGCCGCTCCACCTGCAGCCGGCGGCTGAGGGTCTCCACCGTCCAGCCCGGCCGGGCGGCCAGCCGGGCGGCCACGATCCGCACCGCCAGCGGCAGGTGCCCGCAGGCCACCACCAGCTCCCGGGCGGCCTCCGGCTCGGCGGCCAGCCGCTGCGGGCCGATCGTGCGGCCGAGCAGGTCCAGCGCCTCCTCCGGCTGGAACACGTCCAGGTCGACCTGCACGGTCGCGGGCAGCCCGGCGGGCCGGGTCCGGCCGGTGGTGAGCGCCGCGCAGCCGACCGCGCCCGGCAGCAGCGGCCGGATCTGCGCGGCGTCCTTGGCGTTGTCCAGCACCAGCAGCAGGCGCCGGCCGTCCACCACCGAGCGGAACAGCGCCGAGCGCGCGTCCAGCCCGTCCGGCACCGTGTCGGCCGGGACCCCGAGCGCCACCAGGAAGCCGCTCAGCACCGCCTCCGGATCGGCCGGCACCGGGTCCGAGCCGCGCAGGTCCGCGTAGAGCTGGCCGTCCGGGTAGGCGTCCCGGACGCGGTGCGCCACGTGCAGCGCCAGCGCCGTCTTGCCGACCCCGCCCATCCCGACCACGGTCGCCACCACCAGGGCCTGCGGATGGACCGGAGCCCCGCCCCCGCCGTCCGCCGGGGGAGCGGCCAGCGCCTCGCACAGCACCCGCACCGGCGCCGTCCGCCCGGTGAAGTCGGCGGCGTCCGGCGGCAGCTGGGCCGGCCGCGGCGGCGCGCCCGACGGCCGGGCGGCCCGGCCGGGCGGCCGGGACCCGTCGGCGCCGCCGCCCGGGTCCGCCGCACCGCCCCCGCCGTCCGCCGCCGGCCGGTGGTCCCCGGACGATCCCTCCGCCGGAACCGGGGCCGGGGCCGTCGCGACCGTCGCCGCAGCGCCACCCGGGGCCTCGGGCGCGGCCAGCGCCGGGTCCCCCTCCAGGATCCGGCGGTGCAGCTGCTCCAGCTCCGCCCCCGGCCCCACCCCCAGCTCCGCCAGGAACAGCTGCCGCACGCCCCGGAACACCGCCAGCGCGTCGGCCTGCCGCCCCGCCTGGTACAGCGCGCGCATCAGCAGCCCGTACGCCCGCTCGTGCAGCGGGTGCTCGGTGGTGAGCGCGGTCAGCTCCGGGATGCACCGCGAGTACCGGCCGAGGGACAGGTCCAGGCCGATCCGCTCCTCCAGCAGGGTCAGCCGCAGCTCCTCCAGCCGCTGCCGGTGCCGCTCCGCGAACGGCCCGGGGATCCCGGCCAGCGGCTCGCCCTGCCACAGCTCCAGCGCCTGGTTGAGCAGGTCACGGGCGCGCAGCGGCTCGGCGCGGGCGGTCCGCTCCGCCTCACCGGCCAGCGCCTCCGCCTGCGCCGCGTCCACCGCCAGCTTGGGCAGGACGAGCCGGTAGCCGTCGCCCATCGAGACCAGCACGCTGCCCGCGGCCTTCTCGCCGGACTCGGCGGAGGCCCCGGGATCCTGGGGATCCGCCGGCTCCACGGCGTCCAGCACCTTGCGCCACCGCCACGCGTACGTCCGCACGGTGGTCATCGCCGCGCTCGGCGGCTCCTCGCCCCAGAGCGCCGCGATCAGATCCGTGGCACTCGCCGCATGGCCGGGCCGCAGGAGCAGCACGGCCAACATCGCCTGCTGCTGCGGGCTGCCCACCTTGAGCGCCGTCGCGCCGCGGTGAGCCCGCATCAGACCCAGTACGGAAAAACGGAGATCGCCCATCCTGCCCCCTGCTGCCCAGGACAGTGCCCGCCCCGCTCGTGCACATGTCAGCTTCTCTGTGGCTCGTTACATCACAAGGTCGCGCGCGGTGTCGAGACTCCGTTGAGCCTGTGGTGACCGCGCGTTGAACCCGACCGGCCAGAATCACCGTGCCGGGGCCCGCCGGAGACGGTCCGGTCCGCCCCTCCTTCACCTCCCGCGACCGGGTACCCCTGTAACCGGTCGTGATTGCCCCCGCCCTCGGCCGTCGGCGGCGTCGGGCGCCATGACGATACCTTCGGAGGCGGACGTCCGTGAACACCGCTTTGCTGTACAACCTGCTCGACGTCGACCCGGCCGACGGGCCGGCCGAACTGCTCCACCGCGCCCGCGGGAGCCGTCACCTGCCGCACCTCGTGCTCTCCGCCCTGGCCCGCGACGACGTCCGGATGGGCGAACCCGCCCGCGCCGAGCTGCGCCGCGCCCGCACCCGCGCCGACCACTACGCCCGCCTCGCCCACGACCTCGCCCGCTCCACCGGCGCGCGCGCGATCCACGGCGTCCCGCTGGCCGGCTACTACCCGGCCGACCTGCTCCGGCCGCAGTCCGGCCTGGACCTGGTCGCCCCGGGCGAGGCCGCGCTCTGGCAGTCGGTCGTCCGGCTGGTCACCGACCACCCCGTGGAGACCATCGACGTCACCCTGCTCGGCGACCGCCCGCACCACACCGAGGTCACCGTCCGCTGGCCCGCCGAGGACCCGCTGCTCGACCCCTGGTACCGCGTGCACCTCACCACGGCGGCCCTCCCCGGCGACCGCGCCGCGGTGCCGGTGCGCCCCTACCTCGTCGCGGACGACCACGTCGAGTGCCTGATCGCCCTGGCCGAGGCGCAGCTGCACGCGCCCGCCGGGGCGGAGCCCGACCCGCTCACTCTCCTCGACCTGTGTTGTCTCAGCCGCCAGCCCTTCGAACCCGCCGAGACCGCCGCCGTCCTGGCCGCCTACCGGCTCGCCCCGGAAGCCGCCGCGCTGCTCGACCTCGCCGCCTCCCGGCTCCCGCTCGGCACCCTCGCCGCCGTCCGCGCGGCCCTCACCCCCGAGCTCGCCGCCGAACACCGCCGCCGCGGCGAGGCCGCCGCCACCCCCCGGCTGACCGCCCGTCACGGTGCCCTGCTGCGCCGCACCGTCATCCGCCACGACTGGGACGAGGCCCGCCTGCTGACGGCTCCCGGCCGCACCACCCTGCTGCTCACCCCGGTCGCCGACTACCTCCTCGGCCCGGCCGGTCCGGCCGACCGCGCCGCCGCCCTGGCGGCCCTCCAGCAGTGGGACGGCCTCGGCTGACCGCCTCCCGGGCCGTCCCGGGGGACGACGGAAGGGTGTGCGGCCGCCTCGGCGGCCGCACACCCTTCGCCGTCGGTCGTCAGCCGCCGACGGGGCCCGTCAGATCGACCAGACCTGGTCGGCGAACTGCGGGATGCAGTCGTACTGGGTCAGCTTCGAGCCGGGCGCGCTGTCGCCCGACCAGGCGATCGCGCACCGGTCGGAGAAGGTGTTGCGGATCTGGTAGCCGCTGTCGACCTTCTCCAGCTTCCAGACCTGGTCCGGGTACTGCGGGTCGCAGTCGGCCTGCACGAGCGGGCCGCCGTTGCCCGGGGTCTGGTGCGGAGCCAGCAGGCACTTGCCGGAGTAGGTGTTGCGGATCTGGTAGGTGCCGGCCGGGGTCTTCCGGAAGTCCCAGACCTGGTCGACGTACTGCTTGTCGCAGCCGATCTGGATCACCGGCGCGCCCCACTCGGGGGTGGACCACGGCACGTAGGCGCAGAGGCCGCTCAGGGTGTTGACCAGCGAGGCGGTGTGCAGCCGGGTCTCCAGCAGCCAGTCGGCCAGGTCGTCGACCCGGCTCTCCACCGCGCCGGTCCGGGTCTCGGCGGTGCCGAAGCAGCCGCCCTGCCAGGAGGTGCTGTTGACGGCGACGATCTCCGCCCGGCCGTTGACCATCCGCACCGCCGGGCCGCCGGCGTCACCCTTGCAGATGGCGTCGCGGCCCGCGGTCCGCCCGGCGACGGTGAGGGTGGTGGCGGTCGCGGACTGCACGGTGAACTGGCCGTTGTGCAGGGCGAGCGGCGACCACTCGTCCTTGGTGCGGCCGTAGCCGTTGACGGTCAGGGTCTCCCCGGCGACCGGCGCGGCGCCGAGCGGGACGGTCGGGATGCCCTGGGCGGGCTTGGCGAGGCGGGCCAGCACCAGGTCGCGGTCGGCCCGGGGGACCAGCTCGGTGACCTCGGTGACGTGGCCGGCGCCGGTGGCCGTCAGGTCGGTGCGGCCGACGGTGGCGACGGTCCTCAGCTTGGGCGCGCCGGCGGCGAGCGCCAGCGGCTGGGCCGGGTTGTCGGCGAAGCAGCTGCTCGCCGTCAGCACCCAGTACGGGTCGACGAGCGAGCCGGTGCAGGCGCGCTGGCCGTCGCCGATGTCGAGCCTGGTGGTGTACGTGTGGAAGTTGGTCGGCACGGTGTCGCCGACGACGGCGTCGGCCGTTCCGCCGGTGAGCATGCCGCCGACGACGGCGGCTGAGGCGAGCAGGCCGGTCATCCACGCGGAGCGTGAACGGGTGCGGAGCACGAGGAGTCTCCCGGTGTCAGGGCAGGGCCGGAGTGGAGGGTGGGGCCGGAGTGACGTCCCGGCACCGCGAGGAGCCTAGTCGTGTACGGACGAGATTCTGAGTTTCTCTTTTGATTGTCTGAATGTATGCAAACTGGCTTGAACAATCCGCCAGTTCGAATGCTGACGTTCCCGGAGAAAGGCGGACACCCGGGTGTGGCGGAGGGGCACCCGGGGTATGCGGCCCGGCCGCTCAGTCCTCGATCTCCTCCGCCCCGCTCAGGTCCTCCAGCCGCACCGGCCGCAGCCCCTCGAACACCACCCCGACCCCGTACGGCTCGCAGAGCGGCAGGTCCCCCTCGGCGAACCGCAGCATCCAGCCGTCGGTGTAGACGTTCACCTCCGGCGCGTCCAGGCCGGCCTGCTCCTCCGTCACCCCCAGCGCGGCGCAGGCGAACCGCCGAGCCTCCGCCACCAGCCGCTCCGAATCCGCCAGCACCTCCCCGAGCAACCCCGGATCCACCGCCCCGACGTCCTCGCCGGCCTCCAGCATCACGTTGACCCCCACCGCCCACCGCTCCGGCTCGGCCACCCCCCACACCGTCAACCCGCCCGGCCCCTCGCACACCCGCACCAGCGGTCCCACGCTCTCCGGCATCCGCCGCCCCTTCCCCTCGTCGACGGCCCGACGGTACGCGAGGACGGCCCTCGTAGGCTGGACCTCACCAGGATCCTTCGGCGAGAGGCGGGCGGCATGGCGGGCGAGCGGGCGGAGCTCGGGGTGATCGGCGGGTCCGGGCTGTACGCGCTGCTGGACGAGGTGGCCGAGGTGGCGGTCGGGACGCCGTACGGGCCGCCGAGCGACTCGGTGTTCGTCGGGGAGGTGGGCGGCCGGAGGGTGGCGTTCCTGCCGCGGCACGGGCGGGGGCACGGGATTCCGCCGCACCGGATCAACTACCGGGCGAACCTCTGGGCGCTGCACGCGCTCGGGGTGCGGCAGGTGCTCGGGCCGTGCGCGGTGGGCGGCCTGCGGCCGGAGTACGGGCCCGGGACGCTGCTCGTGCCGGACCAGTTCGTGGACCGCACCGCCGCCCGGGCGCAGACCTTCTACGACGGCGTGCCGCTGCCGGACGGCTCGGTGCCGGGGGTGGTGCACGCGCCGATGGCGGACCCGTACTGCCCGGCGGGGCGGGCCGCGGTGCTGGACGCGGCCCGCGCGGCCGCCTGGGAACCGGTCGACGGCGGCACCCTGGTGGTGATCGAGGGCCCGCGCTTCTCCACTCGCGCCGAGTCGCGCTGGTTCTCGGCGAACGGCTGGTCGACGGTCGGCATGACGGGCCATCCGGAGGCCGTGCTGGCCCGCGAACTCGGGCTCTGCTACACCTCGTTGAACCTCGTCACCGACCTGGACGCGGGCGTGGAGAGCGGTGCGGGAGTCACCCACGCCGAGGTCCTGGAGGTGTTCGGCCGCAACGTCGACCGGCTGCGCACCGTGCTGTTCAAGGCGCTGGAGGCGCTGCCCGCCACCCGCGGCTGCCCGTGCCGGCACGCCCTCGACGGCTTCACCCCCGGCCTGCCCGGCGTCCCGGGGGAGTAGCGGAGCCCGGTCATCGGCCGTCGAGCAGCGCGCGCAGCCACCGCTCCTCGCGCTGCTCGATGTACCCGGTGTTCGCCCGCCAGGTGTCCCCGTGGCCCTCCTGCCACAGCCGGGTCCACGGCTGGACGCCGAGGCCCGACTGCTCGTGCAGGAAGTCGTGCATCGCCCGGGTGCGCCGCCCCAGCATCGGCACCAGCCGCCGCCGTTCGTCCTCGTCGAGTCCGTAGGCGTCGACGAAGGCGCGCAGCCGCTCGGCCGCGTCGGCGCGCCGGAAGGCGGGGTCCGCGGCCAGCGGGAGGAAGCCGTGCGCGGCGTAGGCGAGGTCCCAGAGCCGGGAGCCGGGCGCGGCCGTGTCCCAGTCGATGAACGCCCACCGGTCGGGCCCCTCGTCGACGACCAGGTTCCACGGTGCGAGGTCCTGGTGGGCGATGATCTCGCCGGCCGCCGCGGAGTCGTCGCGCATCAGCACCTGCCACCGCGCGTCGGGCGGCGGCGTGAAGTCCGCCACGGCGTCGTGGAACTCGCGGATCAGCCGGGCCACCCGGGCCAGTCGGGCGACGGGGTCCAGCAGGGCGAACCGGTCCGGCCACACCACCCGCCCCGGCACGAAGCCCAGCACCTCGCGCCCCTGCCCGTCGATGCCCAACGGTCGCGGCGCGGCCCGGAAGCCGACCTCGTGCAGGTGTGTCAGCAGCGCGTGCACGGCGGGTGTCCACGGTCCGGCGGTGCGCCGCACGGTGTCCCCGACCCGGACGACGTCCGCGGTGGCGTTCCCTCCGCTCAGCCGCTCCTCGCGCTCGTCGGGCCTCATGCCGCCGCCTCTCGTCCGCCCACGCGCGGACCGTACCCGGTCCGCCCGGCCGGCGGCATCCGGATTTCGCCCCGGTCCGACCAGCCCGTATGAAGGAATGCTGTATCCCGCGCCGGGATTCTGTCAGCATTTCCTCATGGAGATCCGCCGCGTCACCCGCGCCGAGGACGTCCAGGCCGCCGGCCACCTCTTCGACTCGCCGCCGCTCCCCGAGGCCACCGCCCGCTTCCTCGCGGACGACCGTCACCACCTTCTGGTCGCCTACGTCGACGACGCCCCGGCCGCGATGGTCACCGGAGTGGAGACCACCCACCCGGACCGGGGCACCACGATGCTGCTCCACGAGCTGGGCGTGGACGCGCGGTTCATCGGTCGCGGCATCGGCCCGGCCCTGACCACGGCGCTCGCGGACCTCGCGCGCGACCTGGGCTGCTACGGCATGTGGGTGCTCGCCGATCCGGACAACCCGGCGGCCCGCTCGGTGTACCGCTGCGCGGGCGGCGTCGCGCGGCAGGGGCCGCAGGAGGTGCTCGACTGGTCCTTCGGGGACGGCGCCCCCTTCTGAGCCCCGCACGAAAACCCGGTGGCGCCCCGCCCCGCCACGAACGACCATGGCCCGCATGAGCGAACAACCCGCGCGATGGACCCAGGCGACCGTCTACGCCGACATGTGGATGGACCCGGACGACGACCCGCGCAGCCTCGAAGGGCCGGCCCCGGACGGCGAACTGGCCGTGCTGCTGGACTGCATCAGGAACTACCGCCTCACCCTGCTCCTCAAGTGCCAGGGCCTGGAGGCCGAGCAGCTGGCCCGCCGCTCGGTGCCGCCGTCGACGATGTCGCTGCTCGGCCTGGTCCGCCATCTCGCCAGGGTGGAGCGCGACTGGCACAACTGGATCACCGACGGCGAGCCGCTGCCCAAGCTGTACGGCGCGCGCGACGAGGACTTCGACGGCGCCGTCGCCGACCGGGCCGTGGTGGACGCCGCGTTCGCCGACCTGGAGCGCGAGCAGGCCGCCCTGGACGCCACCCTCGCCCGGCACTCCGACGACCTCGGCGCGCGCCTGGGCCGGGAGAAGCTCGCCGTCCGCGAGCTGATGGTGCACATGGTCGACGAGTACGCGCGCCACTGCGGTCACGCCGACCTGCTGCGTGAGTGCGTCGACGGCCGCGTCGGTCAATAGGCGGAGCGCCGCCGGGCGTTGCGCGGCGGCGCCGTTCCCGGACCCCGCCCGGGGCCGCGTCCCGTGGCGGACGCGGCCCCGGGCGGGGTGGCCGGCGGTCAGCGCACCGGCTGCGGCGCGGTCCTGGCCGCGCGGGCCGGCCGGGCCGCCGTGCCGGGCGCGGGCGCGGCCGCACCGAGCGCGGTGCCGCGGGTCTCCTCGGCCCAGAGCACCGAGACCAGCAGGCCGCCCGCGGTGACGGCCGCGGCGATCAGCATGGTCGGACCGGTGCCGAGGCCGGTCAGCGACAGCGGCAGCAGGTAGGTGCCGACGGCGGCGCCGATCCGGCTGACCGAGGTGGCCACGCCGACGGCGGTGGCCCGGACCTCGGTGGGGAACAGCTCGTTGGGGTAGGTCCAGTCGAGCACGTTCGGCCCGCCGCACAGGAAGGCGTACGCGCAGAGCGCGACGACCACGACGGCGGCCGGGGCGTCCGGCCAGAGGCCCAGGACGGCGAGCGGGACGATCATCAGCGCGAAGGAGCGGATGATCACCGGCCGGCGGCCCCAGGTGTCGATCAGCCGCAGCGCGGGGTAGCAGCCGAGCAGGAAGACCAGGCTGATCAGGCCGGTGCCGAGGGTTTCGAGGACGGTGCCGCCCGGCATGCCGAAGGCCTCCAGGAGCTGCGGCCCGAAGGTGAGCATCGCGAACAGCGGGCCGACCTGGCAGAGGAAGAAGAGCCCGCAGAAGAGCGTGCGCCGCCGGTAGGGCGGCGTCATCAGCAGCCGCAGGCCGGTCGGGGTTCCCGGGGCGGTGCGCTCGGGCATCAGCTCGCGGCCGTCGACCTGGACCCCGAGGTGGCGCTCGACCAGCCGGACGGCCTCACCCACGCGGCCGTTGGCGGCCAGCCAGCGCGGCGACTCGGGCGAGCCGCGGCGGATCACCAGGAAGACCACGCACAGCACGGCGGAGCTGCCGAGCATCCAGCGCCAGCTGCCCGGGCCGCCGATCCGCAGGAAGAGGTAGCCGGTCAGGTAGGCGAGCACGGCGCCGGCGTACCAGGCGACGATCTGCTGACCGAGCAACCGCCCGCGGTGCTTGGCGGGCAGCCACTCGGCGAGCAGGGACGTCGCGATGGGGTAGTCGGCGGCCACCGCCATGCCGAGGACGAAGCGCAGCAGGGCGATCGCCCAGACCGCGTCGACCCAGAAGGACAGCACCGAGCAGACGATCATCACGAGCAGGTCGGCGGTGTACATCACCTCCCGCCCGATCCTGTCGGTCAGCACGCCGAAGAGCGCGCCGCCGACGAACATGCCGACCAGCGCGGCGGCGCCGATCAGGCTGACGTCGGCGGTGGAGAGCCCCAGTTCGGGGCGCATGCCGATGAGGGCGACGCCCACGATGCTCAGGATGTACCCGTCGAGCAGCGGCCCTCCCGAGCAGGCGAGGGCGAGCCTGCGGTGGAAGGCGGTATACGGGGCGTTGTCGATGGTGCGGGACATGTGCTCGGGTCCTCCGGAGCGCACCGTGTGCTGTCGCACGCGTGCGCCGCGTAGACGGTCGTGGGCGGTCCGCCGCGGGGGCGGTCCGCTCGCCCGGCGTCCACCGGGCGACCGTCCACAGTTGCCCGGGTCGAGGGGCGGGTCCGCGGGGGCGAAGGTCAGGGGAAGACGGGGCGGAGGTCCCGAAACGGACGGGACCTCGGCCTGTGCCGGAAGCGCTTGCGCCCTGCAACGCCGGGGCGGACGCGGGCCGGCGGGCGGCCCGCGTCGCGCGGTGTGACGCTCGGCACGTCCGCGGCGGTCGGCGGTCGGCAGTCGGTGGTGAGCGGTGGACGGCGGCGTCAGCCGGTGAGGACTTCGGGGGCGGTGCTCTCGGGGAGGCGCTCGGCCATCGCCAGCAGCGTCTCGCGCAGGGTGCGGTGGAGGCGGGCCATGGTCCGGTGGGCCTGCGGGGTGTCGGCGTAGATCGAGTTGATGTGCAGACCGGCGGAGTCCCGCTGGAACCACGAGGTGGTGCCGTTGACGCGCGACACCCACACGTGGGCCGTCGGCCGCCACCGCGGGTGGTGCTCGGCCCCCGGGCACTTCCTCATGTCGATGTAGGAGACGAAGTTGACCGGGAACGGCCAGCACCGGCCGGTGAAGTGCTCCGGCGCGAGGAGTTCCCACGCCCGGACGAAGGGCACGTCGATGCTCCCCATCATCGTCGTGAATCCGTCCCGGACCCCGGCGATGATCTGCGCGAAGTCCAGCTCCCGGGCCACCGAGAACTCGATCGGCAGGGTGTTGACGAACCACCCGAGGGAGTGCCGCCAGGCGCCCCGGCCGCGTTCGCTGAGCGGCATCAGCGCCCGGTAGAGGTCCGGGCCGCCCTCCTCCCGCAGGGCCACGGCGACCGCCGCGAGGAGCCCCATGAACGGCTTCCCGCCCGCCTCCCGGCACCGGGCGTCCAGCGCCTCCGCCCGGTGGTCGTCGAGCAGGGTCGCGGTCTTGTTGACCGCCGGGTACAGCCGGCCCGGCTCGACCCCGAGGTCCAGCGGGAAGCGAGGGAAGATACCGCCGTTCCGGGCGATGAACGTCCTCCAGTAGGCGAGGCGGTCGTCGTCGGCGCCGATGGACACGTAGCCGTGGCGCTGCTCGCGGGCGAAGTCCATGTAGCTTCCCGCGTCCGGGAGGTCGGGATCCCCGCCGCGGCAGTGGGCGGCGTACGCGAGCTGGACGTCGCGGACCACGTTCGGCATCGACATGCCGTCGGACACGATGTGGTCGAAGGCGAGGTACACCGTCGTGGAGCCGCCGTCCCGGACGACGGCTCCCATGGTGTACGGCGGCCAGGCCATCGTGTCGATGTCCTTCTGGAAGCTGTCGAAGAGGAACGCGCGGACCTCCTGGGGCGTGTCGAACCCGCCCATCTCGACGGCCTCCAGCTCGATGTCGCCGGGCCGGTGCACCGCGTACGACAGGTCGCCGAGAATCCGCTGGAACTCGCAGCGCAGGACGTGGTGCCGCCGTACCAGCAGGAGCAGTGCCGACTCCAGTGCCGCACGGTTCAGTTCCCCCGCGATCTCGAACGTGACGGCGAGCCACGAGGCCAGTGGCTCGCTGGTGCCGCGGGTTTCGTCGATCAGCGCATGGTGCTTGTCCTGATTGAATGACGCGCTCTTCCGGTCTTCCCTTTCCCGGTGGCCTGCGCGCACCGAGTCCGAAGGCCTGACCCGCCACTGGACAATGTACCCCGGCGCGATATCGGCCGCTTCCAAGGGGATTTGGCGCATTCTGGTTCTCTTTCGGGACGGAGGGGCGGATTCACGGAACGGCGGGCGCCAGCACGGGTGAACGGGAACTGCTGCGAAGCGTAGTGTCGGGTACTCGACGATGTGCTGATCGGCTCGCCGCAATGTCCGGCGTCCGCCACCGGCCGCCCCTCTCGGCCCATTTCTCCGATTTCCGTGACACCCGCTCACCCGGGGCGTTTTCGGCACGGTCATCCGCGGAACCGCCGCGGGGGCCCCCCCCCCCCGGCCGGGGGGGGGGCCCCCGGGGGGGGGGGGCCGGCCCCCCGGGGGGGGGGGGGGGCGGGGCCCCCGGGGGGGGGGGGGGGGGGGGGGGGGGTGTCCGGGCGCCCCCCCCGGGCCGCCCCCCCGGCCCATTTTCCCGTTTTCCGGGCACCCCCGACCCCCGGGGGGTTTTTGGCCCGGGAAACCCGCGCACCCGCCGGGGCCCCCCCCCCGTATTCCGGGGGGGGGGCCCGCGATTCGGGATGCCGCGTCACGACTTCCGTCTCAGTGGCCGTCGCCCGGGCGGTAGATGGTGAGGTCGCCGTAGGCGGACAGGGCGCCCGCGAGGTCGCCGGGCCTCTGCCGCAGGGTGGCGTCCAGGAAGGCGAGCGTGGTCGCGGCGACGACGCGCGGACTCCTGCCGCGGCCCAGGGAGCCGACCAGCGAGGGCACCGGCGGCAGGTACAGGGGCCCGTCCATGAAGGTGAGGTGCGCGGCGCCGGGGACGGTGAGCCGGTAGCTCGTCGCGGTGCTGAACCCGAGGACCTCGGTGAGGCGGGGGATGTAGCGCTCGTCGGTGCCGGGCCCGAGTTCCTGGGTGAGCGCGAGCACCGGCTGGCGGAAGGGGCCCCGGTCGGGGTCGCGGGGGTAGCCGTCCAGGTCGACGACGGCGGCGAACCGGCCGTCCTGGCGGGCCGCCTGCAGGGCGGCGCCGCCCCCCAGCGAGTGGCCGGTCACCGCGGCCCGGCCGGTGTCCAGCCGCCCGGTCAGCGAGCCGTCGAGCTCACCCCGGTCCAGCCGGCCCAGCTGGGTGAGGACGAAGCCGAGGTCGGCGGCCCGGATCCGGGTGGTCTCGGCGGCCCGCCGGTCGTCCTCGCCGTCGTCGCCGGTGGAGGCGATCTCGGTGGCGATCGTCCGGCCGTCGGCGAGGACGACGGCGGCGGAGTCGTAGGGGTGGTCGAGGCCGGCCACCACGTAGCCGTGGCTGGCCAGTTCCTCCGCCCAGGCGGTGTTCTGGGTGCGCACGCCCCCCAGGCCGGGGGAGAACAGCACGACCGGGAACCGTCCGCCGTCGCGGGCCACCGGGGCGTCGGCGACCGCGTGGGTGCGGGCCTCGGGGACGCCGTCGATCAGGAAGCCGGGCAGGCCGGAGTAGCTCGCGAGGGCGTCGGCGACGGTGCGCGCCTCCTGCTCCGTGCGCCCGAGGTACCGGGCCCGCGGGGTGCCGGCCGGGCTCGGCTCCGCGGGGTACCAGAGCTGGACCACGACCGTGCGCCGGTCGTCGGGTTCGGGCGTGGCGGTCTCGGGGCGGTCCGGGTCGGTCCACTGCGTCACGCGGGTGCCGACCGCGAACCCGCCCGTCGGCTCGGGGAAGACGGGGACCGGAAAGGCCCAGGCGGCCACCGGGCCCGTCACGGCCAGGCCGGCGCAGGCCACCGATCCCGGCAGCGCCAGCCACCACCGGGCCCGCCGGGCCCGGCGGCCGGTGCGCTGCCGGACCAGCGGGGAGACGGCGAACGGCAGGACGAGGAGCCCGCCCGCCAGGACCGGCAGCAGCTGCCAGCGGATCCCGACCGCACCCAGCACGAGCGCGGACAGCAGGAAGACCGAGCCCGCCGCGATCGTGACGGGCGGGCGGGCGGCGGGCGGGAGCCAGCGCGCCACCACCAGCGCGACGGCGCCCAGCAGGGCGAGGATCTCCAGGAGGGACATCTGCGGTCCCGTGATGATGTCGGTCACCCGGCCATCCTGGGCGCGGGGTCCGCACCGCCACATCGATCCCGGGTCGCCGCCGTCTGCCACCGCGGTCGCAGGCCGGGGCGGGTCGTCCCTGCGACCGGAGTCGCAGACGGACCCGCCCGGTCGGCGCCCGCTCTGCCACCACGGGGGGTGGCGGGGCTCCTCCTGAGGTCGGACACCGGCCCGGCGCGATCAGACGGTGGACTCATGCGTTCCGGCGGACCGGGGCCTACCGTGACAGGGCCGCGGCACACGCCGGGCCGCGCGGGTCCGGCGCTCCCCGTACCCGACCCGGCGCCGGCCGTCCGCGGAGGGCGGCCCCGACCGGGTCCGCCACGACGCCGAATCGACAGGGACGTGGGATGACCGAGGCGGCCGCGGAAGCCGGACGTGCGCGTCCGGTGCGCCACCGGGACCGGGTGCGGCAGGTGTGGACGGCCGGACGGCTGAGGCGGTACCTCGACCTGGCCTCCGTACGGGCGGTGCGACGGCTGGGCGCCGCCCGGCGCTGGGGCTCCCGGCTGCCGCCGGTGGCCCGGGAGGCGCTGCTGCCGGCCCTGCTCCTCGTCAACATCGTGACCACGCACGCGCCGCGGGGACTGCCGGTGGCCGTCGCCCTCACGGCCGCCCTCGCGCTGCCCCTGCTGTGGCGGCGCCGGGCGCCGCTCACCGTGTTCGGCGTCGTGGCGGCGGCGGCCTTCGTCCAGTGGCTGGTGGGCGTCCAACTGCCTGCGGACGTCGCCCTGCTGGTCGCGCTCTACACGGTGGCCGCGAACGCGGGGCGGCGCGGGACGCTCGTCGCCGGCGCCGTCGTGGAGGCCGGGGTGCTGCTGGCCTGCCTGCGCTGGACGGCCGACGGCGCGTTCCTGACCCCCTTCGTCGCGGCGACCGCGATGGCCGTGGCCGCCGCCGTCCTCGGCATGAACGTGCGGACCACGCGCGCCTATCTCGCGGCCGTGGAGGAACGGGCGGCCCGCCTGGAGCACCAGCAGGAGCAGCAGGCGCGGCTGGCCGTCGCCGAGGAGAGGACGCGGATCACCCGCGAGATGCACGACATCGTCACCCACAACCTCTCCGTCATGGTCGCGCTCACCGACGCCGCCGTCTACGCCCAGCACCGGTCGCCCGAGCGGGCGACCGCCGCGATGCTCCAGATCTCCGAGACCGGCCGGCAGGCCCTCACCGACATGCGGCGCTCCCTGGGCGTCCTGCGGACCGACGAACCGGACGCGGAACGCCACCCGCTGCCCGGCATCGCCCAACTGCGGGCCCTCGCCGACCAGATGTGCGCGGCCGGACTGCCGACCAGTCTGGAGGTCCACGGCGGCCACAGCCGCGTTCCCGCCACCGCGCAGCTGACCGTCTACCGCCTGGTGCAGGAGGCCTTGACCAACGCCCTCAAGCACACACCCGCCGGCACCCGCGCGAAGGTCCGGGTGCGGTGCTCGGCCTCGGCCGTCACGGTGGCCGTCACCGACAGCGGTTCGTGCCCGCCGCTCCCCGGCGCCGCACCGTCCGGCCACGGCATCCCGGGCATGCGCGAGCGCGCGGCCGCCTACGGGGGGAGGTTGCGGGCCGGACCGCTCCCGGGCGGCGGCTGGGGGGTCCACACCCGCCTCGACCTCGGCAGCGGCGGGAAGGTGCCGGCATGACCATCCGCATCCTGATCGCCGACGACGAGGCGCTGCTCCGGATGGCCTTCGGCACGGTCCTGGAGGCCCAGCCCGACATGGCACCGGTCGGCGAGGCGGCGGACGGCGCCGAGGCGGTGCGCCTCGCCCGGGAGCTGCGGCCCGACGTCGTCCTCATGGACGTCCGGATGCCCGGGACCGACGGGATCGAGGCGACCCGGGGGATCGTCCGGGCCTCCCCGCGGAGCAGGGTGCTGATCCTCACCACCTTCGACCTCGACGAGTACGCCTTCGCCGGGCTCAACGCCGGGGCCTCCGGTTTCCTGCTGAAGAACACCAGGCCCGAGGAACTGCTCGCCGCGATCCGCAGCGTGGCCGCGGGCGACGCGGTGGTCTCCCCGCGGATCACCCGCCTGCTGCTGGAGAACTTCCGCCCGCACATCCCCGGCGGCGTCCTTCCCGGCCCCGACGAGCGGCTGCGACGGCTCACCCCGCGCGAGCGCGAGGTGCTCGTCGAGGTGGGCCGCGGCCTGTCCAACACGGAGATCGCGGCCGCCCTGTACCTCGCGGAGGCGACCGTGAAGTCCCACCTGGGGCGGATCCTGCAGAAGCTCGAACTCCGCGACCGGATCCAGGTGGTGATCTTCGCCTACGAGAGCCGCCTCATCCACCCGGCCTGACACCGCAGCCCGGCGGGCCCCCCGGGCCGGTGCCTCGGGGGAGCCGCCGGGAAGGGGTCAGCAGACGACCGGCGCCGTGACGGTGGCGGTCAGCCGGGGCAGGCTCCCCATGGCGGTCTCGAAGGTGGCCGTCACGCTGGAGCCGCAGGGGACGTTGCCGGCGGCGGGTCCGACCTTGAGCCCGCGGCTGGTCACGTTGGCGGCGACGTCCTCCCGTTCCAGGAGGATGCCGTCGGTGATCCGGGTGGCCAGGCTGTAGGAGACGAACCGGGACGGGCCGAAGTTGACCGAGTAGCCGGTGGCGGACGCGAGGCTGCCGCTGATCGTGAGACAGACCTGGTTGCTGACGAACCCGGGCGGGCCCCAGGCGCAGGTGGTGGTCGACGGGGTGGTGACCCTGGCCGTGCCCGTGGCCTGCGCGGCGGCCTGGCCGGCACCCGCGACACCGAGCCCGGACAGCGCGGCACCGGCCGTCAGGACCGCGAGGAAACGCTTCATCGAGGTTCTCTCCTTGGTGTGTGACATATCACGCTTGACATGGCAAAGGCTTCCACCGTGCCGCGCCCCTCACTCCCGATCGGCCCCAAATCCCTTCAGGAGTACCGGATTTGACCTCGGGGTGGCTCAAATCCACGGTCCCGTCGAACCCTTCCCCCTCTGGTGGCGGCGGACCCTCCCGGAAAGCTGGGATACCGGATGTCGACCGGACACGGACAAACTGAGGGCCGATCGGGCCTGCCGCTCCGACGGCACGCACCAGGCAGGCCCGCTCCCTTCCCCGACCAGTCGATCGATCATGGAGTGGCCCATGCGTTTCTCCTCGACAAGGCGCGTTCTGCTGTCGCTCGTGCTGGCACTGGCAGGTCTGGGGCTGTTGCCGACCGCCGCGTCGGCGAACACCCCGGCGACCGTGCTGTTCAACCAGCTCTCCCAGCGCTGTCCGGACGGCGCCTACGAGGGCCAGGACATGCACCCCTGTGCCCCGGAGGACAACCCCGGCATGTGGGTGATCAACCGGATCGGGAGCAACCAGTTCACGATCACGGAGACCCGCGGACACGGCTGCCTGTCCTTCGCCATGACGACGCCGACCGTCAGGCCCTGCGCGGCGTGGGACGCCTATCAGCAGTTCGAGATCACCCGCTACGAACCCTCGCCGGCGCTCTACGGCCTGGTCGGGATGCGGATCAAGAACCCGAGCACCGGGTGGTGCCTGGACAACTTCGCGAAGCGCTACGGCGGCTGGGAGCTCAAGGAGAACACCTGCCTCGATACCAGCCGCCAGCAGTGGGACATCGACCGCACCGCCTACGAGACGGTCTGGGGCACTCCGGGCGGGCACGCCGGCATGACCTGGGCCATCCTGGAGCAGCGCTCCGACAACGTGGTGCACGTCGGGTCCGACGGCCAGACCAACCCGTACCAAGGCGACACCCCCTCCAGCGTGCTGCTGCCGGTGCTGTGCATCTACCGGGACGGACGCCCCGCCCCCGGCGGGGTGCCCACCAGCGGGTACGACGCCTGGTCGGGCGGTGAGGTGAAGGTGACCCCGGGGCTGGCCGGCTGGCAGCTCACCAGCCGCGCGGCCGCCGACCGGAAGTGCGCCGACTACTTCGGCGGCGGATGGCGGATGGCGGAGTTCCACGACGGCAACGGCTGGAGCCTGTGGGCCCACGGCACCCTGCCCGCGGGCACCCGGTTCTGGACCGCCATCGACGACCAGCCCGCGAACCCCTGGAGCTGAACCGCTCCTCTCCGGCGGCCCGGTGACGGGCGGACGGACCTGGACGAACGAGGGGTGGGGGGGGGGGGCGGGGGGCCGCCCCCCCCCCCCCCCCCCCGCCCCCCCCCCCCCCCCCGGGGGGGGGGCGGCCGGGCGGGGGGGGGGGGCGCCCCCG
>NZ_JBHJUI010000041.1:0-25705 GCF_042268405.1 Kitasatospora sp. NPDC056184 | reverse complement strand
GTCGGCCCGAGGGCCGACCGGCCACCCCTCCGGCGATCCCCGCTACGTCCTCGGGGGCAGGGCGAGCGTCGGCAGGTGATCGGCCGCCAGGAGGGCGACGAGTTCGCGCCGGTTGCGCACGCCGGTCTTGTCCAGGACGGCCGTGACGTGCTGCTGGACCGTGGGCGCCGTCAGGTGGAGCAGCGTGGCGATGTCCTTGGTGCTGCTCCCGCGCACCGCGTGCAGGGCGACCTGGCGTTCGCGCGGGGACAGGCCGTGGGCGAGGAGCGCCACCGGCAGCCGGTGCAGGGGCGAGGCGGGGGAGATGACGACGGCGACCTCGCCGTCCCGGCCGTCCCCGCCGTCCAGCGGGGACGCGGACAGCGCGAACCACCGGCCGTCCAGGGTGCAGAGCCGGACCTCCGAGCCGCCGGTGCCGCGTGCGGCCCGGCTGGCGACGGTGAGGAAGCCGGTCGGCACGGCGCCGGCGCGGGAGACGGGTTCGGCCATCCGCCGGATCAGCTCGCGGGCTGCCGCGTCGGCCGAGCGCAGCCGCCCCCGCGCGTCCAGGATCGCGACGGCCGGCGGGTGGCCGGCCCGCTCCGACCGGTCGGAGCGGGCGCGGCGCAGCGTCACCAGGTGGGCGTTGCGCAGGGCGGCGCCGATGGGTGTGATGATGCGTTCGGCCAGCCGCAGTTCGGCCGGGCCGTAGCGGCCGCGCCGGTGTCCGCGCATGAGGGCGACGCTGGCCCAGTGGCCCCCGCCGAAGTCGAAGTTGATGCGCAGTTCGTCCCCGTAGCCGCAGGGCCGGAGCAGCTCCTGGTAGCGGACACTGGTGCCGGGGCGGCCGTCGGTGGCGCGGTCGAGGGTCTGCACCCGGTGTCCGGCGGCGCGGATGGCGGTGAAGTTGGTGGTGTCCTCGCCGAACGTCTCCAGGTGCACGGCCTGTTCGAACCGGCTGGGGTCGAGCCCGTCGGCGACGGTGGAGGTGAGGAAGCCGGTGGCCGGGTCGGTGCCGTGCCAGCAGCCGCCGTCGAAACCGAGCGGGCCCGCCAGCAGCGTGTGGAGGCCGCGGCCCTGTCCCACGCCGACACCGTCGAGCGGATGACCCGCCTCCTCGGCCGGATCACCGCCTGACCAGGAGTCATCCCAGCGCGCGGGCGTAGCGGTTCGGTGACATGGAAGGCGTCATTCCGTCGACTGTTCGCACTAGGTTCGACCGTGCGCCCCCTCACCCGATCCCGTGCTCAGGAGAACCCGCATGCCCACCTCGGCGACCCGCCGCGCGACCACCGTCCGCACCCTGGCCGGAGCCGTCCTGGCAGCCGCCCTGGTCGTCCCCGTCGCGACGGCCTGCGGCTCCACCTCGGCCGCGAACAGCGCCGCCGCGCCCGTCACCACCGCACCGCCCGCCGCCACCACGCCCGTCGCGCCCGTGACGCCCGCCGCCACCGCACCCACCGCTGCCACGCCCACCACGCCCACCACCCCGGTCGGCGCGACCAGCACCCCCGGTCGCACCGCGCCGACCGCGCCGACCGCCTCGACCCCGCCGCGGACCACCGCGCCGGCCGGCACGGCCAAGGCGAAGGGCCCGGTCCACACCTTCCCGCTGGTGGACGGCAGCACCGCCGAGGTCCAGGCGACCGGGAACCAGAACCACGTCGCCAGGATCGTCCACAACGGCGCCGTCCTGGCCACGCTGGAGACGAAGGACGCCGACGCCGGCCTGGACGGCAACGGCATGTTCGTCGTCCTCTCGCTGGACGGCCAGGTCCACTCCTGGACGGGCGGCGAGCACCAGGGGCCGGGCACCTTCAAGCTCGCGGGCGGCTGGACGGCCAAGGTCACGAAGATCGGCGACCTCCACTACCGCGCGGAGATCCTCGGCCTCGACAACGCCGTGATGGACACGCTGGAGGCGAACCAGCACGACGTCGGAGCCGTCGCCAACGACATCCCGATCGTCCTCACCGCCGGCGGCGAGATCAGCTCCCACGCGTGATCGGACGCCACCGCCGGCCGGAGTCTGCGGGCATGGCGCCGAGGGTGGCGCGGGAGGTGAGACCGAGCTCTGCCCCCAACCCCGGGGGGATGACGGAACGTCATATCGCCTTCGCCTGACCGTGGTTCAAGACAGGCTGGGTTGTGTTCGGGCCAGCTCCCCGGGATCGCGGTTCGTGGGCCGCGGGTCGGGGCGTACCGTCGAAAGGCTCGTCGGCATCGCTTCCCCGTCTTCCCCCGGTACCGGTCCTCCACTGCGCGTCGTCCGCCCGCATCGTGTGAAACGCCGAGGTAGGGAGTCCTCATCGTGCCCGCTCTGCTGAACTACGAGATCATCACGGATCCGACATCGCTCCAGGTGTCCTCCGACGGGGTGCCGTCGGTCGGGACGGTGTACGTGATCGCCTCCAACACCCACCAGGCCGCGGTGGACTGGTACTACATCGACATCGAGATCCCGGTCGGCAAGGACGCCGAACACCTGACGGACGACCCCGACGCGATCAGGCCGGGCATCAGCAAGACCGGGACCCGGAAGTGGCGTTCGGAGCCGACCTTCGTGCGGGCCGGCGCCACGACGTTCCGGGCGTCGGGCCCCTCCGGCGACCCGGTGAGCCTGCGCCGCGAGGAGGCCTTGATCCTGAAGCTGGAGAACATCCCCGTCTCCGGCAAGGAGGGCCTGGTCTGCCTGAGCATCCACGAGAAGTCCGAGGGCGGGGACAGCGGAACGCCCGAGCGGTCGGGGCACTACACCACGGTCCTGGCCGTGGCCAAGCAGACCTCGAAGGCCCCGCGCAACTTCCGCGCGGAGAGCTCCCTGCTGGACGGGGACGCGGGCGACGCCCTCGTGCTGAGGTGGGACGGGCCCAGCAACCTCGACTACTGGGTCCTCGACGCGGCGGGGGCCGAGGTCCACCACGTGCCGGCGTCCGGCCAGGCGGTGGTGACGCAGGACGACTACGCCCCGTTCCTCGACGCCCCGAAGCGCGGCACCACCTACACCCTGGTGGCGGGCGCGGCCGGCGCCGGGCTGCCCCGGGCGGGCTACTTCCTCACCACCACCGTCCACGCCCTGGTCCCCGAGTTCGGGAGCGGCACGCGCACGCCGTGGATCGAGGGGACGACGGCCAAGGGTCGGGTCGTCTTCGAGTCGGACGGCGTGGAGGTCCAGAACGACGGCCACACCCCGGGCCGGGTCGCGGCCGACAGCGTCGACGTGCAGAGCGTGAAGACGGTGCTGGTGCGGGGCCGGGGCGACGCCGACGGCGGGATCGACTTCCCCGGGAGCGGTGTGAACGTCTTCCGCGGCCCGCAGCGCGAGGCGGGCACTGTCACCGCCGGCTCGGCCGACGTGAACAGCGTGAAGACCAAGTGGGTGCAGGGACGCACCGACAGCGCGGGGTGGATCGACTTCCCGGACACGGGCATCGAGGTGTTCCACGGCCCGAACCGGGATCTGGGCACCGTGGACGCCGACACGGTGAAGGCGCGGCAGGTGCGGGGCCGCGGCGACGCCGACGGCGGGATCGAGTTCCCGGAGAGCGGCGTGAAGGTGTTCCACGGCCCGCAGGGCGAGGAGGGCACCGTCACCGCGCACCGGGTCGACGTGACCGGTGTCAACACCTCGTGGGTGCAGGGCCGGGACAGCAGCACGGGGTGGATCGAGTTCCCGCCCGCCGGGCTGAACGTCTTCCAGGGCGCCGGGAGCCGGCAGTGGGGGACCGTCGCGGCCGGCAAGGCGGACCTGGACGACCTGGTCACCGCCCGCGCGCTGGTGAAGGAGCAGCTGACCATCCAGGGCGGGCTGACGGTCGGTGGCCGCCTGGAGGCCGAGGACGAGGTGCACGCCCACCGGAGCCTGGTGGTCGACGGCGACCTCACCGTCCACGGCGACGTCCGGCCGCTGCGGAACCTGGAGGTCGGCGGCACGGTCAGCGCGAGCGACCTGACGGTCGGGGGCAAGCTGACGACCAGTGGTGACCACGCCCTCACGGTCCACGGGGAGTCGGTCTTCGAGGGGAAGGTCAACGCCAACCAGCACCTGTCGGTCCGCAGCGCGGAAGCCGGGTGGATCATCCACACCAACGACGAGAAGGTGGCGATCCAGGGCAACTTCTGGGTCAGCGGGGAGTCGCTCTTCCACGGGAAGGTGAACGCCAACAAGCACCTGTCCGTCCGCAGCGAGGGCGTCGGCTGGATCCTGCACACCGGTGACGACAAGGTGGCGATCCAGGCCGACCTCCGGGTCCACGGGAACCTGCACGCGGACAGCTGACGGCGCCGCTACGCTTCGTGCCGGAGTGGCGCCACTGCGTGAGAGACTGGCGCGGTCAGCGTGATCCGCGTGCAAGGAGAAGACATGGCCGAGCGTGAGAACGGCACTGTGAAGTGGTTCAACGACGAGAAGGGCTACGGCTTCATCACCCCGGAGTCCGGCCCTGACCTGTTCGTGCACTTCAGGGCGATCGAGGGGAGCGGCTTCAAGTCCCTCGTCGAGGGGCAGAAGGTGACGTTCGAGGCGGTCCAGGGCCAGAAGGGCATGCAGGCCGACAAGGTCCAGGTCGTCGGCTGAGGCCGGAAGCTGTCGCGACCGGGGCTCACGCACGCGCGTGAGCCCCGGTCGGTTTTTCGCCCCGTCCTCCGGCGGGAGGCCGGAGCCGACGGCGCCCGTGCCGGCGAAGCGGTGGACGCCGACCTGCACCGAACGCCGACCTGCACCGGACGCCGACCCGCGCCTCGCCGAGGAGCCGCCGAAGCGGAGCGTCCCGGCCCCGGCGCCCGGAGAGGGTGATCCCGTCCGTGGTCGGGGCCCTGGGCCGGCCGCCACCGACAGGAGTTTTTTCCTTGACAAATTTTCTTGTCGGCAGCACTCTGGAGACGTGCTGGACGTCGCTGTGATCGAAGACCCCGCCGCGGCCGAGGCGTCCCTGGACCCCATCCGGTCCCGGATCCTCGCCGCCCTGGCTGAGCCCGGCTCGGCGGCCATGCTGGCCGCCCGGCTGGGCCTGCCCCGGCAGAAGGTCAACTACCACCTGAAGGAACTGGAACGGCACGGACTGGTCGAACTCGCCGAGGAACGGCGCAAGGGCAACGTCACCGAACGGGTGTACCGGGCCACCGCCTCCTCCTACGTGATCTCGCCCGCCGTGCTGGCCGCCGTGAGCCCGGACCCGTCCCGCTCGCCCGACCAGCTCTCCGCCCGGTGGCTGCTGGCGCTGGGCTCCCGGCTGGTGCAGGAGGTGGGCACGCTGCTCACCGGCGCCGCCCGGGCGCGGCGGCGGGTCGCCACCTTCGGCATCGACGCACAGGTGCGGTTCGCCTCCGCGGCCGACCGCACCGCCTTCGCCGACGAGCTCGCCCAGGCGGTCGCCGTCCTGGTCAGCCGCTACCACGACGAGTCGGCCCCCGGCGGCCGCACCCACCGGGTGGTCGCCGGACTCCATCAGATCCCCGGGCCGGCGGCCGGCCCGGACACCGCCCCCGAACCAGGACCGGAGAACGACCGATGACCCACCCGTTCGAGATCGCGCTGGAGGCCGTCCTGCCGGCGAGCCCGGACGAGGTCTGGGAGGCGATCGCCACCGGCCCGGGCCTGGACTCCTGGTTCATGGGCCGCAACGAGCTGGACCCGCGCGAGGGCGGCACCGCCGCCATGCGGATCGGCGGCCACCGCGAGGAGGCGGTGATCACCGCCTACGAGCCCGGCAAGCGCCTGGCCACCCGCACCGCGACCGCCGAGAACGGCCGCTTCATGGCCTTCGAGTACCTCATCGAGGGCCGCGAGGGCGCCGCCACCGTGCTCCGGGTCGTCCACAGCGGTCTGCTCGGCGACGACTGGGAGGACGAGTACGACGCGCTGCGCCGCGGCTGGCCGTTCCACCTGCACACCCTGCGCGAGTACCTGGCGCACTTCCCGGGCCGCACCGGCACCCCGGTCTTCGCCGTCGGGTCGGTGCCCGGGCGGCCGGCGGAGGAGCTCCGCGCGGCCCTGGCCCGCGCGCTCGCCCTGCCGCTCCCGCCCGCCGTCGGCGCGCGGCTGCGCGCCGAGCCGGCCGGACTGCCGCCGCTGGAGGGCGAGGTGGTCTGGGCGGACGCCGAGCGCTTCGCCGTCCGCACCGCTGACGGCCTCTACACCTTCCACCACAGCGCCGGACTGGTCCTGATGTTCCACCACCTCTTCGGCCCCCACCCGGAGTCCGCGGAGTCCGCCGAGTCCGCCTGGCAGCAGTGGCTGACCGGAGTCCTCGCCTGATCCCGCCCACCACCGTCCACCACGGCCCATCACGGTCCACCACCGCTCACCATCGCTCACCATCGCTCACCGAGGAACCACCATGCGCACCCTGATCAGCACCGCGTTCATCTCCCTCGACGGCGTCGTCGAGGCCCCCGGCGGTGAACCCGGCTACCGCAACTCCGGCTGGACCTTCAAGGACATCGAGTTCGTCCCCGAGGCCTACGAGATCAAGGGCCGGGAGCAGGAGGAGGCCACCGCCGTGCTGCTGGGCCGGGTCAGCTACCAGGCCTTCAGCCCGGTCTGGCCGGACATGGCGGAGTTCGCCCGCTACAAGGAGCTGCCGAAGTACGTCGTCTCCACCACCCTCACCGAGGACGACCTGGTGGCGAACTGGGGCGAGACCACCATCCTGCGTTCGCTCGACGAGGTCGCCGCCCTGAAGCGGACCGAGGGCGGCCCGATCATCGTCCACGGCAGCGCGGCCCTCAACCAGGCCCTCTCCGACGCCGGCCTCGTCGACCGCTACCACCTGCTCGTCTACCCGCTGCTGCTCGGCGCGGGCAAGCGCCTGTTCAGCGGCACGGACAAGGAGGCCCAGAAGCTGAAGCTGGTCGAGCACGCGGTCTACTCCAACGGTCTGCAGAAGCAGGTCTTCGACGTGGTCCGCTGACCCCGCGCCGCTTCCGCCCGCCCGCCGGCTCCCGGAGCCGGCGGGGCTTGGCCTCCCCGGCCCGGCGTCGGCGGGCGGGGCGATGCCCTCGGGCGTGAACTCCAGGTGGGTGCGGCCCGGCCCGTCCCCGACCGGCCACCACCCGCCGACCCGCACCAGCGGCCCCGGGGCGGCACCGTTCCCGCCCGCCGCAGTACGGGGGCCGGAGGTCGGTCGGGCGAGCGCTCCCGCCCACTCCTCGGGGCCGCCGTCCTCCACGTGCCGACCGGACCTCCCGGCTCGCCTCCGGCCGAGGCTGCCCCGCCCGTTCCGGCGGGCGTCCCGGGATGGCAGCATGCGGGGATGACCGATCCTCAGAACACCGTCGTGCCGCTGGAGAGCTACGACATGGCCGAGATCCTCGGTGACGCCCCGGACGCGTTCGGGGTCGCCGAGCTGGGGTTCACCTGGCGGCCCAAGGAGCACCACTTCGGGATCCGCGCGGAACCGGGGGGCCCGCTCGTCGCGCACGCCGGGCTGGTGGTCCTGCCGGTGACGGCGGGCGGCCGGCAAACGGAGGTCGTCGGACTGGGCGGTGTGGCCGTCGCCGCCGACCGGCGCGGGCGCGGCCTCGCCCGCGCGGTGGTGGACGGCGCGCTGGACCGCGCCCGCGCCCTGGGGCCGCGGACGGCGATCCTCTTCTGCCGCCCCGACGTGGCCGGCCTCTACGCACGCCTCGGCTGGCACCCGGTGGAGGGACCCGTGGAGGTCGAGCAGCCCGCCGGCCCGGTGGTGATGCCGCTGCGCACGCTGTGGTTCCCGCTGCGGGAGGGCGAGCGGTTCCCCGAGGGCGCCGTGCGACTGCACTCCCTGCCCATGTGACGGGGCGCGACGGGCACTCCGGGCGCTCCGGGGCGCGTGAACGGCCGGGTTGTCGGTGGCGCGTGCGATGCTGGGCAGGTGGTGTTCGATTTTGAGGCCGAGCTCTGGATCTGGGACGCCCGGCGCGCCGACAGCTGGACCTTCGTCAGCCTGCCCGTCGAGGCGTCCGAGGAGATCCGCGACGTGGCCGCCGGGCCGCGCCGCGGCTTCGGCTCGCTGCGGGTGCGGGCCACGCTCGGCGGCAGCGCCTGGCAGACGTCGATCTTCCCGGACAGTACCCGCGGCTGCTACGTCCTGCCCGTCAAGCGGGCCGTCCGCAAGGCCGAGGACCTCGAACCGGGCGACACGGCCACCGTCACCGTCGAACTGATCGACCTCTGAGGCCGCCGGGGCCGCCGGGGCCGCTGCGGCCGCCGGACGGCCGGCCCGCTACAGAAGCCGCTGGTACCGGTAGGTCTCGTGGGTCGGCCGGTAGCCCAGGGCATCGTTGACGCTCCGCATGGGGGAGTTGTCCTCGGCGGTGTCGGTCACCAGGCCGGTGAGCAGCGGGTGGCGGTCGCGGGCCCGGCGGATCGCCTCGGCCTTCATCCACCGGGCGAGCCCGCGGCCGCGGTGCGCGGACAGGACGGCGGTGCCGTAGTGCAGGCCGTCGCCGAGCCCGTCGGCCGGGACGACCAGCTCGGTGAACCCGGCGATCGCGCCGTCGGCCGCGGTGACGGCCGCGACCGTGTGCAGGTGCTCGCCGCGCTCCGCGACGGCCCGGGCCACCGTCCGCAGCCGCTCGACGTCCCAGGTCGTCGTGCCGTGGTCGACCTCGCCCATCGGCATGTCGTCCATCGCCCGGCGCGCGGCCGCGTAGGACGCGGCGAGGCCGTCGGGGACGGTGCCGTCCCAGGACACCAACCGGTAGTCCGGGTGGGCCGCTCCGGCCGCCTCCTGTCCGCCCGCCGCCGTCAGGTCCAGCCGCGCGTGCCGCAGGGTCAGCGCCCGGCGGAACCCGTGCGCCGCCAGGAAGGCCTCGCCCGCCGTCCCGTGCTCCGCCGGTGCCACCACGGCCCGCCGCCCCTCGGCCCGCGCCGTCGCCAGCGCGGCCTCCACCAGCCGCGACCCGGCGCCCCCGCGCCGTTCCGCCGGGTGCACCCGGACCGCCAGTTCGGCCAGGTGGGCCTGCCCCGGATCGGCCGGCAGGTGCAGGGAGGCGGTCCCGACCGGGTTCCCCTCGCCGTCGGCCGCCAGCCAGACGAGCCGTCGGCTGTACGCGGTCCGAGCAGGGTCGGTCAGAGCGGTGACACGAATCGACAAATTTTCTCCAGGGAAGGGCGGAAACGCTCGCAGAGTGACGAGCCGGGGGACGGTACCCACTGGCGGCCGCCCGGAAACCGGTCGCGGGGGGTGTAGCTAGGTGTACCCCGCTTGGGTAGCTACCCGTAATGGCCCGGGATCCGCGGAACGGAAGAGTCGACGCCGAAGGAAGCACGCGATCGAGCGGACCGGAAGGCGGACGACATGCGGGTACGGGGAGAACGGGACCAGCGCGCGGCGTGGAAGGCGGAGGCGGCGGTGTTCCTCGCCGTCGCGTTCCCCGCCGCCGGCGCCCTGGGGGCGCTCCAGCCGGCGACGGGGATCCCGGAGGAGGTCGTCCAGCTCACCCAGTTCGGCCCGGCCGCCGCGGTGCTGGTGGCGGCGCTGGTGTGGCCGGAGCGGATCCGCGGGCGGCTGGCCGGGGCGGGCACCGGCGCGCGGACCGCCCGGAGCGACACCGCCTGGGCCGAGGCCGCCCGACCCGACACCGCCTGGGCCGACACGGCGTGGGCGGGCCCGGGCCGGACCGGGCGGCTGCTGCTGCTCACCGCGCCGCTCGTCATCCTCCTGGCCGCCGGGGCTTACGCGCTGCTCGACGGCGACGCCCGGCTGACCGACCCCCGCTCCCTCGCCCACCCGTTCGCGCTGGTCCTGCTGGCCCAGCTGGTCGGAGCGTGCGGCGAGGAGATCGGATGGCGGTGCTTCCTCCAGCCGCTGCTGCGCACCCGCCTCGGGCCCGTCGCCGCCTCGGTCGTGGTGGGCCTGCTCTGGGGCGTCTGGCACGTCCAGGTGTTCGCGGCCCCGCCCGCGTACGCGGCCGGCTTCCTGCTGGGCACGGTGGCGATGTCGGTCGTCCTCGGGCTGGCGCTGGAGGGCGTGCGGGCGCACCGGCTGCTGCTCGCCGGCGGCTTCCACACCCTGGTCAACCTGGGCATGCTGCTGACGATGGACGAGGAGGACGGCGCGGCACTGCCCATGGTGCTGTTCGGCGTCGCGTGCCTGCTGGCGGCGGTGCCGTGGGTGCTGCGGGCCCGGCGGCGGCGGAGCGCGTCGCACCCCGGCCACCCGCAGTCCGGCCACCCGCAGCCCGGCGACCCGCACCTCGGTCACCCGCAGTCCGGCCACCCGCAGCCCGGCGACCCGCACCCCGGCCACCCGCAGCCAGGACACCCGCACCCCGGCCATCCGCACCCCGGCCACCCGCACCTCGACCGGCCGCTGCCGGCCGCGCCGGATAGGATCCCGGCGGCGCGCCACGGGGCGCGCTGAGGTGACGGAGCGACGGGCGGGCATGGCGACGGGGCGGGGCGGGACGGCAGGGGCCGACGCGGAGGCGGTGCCCTCGGCGCGCGCCCAGCTGCGGGCGCTGGCCCGCTGCCAGCGGCTCTCGCTGTACTCCTTCGCGGTGAGCGCGGTCGGCGCGCTGGTGGTGGGGGCGTTGATGCTGCTCCCGATCGGGGTGGGCCGGCCGCTGCTGCCGGGCGCGGCAACGGCGCTGCGCCGGCTGTCCGACCGCTACCGCTCCTGGACGGAGCGCTGGACGGGGACCAGGATCAGCCCGCCCGAGCCCCTGCCGCCCCCGGGCGGCCCGCGGAGCCGGCGGGCCGTGGGCATCCTCGGCGACGACGGCTTCTGGCGGGACCTCAGGTGGTCGTGGCTGGAGCCGTGGACCGGCGGTCTGCTGGTCGCGGTGCCGCTCTGGCTCGTCGCGTTCGGGCTGTTCGGCGCGGTCGTCCAGCCGTTCGTCTGGCCGTGGCTCGGCCCCAGCAACTGGTACGCCTTCGTGCTCGTCGACTCCACCGGCTCGATGCTCGCCGCCGCCGTGCTCGGCCTGCTGTTCACCGGGGCGGGCCTGCGGCTGGCGCCCGCCGCGCTGGAGCTGCACGCCCGCTGGAGCGCCCGGGCGCTCGCCGCGCCGTACACCACCGAACTGGTCCGGCGGATCGAGCACCTCACCGACACCCGGGCCGAGGCGCTGGACGCCCGGGCGGACGAACTGCGGCGCATCGAACGGGACCTGCACGACGGCGCGCAGGCCCGGCTGGTCGCCGTCGGCATGGCCCTGGACGAGGCGACCCGGATGCTGGACACCGATCCGGTCGGCGCCCGGGAACTCCTGCGGGAGGTGCGGGCCGGCTCGGCGCGGGCGCTCCAGGACCTCCGCGACCTGGTCCACGGCATCCACCCGCCGATCCTCACCGACCGGGGCCTCGGCGACGCCGTCCGCTCCCTCGCGCTGGACAGCTTCCTCGACGTGCACGTCACCGCCGACCTGCCGGGGCGCCTCCCGGCACCGGTCGAGACCGCCGCCTACTTCGCCGTCGCCGAGCTGCTGGCCAACGCGGCCAAGCACTCGGGCGGCCGCGAGGTGACGGTCCGCCTGGCGCACGCGGACGGCAGGCTGCGCGTCGTCGTCGCGGACGACGGCCACGGCGGCGCCCGCCAGGACCGGGGCACCGGCCTGCGCGGTGTGGTGCGCAGGCTGAGCACCGTCGACGGAACCCTCGCCCTGGACAGCCCGCCGGGCGGCCCGACCACCGTGACCCTGGAGATACCGTGCGAGATGCCCTGCGAGATCCCCTGCGCGTCGTCCTCGCCGAAGACCTCTTCCTCCTCCGGGACGGCCTGATCCGTACCCTCCAGGAGCACGGCTGCGACGTGGTCGCCGCCGTCGACAACGGGCCGGCCCTGCTGCGCGCGCTGCGCGAGCAGGAGCCGGACGTCGCCGTGGTCGACATCCGCCTGCCGCCGAGCTTCACCGACGAGGGCCTGCGCGCCACCCTGGAGGCGCGCCGCTCGCGCCCCGGCCTGCCGGTGCTGATCCTCTCCCAGTACGTCGACCAGCTCTACGCGCAGGAGCTGCTGGCCGGCGGCCAGGGGGCGATCGGCTACCTGCTCAAGGACCGGGTCACCCACACCGCCCAGTTCGTGGACGCGGTGCGGACCGTCGCGGGCGGCGGCACGGTGATGGACCCGCAGGTGATCGCCAAGCTGCTGGCCCGCAGCGACGCCCGCGGCAACACCGCCGAGCTGACCCCGCGCGAGCACGAGGTGCTGCGGCTGATGGCGGAGGGCCGCTCCAACGCCGCGATCATGCACACCCTGCACATCGGCGAGAGCGCCGTCGCCAAGCACACCGCGAGCATCTTCGCCAAGCTCCGGATCGAGGCCTCCGCCGACGACAACCGCCGCGTCCTCGCCGTGCTCGCCCACCTCAAGAGATGACGGGCCGTCAATGCGCGGCATCCGCTTGACTCTCACACCGGTGTGAAGGTCAAGGATGGCGCCATGACCGACGATCGGAACGGATCAGCGAAAGACCTCCCCGTGGCCGTGCTCGGCCTCGGGCTGATGGGGCGCGCCCTGGCGGGGGCGTTCCTGCGCGCCGGGCACCCCACCACGGTGTGGAACCGCACCCCGGGCAAGGCCGCCGAACTCGCCGACGGGGGAGCCCGCCCCGCGGCCACGCCCGAGGAGGCGGTGGGCGCCGCCGCCCTGGTGGTGGTCTGCGTCTCCGACCACACCGCCGTGCGCGCCCTGCTCGACCGCCTCGACGCCGCCGGCCCGGGCCTGCTCGCCGGCCGCGTCCTGGTGGACCTCACCTCCGGCACCGCCGCCGGGGCCCGGGAGCACGCGGCCCGGGTGGCCGCGGCGGGCGGCGGGTACCTGGACGGCGCGATCCTGGCCGTGCCGCCGGCCATCGGCACGCCCGAGGCCGTGGTGGTGTACAGCGGCGCCCACGCCGACTTCGAGCGCGTCGCGCCCGCGCTGCGCGGCCTCGCCCCGGACGCCACCACCCACCTGGGCGAGGACCACGGCCTGTCCGCGCTGCACGACGCCGCCGTGCTCGGGCTGATGTGGAGCGTTCTGAACGGCTTCCTGCACGGCGCCGCCCTGCTCGGCGCGGCGGGCGTGGACGCGACGGCCTTCGCCCCGCTCGCCGCCCGCTCGACCGTCACGGTGGCCGGCTGGCTGGCCGACTACGCCCGGCAGATCGACGCCGGCGCCTACCCGGCCGACGACGCCACCCTGGAGACCCACGCCGCCGCGATGGACCACTTCGCCGAGGAGAGCGCGGCCCTCGGTGTGAGCACCGAACTCCCCGACCTGCTCAGGTCCCTGGCCGGGCGCGCGCTGGCGGCCGGGCAGGGCGGCGCGGGCTACGCCGCACTGGTCGAGCAGTTCCGCCGACCCGCGCCGCCCGCCGGGCCGGACGGTGGAGAATGACCGCCATGACGACCTTCGACGCTCGCGCCCTGCTCGCCGAGAGCCGCCTCGGCGTGCTGGCCACGCTCAAGTCCGACGGGCGGCCCCAGCTCTCGCCCGTGCTGCCGTACTACGACCGGGCCGCCGAGCGGCTCTACGTCTCGATGGCGGAGGGCCGCGCCAAGACGGCCAACCTGCGCCGCGACCCGCGCGCCGCCCTGGAGGTGACCCGCGCCGACGGGCGGGCCTGGGCGACCGCCGAGGGCACGGTCACCCTGTTCGGCCCGTCGACCGACCCCGCCGGGCCGGCGGTGGAGGCCCTGGTCGACTACTACCGGCGGGCCGCCGGCGAGCACCCGGACTGGGACGAGTACCGCGCCGCCATGGTCGCCGACCGGAGGGTCCTCATGGTCCTCGCCGTCGACCACGTCTACGGCTCGCACCTGGGCTGACCCGCCCCGGGGCCGGCACCCCGGCACTCCGGTCCGGCCCGCGGGGCCGGTCGGCCGCAGGGGTCGGTCAGCCGCAGGGGTCGGCGTACGGCAGGTCCGAGAAGGTGTTCTCCCACTCGGCCCGGGCGTAGCGGACCGTGCGGACCGCGCAGAGGTCCCGGCGGAGCCGCTCGAAGTCCGCCGGCACCAGCACGCTCTGGGCGCCCAGCAGCGCCAGCGGGCCCGCCGGGAGCCCGATCAGCAGCGCGCCGTCGCCCGGCCGCACCCCCTCCAGGGTGAGGCCGGAGCGGTCGAGGCGGGTCTGCGCGATCAGCTCGGCGCTCCCGAGCGGGGCGCCGGCGGCCGGGAGCCGCCAGAGCGCGAGCGGCGCCCCGCCGGGCTCCGGCGATCCCCAGGCGGCCAGCACCCCGGCGGTCGGGTCGACGGCCAGCGCGGTCAGCCGGCTCAGCCCGCCGGGGAGCGCGTGCCGCTTGCCCGGGTCGTCCAGATCGGTGAGGAACGGCTGCCCGAGGTCGGTGAGGGCGGCGATCGTCCGGGCGCGGACGTAGCGGGCGGCGGCGCCGAGCCGGGGACCGACGGCGAGCCGGGTGGCCTCGCCGTCCGCCCCGGGCACCCAGGCGGTGTTCGGCCAGCGGGACGCCTCGTCCGCGATCACCTCGATGCTGACGATCAGCCAGTCGTCCCCGCTGGTGCTGAGGCTCTGCCACCGCCCCCGGACGAGCGACAGCTGCCGCGCGTGCTTCGGGTCGGTGAGGTCCAGGATCCTGAACTGGGCGACGTGGGTGACGGCCAGCCGGCGGCCGTTCGCGCCGAAGAGCGTGAGCCGGGCGTCGGTGTTGGGGTACTGGTCGGGGATCGTGGCCACCGCCACCGGATGGTGGACCTGCTGGATGTCCCACAGGCCGATGGTCGGCGGCGTCCCCTCGTACACGGCGATCACCGTGCTGCCCGCGCTCGCGCCGACGACCGGCGGGCCCGCGGGGGCCCCAGGGACGGGGATGGTGCCCGCCGGGCGCGCCGTGCCGTCGGCGAAGGACCAGAGCTGCAGCAGCCCGGGGCCGGTCATGCCGATCAGCACGTCGCGGCCCGGCAGGAAGCGCACCTCCGCGGTCGCCCCCGGCACGGTGCCGACGGGGGCCGGCGGGCCGTCCCGGTCGAAGCGCCAGATCGTGCCGGAGCGGCCCACCCCGTAGCGGCCGTCGGCGGAGAACACCGGTTCCCCCTCGTCCGGCAGACCGGTGAGGGCCTCGGGAAGGCTCTGCACCGGCGGGTTCCAGAGCGTGATGGTGCCGCTCTCGTCACCGGCGGCGACCGTGCGGCCGTCGGGCGCGTACGCGGCGGTCCGCAGGCCGGAGCCGCCGGGGAGTTCGCGCGGGGCGGAGGGCGGGTCGTCGATCCGGGTGAGCGCCACCCGGCCCTTGCGGGTCACGGTGGCCAGGACCGGGTTCCCCGCCGGGAAGGAGGGCGACTGGTAGCCCTCCCGGCCGGGGGCCGGGTCGGGCAGCGCGGACGGGTGCGCCGGGTCGGAGGTGTCCCACAGGTGCAGCCCGGTGCCCCCGGCGCCGACCAGCCGCCGGCCGTCGGGGCTGAAGGCGACGGCCTGCGACGCGGCGTTGGCGAACTCGCGGGGCGAGCCCGGGTTCCCGCGGTCCGAGACGTCGAGGATCCGTACCTGGCCGCCGGGCACCGCCAGGGCGAGCGTGCGGCTGTCCGGGTGGAAGGAGACGGAGGCGACGGGCGCGGGCTCCGGGCCGGGGTCGACGGCGGTGAGGGAGGCGGAGGCGGGGCGGGACAGGTCGTGCAGGTCCCAGATCCGCAGCTTCCCGCCGCTGGTCGCCGCCGCGAGGGCCGTCCCGTCGGCGCTGGGCGCCAGCGAGGTGACCGGGTCGGCGTCGGCGCCGGCGCCGGTCCGGGAGACCAGGCGCGGGCGGGACGGGTCCTCCAGGTCCCACACCGAGAGGTCCGCCGGCGTGTGCACCAGCAGGTGGGTGCCGTCCGGGTGCCAGGCGAGCGCCGCGTTGCCCCGGGCCTCCAGCACCTCGCCGGGGGAGGGGTGGTAGCGGTCCGCCGTGTTCCAGATCCGGACGCTGCCGTCGGCGGCGGCGCTGGCCAGGGTCCGGCCGCTGCTGTTGAAGGCGAGGCCGAGCACGAACGCCGAATGGCCGGTGAGCCGGGCCTGCACCGGCTGGAGGGCCGAGGCCAGCAGCGCGCCGCGGGCCTCGGCGGTCGGGGCCGCGCGGTAGGCGGCCAGGCTCAGGTCCAGGGCCTCGCCGGGGTTCTCGGAGCGCAGCGCCTCGGCCTGGTCGGCGAGCCGCTGCGAGGCGGTGACCGCGGCCCGCCGGTTCTCCCGCTCGGCCCGGGCCCGCACCCCGCCGACCACGGCCACCGTCCCGCCCGCCGTGACGGCCAGCGCGAGCGCGACGGCCAGCACCCGCCGCTGCCGGTGCCGTCGGCGTCTGCGGCGCTCGGCGGCCCGGCTGGTCTCCAGGAACTCGCGTTCGACGGGGGCCAGCGGCAGGCCCGGGCCGTCGGCGGGCTGCTCCAGCAGGCGCTCCAGCCGCTTGCCGGCGAGCAGGCCGCCGGCGCGGCGCCCGTCGGCCACCCAGGCGGCGGCGCTCTCGGCGATCTCCTGGTGGCGCAGCAGGTCCGCCCGGGACTCGCGGATCCACCGGCCCAGCAGCGGCCAGCCGCGCAGCAGCGCCTCGTGCGAGATCTGCGCGCCGGTCTCGGACCTGGTGATCAGCCGGGCCCGGTCGAGCGCCTCGATCACGTCCTCCAGGGCCCGCCGCTCCTCCGGCGGCCGCCCCTCCAGCAGCGCGGGCAGGTCGGCGGTGCGGCGCCGCGCCCCGCCGTCCGCGTCCAGGTGGACCAGGCGCAGCAGCACGTCGCGCAGCGCGGCCCGCCCGGTGGCGTCGAGGCGGCCGTGCAGCTTGTCGCCGGTGTTCGCCACCGCGTGCCAGATGCCCCGGGTGTCCTGGTAGCCGGCCAGGGTGAGGACGGCGCCGCTGCGCCGCTGCCAGGTCTCGTGCAGCGCGTGGGCGAGGAAGGGCAGGCCCTCGACCGGCTCGTGGCTGCCGCCGCCCTGCCGCAGGTCGTGCAGCAGCCGGTCGACCAGGCCGTTCTCCAGGGTCAGCCCGGCCTCCCGGGCGGGCTGTTCGACCGCTTCGCGCAGCGCCGTGCCCTTCAGCGGTTCCACCGCCAGCTGGTTGCGCTCCAGGGCGGCCGCGAGGTCGGGGTGGGCGAGCGCGTGGCCGTAGGCGTCCGCCCGCAGGGCCAGCACGGTCTCGGGCCGGCCGGGGACGTCCGGACGGCACAGCAGGTCGATGAAGCGGTCCCGCTGGTCCTCGTCCTCGCAGCGGGTGAACACCTCCTCGAACTGGTCGACCACCAGCAGCCGGCAGGCGGAGTGCCCGGGCAGCGGGGCGGGGAAGCGGCCGAGCGCGAAGGCGGCCTGCACGTCCTCCGCGCCGCGGCCGGTCAGCTGGGCCCACTGCCGGGTGAGGGCGGCCATCGGCGCGGGGCCGGGGTTGGGCACCTCCAGGACCGGCCAGGGCACGTCCGGGTCGCCCCGGCCGTGCCGGTCGGCCAGGCCGGCCAGCAGGCCCGCGCGCAGCAGCGAGGACTTGCCGGCCCCGGAAGCGCCGACCAGGACGGCCGGGCCGGGCCTGCCCCGGTCGCAGACGACGTCGAGCAGCTGCTCGATCAGGTCGGCGCGGCCCGAGAAGTAGCGGCTCTCCTTCAGCCGGAAGGGCCGCATGCCCGGATAGGGGCAGGGCACGTTGCCGGGGGGTTCGCGGTGACCGTCGAAGGCCTGCCGGTAGGCGCGGTTGGGCGCGATGGCGAGGGTGCCCATGTCCCCCTCGCTGTGCGCGCGCGGGCGGACCGGCTCGTGCTCGGCCCGCCGGGCGAGGACGGCGTGCAGGCTGTCCATGGTCAGCGCCGGCGCCCCCTCGGGGTCGCCCTCGGTGAGGACCCTGAGCAGCCGTCCGCTGAACCGGGTGTGCAGGTCGCCGGGCGGTGCGAAGGACTGGGCGAAGTTGCGCGCGGAGGCCAGCAGGAAGCTGCCGACCGGCCAGAGCCGGGCGAACGGGGCCGGGTCGGGCCCGCCGAGCGGGACCGCGGCCCGCCCGGAGTAGCAGCAGTCCAGGACCACGATGCTGCCGCCGCGGGCCCGGCCGAGCAGGTCGCGGACGGTGCGGTAGGCCACGGCGTGCGCGACCTCGTGCTCCGCCCGCACGTGCCAGGTGGCGAGGTAGAGCTCGTCGTTGGGGCCGAGCAGCCCGTGGCCGACGTAGTAGAGGGCGACCACGCCGGAGGCCTCGGCGACCACCCGCTCGACGGTGGCGAGCACCTCGGTCTGGTCCTCCTGGGGGCACACCCGGTGGATCCGGGCGGCGGGCAGGCCGCAGACCTCCTGGAGCGCGGACTGGAGGGCGTCGAGCGTGCGGTCGACGGCCGGCAGCGCCTCCAGGTCGGAGCCGGGCCGGTGCTGTCCGGTGCCGATCAGGATCGCGTGCGCGCCGGGCAGCGAGCCCAGGCCGGGCGGGGTCCCGTTCACGGTTCCTCCGCCCGGTCGCGGCGGGCCCGGTCGTCGCCGGGATCCGCCCCGGCCGGTGGTCCGTCGGGCACGGCGGGGCCTTCCGGCGCCCCGGAGGGACGGGTGCCGTCCGGCTCGACGGCCTCGGCGACGGCGCGGACCATGGCGGCCAGTTCCTCCGGGCCGAGCCGACCGACCCGGTCGGAGGAGACGGTCACCTCGGTGCCGTCGGTCAGCCGGATGGTGACGGTCCGCCGCTCCCGGCGGCCGCGTAGCCAGGTGACGACCGTTCCGACGAGCACGGTGGCCGCCCCGCCCGGCTCCAGCACGGCGATCAGCAGGTCGCTGACCGTGCCCATGGAGCCGGCGGCGGGCGGCCCGCCGCGGCAGGTCCGGACCCGGCCGCGCAGCGCCGGCTCGTCGGCCAGCCAGCGGGCGAGGTCGTGGAGGTCCGCGTCCCCGTCCCCGTCCGCGCCGTTCCCGACCGTCGTGTCGTTCCCGATGGTGATGAACACCTGTGCCATCGCCGTTACCCCCGCCAGCAGCTCGTCCGGACTCGTGCGCCCCGCTTCCGGCCCAGCAGGGCGCGGACCATCTTGACGGCCGTCACCCGGGTGCGACAGGGAGCACGGCAGCACACGGTGGGGCGCACGGCGGCACGCGCGCACCGCCGGCCGCACCACCGTGCGGCCCGGCGGTCAGGCGCGGGCGTCGGCCGGGGTGACCGGGCGGAGCATGGTGGTGACCGCGCCGAAGCCCAGCAGCGTGCGCAGGTACGGGGTCCGCTCGGTGCGGGCGGCGGTGAAGCCGTGGCGCTCGTAGAGGGCGCGGGCGCGCGGGTTGACGTCGATGACGTCGAGCCGGACCCGGTGGCAGCGGTGCTCGGCGGCGACCGCCGCGACCTCGGTGAGCAGCCGCCCGCCGATGCCCAGGCCGCGCCGCCCGGCGTCCACGGCGATGCCGTCCATGACCAGTTCGCCCGGTTCGGGGGTGCGCTCGAAGAGGGCGAGGACGGCCAGCCTGGGCAGGCCGCGGAACAGGCCGTACGCGGCGAGCACGTCCCCGATGTCGCCGCCGGTCAGGCCGCGCCCGCCGAGCCGGTAGCCCGCGACGCCGACGACCTCCCCGCCGTGCACCGCGACGATGCCGCGGTCGTGGTGGAGGTGCTCGGCGAGGAAGGCCCGGCCGGCCTCGGGCGGGTCGAGCGCCGGGCCGAGCTTGCGGCCGAACGCCTCCCAGTACAGCGCGGCGACCCGCGCCTCGGCCCCGGCCGGCACCGCGCGCAGCAGCGTCGGTCCGCCGTTCCCGTCCGTGGTTCCCATGGTGGTGCGCCCCTCTCGCTCGGACTTGCGCGATCGAGCATATAACGTTCATTCTCGAAACGAGAGTTTCCGTGGCGATAGTTCTGGAGGGGATTCCATGGAGCACACCCGATCCGCGACGACCACCACCACCCCGGACCGGGGGAGGGCCGGTCCGGGGCGGCTCGCCGACGTCGACGCGCTGCGCGGATTCGCGCTGTTCGGCATCCTGACCGTCAACATCACCTACCTCGCCTCCGCCTTCCACGGCACCGGCGTCGACGAGCCCGGCTTCGGCTCGCCGCTCGACACCGGCGTGCGGGCCGTGGTGGCGCTGCTGTTCGAGGCCAAGTTCTTCCTGCTGTTCTCGTTCCTCTTCGGCTACAGCTTCACCCTGCAACTGGACTCCGCCGAACGGCGCGGAGCCCGCTTCACCCCGCGCTTCCTGCGGCGCCTGGCCGGGCTGTTCGTGCTCGGGGGGCTGCACGCCGTGCTGCTCTTCCCCGGCGACATCCTCACCACCTACGCGACGCTCGGGCTGATCCTGCTCGCCCTGCACCGGATCCGGCCGCGCACCGCGGTGCGCACGGCCGTCGTGCTGCTCACGGTGACCTCCGCCGCCTACCTGCTGCTCGCGCCGGCCCTGCGCGGCGCCGCCGACCGCGACCCGGCCGCCGCCGCGGCCGACGCGCAGCGGGCCACCGAGGCGCTGCGCGGCGGCCTCGGGTCGGTGGTCGGGGCGCACCTCGACCAACTGCCGAGCGTGGCGTTCCTGCTGGTGTTCTTCCAGGCGCCGGCGGCCCTCGCGGCCTTCCTGCTCGGGTTGGCGGCCGGCCGGCACCGGGCGCTGAGCGACCTCTCCCGCCACGACCGGACGCTGCGCCGGCTGCAGGCCGTGGGCTTCCCGCTGGGACTGCTCGGCGCGGGCGTCTACACCTGGTCGGCGCTCGGACACCCCGGCGCCGCGGCCCAGGTGTTCGCGCTCGGGGTGGACGTGATCACCGCGCCGCTGCTGGCGGCGGCGTACGCGGCCACCGTGCTGCGCCTCGCCCGCGGGCGGCACGGGCGGCGGCTGGTGGCGGTGCTGGCGCCGCCCGGGCGGATGACGCTGACCAACTACCTGACGCAGTCGCTGGTCTGCGTGCTGGTGTTCACCGGCGTGGGGGCCGGGCTGGTCGGGCGGGTGGCGCCGGCCGGGGTGGCGGCGATCGGCGTCGCGCTGTTCGCGGCGCAGGCGGTGTGCTGCCGCTGGTGGCTGGCCCGGCACCCGTACGGGCCGGTGGAGTGGCTGCTGCGCGCGCTCACCACGCTGTCCTGGCCGCGCTGGCGCGGCGCGGCCGAGGCCGGCGCCGTGGAGGGCGGCGCTCCGGAGGGCGGACGGGCGGCCGTGCCGGGCTCCCGGGGACCGCGCGGCTGAAGTCCGGCGGCGGTGCACACCCCGGGCCGGGCCCCGTCCAGCGGGAGGTGATCCGGGCGAACAGGCGGCCGGGATCGAAGGGGAAGTCCACGGCGCTGGTCGCCCGATCGGGCGCAGGGGTCCGGCGGACCGCCGGGAAGGACCGGTTCGGCAGGGATTCCCCGGGCCACTTGCCGGAGCGGTCCGCCCGGGCGCACGCCGGGGGCGCCCGCGACGCGCCCGGGCCGCAAAACCTTCCTCAGGGGTGACGATGTGTCAGCATGCCTGCTCGGCGGCCTCCCCCTCGCCGCTGAATCCCATCCGCCATTCGGGTGAATTCACGGCTTCCGATGTTTTCGATCATGGGCGACTATGCTGCCGCCCCGTCAGGCCCTCGCGAAGCCCTCGCGATGGGCGGTTCGGGACGAGGGCGGGAGCCGAGAAGATGATGGGACCGGCGCATTCGCTGTCCGGCGCGGCGGCGTGGCTGGGCGTGGGGGCGATAGCGGAGGCCATGGGCGAACCGATGCCCTGGCCGGTGCTGCTGACGGGGGCGCTGATCTGCGCGGGCGCCGCGCTGGCACCGGACCTCGACCACAAGGCGGCGACCATATCCCGGGCGTTCGGCCCGGTGTCGCGGATCCTCTGCGAGGTGATTGACAACCTCTCCTACGCCGTCTACAAGGCGACCCGCAGCCGGCACGACCCGCGCCGCTCCGGCGGCCACCGCACGCTGACCCACACCTGGGTCTGGGCGGTGCTGTGCGGCGCGGGCGCGTCGGCCGTCACCGTGTACGGCGGACGGTGGGGCGTGCTGGCGGTGCTCTTCGTGCACATGGTGCTGGCGATCGAGGGACTGCTGTGGCGCCAGGCCCGGGTCTCCAGCGACGTGCTGGTCTGGCTGCTCGGCGCGGCCGGCACCTGGGTGATCACCGGGGTGCTGGACAAGCCCGGCAACGGCGCGCTCTGGCTGTTCGACCAGCCGGGGCAGGAGTACCTGTGGATCGGCCTGCCGATCACCCTCGGCGCGCTGGTGCACTGCCTGGGCGACGCGCTGACCGTCTCGGGCTGCCCGGTGCTGTGGCCGATCCCGATCGGCCGCAAGCGCTGGTACCCGCTCGGGCCGCCGAAGGGGATGCGGTTCCGGGCCGGCAGCTGGGTGGAGCTGAAGGTGCTGATGCCGGTGTTCATGGGCGCCGGCGGCCTGTGCGCGGTGGGGGCGCTCGGCTACTTCGGCTGAGCGGGCCGCCGTGCGGTGAACCGCGAGCGGGCCCCGCGCCGGAGGAACTCCTCCGGGGCGGGGCCCGCTCCGCGTGTCCGGGGCGGGGTCAGTGCCGGTGTCCCGCGCCGTCGTGACCGGTCGGTGCGGTGGTCGGTGCGGTGGTCGGGGCGGCCGCCTCCGGAGCGGGAGCCCCGGTGGTCGGGGCGGGCGCCGGGGTGCCGCCGACCGGGAGGGTGAACGCGGCGGTGTGTACGGTGCCCTGGTGCCGGAAGTCCAGGAACAGCCGGTACTCGCCGCCGCTGGGCGCCGTGGTGGTGAAGGTGATCGCCGGACCGCCGGCGGTGGCGGCGCCCTCGGGCAGGTGGCCGTCGGGGTGGACGTGCAGGTAGGCGAGGTCGCCGGCGCGCAGCGCGACCAGGTGGCCGGCCGCGCCGAGGTACGGCTGGAGGTCGGTGACGGGGCGGCCGTCCCGGCCGACGCTCAGCGTCAGCCGCCCGGCCCGGCCCGGGGTGAGCTCGCCGTCCAGGGTCACCGTGTAGCCGTCGACGGTGACGGTCCGCCCGGTGGCCGGCAGCGGGGCCGGGCGCAGCTCCCCGGCGGCGTGCAGGTCGGCGCCCAGGGTCAGGCCCTCGGCGTCGGCGGCCGGGGTGAAGTCGGCGAACACCCGGTACTCCCCGGCGGCCGGCAGGGCGACGGGCGCGCTCCAGGTGCCGTCGGCGGCGCGGACGGGGTGCAGGTGCTGGAAGGTGGCGAGGTCGCGCGGGGCGACGATCAGGTGCAGGTCCTTCTCGTGCGCCGGGCGGTAGTCGGTGACCGGCCGACCGTCGGCGCCGAGGACGCGGAACCGCAGCTCGGTCGGGCTGCCGGCGGTGACGAAGGGGTTCTCCAGGGCGAGCGTGTAGCCGCGTTCCGAGATCTGCAGACCGCCCGGAAGCCGCTCGGCGGCCGCCGCGGTCGCGGCCGGGTCCGGGGTGTGCCCGGCGTGCGCGGCACTCGTGGGGCGCGGGTCGGGCGTGCCGTCGCCGGTGACGTGGCCGACGCCGTACGCGGCGCCGAAGGCGGTGCTCACCCCGGTGGCGAAGGCGGCGATCTTCAGGGCGGTGTTCATGGCGGACTCCTTGCGGCGCGGGTGCGGGCGCGGGTAGGGGCGTGGGCGTGGGCGGAGGCGGCGGACAGGGCGGGCCCGGGTGCGCGCCTCAGGCCCGCATCAGGCGGGCGATCGCCTGCGAGGCCTCGGTGACCTTGGCGTCCGCGTCGGCGCCGCCCTTGGCGATGGCGTCCTGGACGCAGTGGCCGAGGTGGTCGTCGAGCAGCTGGAGCGCGACCGACTGGAGCGCCTTGGTGACGGCCGAGATCTGGGTGAGCACCTCGATGCAGTAGCTGTCCGTGTCGACCATCCGCTGCAGTCCGCGGATCTGGCCCTCGACCCGGCGCAGCCTGCGCTGCACCTGGTCCTTCTCGTGGTGGTAGCCGGTCATGGGGGCCTCCCGAGATCGTCGAGCCGGTTCTCCGACGCCTCCGATTAGATACCCCTTGGGGGTATGGAGTCAAGGATGGGTCGCGTCGGTCGAAGGGTTGCGCGGCATACCCCCCAGGGGTATAAAGGAGTCATCGCCGAGGGATACCCCCGCCAGGTATCACCGGCTCCGATCGATCCTCTGGAGGAACCCATGTCCTGCTGCTCCACCGACGGCACCTGCTCCACCGGCGCGACCGTCACCGTCGACCCCCTCGCGGTCACCACCGTCTACACCGTCGCCGGGATGACCTGCGGCCACTGCGAGCAGGCCGTCACCAAGGCGGTCTCCGCCCTCCCCGGCGTCACCGCCGTGAGCGTCGACGTCGCGGCCGGCCTGGTCACCGTCTCCGCCGCCGCGGAGCTGGACGACGCGGCCCTGAGCGCCGCCGTCGACGACGCCGGCTACGAGCTCACCGGCCGGGTCTGACCGTCCGGCGGGCCCGGGGCCCGAGCCCCGCCCAGCCATGCCTCCCGAACCCCCAGGGGGTATCGGGCCCCGGACCTGAACCCGCCCCGCCCGCCCCACCGACGACCCACGAGGAGCCCAGATGACCACCCAGGCACCCGCCTCCACCGAGGTGGAACTCCAGATCGGCGGCATGACCTGCGCCTCGTGCGCCGCCCGGATCGAGAAGAAGCTCAACCGCATGGACGGGGTCACCGCCACCGTCAACTACGCCACCGAGAAGGCCAGGGTCAGCGTCACCGGCGCCGTCGAGGTCGCCGACCTGATCGCCACCGTCGAGGCCACCGGCTACACCGCCGCCGTGCCCCGCCCCGCCACCCCCGACCCCGCCGACGCGGACGGCCGCGGCGAGCCCGCCGACGAGCTCGCCCCGCTGCGTCAGCGGCTGATCACCGCGCTCGCCCTGGCCGTCCCCGTCATCGCGATGGCGATGGTCCCCGCCCTCCAGTTCGACAACTGGCAGTGGCTCTCGCTCACCCTCGCCGCCCCCGTCGTCACCTACGCGGCCTGGCCCTTCCACAAGGCCGCCTGGACCAACGCCCGGCACGGCGCGGCGACCATGGACACCCTGGTCTCGCTCGGCACCGGCGCCGCCTTCCTCTGGTCGCTCTGGGCGCTGTTCCTCGGCCACGCCGGGATGCCCGGCATGCGGCACGGCTTCGAGTTCACCATCGCCCGCAGCGACGGCTCGTCCAACATCTACCTGGAGGCCGCCGCCGGCGTCACCGCCTTCATCCTGGCCGGCCGCTACTTCGAGGCCCGCTCCAAGCGCACCGCGGGCGCCGCGCTCAAGGCGCTGCTGCAACTCGGCGCCAAGGACGTCACCGTGCTGCGCGGCGGCACCGAGGTCCGCGTCCCGGTCGGCGAGCTGACCGTCGGCGAGCTGTTCGTGGTCCGCCCCGGCGAGAAGATCGCCACCGACGGCGTGGTGGTCGAGGGCGCCTCCGCCGTCGACGCCTCGATGCTGACCGGCGAGTCCGTCCCGGTCGAGGTCGGCGTCGGGGACGCCGTCACCGGCGCCACCGTCAACGCCGGCGGCCGCCTGGTCGTCCGGGCCGCCCGGGTCGGCGCCGACACCCAGCTCGCCCGGATGGCCAAGCTGGTCGAGGACGCCCAGAGCGGCAAGGCCGCCGCCCAGCGCCTCGCCGACCGGATCTCCGCCGTCTTCGTGCCGGTCGTCATCACCCTGGCCCTGGCCACCCTCGGCTACTGGCTCGGCACCGGCGAGGGCTGGACCGCCGCCTTCACCGCCGCCGTCGCCGTACTGATCATCGCCTGCCCGTGCGCCCTGGGCCTGGCCACCCCGACCGCCCTGCTCGTCGGCACCGGCCGCGGCGCCCAGCTCGGCATCCTCATCAAGGGCCCCGAGGTCCTGGAGAACACCCGCCGCGTCGACACCGTCGTCCTCGACAAGACCGGCACCGTCACCACCGGCCGGATGACCCTGCTCGCCGTCCGCACCGCCGAGGGCGTCACCGAGGAGGAGGCGCTGCGCCTGGCCGGCGCCGTCGAGCACGCCTCCGAGCACCCGATCGCCGCCGCCGTCGCCGCCG
>NZ_JBHJUI010000040.1:1846-55741 GCF_042268405.1 Kitasatospora sp. NPDC056184 | reverse complement strand
CGCCGGGGGGGGGGCCCCCCCGGGGGCCCCCCCGGGGGGGGGGGGGGGGGGCGCCCGGCCCCCCCCCCCGCGCTCCGCCGAACGGGTGAAAGGAGTGGCCCGAGGGCCGTTCACTCCACGACGAAGTCCGCCATCATCGCCATGTCCTCGTGCTCCAGGTTGTGGCAGTGCAGCATGTACGCCCCCGGGTGGTCGGTGAACCGCACCAGCACCTCCACCGCCTCCGCCGGCCGCAGGTCCACGGTGTCCTTCCAGCCCGCGTCGTACGGTCCCGGGTCGCCGCCGTTGCGCGACAGCACCTGGAAGGCGTTCAGGTGCACGTGGACGGGGTGGTGGACGTCGCTGAAGAACCGCCAGATCTCGGTGCTGCCGAGCGCCGGGCTGGCGAGCGAGCGACCGGGCTGGTAGAGCCGGTTGTTGATGGTCCAGTCGCCGTCGCGGCTGCGGCGGAAGCCGAAGACCCGGGTGGCCGCGGCGTCCTCGGGGTCGAGCCGTTCGAGGGTGCAGAGCCGCTCGGGCACGGCCGAGTCGTCGCGCACCGGGCGCGAGCCGACCTCGAAGAGCATCACCTCCTCCGTCCGCCCGTCGCCGAAGCGGTTCATCAGCCGCACGGCGGTGCCGGCCGGGTAGCGGGAGAAGTCCACCACCAGGTCGAAGCGCTCGGCGGGGGCGATCTCGACCGCGTCGTGCGCGACCGGCGCCTCCAGCAGGCCGCCGTCGCCGCCGATCTGGACGAGCGCGTCGCCGCCGGACGGCTGCGGGTCGAGCTCCAGCCGGTAGAGGCGGGCGTTGGAGGCGTTGAGCAGGCGCAGCCGGTAGCGGGCCCGGTCCACCGCGGCGCGCGGCCACGGGGCGCCGTTGACCAGGACGACGTCCCCGAGGACGCCGTTCATGTACGCGTCGGTGACGCCCGGGACGGCGAGTTCCGGGTCGGTGGCCGGGTAGGCGAGGGAGCCGTCCTCGGCGAAGGCGCGGTCGGCGAGCATCAGCGGGAGGTCGCGCTCGCCGCGCGGCAGCGGCAGGGCGTCCTCCTCGTCGTCGTGGACGAGGTGGAAGCCGCTCAGGCCGCGCCAGACGGCCGGGCCGGTGAAGCCCATCCGGTGGTCGTGGTACCAGAGGGTGGCGGCGCGCTGGTGGCCCGGGTAGGCGTACTCGCGGGTGCCGGTGACCGTCCGGGCGGGGTCGGCGGCGGCCATCCCGGCCATCCCGGCCATCGGGTGGCCGGCGGCGTGGCCGGCGAGGTGGTCGGCGGACGAGCCGACCGGGAGCACCAGGTCCACCGGGTAGCCGTCGCTGTCGGCCGGGGTGTGGCCGCCGTGCAGGTGGACCACGGTGGGCACCGGCAGCTCGTTGCGGTGGGTCACCACCGTGCGGCGGCCCGAGCGGACGGACAGCGTCGGCCCGGGGTAGCTGCCCCCGTACGTCCAGGCCTCGGTCCGCAGTCCCGGCAGGATCTCCAGCCGGGCGACCTTCTGGGTGAGCTCGTAGTAGTCCGCGGTGGCGTCGGAGCGGACCGGGGCCAGCACGGCGGGCACCGGCAGCGGGACCTGGAACGGCTCCGGCAGCGGGACGTCGCTGCTCAGCAGCCGGCCCGGCCGGCCCTCGGCCAGCAGCCGGGCGGCCGCGGGGACGGTGAAGGCCCCGAGGGCGCCCGCGCCGAGCACGGCCGCGCCGGCGCCGAGGAACCGGCGGCGGTTCACGGCGCCACCTCCACCGGTCCGGTGCCGCTGCCGGCCCCCGTGCCGGACGGCCTGGGCAGCCGCCCGGTGCCGTCCTCCGCCGCCCGCGGGACCGCCGACGGCGACCTCAGCGGCAGCCGCCACGCGCCGACCAGGGCGAACAGGTGCGCGCTGACCAGCAGCACGCCCAGCGTGACGTGCACGCCGACCGCCCGCTCGTAGCCCGCCCCGGTCTGCGCCCCGTCGGCGGCCAGCAGCAGCACCGCGGCCGCGAGCGGCCACCGCGGCCCGCGCTCCCCCGCCGGTCCGCCGGCCCGGACGACCAGCGCGGCCGCCAGCAGCTGGACGACCAGCACGCCGCCCAGCGCCATCGCGGCCACCTCGTGCGCCCGCAGCGCCTCGTAGTGGCCGTTCAGGAAGCCCGCGGCCAGCACCGTTCCGGCCAGTACCAGCACGGCCGAGGCGGTCGCGGTGCCGCGCAGCAGGAGCCGCGGCAGGCGGACCGCCGGGGGCGCCGGCGGACCGTCCGACGAACGCGCCGGGGGGAACAGCGGCAGGCGGGGCGTGCGGATCACCGGGGGACTGCTCAACGGTCGGCCTTCTCTCTGCCGGGCGCGCCGCGGCGGCGTGGGCACGCCGGGGTGACGGGCATGCCGGACGCGCTCGGCGCGGGAGGTGTGGGCGGGACAGCCGCCGCGGGCACGCGGCACCGGAACGGGCGCGGCCGCGAGCGCGGCTGATCACCCCTCACTATCGGTGCGGCGGGCGCGCTTTCCGGCGGACGACCCCGATCGCCCGCCTGTTCAGCGCGCCTTTGTCACCCGAACGGGCGGTGCGCCGACCCCGCGCGCACCGCCCGTCCACGCCCCCGGTGTGCTCCGGGAGCCCCGCCTCTGCTGCGCTGCCGCTACTGCTTCCCGCCGCTCGCGGCGACCGGGCCGGACCTCAGCAGGGCCCGGGCCGGCAGGGCCGTCGCGCCCAGGCAGAGCGCCACCGCCGCGGCGACCAGCGGCAGCGCCGTCCCGGCCGGGACGTGCGGCGCGGCGCCGGTGATGCCCCGGGTGATCGGCACCAGGGTGAGCCAGGCGATCACCGAGCCGACGCCCAGGCCGGCCGCGGCCACCAGCAGCGCCTCCCAGCGCATCATGTGGCGCACCTGGCGCCGGGTGGTGCCGGCCAGCCGGAGCAGCGCCACCTCGCGGCGCCGGTCCAGCACCGTCATGGCCAGGGTGTTGGCGGCCGTGACGGCGGCGAACCCGCCCAGCACGCCGGCCATCACCGCGTTCGCCCAGGAGCCCATCTCCTGCGACTTGTCGGCCTGCGCCGCGAAGCCCGCCCGGTCGGTCACCGTCAGCCCGGGGACCCCGAGGCCGGACAGGCCCCGGGCCACCGCGGCCCGGTCGGCGCCGGGCGCGTCCGCGACCAGCACCTGGCTGTCGAACCCAGCGGTGACGTGCTCCGCGACCGCCGCCCGGGGCAGCAGCACCTGGCCGAAGCCGAGCCCGCGCTCGTAGGTGGCGACCACCAGCGCCTTCGCCGCCGTGCCGTCGCCGAGCCAGAAGGGGACGTGCCCGCCGACCTCGACGCCCAGCGTCGAGGCCAGCTCGGTGGAGAGCGCGACGGTGTCCGCGGCGCGGCCCAGTTCGGCCAGCGAACCGCCGCGCACCCCCAGGTCGAGCACCTCGGGCAGCCGGGAGGGGTCGCCGGTGACGCCCAGCGCGGTGGCGGAGAGCAGCTGGTCGCCGTCCCGGTAGACGACGCCGGTGCGCAGCACCCCGACGGCCGCGTCCACGCCGGGCACCTCGGCCGCCTGCTCGACGACGCCGGTCGTACCGGGGGCGGTGACGGGCAGGCCGGGGCCGGTGGAGCCGAGCACGTGGTCGGCGGTGATGCCGGCGCGCACCTGCTCGCCGGTCTCGTGGCGGATGGTGCTCTGCATGAACAGCAGGGTGCCGCAGAAGGCGGTGACCATCGCGATCGGCGTGATCGCGGAGGCCAGCCGGCGGGCGTTGGCGCGGGTGTTGTCGGCGGCCAGCGAGCCGGGCGCACCTCCCGCCCGCAGCGGCAGGCCGAGCAGGGCGGCCGCGCCGCGCGCCACCCACGGGCCGAGCAGGGCGACCGCGACCAGGAAGGACATCACCACGCCGAGCGCGGTGTTGGCGGCGTCGGCGCCGTCCAGCTTCGCGGCGACCCCGGCGAGCACCACGCCGCCGGCCGCGGCGACCACACCCAGCACGGTGCGGACGATGCCGAGCCGGGCCGGTTCGACGGCGGCCGCGCCGAGGGCCTGGACGGCCCGCAGCTTCGAGGGGCGGCGGGCGGCGAAGAAGCCGGCCGTGAGGGCGGCGAGCGTGCACAGCACGACGGCGGCGAGCATCGGCAGCGGGCCGACGGACAGCTCGACGTCCGCCGGGACGGCGCCGCGCTCGACCATCCCGTCGAACCACCAGCGGGCCAGGGCCACGCCGGGCAGGATGCCGAGCGCGGCGGCGAGCGGCGCGACCAGCATCGCCTCGGTGGCGATGGTGCGGCGGATCTGCCGCGGGGTGGCGCCGACGGCGCGCAGCAGGGCGAACTCGCGGGCGCGCTGGCCGGTGGCCAGGGCGACGGTGGAGACGACCACGAACACGGCGGTCATGGTGGCGGTGCCGCCGAAGGAGCCGCCGATCGCGGTCAGCATCACCTTGGCCTCGTTGAGCAGGGGCTGCTCGACGGCACCGCGCCCCTTGCCGCTCAGCACCTCGGCGGCTCCGCCGACGGCCTGCTCCACCTGCGCGGTCAGGGCCTTGCGGTCCACGCCCTCGCGGGGCTGGACGGCGATCGCGTCGACCCGGCCGGGGTGGCCGGAGAGGCGGTCGGCCTGCTGGTCGGCGAACCAGGCGGTGGGGCCGTCCTGCTGGGTGGCGGCGAGGCCGGAGATCCGGTAGCCGCCGCTGCCGCCGGGGGCGGTGAGCGCCACGGTGGCGCCCGGCGCGAGGTGGGCGGCGCGCGCCGTGTCGGCGTCCAGCACGACCTCGCCCGTGCCGGGGGCGCGGCCCTCGACCAGCTTGTCCTGCGGGCCGGCGATGCCGAGCGCCGCGAAGCCGCGGCCGGTGAGCGGGCCCAGCGGGGCCTGCGCCGTGCGGGAGGTGTCCTGCACCGGGAAAGCGGTGTCGGGGCGGGCCGCGGCCACGCCGGGCTGTCCGGCGATCCGGGCCACCAGCGCCGCGTCCACCCGGGCGCGTTCGGAGATCGGCTGCTCGTGGGTCTTCGTGCCGTCGTCGCTCTCCTTGTACTCGATGGTGACGTTCGGGTCGGCGGCCACCACGACCGGCGCCCCGGCGTACCGGACGGACGGCACCGAGGCGGTGATCCCGGTCTGCAGCAGCGTGCCGCAGGCCATGATCACGGCGGCGCCGAACAGCAGGGCCACGAAGGTGCCGACGAAGGACGCGGGCCGGAACCGCACCGAGGCGCGGGCGAGTCCGTTGCTCATGCCGCCGCCCCCATCGGGCGCGCGGTCAGGCGGACCATCCGGTCGGCGACCGCCTGCGGGTCCGGGTGGTACAGCTCGTCGGCGAGCGCGCCGTCGGCCAGGAAGACCACCCGGTCGGCGAACGAGGCGGCCACCGGGTCGTGGGTCACCATGACGACGGTGGCGCCCATGGTGTCCACCGCGCGCCGCAGCAGGCCGAGCACCTCGTGCGCGGTCGTGGTGTCCAGCGCGCCGGTCGGCTCGTCCGCGAACAGCACGTCAGGCGCCGTGACCAGCGCACGGGCGATCGCCACGCGCTGCTGCTGACCGCCCGACAGCTCCCCGGGGCGGCGGCGGTCGTGGTCGCCGAGACCGACCTGGGCGAGCAGTTCCTTCGCCCGGGCGCGGTCCTGGCGCTCCCCGGCGAGGCGCTGCGGGAGCAGCACGTTCTGCAGCACGGTCAGCGAGGGCAGCAGGTTGAAGGACTGGAAGACGAAGCCGATCCGGTGGCGGCGCAGCTTGGTGAGCCGGTCCTCGCTCAGCCGGGTGATCTCCTCGCCGCCCAGGTAGACCTGGCCCTCGGTCGGGCGGTCCAGGCCGGCCGCGCACTGCAGGAAGGTGCTCTTGCCGGAGCCGGACGGCCCCATCACGGCGGTGAAGGTGCCGTGGCCGAGCGCCAGGTCGATGCCGCGCAGGGCGTGCACGGTCTCGCCGCCGCGACCGTAGCTGCGCCGGACGCCGCGCAGCTCGATCGCGGCGTGGGCGGCGGGGCGCCCGGTCGGCTCGGGCTGGGGACGGGAACGGCGGGGTGCCATGGTGGGGCCTTCCTTGATGGATCGTCGCTGGTCGTCGACGTGTTCCAGGCTAGGAAGCCGGGGTGCGGCGGACCATGCAGGCCGCTGGCGGACCCGGGGTGGGGTTATCCCCCGGTCCGGTCTCCGGGTGGCGTCAGGGCGTGCGCGACCGGGCCGCCCGCGCGGCGATCAGACGGGCTCCGGCTCGACGCCTTCGTAGGCGGCGCGCAGGTCGGCGACCACCGGGTGGGCCGGGTCGAGGACGGTGCCGTCGATCGCGGCGAGCGGGCGGACGCCCACGCCCGCGTTGACGGCGACGGCGGCCGTGAAGCGGCCGAGGCCGTCCGCCGCGGTGACGGGCTCGCGCCGCTGCGGGCCGGTGTGGGCGCGGGCGAGCAGGGCGGCGGTGACGCCGGGCAGCGCGGCGGCGTCCGGCCAGACCAGCTCGCGGCCGTCGTACAGCGCGAGGTTCCAGGTGGCGCCCTCGGCGATCCGGCCCGCGTCGTCGAGCAGCAGCGCGTCGTCGTAGCCGTCGAGTTGGGCGAGGCGGCGCTGGTGCAGCAGGCCGAACAGGCCGACGTGCTTCACCTCCGGCAGCTCGCGCCGGTACACGGCGGTGCGCACCCGCAGCGGTCCGGGCGCGGCGGCCGGCGCCGGGCGGGTGGTGACCAGCAGGTGCGGCACGGCGGGGGCGGCGGGGCGCTCCAGGCCGAGCGCCGGGTCGAACACGGTGACCCGGACGATCACCGGCGCGCCGTCGGCCGGCAGCGCCCGGCGGATCCGGGCGCGGACCTCGGCCCGGTCCAGCTCGGCGCCGAACACCGTGCGGCAGTCGCGGACCAGCCGGTCCAGGTGCAGCGCGAGGCCCCGGGTGCGGCCGGACTCGGCGCGCAGGGTGGTGAAGTGCCCGTAGTTGAGCAGGCCCAGGGCCGCCAGCCGGGCCGGGTCGGCGGGGGCGCCGTCGATCTCGATCTCTGCCATGGCGTCGAGTCTCCCAGGCGCCCCCGCCGGTCCTGCGCGGTGAGCACCGGCTCTGCGCGGTGAGCACCGGTCCTGCGCGGTGAGCACCGGTCCTGCACGGTGAGCACCGGTCCTGCACGGTGAGCACCGGTTCTACGCGGTGAGCACCGGCCGGGGCAGCACCCCCGCGGCCCGGCCGTCCACCAGCACCAGCACGCCCGGGTGCGCCGCCCCGAGCGCCGCACGGGCCTCCGCCACCGACTGCCCGACGCCCACCGCGGGCAGCGACGGCCCGAGCAGGGCGCCCAGCGGCGCGTCCGGCCCGGCGGCGCCCACCGCGAGCGCCGCCGCCAGCACCTCGCGGGACACCGAGCCGACCACCTCCGCCGCGCTCACCCCGTACGGGCGCGCCGTCCGCGCCAGGACGGCCGGGGCGACGCCGCTCGGTACGCCGTGCAGCACCCGCACCGCCTCGGCCACCGTCGCTCCGGCGTCCACCGTGACCAGCGGGCCGGCGCCGTCCAGCAGCGGCCGCAGGCCGGCGCGCGGGGCCGGGACGCCGGTGCCCGGCAGGCCGTCGTCCGCGGGGCCGACGTAAGGGAGGCCGTCGTGCGGGAAGCCGTCCTCCAGGAAGCCCCACTGCCGCATCCACACGTCGCTGTGCACCTTGGAGAGGTAGGAGCGGCCCGAGTCCGGCAGCAGCACCACGACCAGGTCCTCCGGTCCCAGCCGGCGTGCCACCCGCAGCGCCGCCGCCACCGCCGTGCCGGACGACGGCCCGGCCAGGATGCCCTCCTCCCGGGCGAGCCGGCGTGCCGTCAGCAGCGACTCGCGGTCCGGGATGCGCTCGAAGGCGTCCGCGACGTCCTTCCGGTAGGCCTGCGGCCAGCGGTCCTCGACGGTGTCGGGGTGGATGAAGTGGCCGATGCTCTCGACGTAGTAGGGGCTGCCGTCCCCGCCCCCGTAGACCGAGCTCTCGGGATCGGCGCCGACCACGGTGACCGCGCCGCCGGAGACCGCCTTCAGGTGGCTGCCGGTGCCGGTGATGGTGCCGCCGGTGCCGACGCCCGCGACGAAGTGGGTCACCCGGCCGCCGGTCTGCTCCCAGATCTCCGGGCCGGTGGTGCGGACGTGGGCGTCGGGATTGGCCTGGTTGTCGTACTGGTCGGCGAGCCAGGCGCCGGGCGTCTCCTCGGCGAGCCGCCGGACGACGTTGAACAGGTGCGCCGGATCCTCCAGCGGCACGGCGGTCGGCGCGAGCACCACCTCGGCGCCGTACGCCCGCAGGATGTCCGACTTCTCCGTCGACGCCCGGTCCGCGACGCCCGCGATCACCCGGTACCCGCGCTGGCGGCCGACGATGGCCAGGCCGATGCCGGTGTTGCCCGAGGTCGCCTCCACGATCGTCCCGCCGGGCGCCAGCAGCCCCTCTCGCTCGGCGGCCAGCACCATCGACAGCGCGGCGCGGTCCTTCACGCTGCCGCCGATGCTGAGGAACTCGGCCTTGGCGTAGACGGGCGCGGCGAGACCGGCGCCGAGCCGGGCGAGGCGGAACAGCGGCGTGCCGCCGATCGCGTCGAGTACGGATTCGTGCACTGCGGGCATGGTGGGCTCCTCAACTCGATGTCCTGCGAACGGTGTCGGCGTGGGCGGTGTCGGCGGGGCGGAGTCGACGCTGGTGTTGCCGACGCGGGTGTTGCCGACGCGTGCGTCCGGCGGAGCCTGCCCAGGGCGGCGGGCCGGTAGGCCGTGTCCTGCGACTCATCCCGGCACCGGGTCGGGGGCGGGCCGGGGCCGGGTCGGGGGCGGGCCGGGGCGGTCTCAGGGCGTCGGCGCGCCGTCCGACGGCCGGGGCACCGCGGTGTCGGGCCCGGTCGGCTCCTCCGAGGGCAGCGCCTCCGCCGACGGCCGGGGCACGGCCGGGACCGCCGGGGGCCGGTAGGGCGTGGCCACCGTCCGGCCCTCGGCGCGGGCCGACCGCTCGAACTCCTCGATCCGGTAGGCCAGGCCCTCCGGTTCGCCGATGTCCGCCCAGCGCCAGGCCTCCGCCCACCACTGCGGGCCGCGCACCAACGGGCGGCCGGCGAGCGCGAGGTGCAGGGCGAGCGTCGAGCGGGCGTAGCCGTGCACCCAGCCGTCGGCCTGCCGGTAGGCGGCGGTCTCGTCCAGCCGCAGCCGGCGGCCCTCGCTCCCGGCGGCGAGCAGCGGCGTCCAGACGAGGCCGGCGGGGTCGGGCGACGGGCGGTCGGCGACCGACAGCACCAGCCGGTCGCCTTCCTCCCGGACGCGGTAGGGCGGGAGTTGGGGCATCCGGGCGAGGCCGATGGCGTGCTTCCAGGAGACCACCCACAGGCCGCGGCGCAGGTAGTAGCGGGGGGCGTGCTGCCAGGTCCAGTGCGCCTCCAGCCGGTAGCCCGGCAGGCCCTCGGCGGTGGCGGCCCGGTAGACCTGGTCGAGGGCGGCGGCCGCCAGACCGCGACCGCGCGCCGAGGGGCGGAGGTAGAGCGAGGAGACGGCCAACTGGCCGGGCCCCCTGGTCCAGTTGTCGACGGCGACGGTCCCGACCGGCTCGGCGGGAGCCGGGCCGCCGGGGACGCCGGTGCTGCCGGCGCCGTCGTCCAGGAGCCAGTAGCGGCGGCGGTACAGCTCGCCGCCCGGCCACTCGCGGCCGCTCTCGCCGAGCCGCTCGCGCAGCCGGCGCTCCTCGGCCGGGCCGATCGACGCCGGGTCGACGCACTCGCCCAACTCCCCCTCGGCACAGGAGGCGAGGTCCCAGAGCGCGAACCCGCGCCCCTCGCCCTCCCCCACCGCCCGCACCCCGGGCGCCGCCGCCAACCGCTCCTGCGCCCGCCCGACCGCCTCATCCCAGGACCTCGCCACGGGGTCCACGATAGCGAGCGATCCACACCGAACGTAATTCAATGGACACCAAACGTGAGATCGGATACGAATTCCCTTGTTCGGAACGCCCGCTGACGAGGAGGAGCCCACGCCCGTGCACACCCACCGTCCCGACGACGCCGCGCTCCGGTCGCGCGGGCCGCCCCGGGTGCCCGCCCGGTGGTAGGGGAAACCCGACCGGAGGACTCGACCTGACCGTCATGACCTCGCCGACCTGCGCCGCTGCAATGAAGTGGTGCCGATTCACCGCATCCGTACCCCGCTTCCCTCCGTTCCCGGCCCCGCCTCCCGGTCCGGCCGTCCGCCTCGCCCCGGCCGTGTCCACCGCGTCCCCCGTCCACCGGGTTCCTCCGGTCCGCCCCGCCCACCCGGCGGGCGGAGGGCGCTGTGGTGCGGCGGGTGGCTGGTCGCGGCCGGGTGGGCGGGGGCGTTCCCGCTCACCTCCGGGCTGGGACCGCACCGGAGTTGGGGGCTGCTCGCGGCCGCCGGGTACCTGGCGGCAGCGGTTGCCGTGCTCGCCCTGCCGCCGCGGTGGGCGCGTGCCGGATCGGTGGCGGTCGCGCTGGTCGGCGCGGTGCTCGCGCCGCTGCTCGTCCTGGTCCTGGCCGGGCAGGGGCAGAGTGAGGTCGCCGTCATCGAACGGTCGGGCGAGCTGTTGCTCCGGCACGGGACGCCGTACCTGGCCGAGCCGCAGACGGTCGCCGAGTACACCCCCTACCTGCCCGGGATGGCACTGTTCGGACTGCCGCGCGCCCTGTTCGGCGCGGACGGGTGGCCGGCCCGGCTGCTCGGCGACGCGCGCCTCTGGTGCACCGCCGTGTTCCTCGGCTGCCTGGCCGCCGCCGTCCGGGCGCACGGACGCGGCGCCGTGACGCTCACCGCTGCGCGCGCGTCCGCGTCCGCGCCGGGCAGGCTCTCGTCCGCGTCCGGCGGGCTCGCGCCCGGCGGCGGTCCGACCGTGCCCGTACGCCCGGTGGCCGGACCCGCGGTGCCCGCACTCACCGCGCCCGTACTCACCGGGCCCGTACTCACCGTGGCCGCGCTCGTCGCCTCGCCGCTGGTCGCGCTGCCGCTCTGCGTCAGCGGGGTCGACCTGCCGCTGACCGGCCTCTGCGTGCTCGCGCTCGCCCTGGCCGGGCGGGCCCGCCCGGTCGCGGCCGGGTCGGCCCTCGCGCTGGCCTGCGCGCTCAAGTGGACGGCCTGGCCCGCGGTCGCGGTCGCCGCCGCCCTGCTCGCCGCCACCGCCGGGCGCCGGGCGGCCCTGCGGGCGGCCGGCACCGCCGCCGTCGGCACGGCCGCGCTCGTCCTGCCGAGCGCGCTGCGCGCACCGGGGCCCTTGGTGGAGCAGGTGTTCGCCTTCCCCACCGGCCGCGGCGGCCTGCCCACCCCGGCGAGCAGCCCGCTGCCCGGCCGGCTACTCGCCGACCTCGCCCCCGGCGGCTGGTACGCGGCACTCGCCCTGCTGCTCCTCGCCGGGCTCGCCGTCGCCCGGTCGCTGGTCCGGCACCCGCCCCGGGACGCCGTCGCCGCCGCCGACCGGCTCGCCGTCGGGCTCGCCCTGGCGTTCCTGCTCGCTCCGGCCGGCCGCTACGGCTACCTCGCCCTGCCCGCCGTCCTGGCCCTCCTCCCGCGCCTGTCCGGCAGCCCCCGGATCCCCCGCGCCTCCCTCGCCCCCCGCCGATCCCGGCGCCCGCGGCCATGGTCCGCCCCGACCGCCGCCCCGCGCCCCCGCACCCCCCAGGTGGTCTCCGCCCCATGACCGGCACGCTCATCGTCACCAACGACTTCCCGCCCCGGCAGGGCGGCATCGAGACCTTCGTCCACGCCATGGCCACCCGGCTGCCCGCCGACGAGGTCGTCGTCTACACCTCGGCCGAACCGGGCGCCGACCGCCATGACGCCGCGCTCCCGTTCCCGGTGGTCCGCGACCGCTCCCGGATGCTGCTCCCCACCCCCCGGACGACCCGACGGGCCGCCGAACTCGCCCGGGCGTACGGCTGCGACCGGGTCTGGTTCGGCGCCGCCGCCCCGCTCGCCGCGATGACCCCCGGACTGCGACGGCTGGCCCCCGGCATCCGGCGGACCGTCGCCACCACGCACGGCCACGAGATCTGGTGGGCCCGCGCCCCCGTCGCCCGGCGCCTGCTGCGGCGGATCGGCGACAGCGTCGACGTCGTCACCTACCTCGGCGCCTACACCCGCGACCGGATCGCCCCCGCGCTCGGCCCCTCCGCCCGACTGGAGCGGCTGGTCCCGGGCGTTGACACCGAACTGTTCCGCCCGCGTCCCCGGGAGAGCACCCTCCGGGCGCCGGTGATCCTCTGCGTGGCGCGACTCGTCCCCCGCAAGGGCCAGGACACCTTGATACGGGCGCTCCCGCTGATCCGTCGCACCGTGCCGGACGCCGTCCTCGTCCTGGTCGGCCAGGGCCCCGACGAACGCCGCCTGCGCGACCTCGCCCGCCGCCTCACCGCCCCCGGCGCGGTCGTCTTCGCCGGCGGCCGCCGCCACGCCGACACCCCGGCCGCCTACGCCGCGGCCGACGTCTTCGCGATGCCCTGCCGCACCCGCCGGGCCGGACTGGAGGCGGAGGGCCTCGGCATCGTCTTCCTGGAAGCCGCCGCCGCAGGCCTGCCGGTCGTCGCCGGCCGCTCCGGCGGCGCCCCGGACGCCGTCCTCGACGGCGTCAACGGCACCGTCGTCGGCGGCCGCGACCCGTCCGCCGTCGCCACCGCGATCACCCGCATCCTCCGGGCCCCCGCCCCGGAGCGCGCCCGCATGGCCACCGCCGGCCGCGACTGGGTGCACACCCGGTGGTCCTGGGACACCACCGCCGACCGCCTGGCCACCCTCCTCGCGGAGAACCCCACCGACAGCCCCACCGAGGGACCCGCCGAGAGCCCCACCCGGCCCCGCAACCGGATCGACCACGCCGACCCGCCGCGCCTCCGCGCCCCCGACCCAGGTCACCGGTGATCCCTCGGTACTTCTCCACCCTCCACCGGCCAGTCGCCCACGACGCGGGTCGCGGGCGGGCGGGTGGTGCGGTCAGCCCCGGCCGGAACCGCCCCGCTCCGGAGGCTCCTCGGCCGAGTCCTCGGGGTCCGGGACCGGGTCCGGGACCGGGTCCGGGACCGGGTCCGGCTTGGGCGGACGGCCGCGCCGGGGGATCCGGGCCGCCCCTCCGGGCATCCGGCCCGCGTCGGCCAGGGCCCGACGGAGCAGGAACTCGATCTGCGCGTTGGTGCTGCGCAGGTCGTCCGCGGCCCACCGGGCGAGCGCGTCGTGAACTGAAGGGTCCAGTCGCAACAGGAGCTTCTTCCGTTCCGTCGCCAAGGCTTCGCCTTACTGGTAGAGGGAGCCCGTGTTCACGACGGGCTGGGTGCCGCGGTCGCCGCAGAGCACCACCAGGAGGTTGCTCACCATGGCGGCCTTGCGCTCCTCGTCCAGGTCCACGACATCGCGTTCGGCGAGCCGGTCCAACGCCTCCTCGACCATGCCGACGGCGCCCTCGACGATCAGCCGGCGTGCCGCGACCACGGCTCCGGCCTGCTGGCGCTGGAGCATCACCTGCGCGACTTCGGGAGCATACGCGAGCCTGGTGATCCGGGACTCCACGACCCGCACCCCGGCCGAGGCGACCCGTGCGGCGATCTCCGCGGAGAGCTGGCGGGCGACCTCCTCCGCGCCGTCACGCAGCGACAGTTGGCCCTCCTGGTGGGCGTCGTACGGGTAGCTGGTGGCGATGTGCCGCACGGCCGTCTCGGTCTGGATGGCGACGAAGTCGGCGTAGTCGTCCACCTCGAACACCGCCATCGCGGTGTCCTCGACCTGCCAGACCACCACGGCGGCCATCTCGATCGGATTGCCGTCCGCGTCGTTGACCTTGGTGGTCTCGGTCTCGTGGTTGCGGATCCGGGTGGATATCCGGTGCCGGTTGGTGAAGGGGTTCAGCCAGGTCAGGCCCGCGGCGCGGACGGTGCCCCGGTAGCGGCCGAGCAGCTGGACCACCCGGGCCTCCCCGGGCGAGACCACCGTCAGACCGAACGTCAGCAGCAGCGAGCCGAGCGCCAGCAGCGACCCGGCGACCAGCAGAGCGACCCCCACCCCCTTGCCGCCACCGGACAGTTGGGTGGCGCCGGCGATGACGGACCCGATTCCGGCGGCCAGGCCGAGCAGGATCCCGCCGAGCATCGGCAGACCGGCCCGCCCGGTGATCGTCCGCTCGGCGATGCCGGGGGTCGGAAGGTCCAGAACGAGGCCGTCCTCGACGGGGAAACGCGATGTGGTCATGGGAGCGACTCCTTCGGCGAGCATCGACTTCCGATGGCAAAGTGATATCACTTTTTCGCTCCGTCCTGCCATTCCCGAAGCGGCGGGCCCATCGAGCCGACCGGTGCGGGGCCTCCGTACTCGCCGATCGGCATCCGCACACCGAGGTCACGGGTGGGGCGATCACCTCCGTGAGGCGCTCGGGCGGAACGGGTCCGGTCCCGGATGCCGGACGGCGGCGGCACGGCGGCACCGGGCGGCCCGCCGCGGGGGCTCCGCCCCGCAACCGGGGCGGGCGCTCTCGACGGCACGGCGGGCCGGACCGGTGGTCAGTTCTCGCCGGAGCGGGCCGAACCGCTCGGCGCGTCACAGCGGTCGGCAGGCGGACGGCGAGGACGGGGCGAGCCGACGGACGGCTCGCTCAGCGGCTCGCGTCAGCGGCTCGCGGCGGTCAGGAGGACGGCGGCGAGGGCGGCGGGCTGGGAGAACATCGGCCAGTGGCCGGTGTCGAGGGTGGTGTGGTGCCAGCCGGCCTCGCGGAGGAGGGCGGCGACGGCGGGCGGGGGTTCGGGGCTGTCGAGGAGGCAGCTGAGGTAGGTCGCGGGGAGGGCGGCGAGGGGGCCGGCCAGGGCGGCGGGTTCGGTGAGGGCGCCGCCCGGGTGCGGGGTGGAACCGGTGACGATCCGGTCGATCTGCTCGCCGGTGAGGCCCTGGCCCGCGTAGTCGGCGGCGGTGAGCGGCGGCCAGAAGCCGCCGTTGGCACCGATCGCCTCCGCGACGGCGCCGCCCCAGGGACCGGCGCCGACGAACGCCTGCCCGTCGACGGGAAGGTTGGCGTCGACCAGGACGAGGTGGGCGAGCCGGTCGCCGATCCGCTCCGCGGCCTGCCCGACCGGGATGCCGGAGTAGCTGTGCCCGACCAGGACCACCTCACGCAGGTCGCGCTCCTCGACGAGGTCGACGACGTCCTGGACATGGGCCTGCTGTCCGGCGGGTTCACCGCGCCGCTCGGCGAGGCCGGAGAGGGTCAGCGGGTGAACGCCGTGCCCGGCGGCGCGCAGGTCGGGAACCACGTCGTCCCAGGCCCACGCACCGAGCCAGGCACCCGCCACGAGTACGAATTCCGTCATGGCGGCACCGTAGCGCCGGGCACCGACACTCCCCCGGGGGAAGTCGCTACTCGCCGCGCAGGTCGGCGAGGTGGGCCAGGACGGCGAGCACCCGGCGGTTGCCCTCGACCGGGTCCAGGTCGAGCTTCATGAAGATGTTCCCGCAGTGCTTCACCACGGACGCCTCGGTGATGCTCAGCCGGGCGCCGACCGTCTGGTTGTTGAGCCCCTCCGCCATCAGCCCCAGCACCTCGCGCTCGCGCGGGGTGAGCCGGGCGATCGGGCGGTCCGCGGACTGCTGCCGGAGCAGCACCCGGACCACGTCCGGGTCGATCACGGTCTCCCCGGCCGCCACCCGCCGCAGCGCGTCCAGGAACTCGGACACCTCGCCGACCCGGTCCTTGAGCAGGTAGCCGAGCCCGGCCCGCTGCGCACCGGCCGCGCCGAGCAGCCGGGTGGCGTACGGGGTGGCCACGTACTGGGACAGGACGAGCACGGGCAGGCCGGGGTGGCGGTCGCGCAGCTGGAGGGCGGCGCGCAGCCCCTCGTCCTGGAAGCCGGGCGGCATCCGGACGTCGGTGACGACGAGGTCCGGCCGGTCGGCGTCCACCGCGGCGGCGAGGGCGTCCGCGTCGCCGACGGCGGCGACCACCTCGTGGCCGCCCAGGGCGAGCAGCTCGACCAGTCCGGCCCGGAGCAGGACGGCGTCCTCGGCGATGACTAGCCGGAGCACGGCACCTCCAGCCGGAGCCTGGTCGGCCCGCCGGTCGGACTCGTCACCATCAGTCGTCCTCTCAGGATCGCCACCCGGTCGGCCAGTCCCTGCAGTCCGGCCCCGGCGGCCGGGTCGGCCCCGCCGCGGCCGTCGTCGGTCACCTCCAGCACCAGCCGGCCGTCCGCGATCCGCCCGTGGACGGTGATCGCGGCGGCGCCGCTGTGCTTGGCGGCGTTGGTGAGCGCCTCGGTGACGGTGAAGTAGGCGGTGGACTCGACCGGGCCGGGCAGCCGGCCGGGCAGGTCGAGGTCGACCTCGACGGGGATCGGGTGGCGCAGCGCGACCTCGGAGACGGCGGCGGCCAGCCCGTGGTCGGTGAGCACCTGGGGGTGGATGCCGCGGACCAGGCCGCGCAGCTGCTCCAGCGCCCGCCGGGCCTCCCCGCGCGCCCGGTCGACCAGGGCGAGCGCCGGGTCGTCGGCGCCCGCGGCACCCGGGTCACCCGCGCCGCCGGCCCCGCGTTCGCGCAGTTCGTGGGCGGCCAGTCCGAGGGTCATGGCGAGGGCGACGAGCTGCTGCTGCGCGCCGTCGTGCAGGTCGCGTTCGATGCGGCGGCGCTCGGCCTCGAAGGCGTCCACCAGCCGGGCCCGGGAGCGGGTCAGCTCGACGACCCGCTCCCTGCCGAGGTCCTCCTCGCGGGGCCCGAGCAGCAGCCGGGCCAGCCGGACGTGGGCGGTGGTGAGCAGCGCCCCGGCGTAGCTGCCGAGCAGGAGCCCGGCCAGGCCGACGGCGGTGGCGGGCAGGGCGTACAGCGGTCCGGGGACGGCGTGGCCGGGGATCAGCATGACCGTCTCGGGGGCCAGCGCCCAGACCACGAGGGGGCTGACGACCAGCGCCGCGGAGAACAGCAGCAGGGCGGTGAGGCCGAGTCCGGCGGCGGTGAGCGGCGGGCCGACCAGCAGGGTGTGGGCGAGTTCGCGCCAGGTCGCGCGTTCGCGCAGCCGGGTCCGAAGCCGGGCGCGGCGGCCGGCCCCGGGCAGGGCGCGGTGCGGATCGGGCACCGGGGACGGTTCGACGAGCCGTAGCCGGCGGCGTTCCAGGGCGCCGACCGGCCGGCCGGAGAGGGCGACGGCCAGGAGCAGCGGCAGGCCGACGCCGACCACCGAGAGCCCGAGGCCGATCAGGGCGAGGGCGGCCAGCAGGACGGCCACCACCAGGCCGAGCAGGGAGCCGCCGGCCAGGTAGGCCCAGCAGCGCAGCGAGTCGCGGGTGAACGGGAAGCGCAGCGGCCGGGCGCGCAACGCGGCCTGGACGGCGACGGCGGGCGCGGCCCGCGGCGCGTCGGCCGCACCGTCGGGGCGAACGTCAGCGGTGCGGACGTCAGCGGTGCCGGCGTCGTCGAGGCGGCCGTCGTCAGTGCGAACGTCGCTGATCCGCACGTCCACGCCCCCGCCCGCTGCCCGCCCCGTGCCCATCGGTCCACCCTAACCGACCGACTGACGCGCCCTCCGGCCCCGGCGGAGGGCGCGCTCCCCGCCGTCGGGGGCGGCGGGCGGCTGCCGGATGAGCGCCACGGCGGCGATCACGGCGAGGCCGCCCGCCAGGGTGTTCCAGCCGACCGGTTCGGCGAGCAGCAGTGCGCCCAGCGCCGTCGACCAGAGCGGGGTCGCATAGGTGACGGCGGCGGCCACGGCCGTCCCGGCGCTGCGGACCAGGTCGAGGTTGAGGACGTAGGCGACGCCGGTACCCACCGCGCCGAGCGCCAGCAGGGCGGCCGCGGCACCGGCCCCGGGCCAGTGCGGGGCACCGGCGGCGAGCGGGGCGGCGACGGCGAGTTCGACGGCGGCGCAGGTGATCTGGGCGGCGGACAGGGCGGCGGCCGAGTGCGGTCGGGTGGAAAGGTGACGGCGCAGGTAGGCGAAGCCGGCGCCGTAGCAGCAGGTCGCGGCCAGGCAGGCGAGACCGCCGCCCACCGATCCGGAGCCGAGCCCGTGCCGGACGCCGAGCACGGTGAGCACCCCGGCGAGGCCGAGGACGAGCCCGCCGATCCGGCGCGGCCCCGGGCGCGGTTCGCCGGGCACCGCGGCCAGCGCGAAGAGCAGCGCGAACAGCGGGGTGGTCGCGTTCATCACCCCGGCGAGCACCGAGCTGACCCGGGTCTCGCCGTAGGAGAAGAGCACGAACGGCACCGCGTTCAGCAGCACCGCGACCACGGCGCAGTGGCCCCAGGTGGCGAGGTCGCGCACGGCCGCCTCCCGCCGGGCGGCGAGGATCGCCCAGAGCGCGGCCGCACCGAGCAGGCAGCGCCAGGCCGCCACCCACACCGGGGGAACGCCCGCGTCGACCGCCACCTTGATCAGGGCGAAGCTCGCGCCCCAGATCGCCGAGAGCACCACGAACCCCGGCCACCACCGCCGTCCCGTACCGGCCATCCGTCCGCCCTCTCGCCCGTGCCACCGCTTCCCGATGGACAGAGGGTGGCGGTTCGGCCGAGCATGAGTCCAACAAGTGGCAGTGCGGAAGGAATGAGGAAGTCTCATGGCCCCCGAGGTGAACCTCGCCCAGCTCAGGGCGCTGGTCGCGGTGGCGGACGCGGGCGGCTTCGGGGCGGCGGCGGTCGACCTGGAGGTGAGCCAGTCGGCGGTCTCGCACGCGGTGGCGGCGCTGGAGCGGGTGCTCGGCGCGCCCGTCCTGCACCGGGGCACCCCGGTCCGGCCGACCCCGCTCGGCGAGCGGATCCTGCCGCACGCCCGGACGGCGGTCGCCTCCGCCGCCGCCGTCCGGACGATCGCCGCCCGCCACTCGGGCGGGCTGACCGGCACCGTCCGGCTGGCCGCGCCGACCACCGTCTGCCAGGGACTGCTGCCGGACCTGCTGCACGGCTGGCGGACCGAACACCCCCGGCTGACGGTCCGGGTGTTCGAGGGCGAGGACGACGAGCTGGGCGTCTGGCTGGAGGCCGGCACGGTGGACGCGGCGGTCCTGGTGGACGCGGACCCGGTGCCGCCGGGGGCGGTCCCGCTCGGCGCGGACTCGATGCACGCGCTGCTCCGGCGCGACCATCCGCTCGCCAGCGAGGAGGCCGTCGACGTGGCCGACCTGGAGGACGACGACTTCCTGCTCTCCGAGGGCGGCTGCGAGCGGCACATCCGGGACGCCTACCGCCGGGCGGGCGTCCGCTTCGCACCGCGGCACCGGATCCGGGACCTCAACACGCTGATCGGCATGGTGCACGCGGGGGTGGGGGTGTCGGTGATGCCCGCGCTGGCCCGGCCGATGCTGCCGCCGGACTGCGTGCTCGTCCCGATCCGCCCGGCCGTCCACCGGACGCTGACCCTCACCGGTCCGGCGGGCCGGCCGTGGACCCCGGCGGTGGCGGGCCTGCTGGCGGGCGTACGGGCTGCCCCCGGGGCGGCCGCCCCACCTGCCGCCCGACCTGCCCGAATGCCGCGCGCACGGCTCCCGTAGATTCGGATCCGACTGACGGAACGTCCGATCGACGGGGGCCTGGGTGGAGTGGCGGCGGAGCCGGGTGGGGATCTGCGCGGTCCGGCCCGCGTCGGCGGTCCGCCGGTTACCATCGCCCCTATGCCCGCGCCCGCACCGCACCGCCCCGAGCCACCCGAGCAGCCGCTCGGCACGGCTCGCCGGGGGTCGCTGAGCTGTGGTAGGCGCGAGGATCAGCCAGCAGCCAGCAGCCAGCAGCCAGCAGCCAGCAGCCAGCAGCCAGCCGGTGGCCGGTGGCCGACGGCGCCGTCCGCCCGGTGGATCCGGTGACGGCGCCCGACGCCCCGCTCGGCGTCCTGTTCGCCGTCCGCTCGGCGGCGGCGCTGCACCGGCTGCTGGACCTGCTGCCCGTCTTCGACGGTGACGCCCGGGTCCGGTGCCGGTTCACCCTCGTCCCCGGCTCCGCCTTCGACGCCGACGCGCTGGCCGCCGTGGCGTCGTCCGGCGCGCGCTGCCTGTCCTGGCCCGAGGCGCTGGCCGGCCGCCACGACCTGATCCTCACCGCCAGTCCCAAGGGCGAGCTGGCCGCGCTGCGCGGGCCCAAGGTCCTGCTGCCGCACGGCGCCGGGTTCAACAAGGCACTCGCCGAGGAGGGCTCGCCGCACCTCCCGTCCGGCCTGGACCCGGCGTTCCTGCTCACCCCCGACCGGCGCCCGCTCGCCGACCTGCACGCCCTCGCCCACCCCGACCAGGTCCACCGGCTCGCGGAGCAGTGCCCGCCCGCCGGGGCGGCGGCCCTGGTGGCGGGCGATCCGACGCTCGACCGCATCCTCGCCTCGCGGAACCGGCGCGAGGCCTTCCGGTCGGCGCTCGGCACCGGGCCGCGCCGGCTGGTCGTGCTCTCCTCCACCTGGGGGCCGGAGTCGCTGCTCGCCCGGCACCCCGGCCTGCCCTCCCGACTCGCCGACCGACTCCCGCACGACGCCTACCAGTTGGCGCTGGTCGTGCACCCCAACGAGTACAGCCGGACCGGGTCCTTCGACCTCGCCCGGCAGCTGCGGCCGGCCCTGGACGCGGGCTTGGTGCTGGCCGGGCCGTACGAGCAGTGGGCGGCGCTGCTGGTGGCCGGTGACACGGTGGTCACCGACCACGGCTCGACCGCCCTCTACGCGGCGGCACTCGACCGTCCCGTGGTGGCGGTCTGCGACGGCGGCACCGAGCTGGTCCCGGGCAGCCCGATGGCCCGCCTGCTCGCCGCCGCACCCCGGCTGGACCCGTCCGGCGACGACGCGGCGGCCGTCCTCGCCGCGCAGCCGTCCGCCCCGGGAACCCGCCGCTTCGCCGAGGCGGCGTTCGCCCTGCCAGGGGAGGCACTGGCGACGCTCGGCCCGGAGCTGTACAAGCTGCTCGGCCTGGTCCCGCTGCCGCGCCCCGCCCAGCCGCGCCCGCTCGCCGCCCCGCCGTCCGCGCCACGGACCCCGGCCGCCTTCGCCGTCCGGGCCCGGACCGAGCCGGCCGAGCCGACCGGGCGGACCGGCGACGGCTCCGTCGTCGTCGACATCGACCGGCTCCCGCCGTGGACGGACCTGCCCTACCACCACCTGGCCGCCGAGTTCGGCCGCGCCGGAATCCGCGAGGCGCAGAGCGCGGCGCTGCTCTACCGCCGGGCGAACAGCGCGCCCACACCGGACACCGCCCACCACCACGAGTACCGGACGGCTGCGGACTGGACCGCCGAGGCACTCGCCGACCACCCCGGCTGCCGAACCGCCGCCGTCGTCCTCTCCCCCACCCGCTGCCTGGTCCGCCGCCCGAACAGCGCGCCGTTCACCGTCCGGATCGACCCCCACCGGACCACCGGCCGCGTGCGCTACACCGACCCCGCTGCCGCCCTCTCCGCCGTCCACACCCTCCTCGGCACCCAGCAGGCGCCTGCCACCACCCTGACCTGCCGGATCGACGGCACGCCCTACCGCCTCCACCTCGACACGGCGACCGAGGCCGACCTCCAGCACCTCCTCTGACGGCAACGGCGCCTCCCGCGGCACCGACCCACAACCGCCCCGGTCCGACGCCCACCATCGCGGCGGCGCGGCAGGCCGGCCCCGCAACGCCTCGGCCGCCGGCCGGCGGCAGCCCGCGCCTCCCCACCGAACCACGCGATCGGTGCGCGACCACTCCCGCCCGGCCCCCGCAGCGTCCCGCCGGCCGACGCCGGGCTGCCGTCACGCGATCGGTGCGCCGCCGCTTCCCTCCGGCCCCCGCAGGGTCTCGGCGGCCGAGCGGTAGGCTTCCGCGGACTCGGCGTCGCCGGTCTCCTCGCCGAGGGCCACCAGTGCCTCCAGCACCCGCAGTTCATCGCCCGCCGAGCGTCGCTCGCGTGCTGCCGCGAGGGCCGCCTCGTAGAGGCGGGCGGCCTCGGCGTGCCGGCCGGCCGCGCGGAGGGCGCTGCCCAGCTCGAAGCCGGTGCGGGCGGTCATCCGGTCCCGGCCGAGGGCGGCGGCCGAGGCGTGGGCCTCGCCCAACAGCTCCACCGCGCGCGGCAGTTCACCCGTCGCGACGGCGGCGCGGCCGAGCAGGTAGGTCTGCAGCATCACGCCGTACGCGTTGCCGATGGCCCGGTGCTCCTCGCGGGCGGCCTCGAAGTCCGGGACGGCCGCCGCCCAGTCGCCGCGTACGGAGGCGAGCTTGCCGCGGAACTCGACGGCGGAGGCGCGGAGTTTGCGCTCCTCGGGCGAGTCGCCGAGCAGCCGGGCGCCGTGCACGGCGAGTCGCAGTTCTTCGGCGGCTTCCTCGTAGCGGCGCTGTTCCCAGAGCGGGCGGGCCAGTTGGCAGCGCATGCGGACGGTGGCGGCGAGGCGTTCGGAGCGGACGGCGGCGGCCACGCCGCGGCCGAAGGCGTCGATGACGTCGGCGTAGTGCCGGTGGTCGAGGAAGTGCGTCCACAGGGCCTCGCAGAGCGCCACCGCCTCCTCGTCGAGCCCGTCCTCGGCGGCGATCCGGACGCAGCCGTAGAGGGCGAGCCGTTCGTCCTCCAGCCAGCGCAGGGCGGTGGCGGTGTCGGGGAACGGGAGGTCCGGCACTTCGGCGGGGGCGGGGGCCCCGGCGGCGGGGGCGGAAACCGTCAGCCGGGGGCCGGCGGCGACCAGGTCGGCCCGGCCGGCCTGGCGCCGGTACCAGCGCACCAGGCGCTGCCGCGCGGAGACGGCGTCCAGGTCCACGTCCACCGAGTCCCGCGCGTCCACCGCCCGTGCCCGGCGCAGGGCGTGGCCGCGCAGCAGGGCGTGCATGCCCAGGCCGTCCGGGCGCCGCTCCAGCAGCCCGGCGGTGTCGAGTTCGTCCAGCGCGTCGGCGGCCTCGTCGGGGTCGGTGCCGAGCAGGGCGGCGGCCGCGTGGTCGCCCACGACGGGGGCGGGGTGGTGCGGCAGCAACCGGTAGAGCCGGGCCGCGACCGGGCCGAGGCTCGCGTACGCCGCGTCCCAGACGGCTTCCACCACGGGCAGCCCCTCCCGGTCGAGTTCGGTGGCCAGGTCCTCGACCAGCCGCCGCAGTTCGCGGCGCCGGTGGCGGCGGACCCAGCGGCCGGCGACGTAGAGCGCGGCGGGCAGGCCGGCGCAGCGGCGGGCGAGTTCGGCGGCGGCGTCGGGGTCGGCGGCGAACCGGGGGTCCGCGACGATCCGGCGCAGCAGGTTGACGGCGTCCTCGGGGGCGAGCGGGCCGAGCGGCAGGTCGACCAGGCGGACGCCGTCGAGGTCGTGGAGCGGGCCGTGGCTGGCGACGATGACGATGCTCGCGCCGGAGGAGGGCAGCAGCGGGCGCAGTTCGGCGCCGCTGCGGGCGTTGTCGACCACGAGGACCAGGCGCCGCCCCTGGGTGGCGGTCCAGTACTGGCGGGCGCGGCCGCGCAGTTCCTGCTCGGGCCGGGTCTGCGGGTCGAGGGCGCGCAGCAGGTCGCCGAGGGCGTCGGCGGTCTCCACGGCGCCGTCGCGGCGCAGGTCGTCGAGGTCGACGTGGAGGGCGCCGTCCGGGCAGTGGTCGAGCAGTGCGCGGGCGAGTTCGAAGCCGAGCGCGGTCTTGCCGATCCCGCCCATCCCGCTGAGCGCGACGACCAGTGGCCCGCCGCCGTCCCCCGTCCCCTCGGCGACGGCGGCCAGCACTCTGGCGCGTTCGTCGGCGCGGTCCTCGAAGTGCGAGAGCGCCGGCGGCAGCTGGTACGGGACGGCGGCAGCCCGCAGGGCCGCCTCGTGCACGTGCAGTTCCCCGACGGACCCGGCCTGCACGATGGCGCCGGCCCGCACCTGCCCGTCCACCCTGTTCCACGTCTCTTCGGCCACCCGCCAACTCTAAGGCGTGTCCACCGGGCGCCGGTGGATTCCCACACGGAGCACCGGCCGGGGCGGTTGACGACCCCTCATGACAGGTCTATACCAGTGAGGGCCCTGCGCGGTCCGACCCGTCGCGGGGTGCCCCCGGCCCGGCGCGCCGCCCCCACAACCGGCGCGGGTGGGCCGTACTCCGCCGTTTCCTGGAGAGGTCGATCCCGATGGAACGCGCACGTCTCCCCCACGCACAACCGCCGACACCGCCGCAATCGCCGCCGTCCCGGCAGATGCCCCGCCGGCGGGCCGCCGCCGCGGTGGCCGCGGCGCTCGGGCTGGTCGCCGGCGGGCTCGTCGCGGTCGCCGCCGCGAACGCGACGACCACCACGGCCGCCACGAGCGCCCTCACCGACGGCATCGGCAGCAACTGGTACGCCTCCGCGCCGTACCTGATGCCCGAGGACAACAGCCCGCCGGACGTCTCCACGGTGATGGACGCCACCGGCCAGAAGGCCTTCCAGCTCGCGTTCATCCTGGACAAGGGCGGCTGCGTCCCGGCCTGGGGCGGGACGTCCCCGATCGACACCGACACCACCATGCCGGCCGTCATCCAGACCGTCCGCGCCAAGGGCGGCGACGTCTCGGTCTCCATCGGCGGCTACGGCGGCACCAAGCTCGGCCAGACCTGCGGCACGCCGGAGGCGACCGCGGCGGGGTACCAGAAGGTCGTCGACAAGTACCGGTTGAAGGCGATCGACTTCGACCTGGAGGAGCCGGAGTACGAGAACACGGCCGCGATCCGCAACGAGATCGGCGCGGCCCGCATCCTCCAGCGCAGCAACCCGGGCCTGTACATCTCGATCACCACGGCCGGCACCGCCGCGGGCACCGGGTGGTTCGGCCAGCAGATGCTCAACGAGGCCAAGGCGCAGGGCTTCACGCCCGACAACTACTCGATCATGCCGTTCGACGGCGGCTTCAACGGCGCGGCGGCGCAGACCTCCGCGCTGGTGAACTTCAACCAGATCCTGCGCAGCACCTTCGGCTGGTCGGAGGCGGAGGCCTACGCCCACGAGGGCGTGTCGCTGATGAACGGCCGCACCGACGTCGCCGAGTACTTCCGGCAGGCGGACTTCCAGGCGGTGCTGGACTTCGCCCTGGCGCACAAGCTGGCCCGCTACACCTACTGGTCGGTCAACCGGGACCGGCAGTGCCCTGGCACCGTCGACCCGGGGCTGTCCGGCTCCTGCTCCAGCGTGGTGCAGAACGACTGGGACTTCACCAGGTTCACGGCCCGGTTCGCCGGGGCCACGCCGCCCACCACCCCGCCGACGACCCCGCCCAGCACGCCGCCGAGCACGCCGCCGACGAGCCCGGGCACCTGCGTGGACCCGCCGTGGAACGCGGGCACGGTGTACGTCGGCGGCGCCAAGGTGTCGTACCAGGGCCACAAGTACCACGCCAAGTGGTGGACCCTGAACGAGAATCCGACCGCGAGCGGCCCGTGGGGCGTGTGGGCGGACGACGGTCCCTGCTGAGCCGCGGCCGAACCGCCGCGCCCGCGACGCCCACCGCGCCCACAGCGCCCACCGCGTGACGAAGCGGCGCGGCCCGTCGACGGTGATCTCGCCCGTGCGCGTGATCGCCCTCAACCCACCGGCGCCCCCGCCGTGTTCCCGTACGAACGGGAACACGGCGGGAACACGGCGGCAGCACGGCGGGAACACGGCCGACCCGCCCGGCCGTCAGTCCGTGAGGCGCTCGCGCAGCTCGGCGAGGATCCCCGCCGCCTCCTCCAGCCCGTGCGCCCGGCACCGCTCGGCGGCGACGGCGAGCCGGCCGCGGGCCGCCTCCACGCGGCCGAGGTCGGTGCCCTCGATCAGCGCGGCCAGCCGGACGGCCTCGGCGCGCGGGGTCTCGGCCTGCTCGCCGCCCGCCTCGTAGGCGGTGATCGCCCGTTCGGCCTCGGCCAGCGCCTCCTCGAACTCGCCCGCCACCGCGCGGACCCGGGCCCGCTCGTAGTGGACGGCGGCGCGCGGGTACCACGTCTCCGCCCCCGGCTCCTCGCGCTCCAGCCGCTCGCGCACGGCGTCCGCCTCGGCCAGCCGGGCGAGCGCCGACTCGACGCCGTCCGGGCCCTCCTTCTGCGCGGTGAGCCGGGCGAACTGCCGCAGCATCGCGGACACCGGGCCGGGCTGCGGCCACTGCTCGTGGGCGGCCAGCGCCCGGGCCCGGGCGGCGTGCGCGGCCTCCCAGCGGTCGGCGTGGACCAGCGCCACGGTCGCCTCCGCCGCGACCATGGTGCGCAGGTGGAGGTCCTCGGTCCAGCCCTCCAGGACGGCGGCCAGCCGCAGGTACTCCTCGGCGGCGTCGCGGTCCTCGTCCAGGGAGAACAGGCCGCGGGCGAGGTCGAGCCGGGCCTGGGCGACCAGCCGCTCGCCGAGACCGGCGGTGGCCGCGTCGGCCAGCACGGACTCCAGGACGGCCACCGCGTCCGCGGTCCGGTCCGCCTCGGTCAGCAGGTCGGCGAGCTGCAGCCTGGTCCGGGCCGCCTCCTCGGCGGCCTCCGGCCCCTTGCGGTCGAACCGGGAGGCGGCCTCCGAGAGCGCCCGGATCGCGCCGCCGGTGTCCCCGACGTGGGCGCTGGCGTGCCCGACCATCAGGTAGGTGGCGGCGAACGGGTACGAGTCGTCGGCCCAGCGGCCGGCCGCCGCCAGGGCACGGTGCAGCACCTCGACGGCCTCGGCCTGCTCACCCGTCTGCAGCAGCGCCTGCCCCAGCAGGCCGTAGGCCCGCGGGGTGTGCCAGGGCTGCCCGGCCCGCTCCAACTCGGCGATGGTGATCCGCAGTTCCTCCGCCGCCTCGACGGTCCGGCCCTGCCGGGCGGCGGCGTCGGCGGTGTACTGGCGGGCCACCGCCAGCCGCCGGACGGAGCCGCGGGCGGCGGCCGCCTCGCGGTAGGCGGTGACGGCGGCGGCGAAGCGCGCGGCCCGCTCGGCGGGCGGCTGCTCCGGCGGCTCGGGCAGAGCGCGGACCAGCTCCTGGTGGGCGGCGTAGGCGCGGCACTGGAGGACGATCAGGTAGTCGTCGTCGGTGATGCCCGGCTCGCCGCCGGACGCCGCGGCGTCGGACAGCTCCTCGGCGCGGGCCAGCGCGGCGTCCAGGGCCGCCCAGTCGACGGCCGGCGCGGGGACTTCCACCGGCTCGCCGGCCTCGTCCACCTCCTCGTCCTCCCGGACGAGTTCGGCGATCAGCGCCCTGGTCCGGGCCGCCAGCGCCGGGCCGACCAGGCCCTCCCGCCGGTACAGCCCGCCGGCGGCCAGCAGCTCGGCGGCGCCCTGCTCCCAGTCCCCGCGTTCGAGCGCCGCGTGCGCCCGCCGCTCGGCGAGCTCGGCCAGCAGCCGGCCGAGCGGCCCGGCGTCCGCGCCCAGCAGCGCTTCGAGGTCGCCCTCGGCGGTGGCGGTCACCCGCTCGTCGATCCGGGTCCAGAGCCGGTCCCCGTCCGGGTGGCCGACCAGCTGCAGCTCACGGGCGCGCAGCAGCAGGGCGGTGAAGTCCTCCGGCTCCGGCTCGACCTCCCGGGCCGGCACCGCCGGGACGACCGGCACGGCGGCCAGCTCCGGCGCGGCCGCGGCCCGCACGCCGAGGGCGAGCGGCTCGGCCAGCAGCGGCCGGCGGGCCAGCCGGTCGCGGCGGCGGCCGCTCACCGTGCCGGTGCCGTTGCGGGCGTCGAAGCGGGCGGCGAGCGCGTCCGCCTCGGTGCGCAGGTGGGCGAGCAGGGTGTCGGCGGTCCAGCTCGCACCGGGCGGGCCGCCGACGGTGAGGCCGCCGTGCCCGGCCCGGGCGAGGCCGGCGATCAGCACCTCGACGCCGGTGAGGAAGGCGAGCCGGCTGACCGGGTCGCCGGTGACGCCGAACAGGTCGCGGTTCTCGGCCAGGATCTCCAGGCCGCGGGGCTCGTTGCCGGACAGCGCGCAGAACTCGATGTGCAGGCCGACCGAGCGGGCCAGCCCGCTCTTGCCGCGGGCGAAGCGGTAGCCGACCAGGTGGCTGGAGCGGGCCTCGTCCAGCCGGCCCTGGCGCAGCAGCGGCAGCAGCGCCTCGGCGTGGCTGACGTAGGGCTCCTCGGCGCAGGTGGCCTCGCCGCCGAGCACCGGCCGCCAGACGTCCAGCGCGGTCGCGTCGTCGCCCCGGCGCAGGTGGTGGACGGCGCGGGCGCGGATCTCGCAGGCGTGGCAGTCGCTCAGCTCGGTGCGCGGCCGGCCGGCCCACAGCTCGTAGGCGTCCTGGGCGTCCTCGCCGAGGTGCGCGGCGAGGTGGAAGCGCTGGGCGTAGTACGGCTGGAGGCCGTGCCCGGCGGCGCGGTAGCGGCCGCGCATCTCCTCGTGCCAGCGGCGGATCGCGGTGAGCGGCACGTCGGGGGTGCCGAGCAGCGAGGTGGCGACCCACTTGAAGCGCCAGAACACCTGCTGGCGGGCCCAGTCGCCGAAGGACTCCGGGTCGGCGTCCCAGAGCTTGAGGACGCGGGCGAAGACGACCGGGGCCTTGCTCCGCTCGCCGTCGTACTCGTAGGCCTCCATCAGTTCGAGCAGGGCCATGGCGCGGACCGCGGTGTCGTCGAACTGATCGGCGGCGTCGACGAGTTCCTCGGCGGTGACGGTCCGCTGCCGCCCGTAGGGGCGGTCGTCGTTCTCGCGCAGCGCGGTCATCACCGCGTCGATGCTGTTCAGCATCACGCCCCCTTCCGCGGGTCCAGCGGGCCGGTGCCGCCGTTGTCACCCGCGCCGCCACTGCCGCCGGCGCCGCCGGACGCGGCCTCGTGGCCGAGCATCGCGTGGTCGAGCAGGCTGATGAACGAGCGGTTGAGCAGCGCGCTCTCGCTGGAGGTGAGCGGCCGGCGGGTGAGCAGCACGGCCTGCCCGTAGAGCGTCTCGACGGCGGTGACGGCGAGTTCGCGGTCGCCGATCGAGGCCGCCCGCCGCACCAGCGGGTTGAGGTGGTTGAGGACGAGCTGGGCGCGGGGCACCTCGGCGCGCAGCGAGCCGAGGATGTCGGCCCACAGGCCGTCGGCCTCGTCGGCGAGTTGGGCGCGGGTGCGCTCGTGCCGGGCCTCCCGGTTGTCGAGCAGCAGGGCGGGCGCGCTGGTCGGGTGGAAGCTGCGCAGGGCGACGTCGCAGTCGAAGCGGCCGACCACCTCGCGGGCGGTGGCGAGGAACGCCGAGGCGGCGAGTTCGGCGGCCGGGTCGACGGTGTCGAGGTGCGCGGTGACGGTGCTCGGGTCGAGGTCGGCGACGGAGGTGCCGGGCCGGATCTCGGGCAGCCGGTGCACGAGGTCGCGGTCGTAGGTGTAGCCGCCGTTGACGACGCCGAGGCCGGCGGCGCCGGCGATCGGGGCGACCTGGCGGAACTCCTCGACGGTGCGGGTGACCAGCACCACCGGATGGGAGCGGGCGAACTCGTCCAGGGTGACGTTGCCGTCGGTGGTCTCGAACGGCAGCCAGGGCAGCAGCATCCGCAGCAACTCGTCGTCGTAGCGGGCGAGTTCCTTGACAGCCAGGTGGTGGACCGAGATGAACCGGTGGAGCAGCGCCGGGTCGCTGGCGGACAGGCCGGTGAGCCAGTCCCGGATCCGGGCGCCGAGCGCGTCGCGGACGGCGGCGAGCGTCTCGTCGGCGTACAGGCCCTCGCGGCTGGCGGTGGGCCGCAGGCCGTCGGTGTCGACCACGCAGCGGACGAAGAAGGCCCAGTCGGGCAGCAGTTCGTCGGCGTGGTCGGAGAGCAGCATGCCCTTGAGGTGCACCCGGTGGCCGGCCCGGCGGGAGGGCGGGACGGCGTCCGGCAGCACGTAGGCGACGCCGCGCAGGCCGACCAGCGGCAGGTCCAGCTCGATGGTGTCGAGCGGGGTGAAGTCGAAGGCCGAGCGGCAGTAGGCGGCCAGCGCCTCGCGGCGGGCCAGCGGGGAGCCGTGCTGCGCGGCCCACGGCGGGGTGTGGTTGACCCGGGTCGCGTCGCCGCGGCCGTCGATCACGGTGACCTCGTGGCGCAGCAGGCTGCCGAAGTCCCGGGCGAGGGTCAGCACCCGGTCGGCGCGGGTCCACTCGGCGGCGTCGGAGCGCGGCGTGAGCCGCACGGTGGTGCCGGGCTCGGGCTTGGCGTCGGCGGGCAGGGTGCGGATGGTGTAGCGGCCGTCGGAGCTGCCGCGCCACTCGATGACGGGGGCGTCGGGGGTGGCGGCGGAGCGGGTGACGACGGTGATCTCGTCGGCCACCACGAAGCAGGCGAGCAGGCCGATGCCGAACTGGCCGATGAAGTCGCCGCGGGCGCGGGCCAGCCCGTCGCCGTCGAGGTGGCCGTCGGCGGTCCGCTTGGAGCTGCGGCCGATGGTGGCCAGGAAGGTGTGGACGTCCTGCTCGGTGAGGCCGACGCCGGTGTCGGTGACGGTGAGGTCGCGGTCGGCGCGGACCGTGATGGCGGCGGGCGCGGCCGGGTCGAGGGCCTGCCGGGCGGAGATCGCGTCGACCGCGTTCTGCAGGAGTTCGCGCAGGTAGACGCGCGGGCTGGAGTAGAGGTGGTGGGAGAGCAGGTCGACCAGGCCGCGCAGGTCGACCTGGAAGGTGTGCGCGCTCGTCGGGTTCTCGGATGGGGACACCGGTGGCTCTTTCGATCGCAAGGGGTGTGTCGGGCTTCGGCGGCCGCGGGGCGGGACGGCCCGGGCGGCCGGTCTGCCGGTTCGGCAGGCGTCGTGCGGCGGTCGCGCTCGGCTCAGCGCGGGGCGCAGCGGTCGCGGTGGGCCTGGAAGTTCTCGGCTGCGTCGCCGCCCAGGTAGGACCAGGGCCGTTCGGTGACGCCGTCGCCGAGGACGGTGAACACCGCGTGGGCGAGCTCGCGCTCGTCGGCGAGCGAGAGGACCATCGCGAAGGTGTTGTGGGTGGTCCGCCAGTCCCGCTGGGGCCGGTAGGCCGGGTGCAGCACGGAGCGCAGGGCCGCCTCGCGCAGCGAGGAGCGCACGGCGGGGCCGGTCAGGTAGGCGTGGTCCTCGCCGTCGGGCAGGTCGAGCCAGTGCTCCAGGTGGGCGAGGGCGACCAGTTCGCCGAGCGGGCTGCCCTCGGGGGCGGCGGACGTCGCCGTGCGGGCGAAGGCGTGCATCTCCTCGTGGGAGCCGCCCCACTTGGCGCAGAGCTGCTGGAGCCGCTGCTGGTGGGAGGCCAGGTGCCCGGGGTCGCGGCGCAGCGCAGCCTCGAAGCGGGTGGTGCCGACGGTGCGGCCGAGCGAGGCGCCGCGCGCGGCGACCTGCAGGAAGTACCAGGGGGCGAGCCGGCCTGGCTCGCGCTCGGCCGCCTCCAGCAGCTGCTCCTCGGCGGTCTCCAGCCGCTCGCCGAACAGCCGCCACTGCTCCTCGGTGACGTGCTTGGCGCGGGCGCCGGTGCGGGCCTCCCAGGCCCAGGCGATGTGCCGGGCGCCGGAGAGCAGCAGTGCGAGGGTGTCCTCGGGCCGTTCGGCGACGGCCTCGGCGAGCCACCGCTCGGTGCCCTCGATGTCGGAGATCCGGTTCAGCAGCCAGGTCAGCTCGGCCTGGTCGGGGACGGCGGCGAGGGCGGGGCCGAGTGCGGCCCAGTCGCCGGCCCCGGCGAGGGCGCGCAGCCGGCGCAGCTCCTCGTCGCCGTGCGAGGGGTCGAGCACCGGGGGCAGGGCGCGCGGAGCCTTCCGCCCGGTCAGACGGCGGAACAAGGACATGGTGCGGCCCCCCTGAGACCTCGTCGACCGGCACGGTCGTCGGCATCGTTCGTATGGCCTCGCAGTGGCCAATCGGATGATGCCCTGCATATCACGTGCCACCGACGTCCCGTTGACCAGCCCGGTTCCAGGAGCCCCCCGCCGGGGGTCGCGGCCGGTCCCCGCCCGGGGCCGCGACGCGGCGGACCCGGCCCCGCCGCCGTGCGGCCGGGCCGGGTCCTCGCCGTGCGGCGACGCCGGGTCAGACCCGGTCGGCGGCGATCAGCAGGTACTGGAAGGAGCCGTCCTTGTAGGAGTTGATGAACGCCTCCTCGATGCCGGTCACCAGCGACGGCACGGTGGCCCGCAGCTCCCAGTACGGGAGGGTGGCGGCGGTCAGGTCGACGACGGCGTTCGGGACGAGGCGGTTGTCGGCCATCGCGCGCAGGTACTCGCGGCGGGAGTGGATGTTGCACTCGAAGTGGGCGTTGATCTGCGAGACCCACTTCGACGGCTGGCCGTAGATCGGGTTCCAGCAGCCGGTGATGGTCACGTACCGGCCGCCGACCGACAGGATCCGGGAGTGCTCGGCGAACAGGTCCTGCAGGTCGACGTACATGCTGGACTCGTTGTTCCAGGAGGCCCGGACGGAGCCGGTGCCGAACGGCGTGGAGAGCATGTTGCAGACCTGGGCGTGCACCGAGTCGTCGATGCCGAGCTCCTTGGCCCGCCGGTTGCCGAACTCGGCCTGCTTGGCCGACAGGGTCACGCCCTCGACCTTGCAGCCGAAGCGCTGGTGGGCCATCACCATCGATCCGCCGCGCCCGCAGCCGGCGTCGACCAGGGTGTGCTCGGGGCGGATGTCGCCGAGGCTGTCGAGCAGGACGTCGGTCTGCGCGGACTCCAGCCGGTGCAGCTCCGCGACGAGCTTCTTGTCGCGCTCGCTGTCGTCCGGGGAGCCGAGGGCCGCCTGGTCGACCTCGCCGATGCCGTAGTGGTGGTGGTAGAGGCCGTCCACATCGCCGAGGCGCAGGTTCACGGGCCGGGCCTCATGGTCCCAGTAGCGGGCGATGTCGCCCTGGTAGGGAGTGGCCGGCCCGGGGACGGCGGTGCGATTCACGGGGGTGGTGTCGGTGACGGACACGGTTCAGCTCCTTGGTTACCAGAAATCGGGCAGGCTGTAGCGGTAGGTGTTGGTCTGGTGCCAGTAGTGGTTGCCGTCGACCCACGCGGCGACCCCGCGCAGGAAGCGCACCACCGCCGGGACGGGCGTGGCGGCGGCCAGCGCGGCCGCCTCCGCCTCGAAGGCGTGCATCAGTTCGTTGTGGACCTCGACGGCCTTCAGGTAGCCCTCGCGGTCGTCGACGCCCTCGCGCTCGGAGATCACCACCGGCAGGTTGAGGTGGCGGCCCGGGCTCGCCAGCTCCTTGGTGTACGAGTACAGGTCGTTGACGATCGTGGTGGCGTTGGAGGCCAGCGCGATGACCCGCTGCATCGCCGGGCGGGCGTGCAGGTCGGCGGGGAGTTCGTAGCCGCCGACGGTGTCCGTGATGGTCGGGCAGGGGCGGAAGTTGTTGAACTGCCGCATCGACAGGTACTCCCACACCTCCGGGACGTGGTCCTCCTGGTCCCAGGCGGCCTCGGCGAGGTAGCCGAGGTGCAGGCGCGCCATGTCGTGCCGGAACCGGTCCGCCTGGGAGGCGGTGGCGGCCCGGGTGAAGTGCTCCATCGCCGAGCGGTAGGCCCGCCGGGGCGCGTCCGAGCCCAGCGACTCCTGCCAACCACCGTGGTACTCCGCGGTGGTGTGCACGGGGTCGAGGGCGGTGTGGGCGAGCAGCAGCCGGCTGCCGAGGCCGACCGGCGAGCCGCCGAGGTCCTCGCAGTAGCAGTCGTCGACGGCGTTCTCGGCGACCATCAGCCGGGTGGCGAGCATGACGTGGTCGACGCTCGGGGCGTCCGGGTGGCAGGCGACCATGTAGCGGCTCACCGAGAAGCCGTCGAACTGGTCCTCCCAGTCCGGCGGGTAGAGCTCGATCTCCTCGGCCCACAGCTTGATCCGGTGGTTCACCTCCGCCACCCGCCCGGCATCCGGCTCGGCCACCGGGTGGAAGTAGAGGCCGGGGACCGGGTCCCCGGACTTCGGCTTCCCCGAGGGCGGTTCGGACGCCTCCGCGGCGACCTGACGGGGCGCCAGGTTCAGCCCTGCCGTGCCGATCCCGCTCGGCCCGCGGAGGAGCTGCTCCAGGGCCGTCCCGCTCATGACCGCACCGCCGCGCGCCGGGCGGGGTGCGGGTGCTGCTGCGACGCCTGCGGTGTCTCGCTGCTCGTGGCCACGGGCATGGGAGAACCTTCCTCTGTGAAGGGGGACACGCCATGACGGGTCGTCGGCCGTCGCCTCCGCCCCGGAAAGAGGGGTTCTCCGCTCGTTGCGGCGGCCCCGTCTCGCTTGCTGACCAACCGTAGGCGGGGCGGAACGATCTGGGCCGCTTCCCATGATCCTGTGCACTCGAAAGGGTGAACGTTCACATCAGTCGCGTTTGAAACGGCGCATCCCATGATCGGCTCGGACCGGCACCAACGGCGGGGCGGCCCCGCCGTCGTTCCGGCGGGGCCGCCCGGGCCCTTCCACGTGCTCCGACCTGCCGCATCGGGCCGCACACGGCTACATCCAGCTGGCCGCCCAGTGGTGCACGGCGTACGCGCCGGGGAACTCCTCGCCCGCCCGGTGCGGCTCGGTGAAGTGGTACGGGTAGAACAGGTCGCTGGAGAAGACGGTGACCGGCGGCCGCCCGGCCTGCTCCGACTGGCGTTCGAACACCGCCGTGGCCAGCCCCGGGCCGGTCTTCAGCGCCGCGTTGGCATCGGCGAACTCCTTCATCCTGAGAGGCAGTTCCTGGACGCAGGCGGCCATGAACGGGTGGCCGGGGACGGCCCCCATGATGCCCGTCGAGATGTGGACGCCGTCCTCGCTGGCGGCGAAGGCCTCCTGGTCCGCCAGGAGCCCGTCCAGCGGCCGCAGGCACTCGAAGTCGGTGTCGATGTAGATGCCGCCGCAGCGCAGCAGGATCTCGAACCGCGCCACGTCGGACTTCTCCGACCAGCTCTCCAGCTCCAGGAAGGCGTCGCCGTGGGTGAGGAAGCCGGAGCGGGAGGGGTCGAGCTCCTCCTCGGTCCACAGGCGGTACTCCCAGTCGGGGTGGCGCTCCTGCCAGCCGCGGGAGTAGGCACGGAACCTCTCCGGCATCGGCCCGCCCAGCCATACCTGGTGGAAGATCCGGGGTATCAGCACGCCATGGTCCTTTCCGAGTGGGTCGTCCGCTGGTGGAACGGCTTGTGGTGGGGCTCGCGGTGGGGCACGCGGTGCGCGCGCAGCGGCGGGTGCCGGCCGCCCCTCACGTCCCCGAGCTGGAGTACCGGGCGGACTGCGCCCGCCAGAACACGTGCGCGAGCCAGAGCAGCAGCGGCCCGGCGCCCGGCGCGGCGTAGGCCACCCCGAGGGGGACGTGCAGGTCGTCGGCCCGGCCGAGCAGGGCCGCCGCCGGCAGGTAGGCCACGAACGCGACGGGCACCAGGAAGGTGAGCACGAAGCGGGCCGGGGAGGGGAAGACCTTGAGCGGGTAGCCGCCGAAGCTGTTCATCACGCCGTCGACCAGCACCCGCAGCGAGCGGTTGGACAGCGTGCGGAAGCACAGCGCGCTGATCCCGAGCTGGAAGGCGCCCTCGACCATCGCGCCGCCCACCAGGGCCAGCACGAGGAAGAGCAGGCCGGCCGGCGAGTGCGGGACGCCGAGCCGCCAGGCCGCGCCGGTGAGGATGACGAGCCCGGTCGCCAGATCGCCGAACACCGGCAGGTGGATCCCGCGGGCCAGCAGCTGCGGCAGGACACCGGTGGGGCGCACCAGGTAGCGGTCGAACTCGCCGGTCTGGATGGTGACGTCGAGGAAGTAGAGCTGGTTGCCCGGGACCACCCAGAGGCCGTGCGAGGTCAGGCGCATGCCGTACAGCAGGCAGATCTCCGCCATGGACCAGCCGCCGACCGCGCCGAAGCGGGAGGCGACGACCCAGATGAAGGCGAGCCCGATCCCCTGGAAGGCGGCGCCGCCCGCGAAGCCGAACAACAGGTTCCCGCGGTACTGGAGCTGGGACTTCACGGCCGCGCGCATGAGCAGCCCGTACGCGTACAGGCGCGGGACCGGCCGGGCGGCGGGTCCGGCCCCGGGGTCGGCGGAGACGGTCACGGTCAGCCCCCCTGCACGACGACGCGGCGCAGCGCCCTGGACCAGACGAGCCTCAGCAGCAGCCACAGGGCCACCGCCCAGCCGCACTGGACGGCCAGGGCCTGCAGGACGGCGCGGACGCCGTCGATCTGGCCGAGGTAGAGCGCGGTGGGGACGTAGACCATGGTCTGGAAGGGCAGCAGGCGGGTCACGTCGGCGAGCCAGTCGGGCATGAACCATAGCGGGACCAGCGCGCCGGAGAAGAAGTGCGCCGTCATCAGGTAGACGGAGTAGAAGCCGTCGAGCTCCAGGGTCCAGAACGAGATCATGCTGACGATCACGCCCAGCAGGAGGGCGCTGGTGTAGGCGGGTACCAGGCTGGCGGCGTAGGCGAGCAGCGCCGGAGCGGAGGCGGGGGCCTGCGCGCCGCCGGCCAGCACCGAGAACACCAGCGCGCAGCCGGCGAACGGGAGCACGGCGAGCGTGGCGCCGGCCCTGGCGGCGATCAGCTGGGCGGTGAAGCGCACCGGCCGGACCAGGTCCAGGGCGACGGCGCCCTCCCGGATGCGGAGCTGGATCGTCGCCAGCGACCGGGCGTCGGAGTTGGCGAGCCAGGCCTGCACCGAGGCGAGGGAGACGTAGGCGAGCTGGGTGGCGAGGGTGATCTCGCGGCCCGCGCCGGCGCCGGCGCTGCCCGATTCGGGGTAGACCGCGGTCCACACCAGCCGGAGCAGGTAGATCTGCAGCAGCAGGCCCACCATGCCGAACAGGAAGTCGGTGCGGTAGACCCGCTGGGTGCGGGCCTGGACGCGGGCCAGGGCGGCGTACGCGGCCAGCCGCCGGCCCGGTCCCAGCCGGGCCGCCTCCGGCCGGGCCGTTCCCCACCGGGCCGCGGGCGCCGTCACCCGGCCTCGCTCTCGGAGTAGATCCGGTGGATGACGCCTTCGAGGTCCGGCTCGATGATCGACAGGTCGGTGACGCTGTGCCGGGCCAGGACGGCGGCGACGATCTCCGGGGTCCGGGTGTCCTCGGGAGCGAAGCGGAGCGAGACGCTCCGGGGCCCGGCGCCACCGCCCGGCTCGCACGCGACGCCGGGCAGGTCGACGCCCTGCCACGGGCAGCCGTCGGCGAGCTGGACGACCAGCTGCCGGTGCGGCGCGTACCGCGACTTGAGCTTCTCGACGTCGCCGTCGTAGAGGACCCGGCCGCTGTCGATGAGCACGATGCGGCTGCAGAGCCGCTCGACGTCGTCGAGGTCGTGGGTGGTCAGCACGACGGTGGTGCCCTGCCCGCGGTTCTGGGCGGCGATGAACTCGCGCATCCGCTCCCTGGCCACCACGTCCAGTCCGACGGTGGGCTCGTCCAGGAAGAGGACGCGCGGCTCGGACAGCATGGCGGCGGCCAGGTCGCCGCGCATCCGCTGCCCCAGGGAGAGCTGGCGCACCGGCGTGTCCAGGAACGCGCCCAGCATCAGCACCTCGGTGAAGTGGGCGATGCTGCTCCGGTACCGGGCGCGCTCGACCCCGTAGAGCCGGCCCATCGTCTCCAGGGAGTCCCGGAGCGGGAGGTCCCACCACAGCTGGCTGCGCTGGCCGAAGACGACGCCGATGTTGCGGGCGTTGCGCTCGCGCTCGCGCCAGGGCACGACCCCGGCGACCTCCACGTGCCCCGCGGTGGGCCGCAGGATCCCGGCCAGCATCTTGACGGTGGTCGACTTGCCGGCTCCGTTGGGCCCCAGGTACCCGACCAGTTCGCCCTCGCCGACGGCGAAGTCGATCCCGTCGACGGCGCGCTTGCTCACGTACTGGCGGGTGAACAGGGTCCGCAGCCCGCCGAGCGGCCCGTCGATCCGGCGGGGCCTGCGGAACTCCTTGACCAGGCCGGCGACCTCGATCAGCGACACACGACAACCTTCTCCTCGACACAACCCGGCCCGGGCTCCCGCAAGTTGACCGAAGACCCGGTGGAGGTCCCACCGTGCGGCATGGTTGATTGTCCATCTACAAAACGCGGTCGCGGCCCAGGTGGGCGGCGGACAATCCGGTTTGGCCGCGGACACGGCAGGGGGCAGGGAGTGGGGAGCGCCGGACGCCCGCAGGGGCGGCTCAAGGGGGAGACCGAACAGGCCGACGCCCTGGCCCGGTTCGTGCGGGAGGTGACCACCGGACTCACCGTCCGCGAACTCGCCCAGCGGTACCCGGCCGGCAAGACCAGTTGGAGCGAGTACCGCTCCGCGGAGAAGGACATCCCCTGGCACCTGCTCCGCCGGCTGGTCCACGACCGCCTGGAGGACCCGCGGGCCCGGGCGGCGCTGCTGGCGCGCGCCGGCCGGCTCCACGAACAGGCCGCCCGGGCCGCCCGGGGTCCGGGCTCACCCGCGGCGGGGCGATCGGCCGCCCAGCAGGCACTGGACCGGGCCCGGCAGGCGCAGCGGCTGGCCGAGGCGGGCGCGGCGGAGTCGGCGGAGCTGGTCCGCGTCCTGGTGGCGATCGTGGGTGAGCTGCGGGGCGAGCTGGGCGCCGTTCCCGGGGGCGCCGCGGCCCCCGGAGCACCGGGGCCGGACGGCGCGGGCGCGGAGGAGCTGCGGCGGGCCCGGCTGCGGGAGGCGACGCGCTGCCTCGCCGAGGTGCGGCGGATCAGGCAGCCGGAGCCCGGGGCGCCCGCCGACCGCCCCGCCCCCGCCGCTGCCGCTGCCGCTGCCGCTGCCCGACCCTGCCGGACGGCCGGCAGGGTCGGGACGGGCGGGAGAGTCGGGACGGCCGGCAGGGTCGGGACGGGCACGGCGGCCGCCCTGGCCGGGCTGCTGCTGGTGGCCGGGGTGCTGGTGGGCCTGAACCTGCGCCCGGCGCCCGCCCCCCACCGCTGCCTCGCCGTCTCCCGGGCCGGCGACCCCCCGGGGGCCGTCCTGCTGCCGTACCCGTGCGAGGAGCACCCGGTCCGGGGCCGGCCGGTCCAGGATCAGCCGGTCACCAGGTGACCGGCAGGGCGTGCAGGCCGTAGACCTCGTTGTTCACGCGGTAGGGCACCTCGTCGGCGGGGCACGCGAGCGCGAGGCCGGGCAGCCGCCGCAGCAGCGCGGGCAGCGCGATCCGCAGCTCGGCGCGGGCCAGCGGCGCGCCGAGGCAGTGGTGCGGGCCGTGCCCGAACGCCACGTGCGACACGGGCTTGCGCCCGATGTCGAGGCGGTCCATCCCGGCGCCGAGCACCGGGTCGCGGTTGGCCACCGGCAGTTGGCAGACCACCTGGTCACCGGCCCTGATCGGCACGCCGCCGAGCACGGTGTCGCGCCGCGCGGTCCGGGCCAGCGCGGTGCTGGACACGGACAGGTACCGCAGCAGCTCCTCGACGGCGGTGTCGATCACCGGATCGGCCCCGGTGGCGCCGCGCAACCGGTCGACCTGCTCCGGGTGCGCCAGCAGGGCGAGCACGCCCAGGCCGATCGTGTTGGACACCGTGACGTGGCCGGCCAGCAGCAACAGCTCGCAGACACCGACCAGTTCGGCGTCCGACACCGCGTCGCCGTGCTCCCGGACGAGCATGCCGATCATCCCGTCGTCCGGGCTGCGCCGCTTCTCCGCCACCAGGGAGGCCGTGTACGCGCGCGACTCCCGGCCGGCCGCGAGCCGCTCCTCCATCGGCAGCCCGAGATCCAGCGTGGTCCGCGACCAGCGGTGGAACTCCCCCTGATCGGGATCGGGGACGCCGAGCAGCGCGCAGATCACCCCGAGCGGCAGCGGCAGGGCGAAGTCCGCCATCAGGTCCGCCGCGGCACCGCGCGCCTCCATCGCGTCGATCAGCTCGCCGACCCGGGAACGGATCACCGGCTCCAGCGCGCGGATCCGCTTCCCGGTGAACTCCGGCGTCAGGACGTGGCGCAGCCGGGTGTGCTCCGGCGGGTCCATGTTGAGGAGCTCGTTCGGCAGGACCGGCGCGCGCTCCGCGTCGTACATCGCGAAGGTCTCCTGGTCGGCCAGCACCCGCCGGACATCGGCGTGCCGGGTGACGAGCCAGTACTCACCGACCCGGTGCAGCCAGAAGTCCCGCACCCGCCGCACCGGGTCCCCCCGCTGGGCCTCCCCCAGCGCCGCGCCCGGGTCGAGCCCGTCGCGACGGTAGAAGATCGAGATCGGCGGTGCTTCCTGCTCACTCATCGGCCCTCCCATGACCACCCGGTACCGCCCTCCCGATACCCGGGCGCCCGCCCCGCTGCGCACTCCGGCCCCGATCCCGTGCAGCGCACGGGGGCGCGTCGCCCCCGCCCGCACGCCCTCCCCCGCGCCGGAGCCGCCCCCTCACCGAAGATCCGTCCGACCCTGGGTTCGAACCACCGCGGCCCGGGCCACCGCCCGGGCGTCGGCAATGTCTCAACTCGGCCACCACGCAGCGGAAGCACCGTGTCGCCGCGCCCCGGTGCCGCACCATGGGTGCCGGCGGTGCCGCTCCAGCCAGGGGGGTTGGCCAGGGGCACCGAGCAGAGCGGAGAACGCCTTGACGCACAGACATGTCGCATCCGCACGGCCGGGGTGCGACGGCAGGGGGATCGAACGTCCGGGAACGGGCAGGCGCTCGGGGGAAGCCCTCAGGGACGCGGTGGTGATCCGGTGAGCGCCTGGCCCCGGTGGTCGCAGCAGGGCGAAGCGGTCGCGCTCGCCAAGTACGTGCGCCCCGACGACGTCGCCGCCCTCGTCCGGCTCCCCGGACCGGCGGGCGGCAGCCGCATCGCCCAGGCCCGGGCCGTGTACGAGGCCCTGGCCGCCGCGGAGATCACCTACGCGTACGAGGCCCCCGGCGACGACCCCGCCCGGCAGGTGATCCGGGAGCCCGCCGAGATCCTCTGGAGCCCCCGGCACGCCACCTGTCTGGACCTCGCCCTCACCCTCGCCGCGGCCTGTCTGCACGCCGGGCTGCACCCCTACGTGCTCCTCGTCGACTCCCCCGAACCCGGAGGCCCCGCCCACGCGTTGCTCGCCGTCCGGGTCGACGACCCGGACGGCGACGACCCGGACGAGCCCGCGCCGCCGGACGCCGACGTGTGGCACGAAGCGCCCGCCGACTGGGACGACCTCGTGCAGTCCGACGTGGCGGGGCCGGCCCGCCCGCTCATCGTGCTCGACCCCGTGGGCGTGGCCCGGGCCCTGCCCACCTCACCGATCACGGGCACCGACGCCTCCTTCGACGCGGCCGTCCGCGCCGGAAGCCGGTACGCCGAGGGCTGGTCCTGGCGGCTCGCGGTCGACATCGGCCGGCTCTGGCGCTCCCGGGACACCCACACCCCGGCCGTCCCGCCCGCCCACGACCCGCTGCAGCCGCCGTACCTCCCGCTCGTCCCGGAGGTCCACCGGCCGCTGCAGATGCTGTGGCCGGAGTACCAGGTGGTGCCGTTCCAGGCCCGCGACGAACTGACCGTGCTCCTCGACTGGTGCCTCGCGGTCGCCGACGGCCCGTACACCGGGATCGCCGTCCTCCACGGCGTCGGCGGCGCGGGCAAGACCCGGCTGGCCCGGGAGGTCGCCCACCGGCTCGCCCGCGACCACGGCTGGTACGCGGGCTACCTCCGCACCGAGTCGTCCGGTCCGGACTGGCTGGGCGTGGTCACCTCGCCCACGCTCGTCGTCCTCGACTACGCCGACGCCCGCGGGCCGGAGGCCCGGAGGCTGTTCGGCGTCCTGCGGCGGCGGGCCGAACGCGGCGCGGCACCGGCCGTGGTGCTGATGACCGCCCGCTCCACCGACGGGCAGTGGCTGTCGGACCTCCGCAGGGCCTGGAACAAGGACGGTCTGCTGTGCCGCGAACGGGACGTGCACCTGCCGGCCGAGCACCCCGACGGCGGCACCCTGGCCCGCCGGGCCTTCGACGCCTTCCGGAGCAGCGGCGACGCGATCGGCCTGGACCGGGCCGCCGACGCCGCCCCGCGTGACTGGACCACCCTGGACCGGCTGCTGCTCGCCTTCCTCGCCGCCCGCACGCCGGACCGGGAGCGGCTGCCGACCACGCGGGCCGAGCTCTACGACGAGATCCTGGAGCACGAGCACTCCTACTGGAAGCAGGTCCACGCGGCGGGCGCCCCCGTCGACGGCGTCGACGTCAGGGTCCTGAACCGCGCGACCACCTGCCTCACCCTCCGCACCCCGGTCGACCCGGAGGAGGCGTTCGAGGCCCTGTGCACGGTCAGGGAGCTCGCGCGCGACGCGCAGTGGGCCGAGCGGGTCCGCGTCACCCTCACCACCTGCCTGAGCCCGGCGCCCGGTGAACCGCTCGCCCTGCGCCCCGACCCGATCGCCGACCACCTGGTGCTGCGCACCCTGCGGCAGGACGCGGGCCTGCTCCCGGCGGTGCTCACCGGTCTCGACGACGACCGCGCCACCAACGCGCTCCGGCAGCTGAACCGCGCGGCCTGGACCGACCGGGACGCCGCGGCGGACATGATGACCCGGTGGGCCGCCGCCGGCGCCGGCGGGCCGCACTGGCGGCCGGTGCTGGCCGTGGCCTCGGAGCAGGGCGGCGCCGCACTGGACGCCCTCGACCGGCTCGTCGACACGGCACCGGAGGCCGAATGGCTCGACGAACTCGCCGAGGGCATCCCCTTCGGCGCCACCGGACTCCCCCGCCTCGGGCTGAAGGCGGAGCAGCGGCGATTCGCCCGGCTCCACGCGGAGTCGGCCGCCGACCCGGCGCGGTCGGCCCGTCTCCTGGACCGGTTGGGCCACCGCCACGCCAACCTCGGGAACGTGGGGGAAGCCCTGCGCGCGACGACCGGGGCCGTCGACCTCCACCGCCGACTCGCCGGCGCGGACCCCCTCGTCCACCTCCCCGGGCTCGCCAACGCCCTCGGCACCCTCGCCAACCTCCGGAGCCGGGCCGGGGACCGGGCCGGCGCGCTCGCCTCCGCCCGCGAGGCGGCCTCCCACTACCGCCGCCTCGCCCAGGTCCTCCCCGCGGTCTTCCGGCCCGATCTGGCGAGCGCGCTGAACGGCCTCTCCGCCGAGCAGAACCACACGGGGGACCGGGCCGGCGCGCTCGCCTCCGCCGCCGAGGCCGTCGACCTCCTCCGCGAACTCGCGAGGACCGACCGCGCCGCGTTCCTCCACCACCTCGCCATGGCGGTCAACAACCTCGGCGTGCACCAGCTCGCCACGGGCGACCGGGCCGGCTTTCTGGAGTCCGTCACCGAGGCCGTCGCGCACTTCCGGGAGCTCACCGCGGCCGACCCGACCGCGTACCGCCACGAGCTGGCCAGCGCGCTGAGCAACCTCTCGGTCCAGCAGGCGGGTGCCGGGGACCGGAGCGACGCCCTGCGGTCCATCACCGAGGCCGTGGCCCTCCACCGCCGGCTGGCCGACCTCAACCCGGGTGTCTTCCGGTCCGACCTCGCCGACTCCCTGGTCAACCTCTCCAGCCACAAGGAGGACGCGGGGGACGTACCCGGTGCGCTGGCGGCGGCCGCCGAGGCCGTCGCCCACTACCGCGCCCTCGCGGTCGACACCCCCGCCGCGGTCCTCCCCAGGCTCGCCAAGGGGCTGAACAACCTCGCCATCATGCAGGCCGCCTCGGGGCAGCCGGGCGAGGCCTTCGGCACCATCACCGAGGCCGTCGCCCACTTCCGGGCCCTGGCCGCCGACGAGCCCGCCGCCTACCTCCACGACCTCGCCAACGGCCTGATCAACCTCGCCGGCCAGCAGGCGGACCTGAAGCGGACCGCCGAGGCGCTCGACTCCCTCACCGAGGCCGTCGGCCACTACCGCCGCCTCGCCCGGACCGCCCGCGCCGCCCACCTCCCCGATCTCGCGACCGCCCTCCACAACCTGTCGATCAGCCAGGCCGCCGCCGGAGCGAACGCGCAGGCGCTCGACTCGGTCACCGAGGCCGTCGGCATCCGCCGCGAGCTCGCCGAGAACGAGGACGGCTTCTATCCCGCCCTCGCCACGAGCCTGCTGGGCCTCGCCGATCGGCGCGCCGCCGTCGGCGACCCGGACGGCGCGCTGGAGGCCGCCCGGGAGGGAGTCCTCGTCCGCCGCGCCCTCGCCCAGGTCGACCCCGCCGGGTACACGTCCGCGCTCGCCGCCGCCCTGTACGACTGCTCCGAGCAGCAGTCCCGGGCGGGCGACGCGGACGGGGCGCTGGAGTCCGTGTCCGAAGCGCTCACCATCCGTATGAGCCTCGCCGAGAGCGACCCGGCCCCCCACCAGGCCGACCTGGCCAGGACGTTCCACGCGATCTCCGACCTGCTGGCGGAGACCGGCAACCGGATCGCCGCACGCAACGCCGCCGCGGAGGCCGTCAGGATCCGCCGCGGCCTCGCGGAGACCGACCCCGGAACGCACCTCCCGCCCCTCGCGGCGGCGCTCAACAACCTCGCCAACAGGGAGCTGGAGCAGGAGGACCACGCCGCCGCGCTGGAGGCCGCCGCCGAGGCTGTCGAGCTCCTCCGCGGCCTCGCCGGAACCGACCCCGACGATCACCTGTTCGGCCTGGCCACCGCCCTGCACACGCTCTCCTGGCCGCGGCTGGACGCCGGGGACCAGGACGGCGCGCTGGCCGCGATCACCGAGGCCGCCGGGCACTTCCGCCGACTGGCCGAAACCGACCCCGGCCGCCACCTCGACCGGCTCGCCACCACGCTCGGCACCCTCGCCACCGTCCAGTCCCAGACGGGGAATCCGACCGGCGCGCTGGAGACCATGGGCGAGGCCGTGGAGCTCACGCGCCACCTGTTCGGGCTCGCCCCCGGGACGTACCTCCCCGGGCTCGCCTCGGCCCTGAACAACCTCGCCGCCCGGCAGTCGGCGGCGGGCGACCGGAGCGGGGCGCTCGCGTCCGCCGGTGAGGCGGTCGCCCACTACACCGTCCTCGCCCGGGCCGATCCCGCGGTCCACCTCGACGGCCTCGGCAAGGCGCTCAAGAACTTCTCCAAGCAGCAGACCGAGGACGGCCCGTTCCACACGGCGTGGTCGTCGGCCGCTGCGGCGCTGAGCGGCGACCCCCTGGCGCAGGCGGAACTGAACGCCTGGTACGCCCACGGCACCGCCCTGCGCGGGGACCGCGAGCGGGCCGTGGCACTCCTGCGCTCCGCCGCGGCCGGCGCCGAGTCCGAGGACCTCGAACTCCGCTCCCGCGCACGGAAACTGGTCCGGCAGGTGGCCGTGGACCTGGAGATCCGCGACGAGACCCTGCCCGGCTGGGCGACCGCCCCCTTCGCCCCGGACACCGCGGGGCTGATCAGCGCCTGGGCGACCCGCTCCGGCTGGCCCGACGAGGAGGAGTTCCTGCGCGCCCACGCGGGCAGGCTGACGGGGCCCGAGGGCCGCGAGCAGCTGCGACTGTTCGCGGAGCTCTCCCCCCTGGAGGGCCTGCTGACCGACCTCGTCGAGACGCTCGACACGATCGACGCCCACGGCCTCACGGACGTGATCGACGCGGGTCGCCGGCACCACGAGGCGGTCACCCTCCTGCAGTCCTGGCTGGACACGCCCGACTGGTCCGCCGACCAGGCCTTCCACGCCTCCCATTGGGACCAGCTGCACGACCCCTACGTCAGCTCGGTCCTCGCCTCCGGGGAGGACCCGGACAGCCAGCAGCACTTCGCCGTCCTCCGCCTGGCCGGGAGAGTGCCCCTCGACACGGTGTACGAGGTCGTCACCGACGCGGAGGCCGCCCGGGACCAGGCCCTGCAGGCGCTCGAAGCCTCGGACATCGACGCCCTGGACGCCATCATCGGCTGCAACCGCGGCGTGGCGGAGACCCCCTCCGGCCCGCAGTTCCTCCTCGTGATCCTCATCGCGTCCGACGACGCCGACCTCGCCCGCCGGCTCGCACCGGTCATCGTCAAGGGCTCGACCCCGCTCCAGTGCGAGGCCTTCGCCATCCACCTGCGCAACCTCGCCCGCCGCCTGCCCGACCTGGCCCCCCTCGCCGAGGAACTGGCCGGGGTGATCCACCCGCCCGCCGACCGCACCTGACGGCCCCGCCGAAAGACCCCCGGTCTCAGCGGTGCTCGGGGTTCTCGAAGTCGAAGCGGCAGCCGGCGTCCCACTCGGAGCGCTGGTTGCCGTACGCCGGGATGCCGCCCGCGTCCTTGAGCATCCGGGCGAGGTGCAGCAGGTTCCAGGTCAGGAAGGTGGCGTTGCGGTTGGTGAAGTCGTTCTCCGGCCCGCCCGACCCCGCGTCCAGGTACGAGGGCCCCGGGCCGGCCTCCCCCACCCATCCCGCGTCCGCCTGCGGCGGGACGGTGTAGCCGAGGTGCTGGAGGCTGTAGAGCACGTTCATCGCGCAGTGCTTGGCGCCGTCCTCGTTCCCGGTGATCAGACAGCCACCGACCCGGCCGTAGTAGGCGTACTGCCCGCGCTCGTTGAGGACCGAGGAGCAGGAGTAGAGCCGCTCGATCACCCGCTTCATCACCGAGGAGTTGTCACCGAGCCAGATCGGCCCGGCCAGGAGCAGGATGTCGGCCGCCATCACCTGGCTGTAGAGCACCGGCCACTCGTCCGTCTCCCAGCCGTGCTCGGTCATGTCCGGCCAGACCCCGGTGGCGATGTCGTGGTCCACCGCGCGGACCACCTCGACCCGCACGCCCTGGCGCTCCATGATCCCGGTGCTCACCTCGATCAGCCCCTGGGTGTGGCTCCGCTCGGGCGACCGCTTGAGCGTGCAGTTGATCACCACGGCGCTCAGGTCGGCGTACCGGGCGGGGGGCGAGGAGGACATCGGCGGCCTTTCGCAGCACGGCTGGTCACCCACCAGTGCACCCCGCCCCCGCGCGACCCGCGCGCCGGACTCCGCCGGTCGTGGGTCAGGGCGTGTCCCCGTCCGGCTGCTCCACCGGCGGCAGCACGGGCGTCACCAGCATCTCCCCCGCCAGCGCGGTGCTCGCGGTGACGGCGGCGAGCGTCGCGTCGTACATCGGCCGGATGTTGCGCTGGTGCCAGAGCGTCTGGGTGGTCGCCCAGGCGGCGTCCCGGGCCCGGGCGATCGAGAAGCTGGCGACGATGTGCTTCAGCGGCTCGGCCTCCTCGGTGGCGACCTTGACGATCTGCGCCTCGAACGACGCCCGCACCTCCGCCTCCACCTGCGCGAGCAGCTCGTTCACCTTGAGGTAGTCGGCGTGCACCGGCGGCGTGTCGGGCGTGGTCCGCCGCTCGATGCAGGTCCCGACGACGGCGAGCGCGAGGTCGTGGTTGATGTGCGCGTTCATCCCCGCGAACGCGAACTGGACCGGCCACACCTTCCGGCGGCCGCGCGCGTCGAACAGCGGCTTCCACGCCTCGTTCACCGCCCGCCCCGCCTCGCCGGCCTCGACCGCGTCGAAGTACAGGTTCGCGAACACCACGTCGAGCCGCTCGATGAACACCTGGTCCTGGAAGTACCCGGCCGTGAGCCGCTCCCCCACCAGCTCCGTGACCCGCAGGTACATCCGGTTGAAGCAGGCGACCCCGTCCCGCGGGTCCAGCCGCGCCTTGATCGCCCGCATCCGCGCGATGACCTCGTCGACACTCTGCGCGGGCCTGGCGGGTGACTGCGTCATGGGGTGTTCCCTTCCCTCGGCGTGCTCCGGCTGCCACCTATACACACCGCCGCCGCCCCGGTCCGCCGAACCGGGGATCGGCCCGCGATCCATCACCCGATCCGGTGAGCGCGCGCCGTGCGCCCGTGGGCGGGGGCGCCCCGGCTCAGAAGGGCACGAGGTCGCCCGCTCGGCCGACTTCGCCGAGGCCCACCCCGTGCCCTTCCCGGCCGACACGGCGTCCTGACCGGTCCGCGCTCCTCCCCCCGGAGGGGAGCGGTTGGCTCCACGGGGGGAGACGGTCACGACCTCGGGCGGAGGCCCCGGCCTCAGGCGGCGAGCAGGCTGGAGGCAGCCGGAAGACGTCCGGCCGCCATCGGGAGGGACCGAGATGACCGCCACCGCCACCGGCACCGCCGTACCGAACCGCCCCGCCGCACGCCGCGCCGCACGACGGCTCGGCGGCCGCGCGGCCGCCGTCGCCCTGGCCGGCGCGGGGCTGCTGGCGGCACTGACGCCCACCGCCTCGGCGGCCGCCGACCCGGCCGCCGACCCGGTGGCGCTGCACCGGGCGCTGCGGGCCGTGGTCGGGGAGGGCGGCTCGTCCGCGGTGCTCGCCGAGGTCCGGCAGGACGGCCGCACCGCCTGGCGGGGGACGGCCGGGGTGGCCGATCTGGCGACCGGCGCACCGGTGCCGGACGGCGCCCGGTTCCGGATCGGCAGCGTCACCAAGACCTTCGCCGCCACGGTCGTGCTCCAACTCGTCGGCGAGCGCCGGATCGGCCTGGACGACCCGATCGACCGCCACCTGCCCGGCCTCGTGCCGAACGGCGCCGCGATCACGGTGCGCCAACTGCTGAACCACACCAGCGGGATCCACAACTTCACCGACGACCCGCGGTTCGACACCCAGGGCGAGGAGGCCCTGGACCGCTGGCTGGCGGTCGGCCGCTGGACGACCTACCGGCCGCTGGACCTCGTGCGGATCGCCACCGCGCACCCGCCGTACGACGCCCCCGGCGCCGGCTGGCACTACTCCAACACCAACTACGTCCTGCTCGGGATGATCACCGAGCGCGTCACGGGGCGCACCTGGGACGAGGAGATCGAGCGCCGGATCATCCGGCCGCTCGGCCTGCACGACACCTCGATGCCGCTCACCTCGCCGGACGTCCCCGGGCCGCACGCGCACGGCTACGTCGAGCGGCCCGGCGGCCCGGCGGACGTCACCCTCCTGAACCCGTCGGCGTTCGGCCCGGCCGGCGCGGGCATCTCGTCCACCCGGGACCTGGCCCGCTTCAACGCCGCGCTGCTCGGCGGCCGGCTGCTGCGTCCGGCGGAACTCACCGCCATGAAGCAGCAGGTCGACACCGGTCACGGCGCCACCTACGGCCTCGGGCTGAGCCGCTACCCCACCGCGTGCGGCGAGTTCTGGGGCCTCACCGGCGGCATCCCCGGGTACGGCACACTGGTGACGGGCGACGCCAGGTCGTCGTGTCGGTGAACCCGTACCACCTGACCGAGGCCACCGGCGTCACCTTCCAGGCCCTGGTCGACACCGCGACCTGCGGGGCGGGCGGCGGCCGGTGTTTCCCGACGGGTCGGCGGCTACGGCTTCGTGGCGACGGAGACGTAGTCGACCCGCATCGGGTGGCCGGGTTCGGTGGCCGGGGTGACGGCGCCGCCGAAGGCGGTCGGCAGGTTGCCGCCGACGGCGACGTTGAGGATCAGGAACAGGCCGTGGTTGACGGCCCGGTCCCAGGTCGCGCGGTCCATCTGCGAGGCCCGCACCCGGTGGTGCTCCCGGCCGTCGAGGTACCAGCGGACCTCCTCGGCGCCCGGCCTCAGGTCGACCTCGACCGCGTAGCGGTGGACGCCGGTGCGGCACTCGGCGCCGCAGGGCCGGTCGCCGGAGGTCAGGCCGCGGGGCTCCTGGCAGGGGCCGCCGTCGAGGACGCCGCAGTGCATCGTGCCGAACACCGCGTCCCGGCCGTTGACCTGCTCCATGACGTCCAGCTCGCCGATGGCCGGCCAGCCGGTGTAGCCGTTGCGCAGCTCGCCGCCGAGGGTCCAGAAGGCGGGCCAGTACCCGGAGGCGGCCGGGCCGGTGACGTCGGGCAGGGCGATCCCGGCCTCGATCCGCAGCACGCCGCCGGGCGGCGGGGCGAAGTCGGCGCGACGGGACTCGATCCGCCCCGACGACCACTGCCCGTTCGCGTCCCGGGTGGGCACGATCTCCAGCGCGCCCCGGCCGTCGAGCCGGACGTTCGCCGTCGAGTCGGTCATGGTCTCGACCTCGCCCGTCCCCCACTGCGCCGCCGGGCAGCCCGGGTAGCAGGTGCCCAGGTCGTACTGCCAGTCGGCCTCCGACGGGCGGCTGCCGGCCGGGCCGTCGAAGTCGTCGCGCAGCAGCTGCGTCCAGCCGTCCGCCGTGAGCGGCGGCGGCGCACCGGGCACGGCGGGCGCGGCGGCCGGGGCCGCCGAGGCGGCCTTGGACGGCAGGGCGCCGGAGTCGGTCAACAGCCGTTCCAGGCGCGGTGTGAGGACGACGGTGGCGACGTTGGTGAGGTGCGCGTCGTCGCGGTAGAGCAGGATGCGCTCCAGTACCGCCGGGCAACTGCGGCCGCTGCCGGGGCAGATGACGTCGTTCACCGACACGGCGCGCACACCCGGCGTCCGGCCGGCCGCGATTTCGTCGGCGAGCGGGTCCGCCCACAGCGCCTTGTCGCGCGGGAACTCGCAGGCCGCCGGGTCGTCGGTGTGGCCCGACACACAGGCCGGCACGTCCGTTCCGGGGATCGGGGTGTCGCGCACGTAGACGATCGGGACACCGAGCTCGCGCAGCGGGGTGAGGGTCTTCTCCCAGCCCTGGAGCAGCAGTTCACGGTCGTCGGTGTACCGGTTGAGGGCGGAGACGACGATCAGCCGGGGCTTGGGGCCCTCCTTCAGCCGGGTCAGCGCGTTCGCCCGCCAGGTGTCGCACTCGCGGTAGGTGCGACCCAACTGCGGGTTGACCACCGTGAGTTCCGGAAGCGGGCAACCCTGCTTGACCAACTCCTCCAGCTCCCAGCGCCGTTCGGCGGCGATCGCGAGCAGCGCCGAGAACCACTGGCCGGCGTGCGAGTCGCCGAGCAGCACGATCCGGTCCGGGCTGCCGACGACGCCGAAGCGGCAGTCGGGGCTGGTGGTCGCGGTCGGGGCGACCTCGCACTCGCCGTCCGGCGGGAAGTCCTTGCGGGCCTGGACGGCGTCCGGCACCACCGCCGGACCCGTCGCCGCCGCCGCGGTGCGCACCAGCAGCGAGGTGCCGTCCGCCGCCCCGGGCGGCAGACCCCGCAGGTCGACCGGCGCCGCCGGCCCGAGCAGCCGCAGCGTGCCGGAGCCGACCACCAGCGCCAGCACCACCGGGATGACCACCGAGGCGAGGCCCAACGACAGCCCTCGGCGCGGGAGTTCGGAGACGGTACGGCTGTGCCGCAGCGGCCGCTCGACCCACCGCATCACGGCGGCGGCGGGCAGGGCGGCGGCGGCGGTGAGCGCCACCTTCACCGGCCAGTCCAGCGGGCCGAACTTCGCGCCGACGAGGACGAGCACCGGCCAGTGCCACAGGTACAGGTTGTACGAGAGCCGGCCGATCGCCCGCGGCACGCGCAGGCCGAGCACCCGGTCCACCCCGAAGCCGGAGAGGTCGGAGCGGCCGGAGCTACCGGCGGCCGCGTCCCGTCCGGGCGTGCCCGCCAGGATGACGGCGGCCGTGCCGAGGGTGGGGACGAGCGCCGCCCAGCCCGGGTACGGGGTCGCGGTGTCGTACGCCAGGACGCACCCCGTGATCGCCGCCGCCCCGCCCCAGCCGACCAGCACGCGCAGCACGCGCGGTCCGCGCAGCAGGTGCCAGGGCAGCAGGGCGAGCAGCGCGCCGACCCCGAACTGCCAGACCCGGGAGGGCGTCCCGAGGTAGGCGAGCGAGACGGAGTCGTGCGTCCAGCGCAGCGAGAGCGCGAAGGAGCCGACGGTCAGCACGGCGGCGAGCGCGGCCGCGACCGGCCGCACCGTCCGCCCGCGCCCGTCCGCCCGCCCGCGCCGCAGCACCCGCAGCACCAGGTAGGCGGTGAGCGCCAGCAGCGGACCCCAGACCAGGTAGAACTGCTCCTCGACGGCCAGCGACCAGAAGTGCAGCAGCGGGCTCTCGTCCCGCCCGGCCGCCAGGTAGTCGGTCTGCTGGGCGACGAAGCGCCAGTTGCCGACCGAGAACGCCGCCGCGAGCACGTCGTACTCCAGGTCGGCGCGCCGCAGCGGCACGGTCAGCCAGGCGCCGACCAGCGCCACCGCGCCGAGCACGATCGCCGCCGAGGGCAGCAGTCGGCGGGCCCGGCGGGAGAAGAACTCGCCGAGCCGGATCCGGCCGGTGGTGGTGGCCTCGCGCAACAGCAGGCCGGTGATCAGGTAGCCGGAGATGACGAGGAAGACGTCCACGCCGACGAACCCGCCGGCCAGGCCGGGGACGGCGGCGTGGAACGCGAGGACGGCGAGCACGGCGACCGCGCGCAGGCCCTCGATGTCGGGGCGGAAGCCGGCCGCGCGGGGCGCCGGGCCCGGGGCATCGGAACCCCGGGAGGCGGCGCGGCCGAACAGGCCGGTCGAGCGGGACGGACCGGTGGCCGTCCGTTGGACGGGGATGGTGAAGGCGTCCGGTCGCAGCTCCGGGACGGCCGGGTCGGCGGCCGGGGACGGAGGCGGTACCGGCGACGGTATCGGTGACGGTGTCGGTGACGACGACATGGGTGGCGACGACCTTTCAACCCAGCCAGGGCAGCATCGGGCGGGCCCAGCCGGAGGCGAGAAGAGCGGTGAGCACGAGCGTGGCGGTGGCGGCCAGCCCCTCGGGCCAGCGGCGGGGCAGCATGCCGGGCCGGGGCGCCTTCGACCCGGCGGCGGCGCCCTCGGCGCGGGAGCCGCGGACCTCGCCGAGGAGGTCGCGGATCAGCGGCAGGCCGATCTGCGCCTGCACCGCGAGGTAGAGCCCGAGGCCCCAGTTGGGCGCCCAGCCGTACGCGGCGACGGCCAGGCCGAGGCCGAGGGCGCCGACGCCGAGCGAGGCGCAGAGCCAGGCCAGCGAGAGCAGCACCACCTTGCGGGCCATCCCGCCGGACCGGGCTTTGCCGCGCGCGGCGGGGGCGGCCCCGCCTGCGGCACCGCCCGCACCGGCCGCACCGGTCGGCACCCAGGCGGCGCTGCGTCCGCGCAGCGTGTGCCAGAACGCGACACCGGCGGCGACGCTCATCAGCACATTGGAGCGGACCACCTCGATCCGCCAGCGGGTCCGGCTGACCCGGGGCAGCAGCACGTGCCAGAGCCAGAGCGGCGCGAGCATCGGCAGGACGTGCCAGGGCCGGATCTGGTCCGGGTAGAAGAACATCATCACCAGCGGCGGCAGCGGCGCGACGAAGACGTTCACGGCGGCGGTCAGGTAGCCGACGATGCCCTCGTAGAAGCAGAGCCGCATCCGCCAGGGCGCGCCGATCCGCTTGAGCTCGGGCGAGCCGAGCAGGTGCAGGTTGCCCATCGCCCAGCGGTACTGCTGGTTGACGTACGAGGCGAGGTTGTCCGGCGAGGTGCCCTTGGCGACCAGCACCGGGACGTACAGCGTGCGGTAGCCCTTGGCGTACAGGCCGAGGCCGGTGAAGAGGTCCTCGCTGTGGTCGAGCCGGGCGAAGCCGCCGGCCTCGTCGATCGCGGTGCGCCGGTAGACGGCGTTGCTGCCGCAGCAGATGGCGGCGTCGCTGGCGTCACGGGAGGGCTGGATCCAGCGGAAGAACCACTCCTGCGCGGCACCGGCGGCGCGCTCGATCCAGGTCATCGACTCGTCGGTGTCGAAGCACTGCGGGCTCTGCACGATGCCGATCCGCGGGTCCGCGAAGTACGGCACCAGGTGGCGCAGGAAGTCCGGCCGGGGCGCGAAGTCGGCGTCGAGGATGGCGATCAGCTCGGCGCTACTCAGGGTCAGCGCGTGGTTGAGGTTCCCGGCCTTCTTGAGGTGCCCCCGGTCGGGCCGCACGACGTACCGGTACCCGTGCGCGGCCGCCAGGTCGGCGACCTCGGGCCGGTCCGCGTCGTCGAGCACCCAGACCGTCAGCGCACCGGGCCAGTCCACCGCGGCGACCGCCCGGTAGGCGTTCTCCAGGACGTCCAGCGGCTCCCCGCAGGTCGGCAGGTACAGATCGACGGTCGGCAGTTCCTCCGGCGCCCACGCGTGCACCAGCACCTCGTGGGACTGCCGGGTGAGCCGCCGCTGGCGCAGGCTGTTGACGGACGACAGCGCCAGCGCGACGACATTGAGCCCGAGAACGGCGAGGAACACCCAGAGCGCCGGCGTCCGCAGCGCGAAGGTCAGCATCGTCCCGGCCGTGAACACGAACGCCGCCGAACTGGCGACGAGCACCCACCTCCGTTGCGGCCCGAAGTACCAGTAGAGCTCCTGATCGTCCGGCGGTTGCGGAAGATGCGCAGGAGAATCGGAAGAGGAAGAAGACAAAGCGGAAACAGAAGATACCTGTTGAACAGTCATATGGCCCCCACAGCCGTGTTTCTGACAGCTCCACTGGCCACAGTACCGCATTGGTATAGACCACTAATCCACGCATCCGGGCCCTGGACGCCACCTCCGCGCCACCTCCCCCGCCCTCGCGAAGCAGCAGGTCACGCGGACGTGAACGTTCCTCCAACAACCTCCCGCCGGACGGACGCGGAAACGCCTGTGGGGGGGGGAACCCGGTGACGGTGTGGCCCCACCCGCGGGGGTGGTTTGCCCGGGTAAAACC
>NZ_JBHJUI010000040.1:0-1836 GCF_042268405.1 Kitasatospora sp. NPDC056184 | reverse complement strand
CCCGGATGTCAACCTACCACCACCCCCCCCCCGCCGCCCGCCCGCGAAACCGCGTGGGGGGCGCCAACCGTTTCCGGGTCCCCCCCCCACAGGCGTTGTGCGTTCCGCGGATCAGACCGCCGGGACGGGGTACGTCGGGTACTCGACGCCCGAGACGTGCTGGACGACCCGGATGACCTGGCAGGAGTAGCCGAACTCGTTGTCGTACCACAGGTAGAGGATCGCGTTGTCGCCCTCGACCTTGGTGGCGCCGGCGTCGACGATGGACGCGTGGCGCGAGCCGATGAAGTCGTTCGACACCGCGTCGGGGGCGGTGGTGAAGTCGATCTGGCGCTTCAGCGACGAGGTCAGCGACACGTTGCGGAGGTAGTCGAGGACCTCCTCGCGGGTGGTCTCACGGGCCAGCTGGAGGTTCAGGATGGCGATCGAGACGTCCGGCACGGGCACGCGGATCGAGCTGCCGGTGATCTTCGCCTTGAGGTCCGGCAGGGCCTTGGCGACGGCCGAGGCGGCACCGGTCTCGGTGATCACCATGTTCAGCGGTGCCGAGCGGCCGCGGCGGTCGGCCTTGTGGTAGTTGTCCAGCAGGTTCTGGTCGTTGGTGAACGAGTGGACGGTCTCCACGTGGCCGCGCAGCACGCCGTACTCGTCCTCCATCGCCTTCAGCGGCGGGACGATCGCGTTGGTGGTGCAGGAGGCGCAGGAGATGACCTGCTCGTCCGGCTTGATGGTGTCGTGGTTGACACCGTGCACGATGTTGGGGACGTCGCCCTTGCCCGGGGCCGTCAGGACGACCTTCTCGATGCCGGGGCGGAGGTGCTTCGAGAGGCCCTCGCGGTCCCGCCACTTGCCGGTGTTGTCGATCAGGATGGCGTCCCGGATGCCGTACGCCGTGTAGTCGACCTCGGACGGGTCGTTGGCGTAGATCACCTTGATCTCGGTGCCGTTGGCGACGATCGTGCTGTTCGCCTCGTCGACCGTGATGGTGCCCTGGAACTGCCCGTGGATGGAGTCGCGACGCAGCAGCGAGGCGCGCTTCACGATGTCCTGGTCACCGCCCCCACGGACGACGATGGCGCGCAGCCGCAGGCCGTTGCCGGAGCCGGCCTTCTCGATCAGCAGACGGGCGACCAGGCGGCCGATGCGGCCGAAGCCGTAGAGGACGACGTCACGCGGCGACTCGCGGCGCTCGATCTTGTTGGCACCCGTGGCGCCGGCGACGGCCTCGGCGGTGAACTGCTCCACCGAGAGGCCGCGGCTGTCCGCGCGGTAGGTGGCGGCGAGCATGCCGAGGTCGATCTGGGAAGGACCGAGATCCAGGGTGGTCAGCGCCTGCAGGAAGGGCAGCGTCTCGGTGACCGAGAGCTCCTCGCCGGCGATCTGGCGGGCGAACCGGTGCGTCTTCAGGATGCTGACCACCGACTTGTTCACCAGGGAACGGCTGTACAGCAGGACAGTGACGTCCCGCTCCCGGTGCAGTCGGCCGATGATCGGAATCATCGACTCCGCGATCTCCTCGCGGTTCTTCCAGTCCGTGAACACGTCGTCGTTGACAGTCACAAGTCCATCTTTCGAGCTAGGAGGGTGTTCACATGCTAACTGGGCCCCACCCCGCTAGCCGAAACGGTTCTGCCCTCTCCCGCATGACAAGAATCACATATGATCCCCCCCTGCGTGTCTTACGAAGCAAGGTCCGGGAACGCAAACAGGCCCCCATCCGAAGGGATGGGGGCCTGTCTGTGAATGATTGTTCGGCGGCGTCCTACTCTCCCACAGGGTCCCCCCTGCAGTACCATCGGCGCTGTGAGGCTTAGCTTCCGGGTTCGGAATGTAACC
>NZ_JBHJUI010000039.1:0-56076 GCF_042268405.1 Kitasatospora sp. NPDC056184 | reverse complement strand
GGCCGAGCCGTCCCGGCCGGGACGGCTCGGCCGGTTCGACGGCGTCGCCCTGGCCGTCGTTGCCGTCGGGCTGATCGAGGCGCTGACTGGTGCTCACGGGCCTCTCCCGGGGGGTCGTAGTGGCTGGCTTCCTCCGAGGGATATCCCGCTCCCCTGACAGCCGTCAGCCCTGTTTCCTCCCCCGCCCCGCCGCACCGCCGGGACCGGGACACGCGGCGGCCGAACACCCCCGCACCACCACGCAGCCGGCCCGCCGCACCCCGCACCCGACGACACCGGAAAACCCGCCCGCCACACACCCCGGGGCCACCGCGTCCACCACGCGGTCCACCCCCGAAAATCTCCGCACCCCGGAACACAATTTCCCGCGTAATGTAAAGTTTGCATTAACTTGCTACACCCATCCACGCGGAGAAAACCCCCGCCGCACCTCGCCCCCGTACCCCGGCCAGAACCGGACACAGCAAGCGGGACACGGCGCAGCACACCCCGGGAAAGCAGACCGCGCCACACGGACACCCCGCGCTTCACGCGGGCGGCCTAGCGGCCGCGCGGGGGGGCCGTGGCCTGGCGGCCCCGGCGGCGGTAGGCGGGCGCAGCACAACGGTGATCGGGGCGGGCGCGGCGCGGGGCGCCGTGCTCTTCGCGCGGGCGGCCTGGCGGCCGCGCAGGGGGCCGTGGCCTGGCGGCCCCGGCGGCGGTGGACGGGCTCGGTGGGCGGGCGGCATCTGCGGTGGTGTCCGTCCCGCGCGAAACCCGCGCCGGGGCCCTCGGCGGGGCCTGTTACCCGCTCGGCTTCGAACCCTCCCCCGGGCCGCCCGCCGGGCCGGGACGTGACCTTCCCCCGGCCCGCACCACCCGCCCCGTCCCCGCGCCCCGGGCCGGTCGGCCACCGGGCTGCTTCGCGCTCGCCCGCGGTCAGCCGGGGTGCGCAGCGGTGCGGTATGGCAGCCGCTGCGGGTTTCGGCGGCCGGTCAGGGCTTGCGGTTGAGGAGGAGGGCGAGGACGGTGCGGGCCTCGCGGCGGCGGGCGGGGGTGGGGGCGAGGGTCGCGGTGATCGCGAGGGCGGTGAGGGTCAGCAGGTAGCCGGCGGTGGAGGTGGCCAGGGCGAGGATCGCGGGGTCGCGGGTGGGCATCAGGGGGTCTCCCGGGTTCGGTGCGGGGCCGGGCCCGCGCGGCGGCGGACCCGGCCAGGGGCGGCGGGTCAGTGGGCGGCGAGTTCCTGGAGCTGGTGGGCGATGTCGCCGGTGGGCAGGCTGAACGGCCCGCACATCTCGTCGACCGCGCCGGCCAGGCCGGCGAGGGCCACGCGCAGGGCGGGGCCAGGGCTCGGCAGAGCGGTGGTGTCGGGGATCGGGGGCGCGAGGAGCACGGCCAGGTGCGGGTAGCCGGGAACGTTGGGGGCGGTGGGCTGCAGGGGCTGCGGAGCTGTGTCTTCGCCGAGGCGGGCGGCCTGGTGGAACCAGTGCTCGGCGTCGCACAGTTCGCCGGCGCGCACGTGGTGGAGGTAGAGGCAGTAGGCGGCCAGGGACTCCCCGGCGCCGGCGGCGAACTGCCACCACCACTGGGCGTGGTAGGGGCGGCCGGTGAGGTCGAAGAGGCAGCCGAAGACCAGGCCGCCGTGCGGCTCCCAGCGTGTCACCAAACCGTTCACCGACATGCCGGCGCCGGGCTCGTGGATGACGCCCTTCGACAGGGCCTTCAGGTCACGGGCGGCGTCGTCGATCAGCATCCCCACCGGAACCCGCGGCCCGGCCGCGGCCGAGGAGGCCGACGCGGCGGTAACGGCGGGGAAGGGCGCGCTCCCGCCGGGCGGCGCGGCGGGGGACGGCATCGCCCGGCGGGCGGCCAGGCGGTCGGCGATGTAGCGGCGGCCGGCCTCCAGGTCATAGCGGGGCCGGGCGGCGGGACCTGGGCCCGCGCCCTCCAGCAGGCGGTCGATGTCCTGGATCACCGGGACCACTCCTGGTCGTGCTTGGCGAGGCCACGGCGCAGCAGGCGGCGCGGGGCGAGGTGGGCTTCGATCTTGGCCTTGGCCTGGGAGACGAGCGAGCGGACCGTGATCTCGTCGACGCCCATCGCCTGGGCGGTGCGCGCCACGGAGTACTTGTTGAGGTAGCGCAGAACGATGACGTCGAACTTCGCGCCCGACAGCTCCAGCACGGCGGCCGCCACCGAGACGCCCACCTCCTCGTCGCTGCGGTCGGCCAGGGCGTCGGCGTCGATGTCGGCGATCAGCGGCTGCGCCGCGCGGCGTACCACGGCGGAGAACACCAGGCGCTCGATCAGCAGGCGGTGCTCGGTGTCGCGGGCCCGCTGGGCCTCGACGGCGCAGCGCAGAGCGGCCCAGGCGTGGGGGTTGGGGTCGGTCAGCACGCGGTCCCAGCGGTCGACGAGGGACAGGAAGACATCGTCGACGGTGTGCTGGGCGAGGACCTGGTCGCCGAGGACGGTGAGGGCGAAGTCGAAGTAGGGCTGGGCGTGGAGCTCCTGGAAGGCGCGGAACGCGATCGGCAGGCCGGCGTGGGCGCGCGGGGTGGTGCCGGCCGCGTCGGTGCCGCGGGTCCCCCGGTGCTAGTTTTGAACGCGTTCAAGAACTACGGGTTCAAGCACAGGGGGTGCGGGATGGTCAGGCGGGTGTTCACCTGGACGATGGCTGTGCTGCTGGCGGCGCAGCCGGTCGCGGTGGTGGTCTGGTGTCTGGGGCGGATGGAGCGGACAGACCCCCTGTTCCTGGCGCCGTTGTGGGGGTCCGGGGCCGTGGCCGTCCTCTTCCTGGCGAGCCGGCTGGTGGTCCGCAGGACGATGGCCCGGTGGCGGGCCGAGATGCGGTGGCTCGGCCGCGCCGCGGGCCGCTACCTGCTCTGCTGCCTGACGCCCGTCCTCCTGCTGTACGTCGTCGCGGCGCTGCGGGCACCCGGCGGCGAGGACGAGTACGGCTACCCGCTGCCGAAGCCCGAGCACTACCTGAACCAACTCGGCTTCCTGGTCGTCTGGATGACGGTACCGACGCTCGTTCTGCTACTCGTCCAGTCACCCCGGGCTCAGCGGGGCCGTCATGTGGGCGGGCTCGTGGCGGTGCTTCCCAGCATGACCCCGTCGCTCTTCGCCCTGCTCGGGTACTGGCCGGCGTTGGTGCCGGTCGTGCTCCAGACGGTGTACGCGCTCGCCGTGACGCCGTCCATCGTCACCGTCTGCGGCCGCGCGGGCGGCGATCGGAACACCGGGTGAACGGTGGCGGCCTCTCGGCGGGCGTGACGGCGACCTGGCCGAGAATGTCCTTGAGCGCCGCCGCAGTCAGCGCCACCGGTGGGAGGTACTGGTCATCGGTGCCAGCAGCACCGGCCCGGTGGCGGATTCGGCGGCCCGGTGGAAAGCGGGGCCAACGACTGGGTAGAGGTGGAGGCCGGCGGCGTCAGCGAGCGGGATCCACTCCACCGGCGCCCGGCCCTGGTCGTCCTGCTCGACTGCGGCCACGGTGCGGTGAAGGCGGTCGGGCAGGCGGGCGGTGAAGACCAGGTGCCGCCGACGGAAGAGCCCGGCCTCGCCGGGCCGCTGGGTCTCCTGCTCCTGGACGAAGTACAGCACCGACGCCTCGGCCAGGTCGTCCGCGTCGAGGCCTAGCTCCTCGAGGCGCTCGCGGCGCAGCGCGGCGGCCGGGTCTTCGCCCGGCTCAAGAAGGCCGCCGGGCAGCGAATGCTGGATGCCGTCGGGCCGGTCGCGCCGGATCAGCGCCAGGCGGCCGCCGTAGAGGAGCACTGCGCCCATGCGGGTCGGGGCCGGTGCGGTCACCGGGCGTCGACGTCGTCGGCCAGGCCGGGCAGCGGCAACGGTCCGAGCCCGCCATCGCTCCGGCCGGCCCGCGACTGCCGGCCGCGGCGCAGCCCAGGGACGGCGGACACGGCACCGAGCAGGACATCGACCAAGCCGACGACGACGGCACCCGGCCGCCGACCAGGACCACCCGGCCGCCCAACCCGGCGACACCGCACCCGCTCCCGCCGCAGACCCGGCCGGCCACCGCGGCACAAGGGTGCGAACGCCACCGCGGCCCGACCAGCGCAGCCACACCGAACCACACACCAACGGGGAATCGAGGACCGCACGGCCCAGCACCCGCTCACCCGGCGCCGACCCCCACCCCGCGCGGCACCCGGCTCCAGCCGGCCAGCAGCAGCCGGGACAGCTCGGCGCCGCGGCCGGTCCTGATCTCCTTGAGCCCTTCAGCCTCGTACAGCCGCGCCCACACCAGCAGGGGAAGCTCGACAGCGGCGCCCGGCCCCACCCGCACCACCCGGACTGCACGGAACGTCCTGGAACATCTCGCCGCACTACGGAGGATCCTCGGACCGGACCAGGCAACGGCGCCCGGGCCCGACGACACCACCGCGCCTGCGGCGGGCAGGAGCGGCACCGGGCCCGCCGGTGCGCGGTTCGGGGCGGCGCCCGGCCACAGCGTCGTCATTCGCGGCGGATCAGCCAGGACAGGAGGACCATGAGGCCCGCCCAGCCGAGTACGGCGAGGGGAAGCACGACGGCCGGGGGCACGTGGAGCTGCAGCGCCATCACGCTGCCGAAGAGCGGGGGGACGGCGAAGAAGACGGCGGAGCCGACCGTGATCCGGAAGAGGCCCACGGTCGGCTTCCCCAGCCCAAGCCGGGTCAGGGCCGGCCTCGTGCCGTGGATGACCAGTGACGATCCCAGGAACCCCAGCACCGTCAGTTCCAGGCACGCCCGCAGCGGCACCTGCGCGGCCCTGGCCCGGTGCCCGGCCGCGGCAACCTCGACCACCCGGCCCCGGAAGACCGCCAGCTCCACCGCGGAGCCCAGTGGCATGTCGTCGTAGAACGCCTCGTCGACGTCGTACACACCGAAGATCGACCCCGTCTCCCCGGCGACCGCCAGCCGGTAGACCGTTCCTTCGTGCCTCCCCTGGGTGGACCGCTCCGCCACCCTACCGGTCTCGTGCCGCAGACAGTCCGCGCCGGACGCCACCATCGCGCCACACACCGGTGCGTGCCGGTAGGCGGTCACCTCGTCGTACGTGAGGACGAACGAGCGGAAACCGAGGACGACCAGGCCCAGGCCCGCCAGCACGATCACACCGCACACCAGCTGGGCGACGACCGCACCCGGGGACCACGGGGAACCACCGGAGGACCGAGCCGTGTCCCTGCGCCGGACGTTCATGGCATCCCACCCCTGTCGGGCACGTCCCAGGCATCTCCCCGATGCCCCGCGAGGATCCTCCCAGGACGGGACCGCCGCGGGGAGCGGCCAGGCCGGCCTGTGACGCACCTGTCGCACAGGGCCTCCGCCCTGCCGGCCTTCAACGGTGGCCTGGAGGCGGCCCGGGAAGGTCTCGCCGAGGAACTCCCGGCGCAATCGGCGCGCCTAGGGTGCGTATTTGGTTGTGATCAATGGATGGTGCTGGTGAGGTCCTTGATCCAGATCATCGCGCCGCGAAGGTGGCGGCCGGCGAGGTAGCTCGCAGGGGTCTTGTCGCAGCGGGTGGCGATGCCTCGCCAGGCCTTGAGCCTGTTGATCAGGCGCTCGACGGTGTTGCGCTCCTTGTAGGGCTCGGCGTCGTGGCCGACGGGCCGCCCGCCCCGGCTGCCCTCCTTCTTCCGGTGGGCGGCCTGGTCCCGCTTCTCCGGGATGACGGCCTTGATACGGCGGCCACGCAGGTAGGCGCGGTTGCCGCGGGACGAGTAGGCCTTGTCCCCGGCGACCGCGTCAGGTCGGGTGCGGGGGCGGCCGACAGGCCCACGGACACGGACCTTCTTCAGCACGGGGATGAACTGCGGACTGTCGGCCGCCTGCCCCTCGGTCAGGACGAATGCCAACGGACGGGCACTTGCGATCACCTGCGACGTGGACCTTGCCGGTCTGCCCGCCCCTGGAGCGTCCGAGCAGGGCCTCCTTCAGGCGGAGTCCGCGCCGGCGTCGGATGCGTCGCCGTTCTTCCCGTTCTGCGTCGTCGACGGCGTCCTGCCCGGCTTGTCCCTCCGGGCCGCCCCCTTTTGCCGGGCGTTCTCCGCTTCGTCGGCGGCCTTCTCCAGGGCGGTCAGCGTGTCGGGGTCGAGGTGCATCCCAGCGGCATCGTGGTGGGCCCGGACAGTCGTGGAGTCCACGCAGACCAGGGACAAGTCCACCTCACCGCGCTTCGCGGCCTCGGCGATCACACCTTCCAGCAACGCCTCGAAGACGCCGGCATCACGCCACTGACGGAAGCGGTTCGAGACGGTCGACCAGGCACCGAACTCCTGCGGCATCTCCCGCCACTGCGCGCTCGTCCTGAAGCGCCAGATCACGCCCTCGAACTGCTGCCGCAGCCGCTCCGGGTACGGGCCGTACTCGCCGATCGGCAAGTACGGCCCGATGAACTCCCACTCGGCATCCGATAGTTGCGCTCGCGTCACGCAACATGGTCTACCGGATCAGAACCTGCCCACGCAGGCGAATCACGCAAATTGATCACAACCAAATACGCGCCCTAGTTGTGCTCGGTGTCACCGGGGCGCGGGCCGATCCGGGTCCACCACGCTGACGGGGTCGCCGACCTGCACATGGTCGAAGAACCAGCGGGCGTCCTCGGTGCTCAGCCCGACCGCCCCGTAGGTGCGGTTCTCGTGGCCGAAGGTGCCGGCTCCGTACCAGTCCATGCCGCAGACGAACGTCGAGCGGCCGTCCTCGGCGACCAGACGCACGCACCAGGGCAGCGTCACGTCGTACTCGTCCCCACCGGACGGCTGCGGCGTCAGCCAACCGCTGCTGCTGCTCACGTGCAGCGAGGCCTGCTTGTCCGCGACCTTCATGGTGCCCGTCGGAGTGGGGAAGTCGGCACGGCCCGCGGTCGCCGGCAGGGTCTTGAGTGTTGTGGTGCCGGACTGGATCCGGACCGTGTGCGCGGTGAGGTCCACATAGGCGGCCACCTCCCCCGTCGACGGCGCGGCGCTCGCACTCGCCGAAGGCGTGGGCCAGGGGATCGCCGGTGCGGCGGCCTCCTGCTGACGCCCCGGCGAAACGGCACCCGAGCCCAGCAGCCCCACCCCGCACACCGCTGCGGCCACCGCCAGCACCGCCGCCCGCCGCCTGCGCCGCCGGCCCGCACCCCGGCGGCGCACCGTGTCGTACGGCAGCGGCAGCGCCACAGGCGCCTCCGCGTACAGCCCGCGCAGTGCCGAGGAGAGCCTGTCATCATGCTCGGAACGCGAGTGGTTCTCCAGCTCAGGCACAGTGGTCCATCCTTTCCGCGCTTCGCGGGGCGCTTCCCGCCTTCGGTTCGTCGCGCAGGTGCTCCGCGAGCGCGGCGCGCCCCCGGGAGAGGCGGGCCTTGATCGTGCCGATCGCCGCCCCGGTCTCCTCGGCTACCTGCTGGAGACTCAGATCACACAGGTGGAAGAGCACGATCGCCTGCCGCTGCACCGCCGGAAGCCTGCGCAGCGCCACCACCAGGGCAGTGTGCTCCGGGCCCGGCCCGGACGCCGCCTGCGGCAGCGCCTGAACGCGCTCTCGCTCCAGCACCCGGCCGCGACGGGCCCGCCGCCACCGGCTGACCGCCAACCGCCAGGCGACCGTACGGATCCACGCCTCGGGCGGGCCGTCGTCGGACGAGAACCGGGCACACCTGCCCCAGCCCCGCACGAAGGCCTCCTGGACCGCGTCCTGTGCCTCGCTGAAATCCCCCGTCATGGCGTACAACTGCCCTACCAGCGTGGAGAACGAGGACAGATAGAACGCGCTGTACTCCTCGTCGGTCATCCCGTGTGCCGCTCCGTTCACTCGATCGGACGCCCCTGCATCCACCAACTCCACGCACGGCACACGGACCGGGTTGCGCCGGATCCTGCGGCAGAGCCGACGGGAGGCGCCGCACAGAACGGCAGCGCCAGTGACGGACAGGACTGCGCCACCTTCATCGAGACGGGACACCTGTCCACGGACCGGCTCAACTGGGACACCCAGCGAATTGGACCAGATCATCCGAGACAGGAACCAGATCGCCCGCGACAGGACATCGGGAACCGGCCCAGCACGTCCCGGCTTCGCTGTTGTCCCGTGACACCGGACCTTCACCGTGTGCCAATGAACTTTGACCACGGCACGGTCTGTGTCCCTGAAGATTGACCGCCCGGGTCGGCGACCTGGAGGACCGTCCGGCGGACGGGTGCCACGACGGCTCCGTCTGGCGCTTCGCGAGTGGCTCTGAGTGGAGTAGGTGCGAGGGCCGTGGTGGTGTGCACGGCCCTCGCACCGGGTGTGGGGCGCCCCGTTCCCGCCCTCGTCGTCCGGATCTGCACGCGGTGGTGAGCCGTGTGCTGTGCTCTGTCACCTGTACGCGATGCTGAGCTGCATTGTTTGGTGGGGAATCGAACCCCTGCGTTGCTCTTCACGCGCCAGGGGCCGGATAGACCGCCGACCCGCGGTGTGTGCACGCCTCCGTGACGACTACCTGCTTCCCACACCCGGCTCGTGGGATCAGTCCTCGATCAGGTCGATCTCCCAGTTGGTGCGCTGGATCAGGGTGTCCACCTCGCGGAGCTCCTTGGCCAGGGCGTCCGCCTGGGCGCGGAGCTCGGCGACCGGCAGCGCGGAAAGGATCCGGAGCTCGGAGCGCAACTGCCGTACGGCTCCGCGCTGGTCGCGTCCGGAGGCGGCGTCGGCGGCCGCGGTGGTCACCGAGTGGCGCAGCCGCAGGACGTCCCGGCGGGCGAGGGCGTCGGTGAGAGTGCCGCCGCCCTCGATGCGCGCGGTGGAGTTGGTCCGGTTGATCTGACGGATCAGCCGCTCCAGCTCGTCCAGCACCTCTCCGGCCTGGGCCAGGACCTCCGCCGCGTTCTCGGCCGGCTCCTCGCCCTCCTGGTAGCGCGCGCTGCCGACGACGCGCGCCCGCAACTGCTCCACCTGCCGCACCGCGGCCGCGCGCTGCGCGAGCGCCTCAGCCAGTTTCACCGCGTCACCACCTCTACGTCCTGCTGATCGTTCGGTAAGTATGCACGTCGTGCCTGGTGGGGCGGCTCGCGGGGCGGGCCGGGTGGACTGACCCGGCGGGCGCCGGGCGGGTTCATGGAAGGACCATCAACAGGTTCGGTGAGACCGGGTAGTCCTGACCTTGGCGGTCAATCTTCGACGACACAAACCGTTGCCGGAGTAGGCGGCGGACGGATTCCCGCGCCGCGGGCGGGCCGCGGCGAGCTTCGTCCCGGCCGGGAGGAGGGCGACGGCATCCCGGCGGCCGGCCGGGGTCAGGCACCAGAGCTTGCGGCCGTCGGGCAGGCGCAGCTCCTCGCGAGCCTTCCCGGCGTCCTCCAGGTCGCCGAGCGCGTCGCGGACCGAGCGGTCGACACCGGGGCGGTCGACCCTCGCCTCCAGGTCGTGCTCTTGCTGCCTTCGACAGCAAGAGCCAAGCGGTTGTCGCCACGGCCCAACCCCCTTGTCCTGGGGGCCTGACCTGCACAAACGCCGGATTCGAGCGGGAGGGGCGTCGAGGTGGCGGCGGAGGTGCCCGTGGAGGTGGCGAAGGTGCCGTTGCCCTCGTTGTCCCGGTCGACTTCCACCAGGAAGAGCGGCACGTCCGCAGCGTCCTGGAAGTCCAGTTCTCCGCCTCCGACCGCACAGCCCTGGAGCACTTCGCCGACGCCCTACCGGAGAACACCCTCCTCGTGCGGGTGGTCGTGGGGTCACAGCCACCGCAGATGCAGCTCAACGCCGACTGCCCCACGATGGAGGCACTCAAGGTCCGCTGCAACGACAGCGGCCCGATCACGGTCGGCGGTGGCTCCGATCCCCGTGTGGCCGCCATCGCCGCGTGGATGGGGGCGCTGCCCCAGAACACGACGGCGAGCAGCCTCGGCCCATTGGCCCCCGCGCCGGGGGACCGCATGTCCCAACTCCTCGTCCTCGCCCAGACCCCGGACGAAGCCCTGTCCGCCGCGGAGATCAAGACCGTCGCCTACCGGGCCCTCCCGGGCAGCATCAGCGTCGAACCCCTGGGAGGCGGCTGGCTCGTCGGAGCCAACCTCACCGCCGACCAGGGCCGCTGGATCGTCCTGCTCGGGATCGCGGGCGTCGCCGTACTCGCGCTCTCCTTCGGCGTCAGCGGACTGACCGAGTTCGTGCGCTGGAGCCGCACGATGGCACCCATCGGCAGCCTGACCGGCAACTACCGCGTCCTCGTCGGCAGCGCCGCCTGGAGCGTCCTGCTTCCGGTCCTCATCGCCAACGGCCTGGGCATCCTGGTCGGAGCATGGCTCGCCACCCCCGTCACCGCCCAGCACCACAGCTCCGTGTCCGACACCCTCCTGACCGCCTCCGGCCTCGCCGTCGGCATCCTGGGCATCCTGCTGTGGTGCTGGGCCGTCACCACCGCCCTCCGCCAGACGGCCCGCTGGCTCCCCGGCGCCGCGGATTAGGAAGCATGGCCAGCACCGGCCGCGCAGTGCCGCATGCCTACGGGCCGCACCTGCGCGGCCGGTGCTCTGACCGCGAAGGTTCGCCGGGTTAGCGCCGGCGGCACCTCAGGCAGTTGCCACGTCGCATCATCGACCGAAGTACGGGCCCGTGCCGGCGGCCCACCAGTTCGCCCCGCCCCTCCCCTGGTCGCCAGGTACCCACCGAACATGCGCTGCCCACACCACACAGGGCTCCTGGTCGGCGGCGCAGTCGGTGAGGAGGTGAAGGTGAAGCCGTAGGGGCTGCGGGCGGCGGCCTGGTACCAGGCCGCAGCGCGCGCTGGCGGCCGTGCAGGCCGAGCGCCGGGCGCACCTGGCCGCGCTGCCGGCCCTCAGCGGTGATCTGGAGGCGGCCCGGGAATGTCTCGCCGGGGAGGTGCTGGCGGAGTCGGCGTGCCTGGAGGAGGCCGAGCGGCAGGCCGCCCACGCGGTGTGGGCGGACGAGTACTGGGCCGGGCTGTCGGGCGGGGACCGGGTCGCCGCCCGCAGCCGGCTCAAGCACGTCGGTGAACCGGCGCAGGGCGCGGCCGCGTAGTCCGGTGCCGGGAGCCGTGTCGCTGCGCGTCGCGCCCGGTAGGGCACCGTCGGGGGGTGGCTTCGTCGGCGCCGGGCGGCAGGGTCGGCAGCGGCCAGGCGGGGGCCGGTGCCCCAGGTAGGGGCCGGTGCCCCAGGTGGGCCAGCCTGCGGCGAACGGCCCGGCCTGGTCGTCCAGCATGCCGATCGCCCGGCCGCGGGCCCGGTCGATCCGGCCGGCCGTGCAGTCGTCGACCGCCCCGAGGCGGCGCAGCTGGGCGTACGCACGGTGCGGTGCGGGAACGGCGCGCCTACCGTACCGACAGCTGCGCGCCGTGCCCGCCATGCCGAAGGCTCTGCCCACCCGGCCCGGCGGCCACCCGGACGGTCCAGCCCCGGGCCGGTGAGAACGGGGACGGTCCCGTTCTCACCGGCCACCCGAGCTCACAGGGATCCGGGGGTGAGATTCATCGGCCCGACGGTTGAGGGACGCCGTCCTGGACGCCGCGCCGCGCAGGATCCGGTGGCCTGACCGCTCCCGGGCGTGTTGCGGCGCCCGTCCCGGTAGAGGGGCCGGGTACGGGCCGCGCGCGGCCGGTTCCCGGAGCCCCTCCGTCTCGCAGGCCGAGCCTCGAGCCGGCTAGGGCTTCACATCAAGACGCACAAGGGCACCGATTTCCACGAGCTGGTCCGGCAGCGCCAAGTCCGATATGCCCATGACCGTGCTGGTCGGCCGGTGCTCCCCGAAGTAGCCGGCGTGGAGGCGTGCTGCCGCTTCGAAGTTCTCCCGCAGATTCCTCACCAGTACCGTGGTTTCCACGATCTGGCTCCGTTCAGCCCCGAACTGCCCCAGTACCAGGTCAAGGTTCTCCAGCGTGGTGCGAACCTGCAGTTCAAAGTCGCCGGCACCCACGAAGTCTCCATGCCGGTCATGGGACAACTGACCTGACACGTATACGGTTTCACCTACCTGAACGGCCTGGCTGTAGCCGTACAGCGATTCCCACGGCATGCCGAACCCGAATGCCTTCACCTGAGAACTCACAAAACCACTCCTTCGATACAGCACACGGTACTGCCAGTTGCAGACCGGAACCTTTCAGGAAGAAATTACAGGTCCTCCGAAACTTCAATTTCCCGACCGCGAACTCGAATTATTCCCTGCGCGCACAGACGGGGCCATGAACACGGCCAAGCCCTCGCCGGCGCACACCCGCACCCGAACCGGCCCGGCCATCGTGCCGGTGCTCACCGCCCGGCCCGGGCCGGGCACGCGAGCTCGTGCCAGGTGGCGCCCACGACCACCCCGCCCAGGGTCAGATGCTCCCTCGACCAGGTCCGACAGCACCCGCCCACCGGACGCGAGCGGGCCGGTACTGGCGACCATCCGGCACGGACCAGGAAAGCAGGCGCGGACACGGTGGGCGCGGCCGGACGGCGACGGCGACGGCGACGCCTGGTCATGGGTGTCCTCATGTCGCAGGCTCTGCCCACCCCGCCATCACACCGAACCCCGCCACCACCCGTGCGGCATACCGCAGACCGTTCTCACCGGCCGCTGACCTGCGACGACACCCGAAACTCACTGGCCCCGGGGCGAAACTCACCAGTGCAGGTAAGCGGGGGTGCCGAAACTCCCCACCACCCCGCCGGTTTCGCCCCGGTCAGGCCCCTCGTCCTCCCGGTATGTCCGTGACCGGGATCACCCGTGGCGGGAGGGAGCGGCCGGGCCGGCCGTGACGTCGCCCTGCCGCCGGCGCCCCCGAGGAGGAATGTCGTCAGGACTCCGTGTCGGCCCGCGCCAGGATGCCCCTGAGCATCCCCGTGGCCTGGCCCACCTCGATGAGGTATCCGTCCGGATCGCGCATGTAGCAGCGCAGCTCGGCGCGGCGGTCGATGGGTGGGGTGAGGAACTCGGCCCCTTTGGCGCTCGCCGTGGCGTAGAAGTCGCGGATGTCCGCCACCCGTACGTTCAGGAAGCTGGAGACGGTGCTGGGATCCTCCGGTGTGCGCAGGACGACGTCGGGTTTGTCGTCGGTGGGCCCGCCGCCCGGATTCATGATGATCCAGCTGTTGGCGACCTTGACGATGCAGGGGTTCTCCTCCAGCACCACGGTCCCGCTCAGAACGTCGGCGTAGAACGCCCGTGAGCGAGGGACGTCGCCGACCGTGAGGAAGTGCGTGAGCAACAGGCCCTCGGCCGGTGCGGGGAGATCGCCGGCCGTGGCGCCGGCGGACGTGACGTCGGACATGTGCCGAGGCTATGGCGCGCACAGCCGTGCCGCCCGGCGGCGCCGACCACCCGGGTGACGGGTCCGCTCGGGAGGCGGCCTGCGGCCGTCGACTGCCCGCCCGCACGCCGCGCCCGCCCCGGGGGCCGCCGGCAGGCAGGGCGCGATGTGCGGGCGGGCCGGGTCTGTCGGCGGATTCGCCCCTCGCGGGCACCTGTTGTGGCCGATGATGGTGATCCGCCCGGCCGCACGACGGCCGGCACGGGCGTGGGGGAAAGGATGTCGCGCGTGGAGTCGACCCGCACCGGCCTGCACGGTGTGCCCTGGCCGGAACTGCTGCCCGACCTACGCCCCGCCCTCGTCATCCCCGCCGCACCCGACCGCCTCCCCCACCCCGGCGACGGCTGGACCCGCCACCTGCCCGAACAGCCCGACCCCGCCTGGACCGCCCACCTCGACGGCCACCCGGACGGCCACCGGCTCACCCTGCACCGACCCGGCGGACACCCCTGGTACGACGGCCACCTCACCGCCGGCCGCGAATGGCACCGCGCCACCCGCACCCACCGCGCACTCCTGCTGATCACCGGGCCGTTCACCGGCCCCCACAACCTCCCCACCGCAGCAGCCCACGGCCACCTCCTCCTCCTCACCACCCCCATCCGCCACACCCAGCACCCCTGACCCGGCATCCAGACCATCCAGGACCGCCAACCGCCAGCCGCCAGCCGCCAGGAACAGCAACGGGCGGACGCGGGACGGCGGCAGGCCCAGGACGTAGGCCAAGGATGAACAACGGCGCAGCCCCGCAACCGGCAACGGCGACGTCGGCCGCGCGGGACAGCCCGCGGCGCGGCGCAGCGGCACGACGGCCACCGCTGCACGCACGACCGGGTCCTGGAAGAAGGTGCGGGCGCGGGTGGGACAGAGAGCGAGGGCGGCCCCGGCCGTCTCGGTCGCCGGGCTGGCGACAACGAGTGCGGCCTTCATCGAACCGGTGCGCCTGACCCGGCTGCCGCCGCCGATGGCCCGGAGTCCCGTGGTCCAGGACGGCGAGGGTGCCCGCACGGGCCCGCCGTACGCGAGGGCGCCGCAGGCACCGCGGAACACCCCGGCGCGCACTCTCTACGACGGGGCGCGTGCCCCCCGCCCGCGCGACACGGCGCCGCCGTACCCGGGCTTCTCCTGGCGCCCCTGACGGTCCCCGGGGTCAGTGCGGGTCGGCGGACGCCAGGGCCACCGCGAGCGCCAGGTACGGGACGGATTCCAGGCACTGCTCGGCCATCGTGGACCGCCTGACCTTCAACGGCACCATCATCGAGACCGGCACCGACTCCTACCGCCTCGCTTCGACCCGGGCGCGGACCGAAGCACCCGCCAAGACCGGCTGACCACTGCAAACTTCGGGCCGACGACCTGCCAACTCCCGCCCAGGCGATGGGCCGTCGGCCCGAGATGCTCCAGTAGGCTGCGCCGGCCATGGACACGCACGCCGAACCCGAGCAGACCCGGCACGTCGCGATCGCTTCCGGTCCGCCGGCCCGGCAGCTCTTCCGGGACGTCATCGCCGACCGTCTGCCGGGCCGCAGGCTGCCCCCAGCGGCGATGCTGTTCGACGCCGAGGCCGACCCCTCCTGGGACGACCGGAGCTTCCTCGGCGACTTCTACAACGAGATCCTCCACCAGGACACCTGTCAGCCCGCCACCGCTGACGGCCTCATACTGCTCGCGGTCCTCGCCGACGACGACCGGATTCCTGCCCGACACCGGTTCCAAGCCGTCGACCTGCTGTTCAGAGCTGCCACCATTGCCGAGCGCCACCTTGCCGAGACCTGGCCGACCACCCCACAACAGGCCGACCCCGACAGCGAGGCCCGGGCCCGCAGCACGGTCCAGGACCACACTCCGGATCTGCTGAACCGTTGGTCGGCTGAATGCCCTGCGGTTCGGTTGGCCCTCGCCGGCCTCGCCGTCGTCTTCCCGACGGACCGCACCCTGCCCGCCCTGACACCGCGCCTGCAGACCTTCACGCACCAACACCCCCAGGGCACCGACATCGGCGACTATGTGCGGTTCGTCCTCGTGCTGGCCACCCAGGACGACGACCGGATCCTCACAGCGACCGAGAAGCTCACTGACGCCTACTGGACGGGAACAGCGCGCGGAGTGCCGACACGGGCACGAGCCCTTCACCTCCTCAGCCAAATGCTGACCAAGATCGAAGCCCGACTCACCCGATCACGCACCGGACAGTGACGCCCCACAGGCACGACGAGCGACACACCGCGTCACTCGCGCTGCTCCTTCTCGTGAACATCCACGGACCTCAAGATCCGCAACTGCCGCCCACACCGGCGAACAAACGCTGCCCCTAGAAGTGAACGAAGCCACATGCCTGGGTGATGCACGCCCGCCGGCACGCGCGGGACTACGAACGGCTCGTCCAGCACTCCGAATCGCTGATCACCTGGGCCGCAATCACGCTGATGACCAGGCGGATCACCCAGCGGCAGTCCAAGCGGTCCGGACACTCGGCCTCCCGCGAAGCCCAGCGGGACTGACCCCGGCGGTCTCCATGGAGACCGCCGGCCGCTGGGTGGTGGAGCGTACGAACTCCTGGATGAACAACTTCGGCAGGCTCCGGCGCTGCACCGAACGCCGGGGCACGGTCGTCGAGTTCTTTCTCGCGCTGGCCGCCGACATCATCACCGTCCGATGCCTGATCCGACGCGCCCGGTCCCTCTACCGCTGGGACAACCGACCCCGAACCTCACGCATCAGATGACCTGCTGGTGGACGCAGACGGGCAGTCGGCCGCCCGACACTGTGAGGCGGTGGGCCTCATCGCGCCGACGGGTGACTCTCACGCCGTCACCACGGGTACGCCGTCTGGATGGTTGGCGAGCAGGGCCGCGATATGGTCTGCGCAGCGCAGGGCCGCCGTGGCCATGGCCCTCCTGGTCATCCCGGCGACATGCGGGGTCAGCAGCGCGTTCGGCAGGCCGAAGAGCGGCGAGGCGAAGGCAGCGTGCTCGTGTTCGAAGGTGTCGATGGCGGCTGCCGCGAGCGGATGTTCCGGGGCGCGCAGCGCGTCGGCCAGCGCCTGTTCGTCGACGATTCCGCCCCTGGCGGTGTTCAGCAGGATCGACCCCGGACGCATCAGCGCCAGCTCCGCCCGCCCGACCAGCGCTCGGGTCTGCGCAGTGAGCGGCAGATGCAGGGAGACCACGTCACTGGTCGCCAGCAGTGCGGGAAGGGAGTGGGCCATCGGCACTGATACCTGGGCCGGGCGCCGTGAGAGGCCCTGAACCTCCATGCCCAGGGCGGTGGCCCGCCCGGCCAGTGCCAGGCCGATCCGACCCAGCCCGACGATGCCCAAGGTCAGCTCCGACAGTTCCGCCGTTGGTGCGGCCGGTGCGCGCCAGCTGCCACGGTGCGCGGCCTCGTTGTGCGCTCGGAGGTCCCGAGCCAGGGCGAGTAGCTGGGCCAGGGCGAACTCGGCGACTGCGTTCGCGTTGGACCCCGGGGTATGGGTGACCGAGACGCCGCAACGGGCGGCGGCTGCCAACTCGACGTGATCGGTGCCCGCTCCGGCCCGACCGACTACGCGGAGCCGGTTGGCCAACGCTGCGTTGGTAGCCACCGAGAAGAACGCGGCGCGCAGCGGCACACCGGCACGGGACTTGACCGCGTGGTAGCCGAGTCCGTCCCGGACGGTCTCAGCGAGCAGTGAGGACTCGTCGAAGGCGTCGAAGTCGGTGAAGTCCACCCGACCGTCCCAGACAGCCCGTGCCCCAGCAGGATCGGTCACCCGACGGAGGTTCAGTGTGACGGCCAGACCGTGGCCGAGCAGGCGCTCCAGCTCCCGACCAAGCAACTCTCCAGGAGCCGCGTCCAGTAGCAGGACCCGGGCTCGCTCCATGTGGTCCCTCCTTCCTCCACACGGACCCTACTGTGCTCCAGGGACTGGTCACCGAGAGTGCCCCACGCCCAGACCGATCCCGTACCTACTGGCGGAGCCTCCTACTCTCCCACGGTCGCTGACCCCCGTCAGGCCGTCGAAACCCGCAGGCCGGTGGACCTCCTGCCTGATCGCGAGGCAGGCGACAAATCGATGAAGCGTCCCGCCACTCGATCTGGAGCGACAGGCCCTGCCGAGCAGCCAGGTCAGAACGGCTCGAAGCTCGGGTTGACCGGACCGATCTCACCGCGCTCGACCAGTTCGTTCAGATCTTCCGGCTCAAGGAACTCCAAAGCGTCCGGGTCGATGCCATGATGCGGGTCCACGTCGCGCAGTCGCTTCACAAAGGAGAGAACGAAGTCAGTGAACGGTCCGTCGAAGACCTCGGGCTCGGTCCCATTGATGTTGGTGACCACCTTCCAGCAGTCCGGCTCCGGGTCGCACGGCCAGAAGAAGTGCTCGTCCCCGGAGTAGTCATATCCCCAAGAGATCAGGCCACCCGCGTCGGGGTGGAACCGGAACGGATACTCGTCCGAGTCACGTCGCCACGACTGGCCGAACGACTCGTGGATCTTCCGCATCCTCGTCAGCAACGGACTGGAACCTCGCGGGTGGAAGACGACCAGCTCGCCGCAGATGACGCCCGTGCCGTCCTCGACCTCAGCCCAGTCTTCCGGAGACGGCTCACGAGCCGGGGGCCGGCCGAACAACTCCACAAGATCATCCAACCCCGCCACGCGCCCTACCTCGCTTGATCGTCCGTTGCCGGCGGCAAACCTATTCCGACGCTGCTGCGGGCATCAAGCGGTGCCTGCGCCGACGCGACGAAGCGTTGGCGTTTCGCTAGGCGCCGGAGGACAAGCGGCTTGCGGCCTGTTCCCATAGCTTCGGTTCGACCAGGTCATCCCTGTCGGAGGCGTCCTCCTCGAACCAACCTGTTCCCGCAAGCCAGATCTCCAGCCACGCTGCCAGGCTGGCGGAGTCGAGAAACCAACACTCATCCCTTGACCCGCCGCTATATGGGTTCGGCTCAAAGAGCAGGACCTGACCGTCCTCACTGAGACAGTCAACACCGGCATACATGGCACAGCCCCAGGTCAGGATCGGCACGACGCCTTCGGGCCACTCCGGGTGTTCCACTCCAACTGACACCTCACGTCGCACGAGGTAGTCGCCAACGACGCTGGAACCCGGACCAAGCAGCGGCAACAGGCGGTAGTCGGGGCCGAAGCCGCCGTCAGCGACCTCGCGATAAAGGCGCGTAAGCAGGGGATGGAGCGCAGAGCCCAGTTGCGCCTCGGCCTCCGCAATCTGCTCATCGCCGAGAGGAGCGGGAAGGTCCTCGTTGTCCGATGCGGCCTGGATGGCGACGCGTTGCACGAGGTCATCAATGTCGGTCATGACCGTGATGCTGTCAGAGCCCGCCGACATGTCGGCGTCCAGGGCCGCTGGGCGGGCTGTTGGGCTACGGGAAGTTCAGAGAACGTCCCCGACGTCGCGACGCTGGCCGAGCTCAACGCGGTGATCGACCGATGGGACGAGGAGGACGAGGCCCGCCGGATCCGGTCCCGGCCCCGCACCATCGGCGAGTACTTCGCTGCCGAGCGGCCGCTCCTGGAGTCGCTTGCCGGACGAACCGTTCGAGACGGGCCGATTGTTCACCCCACGGGTCGACCGCTACAGCCAGATCGGGGTGCGCAACAACCGCTACTCGGTGCCGGTGCGGATGATCGGCCGGACCGTCCGGGTCATGCTGCACGCCTCCGAGCTGGTCGTCTACGACGGCCGGGAGGACGTCGCCCGGCACGAGAGGCTGATCGCCAAGGGCGGCACCCGCCTCGATCTGGACCACTACCTGGAGGCCCTGGTCCGCAAGCCCGGTGCCCTGCCCGGGGCGACCGCACTCGACCAGGCCCGCTCAGCCGGCCGCTTCACTCCAGTCCACGACGCATGGTGGGCGGCCACCCGCAAGGCCCACGGCGAGCGCGAGGGCACCCGCGCGCTGATCGAAGTCCTGCTGCTGGGCCGGAACCTGCCCCACGAGCATCTCGTCGCCGGCCTCGCTGCCGCCCTCCGGTCAGGCGCGCTGACCGCCGACGCCGTCGCGCTGGAGGCACGCAAAGCCGCCGAGGCCGACATGAGGACGCCTGCAGAACCGCAGCCGCCCGCCGCAGACCGGGCAACCGTGACTTCGCTCACCGAGCGGCGCCTGGCCCAGCTCCCGCCCGACACGAGGCCGCTGCCCTCGGTGGCCCACTACGACCAGTTGCTGCGACACCGTCGACCGAATCGCCCGACCCCGTGAAGGAGAACGCCGTGACCTTCCCCCGCCGGCGAGGAATCACCGAGCAGGCCGCCACCGCCGCCATCGACCAGGCATGCCGGATGCTGCGGCTGCCCACCATCCGCGCCCAGTTCCCCGAACTCCCCGAGAGTGCCGCCCGCGAGCAGATGTCCTACCTCGGCTTCCTCTCCGAGCTCCTGATGTCCGAGTGAGACGACCGGGCCCGGCGCCCCTCGGGCGTGTCCTCCTTCTCGGCGGCCAGCAGGGCCAGCGCCTCGTCGCCGGGCTGGTCGTGGGCTGCCACTGGTCGTGGGCTGCCAGCAGCGCGGTCACGGCTTCGGCGAGATGGCTCCCTCGGGTGGTCTGCTGGTGTCCTCTGACAGGTGATCGTGACCGGTTGACAAGCGATCTTGACCACTGGGGGCGGTGCGGTTGTCGGCTGCTGCCCTGGCACCCTGCTCGCATGGATGACTTCGTTGGTACGCAGGCCCCGATTCGCCGACTGACCGATCCCGCGGAGGCGGTCGCCGCATTGGAGAGTGCAGTTCCGGGTCTGGTGGCTCTGCGTCTGCCAGAGCCCAGGAACGTCGACTGGCGGCTCGTGGAAGCCGGCCTGGGTACTGCCCTGCCGGAGGACTTCAAGCTCCTTCGCGAGCTCTACCCGACCTTCGGACTGGGAGACTTCCTCGGCTTCGGCGGTCCGGAGCGCGGCCACGAGCAGCTCTGGGTGGAGGGTGCGCGCGGATCGCTGGAGGATCTGGAGGAGTTGTGCTCAGAGGCGAACCTCGCCACGCCGTTCCACCCCTTCCCCGCGCCGGGCGGGCTGCTTCCCTGGGCCGGTTCGAACCAGGGCGACCTCTTCCTGTGGGCCACCGGTCCGGCCGGGCCGCAGGAGTGGACGGTCACGGTCGCCTCGCGGAGCTCCGCCTGGTGGCATTACACCGGCGGAGCCGTCCAGTTCCTTGCCGACTTGGTCACGGGCGCGGTGGAGCCCTGGGCCCTGCCCAGAGTCAGCCCCGACATCGCGAGATGGTGATCAGAGCCAGCCCGCCCGCACGGCAAGCAGCCGCTCGGCGGCTCCCGCACTCACGCGACGGCACTGGCGGTAGCGCACCTTCCGATCAAGATCACTTGGCAATCGGTCACGATCGCCCGTCAGAGGACAGCTGGTCGGTGACCCGTCTCAACGAGGTTTGACCAGCCTCACCGGAGATTGACGGCGCTGGACGGCTACCCCGCCCCGCCGGTGAAACGCGGTGATCAACAGGCTCTCGCACATGAAGCAACCGTCGGAGATGAGCAAGCGCGAGTTCTTCGCCTTCATGAGTCAGCGTCCAAGCATGGTCGTAGGCAAGACCTCGTTCGACATGGTGGCCGCTTTCCTCGCCGGATATGCAACGCACGCCGACCGCCACGGCGGAGAACACCACGCGCTCGATCAGCAGGCGGTGCTGCGTGTCGCGGGCCCGCTGGGCCTCGACCGCGCAGCGCAGCGCGGCCCAGGCGTAGGCGTGGGGGTTGGGGTCGGTCAGCACCCGGTCCCAGCGGTCGACGAGGGAGAGGAAGACGTCGTTGACGGTGTGCTGGGCGAGGGTCTGGTCGCCAAGGACGGTGCAAGCGAAGTCGAAGTACGGCTGGGCGTGAAGTTCCTGGAAGGCACGGAACGCGATCGGCAGGCCGGCGCGGGGGCGCGGGGTGGTGCCGGCCGCGTCGGTGAAGGACGGCTCGCTCATCACGCCTCCCCCGCCGGCGGAACACCGGCACGCAGGCGCGGGCGCGGGGTGCGGTCGGCCTTGCGGAGGAGACCGGCGGCGGGGCGGCAGGACCAGCCGACCGGGGCCGCGGGGACGGGACCGGGGCGGCAGGGCCTGCCGAGGGGGGTCGTGGGGACGGGGGCGGGGGTGGGCATGGAGCGTTGGGTTCCTTTGCGGACAGGGGGTAGGGAGGCCCGGTGTGACGCTCCGTTGTGTTCGGTGGCCGGAGCGTGGTGGCGGGGGCATCATGTCGCTCGAACAGCCGATTGTTCACACTCCGAAGGTGAAGAGTTCCGGAGGGTCACATTCCGAGTTAGAAGCCGACCCGCCGTCAAAGCCGACCGATCCCGCCGGATCCCGACACGAACACGCCCGCCCGGCCACGCAGAGGCTTCAAGTAGTGGCGGCCCGACCGGCCCGGCCCGAACAACCCGGCAACCCGCCCCGCGCGGGCACCCGGGCACCGGCTGTCACCGCAGAGGCCGCCCCGGACCCGCTGCGGACCGGCCGCGGGCCCGCCGGGACACCCGCACGCGAACACGGCCGGCCTGCCGGCCCAGCTGCGTAGTTGGATCCGTGCCAACGCCGGCCGCTTCGTCCCCGACGGCCCGGAGGGGTGAGCGGCCGGCTTGATCGTTCGAGAATTCCCGCACTATTATCGTGCGGAAATAGTCGAACGATTGAAGGTGGTACCGATGTCGCCGTCACGGGTGTACGAGCATCCCGAGGTTGACGAGATCGCGATCCCGCGGGTGCTCTTCGCGCTGAGCGAGCCGCTGCGGCTGTCGATGGTGCGGGTGCTCGCGGAGCGCGGCGAGGTGGACAGCATCGAACTGGGGCCGGACCTGCCGCGGTCGACGCTCACGCACCACACCGGCCTGCTGCGCGAATCCGGGGTGGTGTTCGTCCGAGCCGAAGGACGCAAGTGCATGATCCGGCTGCGCCAGGACGACCTGGAGACGCGCTTCCCGGGCCTGATCGGCACAGTCCTCAACGGGTACCAGGAGGCCACTCCCGCCGAGGAGGACGCGTGATTCGCCGCGTCTGGCCCCTTGTCGCGGCCGCGATCGCGCTGGGTGTCGATGCCTACGTCCTCGCCGGAGTGCTGCCCTCGATCGCCGGCTCGCTCGCCACGACGGTCGCGGCGGTCGGCCTGGGCGTGACGGGCTTCACCGCGGCGTACGCCCTGGCCGGGCCGTCGCTGTCGGGAACGCTGGTCCGTGGGAGTACCGCCAGGGCGCTGCTGATCGCGCTGGGGGTGTTCAATCTCGGCAACCTCATCACCGCGGTCGCGCCGGGGATCGAGGTCTTCCTCGCCTCGCGGGTGATCGCGGGCGCCGGTGCCGGTGTGCTCACCGCGGTGGCGACCGCGGCCGCCGCCGCGATGGCCGCCGACCACGAACGAGGGCGCGCCATGGCCATGGTGACCTTCGGGCTGTCCACCGGGACGATCGCCGGAGTGCCGGTCGGGATGGTCATCGGCAACCAGCTGAACTGGCGGTGGACGATGGGCCTGGTCGTCGCCGTCGGCCTCCTCGGCATGGGAGCGCTGGCCGTCAACGCGCGCACGATCCCCCCACTGCCCGCTTCGCGCGGTCCCGCCTTCGCGGTGCTGAAGTCGTCGAGGACCCTCATTGGGGTCGCTGCCGCGTTCCTCCTCGGCGTGGCCAGCCTCGGGCTCTACACCTACCTGCTGCCCATGGCCGAGGCCCGGGGACTGCAGGGCTGGGGCTTCGCGCTGGTGTGGGCCTGGGGCATCGGCGGAGTCGCCGGCTCCGCCCTGGTCGGCAGGTCTCTGGATGCCTACGGGCCCCGTGCGCTGCTCATCGTCCTGCCCGCCGCGCTGCTCGGGAGCTTCGCCGCCCTCTGGGTCTTCACCTCCCCGGCCGTGTGGCTCGTCGCAGCGGCGTGCTGGGGAGCGGCGGGATGGGCCGGCGTCCCCACCCTGCAGCAGGCCCTGACCGGGGACCGGCCCGAGCAGGCGATGCCGGTCGTCGCGTTCCAGATGGCCGCGATGTACCTCGGCTCCGCCGCGGGCGCCGCCGCGGGCAGCGGTCTGCTCGCCGGCCACGTCGATCCGGGTGACCTGCCCGCCTGGGCGCTGGTGCCCGCGGCTCTGGCCCTGCTCCTCGCGGGGCGGCTCGGCACCGCCGGGCTCCGGCCTCGTACCCGCCACCGCATCACGCACCTCGCCTGCGAGGCCGCGGACTGAGGCCTGTCCGACTCCCTGATCCTCCGGCCGCTTCACCGAGCCGGAGGATCAGGAGGCGGTGGGCGGCGTCGGTGGTCTGCCGGGCCTGGTGGGCGGCCACGCGGGCGCATTCAGCGACGTCCCGGCGGTGGCGCTCACGGCACAGCGCGTGCTGGAGGGCGGTGTCGTGGTCGGGGTCGTAGCGCTCGGCCCCGGTCTCGACGGCGTGGTCGCGCACGCGCTGCCACTCGGCCAGGCCGTCGGCCGCGGTGGCGTAGGCGGCCTCGTCGCCGACGTCGGCGTAGAGCGAGGCGTTCGCGCAGGACGCCCGGGGCGACGTCGGGGTTGACATGGGGTGCGCGGGCGCCGATGAGGTCGGCCACCGCACCCCGGCCGGACGGGGTGAGCCAGCGGGCGGCGCCCGTCGTGCCGCACCAGCGGGCCGCGTCGGCCGCCTCGGGCAGCACCGGCGGCGGCGAGCACCGTCTCAGCGAGGTCTGCCAGCGCCTTCGGGTAGGTGCCGCGTCCCGTGGCCGCGACGGCGCGCAGCACCGGGTGGGCGGCGCTGCGGCGCTCACGGGCGAGGCGGTGGGCGTCGCGCAGGGCCGCCGCACGGGAGCCGGACCGGTAGCGGTCGGCGGGGGAGGCGAAGGCGTCCAGGACATTGTCGCCGCCCCAGCCGGTGAGGTGCCCGGCGCTGCCGGCGGCCACGGCCGGGGCGAGCTGGGCGGCGAGAATCCCGAGCATGCCCACCCCGAGGGAGGGGGCGTCGGTGACGGGAAGTCCGGGCCGGTCGGTGAGGGCGTCGAAGTGCCTGCTCCCGGTGCGGCGGCCGTCGACCAGGTGCCGGGTGATGCCCGGGTATGCGGCGGCGATCTCGGCGGCGTAGCGGGTGTCGTCCTGGTCGGCCATCGCGGCGTCCACGTAGGTGACGGCGGTGAGGTCGGCGTGGGCGGCGGCCAAGCAGGTCACCGCGCCGGAGTCGACACCACCCGACAGGTCGGTCGACCACGGCCGTCCGGCCGGGGCGCGCAGCCCGATGGCCAGCGGCAGTTCGTGACGCAGGGCCTCAGCGGCGTCGGCGAACGGACGCCCCACCGGGGCGGGGGGCCGCTCCACCGCGGGCCGGGCGGCGGGGGCGAGGGTCAACGCCGATCCGGGCGGGACGCGGTGGACGCCGTCGAACCAGCCGTCGGCGCCGGGCTCCACCCCCCAGGTGGTGATCGAGGCCAGCAGCCGCTGCAGGTTCGGGGCGGCGCCGGTCAGAGCGGCGAGGGCGGCGGCGGACGTCGACCAGGCCAAGGTGTCGGTGGTGGAGGTCCAGTGGACTTCGACGCTGGCGGCGCGGGTCCCCACGAGCCGCAGCGTGCGGCCGGTCCGGACGATCGCCAGGCAGGAGCCGGACAACCGGCCGGCCGCGTGCCAGTGGCCGCGCGAGGCGGCGTCCACCGCGTCCTGGGCCTCCCGGGCGGTGGGCAGGCAGGCGCCGACGAGGATCACCTCCGAGGTGCCGTCCCCGGACAGCGCCCGCAGCACCTCCTCGGGAGGGTGCCCGACGGTCCAGGCCCGCAGGAGGCCGTCGTCGTGGAGCACCCGCGCCCCACGCGGGCGCGGGCCGGGAGCGGGCTGGAGTGCGTGGGTGAGCGTGCCTGTGACGTGCCTCATCGGGGCTCCCTGCTGGGGGGCGTTACGAAGACGGCGGCGCGCGCCCGGAACAGGCCGGACCGATGGGGCTGGCCCGTCCCGGGCGCGCGTTCACCCGAGGTGGCGCCGTTCAGCGCCGCAGGAGGATCAGCCCTGGTAGTACATGGTGTGGTCCGGGTTGTTGAAGCCGCCGCTGCCGAGGGTGACCTCGGTGACCGCGCCGAGGTCGGCGACCTCGGGCGCGGTGAAGACCTCGGGGACGGCGACGAACTCGGTGTTCTGCTCCATGACGGTTCCCTTCACGTAGGCGGATCGGAATCGGCTCCTCCGGGGCTGGGTGCCGACGTGCCGGCTGCCGGCCCCGGAACGGTCGGGAGGTCGAACGCCGCTCCTCCCGATGCGCACCCGGCGTCGCGCTGCCGGGCTGGTCACCATCACAGCGCGCACCGCCGCCGACGTGAAGGCGCTTCAAGTTGCCTCTGGTTGCCACGAGTTGCTCCGGTTGCTTCCGACTGCCGGAGCCGTTCCCGGCAGCCTCGACGTCGCGCAGACTGGATCTCCGCGTCCCAGGAGGTCGAACATGAGCGTGATGGTGGAAGACCGGCACCCGCTCAACCAGGTACTGGCCCTGCGCGGATGGACCAGCGAGGTCTGTCTTCGCCGCGTCGCCGCCAAGCACCGCGACCTCGGGTTCGGGGCCATGGCGGTCCGCAAGGAGAAGATCAGCCGCTGGACCCGGCCGGACAACCCGCAGACCCCGACCGTCCCGACCCAACTGTCGATGGCCGACGTCCTGGGCGTCCACAGCCGCGAGGTCTACGCCAGGCCCTGGCCGCGCTGGCTCCTGCTCGCTCTGCAAGACGACAGCACCTTTTGGGAGTCGCCCTGGACTCCGGCGGGCACCATCCAGGCACTCGAAGACGCCGGAGGACTCGTGGAGCTGGACCGACGCGACTTCCTGATCGCCACGACCGCCACCGTCGCAGCGGTCCTCGCCCAATGGGCCACCGCCGAACCCGTCTCCGCCCGCTCCGCCGGTGGTCGTCAGATCGGCGCCGCCGTCGCCGACCGGTTCGACAGCCGGCTGAACGAGCTCCGCCACCTCGACGACGACCTCGGCAGCGACCACGTCTACGACGCGGCCCGCGCGGAGGGCCGCCTGATCACCCGCCTGCTGCGGGACAACACCTACAGCGAGGCGACCGGACAGCGCCTGCATGCCTGCGCGGCGGAAGCCAGCCGCCTGGCCGGCTGGTGCGCGTTCGACAGCGGCCACAGCGCCTTGGCCGAGAAGCACTTCGTGACCTCCCTGCGAGCCGCCGCTGGATCGGGGGACCGTACGACCGGAGCGACCGCAATCGCCTTCTGGGCCAACGCCCGGTACTCCAACCAACGGCCCGACCCCCGCGGGGCGCTCGACCTCATCGACGGCGCCCTGACCCACCGCGCGGACATCGCCTCCGCCCGCGTCCTGACGATGCTGCACATCCGCAAGGCCCGCGCCCACTCGATCGCGCAGGAACCCGCCGCCTACCGGGCGATCGACGACGCACTCGCCGCATACGGCCGGGGTGCCTCTGCGGACGACGACCTGCAGTCGATGTACTGGATCACCACGGGCGAGGTGTTCCAGGCCGCCGCCTCGGCCGCCCTCAGCCTCGGCGACCCACAGCGGGCCCTGACATACTTTTCGGCCGCCTCCACCCACCACGACCCCTACGATCCGCACAAGGAGCCACGCGGTACCGCGATCTACCTGGCCCGGGAGGCCGGGGCGCACCTCGCCCTCGGCGACCTGGACGGGGCGGTGGACACCGCGCAGCGCTCCGTCGACCTGATGGGCGGTGTCAGCTCCGCGCGCGGCAGCGACACCCTCACGGAACTGCGCACCGAGCTCAATCGGCACCGGGCCGCTCCGGTGGTGAGGGCCTTCCTCGCCGAAACCGCCTGACTTCCTCGCCACGGGAGTGCCGCCCGCGAGCGAGGCACGGGCCATCGCGCCCTCAGCGACCTTGCGTGCCCTGCCGAATCTCCCGGCCCCGCGCACACCCACCGCACAGCCCGGCCGAACCCGCCGCCGCTGATCCGGCGGTCCACCGTGAGCGGGGCTACAGCACGGTGAGGGTGATCACCCACAGGTGCGGCACGGGCGGGTCCGGCAGGATCACGTAGTGGGCGATCAGGTCGGGCAGGACGATCTGGCGGATGCTGTCGTCCAGGTCCTCGCCGTCACTCGGCGGCCAGGACCACGGATCGGCCATGGCCCGCTCCAGGGCGTCCTGGAGCTGCTTGACCTGGTCGTCGGTCAGGACGGTGCGCACCAGGGTGGCGGCCTCGGTCGACAGCCGGGCCCGGAAGGGCAGGGCGGTCACCGGGTGAAGAGGTCGTCGAAGTCGACGCCGTCGTCCTCGGGGCGGCCAGCCCGGTTCCAGTCGTGGACGGCGGCGGCGGCCAGCGCGGTGGCGCGCGCGATCCGCTCCTCACGGGTACCGCTGGCGGCCAGGTGGTCGGCGGTGAGGACCCGGCCGATCAGGGTGTCCACGTCGATGCCGGCGCTCGCGGCCCGCTCGTGCAAGGTCCGAACCAGCTCGTCGTCCAGCCGGGCCGTCAGCTCTACGGTCATGAGCCGATGGTAGAGCCCGGGCTCGCCCCGGCGTAGGGGGCCGGGAGGCTGCATCGTCCGCTCGCGCGCCTGCCCGGCACACGGCCCGCTCCACCCGGTGAACGACCAGCCCGACCGAGTCGCCGCCCCCGGCTATGGGTATGGTCGCCCTTGTGGGCGACAGCATGGACAAGCCCCGCGCCGCGGCCGGGACGGGCAGCACCGACACGGTGCTGGTGGTGGTGCGCGGACCGAGCGGCGCCGGGAAGTCCAGCACCGCCGCCCGGATCCGCTCCGCCTACGGCCGCGGCCTGGCCATCGTCGGACAGGACATGCTGCGCCGTGAGGTGCTGCGCGAGCGGGACGTCGCCGGCGGCGCGAACATCGGCCTGATCGGCCTGGTCGCCCGGCACGCCCTCGACAGCGGCTTCCACACCGTCGTCGAGGGCATTCTGGACGCCGGCCGGTACGGTGCGATGCTCACCGACCTGGTGGCCGGCCACCGCGGGCGCAGCTTCCTCTACTACCTCGACGTCGGCTTCGCCGAGACGGTGCGGCGCCACACGACCCGGCTGCTGTCCGCCGAGGTGAGTGCCGAGCAGATGGCCGGCTGGTACCGGCCACTGGACCTCCTGCCCGGCGACCTCGAACACGTCGTCGGCGAGGACAACACCCTCGACGACACCGTCACGCGGATCCTGACCGACACCGCACTCACCCCGCCGGGCTGGACACCGCACCCCTGAACCGGGCGGCCGGACGAGCCGGCCGGTCAACCTGGTGAGCAGCGTCCAGCCGCTGGGGCTGTGTGCATCGGTGTCGTGGGAAGGGATCGTTCCCTGCACGCACGGGCCGAACCGGCGCCGACGACCAGGCTGGTGACCTGATCGCGGTCGTTTCTGCGCGCCCAGGCCGGACCGGTAGCCGATCGTGGTGCCTCGATGCCTTCTCCGTGTCAACACGGCTACTCGCGGATGATTCCGTCCACGGGGTCCAGGCGGATCGTCCGTCCATCCGGGGCACGCCATCCTCCGGTCGTCTTGTCGTGGGGGATCAGGGCGATGTCGCGTAGTGCGGGCATGTCCTGCCACGGGCTGGGCGGGAGGGTTTCGGGTCCGGCGCCGGCAAGCCAGGTCGAGCGGACCTGGACGGTGGAGAGGATGATCGTGCGAATGTCCTCCTTGCTCGGCTTGTCGGGCAGTTCGGCCGGGCCGTCGGCGGTGACGAAGGTCCAGCTAGAGCCGGTGGGCCACACAGGCAGGATGCGCCGCGACTCGCCGCCCAGTCGGGTGACGGCGAGGTCCGGATCCAGGGCCGACGTCAGCGGGTACAGGTCCGTGACCCGGGCCGGTGGCGGGATCATCACCATGTCGGCAGCCGCGGCCTGAGCCTGCTCCCTCGCCAGGCGCTGCGCGTCGTCGCCGTCCATCCGGGCCGGGTCCCAGGCCGCGTCGTACACGTCGGCGATCAGGCCGGGCACGGCGCCCGGAATGGCGATCGGCCCGTCCAGCCTGCGGAGCGTGTCGCAGGTCCGGCGGAGCAGGGAGGTGTCGTAGACGTCGCCCCAGCTGGGGGCGGGCAGACCGCCCGGCGGGGACAGGACGACGAGCCTGGGCACCGGTGCCCAGGCGGGCCTCGGGTGGTCGTGGCGGTGGCAGCGGCCGGCGCGTTGGAGGAGCAGGCTCATGGGGGCGAGGTCGGAGACGACCAGGTCGAAGTCCCAGTCGAGGGACTGCTCGACGACCTGGGTGGCGACGACCACCAGCGGCCTGGCGGGGCGGGTGCCCTTCGACCCGACCATGCCCTCGATCAGGTCGGTGCGTTCGATCCGCTGCCACAACGGGAGCCGGGCGTGCAGGAGCACGACCTGAGGGCCGTCCTCGCCCCACCGTTGGGTGAGCATTCGGCGGGTGGCCTGGGCGTCGGCGACCACGTTGCACACGACCAGCGCGCAGCCCGTTCCGCTGGCGGCGGGCTCGAGCTCGGCCAGGACGCGGGCGGCGCGGCCGCCGGACGCAGCCGGGTCGTGGGTGTGACGGGCGAGGTGGAGGTCCACCGCGACCTCGCGCTCGCGGGTGGTGGGCAGCGGCCCGTGCGGGGTGACCTTCCCGGTGCTGGCGGAGACGTGGACCCAGCCCGGGTAGGGGGAGGTGATCGGCTCCTGGTCTGCGTGGCCAGTGGCGGTCCGCCGGGCGCCGGTCCGGTAGGCGCCGACGAGGTCGGCGGCGGTGCGGCCGGTCAGGGTCGCCGACAGCAGGACCACCGGGATCCCCAGGTGCCCGCACCATCCCAGCAGCCGCTGGGTCAGCCGGTGCCCGTAGGCGTCGTAGCTGTGCGCCTCGTCGATGACCAGCGTCTTGCCCGACAGACCGAGCCACCGCAGCACATTGAACCGCACCGGCAGCGCCGCGAGCGCCGCCTGGTCCCAGGTACCGACCGCGACCCCGGCGACCAGCCCCCGGTGCGGCCCGCGCAGCCACTGCGCGGCCAGCGTCGACACACAGCCGTCCGCCACCACCTCGTCCCGCTGCGGGTCGTAGTCCTCGTTCAGCCACGCCATCGAGTGCAGCAGCGTCACCGGTGTCCCGACCTCGGCGGCCCTGGCGGTGAACTTCTTCACCCGGCGCCACATCGCATCGGTCGTCGCCATCGTCGGCAGAAGCACCGCCAGGCCCCCGGCCCCGGCCGCCGCGCCGAGGACCCGGGCGGCGAACAGGGCCGTCTCGGTCTTCCCGTCGCCGGTCGGCGCGGTGACGAGCACCAGACCCGGACCGTCCACCAGGTCCGCGAGCCGCTTCGCGACATCGGCCTGCAGCGGGTAGGGGTCCTTGATGTCGGGGAACAGGTCGGTGAACGTCGTGACCGGCTTCCACGCAGGCGCCGACAACTGGGCGTGCGCGAGCACCCACGGCGCCCGCTGCCGGATTCTCGCAGTGTGCGCGGCGAGATCGCCGTTCCACCCGTCCAGGCGGCCCTGCACCTGCCGAGTGTTGGAGGCCAGCCAGTCCGCCAGCACCACCACCCCGCTCACCACCACCGCCGCCCCGGCGGGCAGCAACCGCTCCGGCGCCTGCGGCGACCCGCAGACCCCGAACACCGCCCGCACGTGCTCCTCCCGCTGCTCGGCCCAGCCGTCCGCGCCCAGGCCGCGCAGCGCCTTCAGCGGATCGGCCATCGCCGCAGGCGACAGCGCCTCGCCGAACACGCCATGGTGCCCGCCGAGGATCTGCGCGAGCTGGTGCGCCACGGACCTCCACGGCCGTTCGACCGGCGGCCATCCCAGTCCCGTGAGGATCTGCGGGAGTGTCCAGTGGCTGGCCACCTGGTGCGGGATCCACTCCTCGTGCATCCAGCCCGCCAGCGCCCGGAACCGCGGATCGGCCAGCAGGCCGGCCGTCTCCTTGATCCCCTGCAGGAAGCAGAAGGTGATCTTCCCGATGTCGTGCAGGCCCGCTGCCAGCATCACCAGCCGTCGTGCCTGCGCGGTGTCCACTCCCCAGCCGGCGGCGATCAGCTTTCGCTGGGAGGACGTCAGGTAGGAGTCCCACAACGCACCCGCGATCACCGCGGTGTCGACCAGGTGGCACACCAGCGGGTACGGGCCGGTCAGCCCACGGCGCTTACCGGCAACTCTGGTATCGATCACGGAACACCTCCAAGTAGCCGCCACACGGGCGGAAGGTACGGCGGGACACCGCCCTCGGACTCGGCGGGTGGCTCCATCTCGGCGGAGCGGATACGACGTGCAGTCGCTGTGGCACTACCAGCAGCAGGTCGCCTCCGCGCAGGCGGAGCGGGCAGCGAGCGGAAGGCCGCCGATCTCGTTCGCGCCGGGTCGCCTCCGCGCTGGCGGAGCGGGCCCGTTGCGACCTGCGGCGGGCTGGCGGCTCTGCGGGTTCTTTACTCGCGGTGGGGGGGGCGATGCTGAGGAGGCCTGCGCCGTAGGCGAGGCCGCGGCCGATGCCGTCGGTGACGGCGGTCCGCAGGGTGTGGTGGTCGGTGATGGTGGCGATGCCTTCGAAGCGGGTGAGGGCGTGTCGGATCGGTCCGGTGGCGCGGTGGCCGGTGGCGGGTTCCTGGGGGATGTCGAGGATGTCGTGGAGGTCGAGGCCGGCGGTGTGGGCTTTGCGTTCCCACCAGGCGATCGCGTCCTTGCCGTGAAGGGGCGCGGGCTTGCCGCGGTTGAGCCGGCCGTCGGCGTCGCGGGTGCCGTCGCGGGCGGAGCGGGTGGGTGAGCCGTCGATGCGGTACCGGACTTTGCGGCCGTCGGCGAGCCAGTCCAGCAGCGGCGTCAGGTCGCGCTGCTGGGCGGTCGCGTAGTGGTCGGGGAGGGTGGTGGGGTCGGCGGCCAGGGTGGACTGGACGAGGACCGTGGTGGCCTGGGGGGTTCGTTCGATGCGGTAGAGGACGCCGAGGCTGCGGCGGGCGGCGTCGCCGCTGGTGAGCGCATCGGGGTACATGCCCATGATCCGCTGGTGCATGTGGCTGGTGTTGCGCAGGTCGGCTGCGGCGTCCCTGGAACGGGGGTTCAGCCGCAGGAGGGTGAGGCGGGTCACGTGGTTCTCCGAGTCGGTGGTCGGTTCCCCCGCGAGGGGCGGGGCCGGTGGTGCCTGGGGCGGTCAGGCCCAGTTGTAGGCGGTGAGGGCGGTGATCCAGGCGGTGCCCGTGCCGGCGTGCTGGTCGTGGGTGAACGTGTGGCGGGTCTCCCACAGGGGGCGGTCGGCGAAGCGGCGTCCGCCGGCGGCGGGGAGCTGGTCGCGGACCTGGGTGACGGGCGGCCGGCCGGTGCCCGGGTCGGTGTCGTGGACGAAGACGACCTCCACCGCCCGCCCCTCATCGCCCGACCGCGATTCGGCGAAGCCCGAGCCCGGGTCGGACCGGTCGGGTTCACGGTGCAGCGGCAGCCGGCGCAGCTCCGCCTCGGGGTCGTCGACGGCGGCGACGAGGATCGGGCTGGTGGGAGGGCAGGAGCGGCGCCCCAGGTAGGGGTGCCACACCGGCCTGCGCAGTCCGTCGGCGACCCGTTCGGTGACGGCGGGCGGGCCGGTGACGGCGACGGTGAACGCCGCGTCGGCCAGGTACCAGCGCTCGGACTGCAGGGTGGCCTCATTGAGAGGACGGCGGCCGCCCGCCGCCGTGATCACGGTCTTCTCCCGCGGAAACCCGCCCCCGACGGTCTGGTAGTCCCGAAGGAGCCGGCCAGGCCGGTCGATGCGCACCGTGTACCGCAGGACGGCCAGCTCCCCGAGGTCGGAACCGCGCGGCAGGCCGAGCACGCACGCGAACAGCCCGGTCAGACCCGACCTCGTCGGGTACGGGTAGGTCAGCCGGGTCCCGAACTGCGATGGGCTGCCCCAGGACTGCATCGGCGCGGCCAGGTGCAGCAGCAGGCCGCCGCTCACAGGCGCTCACCGATCGCCGTACCGACGGTGGCCAGGAGCTTGTCGAGGGAGCCGGCGTTGTCGCCGAGGCTGCCAACCGCACCGCCGGTCAGAACAGTGTGCGCGGAAGCGAAGACGTGGCCCGCCCCGAGGAAGGCATTCACCGCAGCAGCGTGCGCGGCCAAGCGCTCGATCGACGGCTCGACGAACCCGCTCCCCCGGTCCGCGGCGACCGGCTTCTCGAACGCCCCGCCCAGATTGACCGGCTGGTCCCCGCGCAGCACCGCGTGCACCAGCGACGGCGGCGTGAACGGCGCCGTCGAACCCTTGCGCGCCGACGGAACCACGACCGCGAACGACCGCGCGAACTCCACCGCCAAATCACGCGCCGCCACCGGGTCGTCGCCCAGATTCCCGACCAGCTCCGGCAGGTTCACCGAGCTGTACCGGTAGTACGTGCCCGACGTGTGGAACGCCGTCCCCAGGTGCGCCGACCCGGACTCGTCCTCCTGACCATGGGTGATGTCATCGACCGCCGTGAAATAGTCCGGCTGGACCGCCAGAGCGTGGGTCGTCAGCTGGTGCGCGACCTGCACCGCACCGGCCACCGCCGACCCCGGCTCGTTCGCCAGCATCCGCCCGAACGCCGCGATACTCGACGTCAGCCCCCGAAAGATCCCCAGCACCCGCTCCCCCACGGCCTTCGCCAGCTTCGCCTGCGCCGCCTCCTCCGCCTTTTTGTCGACACCGGCCTCGATCAGCTCCCGCTGCTCGACCGCGACCCCGGCAAGCTCCACGATCCCGCCCTTCAGCAGCAGCAGCATGCTGTTCGTGTCGTTGTCCCCATCCACGGCCACGCCCTTCACGCCCGCCGCCAGGACCACCATCCGCCCGGCCCGCTGCGCCAGGTCCTCGTCCCAGCCCCCGGCGCGCACCAGCTCGCCGGCGATGCTCTCCGGCAGTCGCTTGGTGCGCACCGCCCACTCCCCCAGCCGGTCCTCCACCTCCACCCGCACGTGGCGCTTGCCGGACTGGGAGGAGATCCGGCCGCGCTGCTCGCCGCCGTAGAAGGCGGTCTTGGGGATGTTGAGGTCGTCGCGGTTGAGGCAGGACAGCGGGTAGGAGTGGATGACGTGCAGGTCGAGGTAGAGGCGGCGCTTCATCAGGAGGTCTCCTTGGCGGTCTTGGTGGTGTGGTTGTACTGGTAGTAGGCCCGGGTCCAGGCGCGGGCGGTGTCGGTCGGGTGGTCGGCCCAGCGGGTCAGGTCGCGCAGCAGCAGCGGCCACACGACGGGGATGTCGTCGGCGCGCAGGCGGGCGACGAGGGGCGGCAGGTCGCGGGTGAGCGCGTCGGCGTCCTGGCGGGACATCAGCAGAAGCCGGTCCTTCACCGTGTCCTCACTCAGCACCTTTCCGTGGACGGCGCGGGCGAGCGACCAGCCGAGGTTGCGCCAGCGGTCGCCCTCGACCGGGGCGGTCAGGCCGGCCGGAGGTTTCGGCTTCCGGTCGAGGCGCGGGTTGGGGGCCTGCTCGGCGTACATGCCAGCGGTCAGGACGTAGGCGCGCTCGGTGGCGCGGTTCGTCCACCGCGGGATCCGGGCCAGCAGGTACTCGTAGGCCCGGAACGGCTGGTGCGGGTCGATCAGCGCGGAGCGGACCGCGGCACGGCCGCCGGGCGTGGAGCACTGCTGGTGGACATGCAGCATGAACGCGCGCTGGTGCTCGAGCGGATCCTGCTCCGCGGCGTTCGGTGATTCGACGGACATGGGCTCCTCGATGAGGGTTGAGAGGGAGGGCTCCCGCCGGCGGCGGGGCAGAGATCACGAACGAGGGTGGTCTCGCACCACCCAGCCGACCCGGGCGCACGGCCGGCCCGGCCGAGGGCGTGGATCGGACCCGCGCCGCATGGACGGCATGCCGGCCCCGACCCGTACCACCGGGGCGCCGGGCGGGACCGGACCGCAGCCCGTTCAGCCGGGCCGCTGCCCGCCATCCGACAGGGCCGCCGACTTCTTCCGCGGTCCCCTCGGCGGTTTGAGCATCGCGGCGCGGGCCTGCTCCACCGCCTGCATCCCGCGGGGCGTGAGCGCGGCCGCCTCCGTCACGGCGTCGAACACCCGGGTGGAGACCTTCTGGAACCCGGGCTGCGGCCGCTCCCCCGCGCCGTCCGGGACGACGGCCTTCCAGAACTCGGCCTCGGCCTGCGACCAGTACACCGGCAGCGCCGAATCCACCCACGGACACACCTTCGTGTCGCCGGTGAACCCCTGCCACGCCGCCCGCAGCGCCTTCGCGAGGCCCGCAGCGACACCCTCGGCCCGCGACCGGGCAACCGAGACCGCGGCCGCACCGTCCTCGTCCAGCTCCTCCAGGAAGCCCAGGACCGGCGGCGTGACAGCCGTGAACCAGGCGGTCTCCGGGTCCCGGCGCTCCTGGTGCAGCCCGTACGCGCGCAGCCGCAGCCCGGCCGCGGTCTCCCGCGGCAGACGCGCGATCGACGCCAGGGCGGCCGGCCGGTGCCGTGGTGTCTTACCCGGCACGGTCTTCAGCAGCAGCGCGTCCAGGTCCCGCCACGCCACCCGCGCGGAGTTCGCCCGCACCGGACCGCCCTCGTCCCGCCGGATCACGTACGGGTCGTCGGCCTCCGGCAGCTCGTTCTCCCACGCCCACGTCACCCACGTGTCCGTCACGTGCCCGCCGTCGGCGTCGGGCTTCAGCAGCAGCGCATGGGAGGCGCGCGCCGTCAGCAGCGACACCGGCCCCGCCGGGGCCGCGGGCAGTCGCGGGTCCGGCAGCTCCTCGGCCTCCCACGGGGCCTCGTCCCGGCCGGGGTTCGTCGGCCAGGTGTCCGGCGACGGCACCCCCAGGACCAGCGTCTCCGCGAGGCTGCGGCCCGCCGGGAACCACGACACCAGCGCCCGGATCGGGCCGGCCACCGTGTAGTGACTGTTCTTCCCGTCCGACCGGCGCCGGTTCGCCGCCGTCCCGGCCGGACCCGAGAACAGCCACGTAAGGAGCCCGAGCACGGCATCCTCGGTGGGCACCGGGCCACCGAGCCTGCCTTTCTCCAGCGGCCACCACACATGGTTCCTGCCCGACGGACGCGTCATCATCAGCCGCCCGGTCCCGCTGCTGCCCGTGCACTCCTCGGCCAGCCGCGGCTCCTGCAACCACGGCCGCCGCCCGTCGAACAGGTCGAACCGGTCGGCGTGCCGACCGAGGTAGGCCGTGACGCGAGCCGGGTCCAGACGGCCGGCCTCCAGAACGTCCCACCGGGTGTCGTCCCAGCCCTCCGCCACGTCCAGGCCCGTCACCCGCGCCGTCAACGCGATCAGGACCCGCAGCAGCGCGGACTCCGACGCCGGATCAGGGCAGTCAACGTGCTCCAGCAGATGAGCCCATGTCAGGACCTCGGCCAAGCCCAGGGCCACGCCCTCCCCCGGCCGGCACCGGACCGGCAGCTCGGCGACCTGCTCAGGAGCCAGGTCGGTACGTACGCGGGCCGTGATCCACGGCCTCGCCACCACATCGAACGACGGTCGCGTCACAGAGCGGTCCCCACTACTCGGGCACGGATAGTAGCCACTCGGTGACGCTAAACCCAGGGTCTGACAATCCGGTCCTGAACCTCAATCAGGCCCCGCACCCAGCAACCCCGACGGTAGGATCAGCCCCCGCTCCTTGACACCAAAACAGCCAACCCCGCCTGCGCGGGGGTGACCTCGCGGACACCCGTCGGCCCTGCTCGTCCTGAAAGTCGGCCCCGCCCGTGCGGGGGTGACCCCAGCCGGAGGGTGACCTCGCCGGGGACGCCGTCGTCGGCCCCGCCCGCGCGGAGGTGACCTGCGGTGGACGCTCCATCTCGTAGACGTTGGCGTCCCCCCACCTAAGCGGAGGTGGCCTGGTGGGCCTTGCAGGAATCGAACTGAATGAATCGGCGTACGCAGCCGTGGAGAACTGCAGGTCAGGAAGTGTTGGCCCCGCCTGCGCGGGGGTGGCCCCTTCCACTCTCTCGGGGGGTGGAGCGTGCCAGTGTTGGCCCCGCCTGCGCGGGGGTGGCCCGTCCGAGCCATCCGCCCCGCGAAGTGCGCGGAGGTTGGCCCCGCCTGCGCGGGGGTGGCCCGCTGCGGGTGGAGCTCCCCGAGGAGCTGGACCAGTTGGCCCCGCCTGCGCGGGGGTGGCCCCAGCACGTCCGCGCTGACCCGGATCACCCAGGTGTTGGCTCCGCCTGCGCGGGGGTGGCCCCATGGGCCCCGGCGGGGCGAGCGAGAGCCTCCTCGTTGGCCCCGCCTGCGCGGGGGTGGCCCCTACCTGTCGCGGATCGAGACGGGCACGCGTCGGTTGGCCCCGCCTGCGCGGGGTGACCCCCGACACCCTCGTCCAGTAGGGTCCATCGGCCCCGCCTGTGCGAGGGTGACCCCCAGACGGTCTTGCCGCCGCCGGGTTCGGGGTGGTTGGCCCCGCCCACGCGGGGGTGACCCTGGTGGGCCGCCCTGACGCAGCCCGTGGAGACGATCGGCCGGCCCCGCCCGTTCGGGGGTGACCCCCAGAGCTGCACGTCCGGCCTCGGAACCTCGTCATCGGCCCCGCCCGTGCGGGGGTGACCCCTACGGCGCCGGCGCTATGCCCCTGGCCATCCGATCGGCCCCGCCTGCGTGGGGGTGACCCCTACGTCGGCCAGGCCCGGTTCAACACTGTCCGGTCGGCCCCGCCCGTGCGGGGGTGACCCCTTGGCGAGCTGGGTGGCGCTGGCGTCCGCGCCATCGACCCCGCCCACGCGAGGGTGACCCGCGCTTCGCCGCGAACGTCCCGTTCTGCCTCCAGCCGGCCTCGCCCGTGCGGGGGTGACCCCGCATCGTCTCCCGCCTGCGCGGGGGTCAGTCGGCGAGCAGCTGCTCGCCGGCTTGGCCGACATCGACCCGACCTTCTCCCCGGGCAGGTGCGGGGTCAGCCCGGGTCAGTTCGGTGGCAACGCCCCGGAACGCCGACCTTCCCGTGGGCGCGGGTGTCAGCCGTCCGGTTCGGGGCGTACCTGTCATCCCTCAGGGTCGGGGTCAGCCGCAAGGCCAGGACACCTGGCTGCGCCCGACCTCTTCCTCCCATGAGATCGGCTCGGCCAGACGGATATCGTCCTGGCATGACACAAGAGTTCGATCTTGCTGCGTCTCTTGCCGGAGGCGTCGAAGGCCGCAGCGGTACATGGAGCTTCATTCAGGACTTCGCGGCCCATTGGACCAGCGCCCTGAAGACCGGCGACGGTTGGGCGGAAGCGGATCTGGCCGTGGCGGAGGAGAGGCTGGGCGTCCGGCTGCCGACGGCGCTGCGCGAGGCGTATCTGCTGTTCGGACGCCGCCGGGATCTCACCAGCAACCACGATGTGCTACTCAGCCCGGCCGAACTGTATGTGGACGATGCGAAGGAGGCCCTGGTCTTTCGGCACGAGAACCAGGGAGCCGCTTCCTGGGGCATCCTCCTCGACAACGTCCGGGACGACGACCCTGCCGTGTTCATCCGGGCCGACCTGGCCGACAAGACCGCCGAGCGGTGGGAGGGCTGGCTGGAGCGTCTCTCCCCCTGCTTCATCGAGATCGTGATGTCCGAGTCACTGCAGGCAGACGGAGAGACCTGCGACTTCCTTGACCCTGATGACGGGAGTATCGAGCTGCTGGAGCAGAACTGCGCGCAGCTGCCGTTCCCGGCCTATCCCATCGGAGAGGAGGAGCACGGGAATCGCTGGTTCCTGGGCCAGGACGTCCTTCTGCGCGACGACGACGGGTCCGCCGTCCTGGCTCGGGCCCGGACACCTGAAGCCCTCGACCGCATGCGTGACCTGATTCCGGGCGACTGGCTCAACGACCACCGCTGAAGGCTCCTGGAACTCCTACCGAACCAGTTCCTCCCCGCACCCGCGGGGGTCAGCCGTCGCGGGCGCTGGCCGGGTCGGTGAAGGCCTTGTCCTCCCTGCAGGCGCGGGGGTCAGCCGGCGGCCTACATCCCCCGCGGTTGGCTGGCCGAGCCGGCGCCGCGGCGGTTCACGCTCGCGAAGGGCGTGGCCGGGCAAGGCGGCCGGTCATGAGCAGGGTCATCGACCAGTAGACCATCGCCTCGGCGCTGCCGGTGCGGCGCTCGAAGTCGCGCACCAGGCGGCGGGTGCGCATCAGGTGGGCGAAGAACCGCTCGACGAACCACCGCTTGGGCAGCACCACGAACCCCTTCTGATCGTCGCTGCGCTTGACGATGGCCAGCACCAGCGCCAAGGCGGCGAGGCAGAAGGTGATGAGTCCGCCGGTGTAGCCGCCGTCGGCCCAGACAAGCTCCAGCAGGTGGTGCGCGTCGGTTACTTGGGCGAGCAGCATCTCGGCGGCGGCGCGGTCGCCGACGTCCGCCGGGGTGACCACCACCGCGAGCAGCAGGCCGAGCGTGTCGACTACAACGTGCCGCTTGCGGCCGTTGATCAGCTTGCCACCGTCGAAGCCACGGCTGTCCGCGCCGACGACGGCGTCCGCCTTGACCGACTGCGAGTCGATCACTCCCGCGCTCGGCTCGGCGTCCCGGCCCGCTCTCTCGCGGACCTTTCCGCGCAGCCGGTCGTGGAACTCCTGGACCAGACCGTGGTCGCGCCAGCGGCGGAAGAACCCGTAGACGCGGTCCCACGGCGGGAAGTCACCGGGCGTGGCCCGCCACTTGATGCCGTTGTCGACCAGGTAGCGGATGGCGTCCAGCATCGCCCGGTGACAGTATGCCTCCGGCTGCCCGCCTCGCCCTTGCAACCAGCCGGGCATCGGCAGCAGCGGGCGGACGGCGGCCCACTCCGCGTCCGTCATGCCCGTGGGGTAGCGCGGCTGCCGCGTCCCGTTGTCCGCGGCATTCCCGAACCGGTGCGCGAGACAGTCACACGACAGGGTGACCGGACTGGACCCGACCGGACCGAGGGCGTACAACTGCGACAACAGGGCCTCCTGGAAAGCTTGTTGGCGTATACACCCTCTGAGCTACCAAGAGTCCCTGTTCTCATGCCCGCGCCGGCCACGTTCACCCGATCGAGACCTCTGTTCGTGGGAACCGCTCAAGATCGGAAGGCCAAGGGCCCACCGAGTATTGCCAAGCGCTGTCTGTCCCGGTCGTGCCAGGATGCTCGGCATGTCTACTCGTGCACTGAGCTTCGGCGCGATTGCGGAGGCCTACGAACGGTTCCGGCCAGGGTATCCCGAGGAGCTCTTCGACCTGGTGCTCGCGTATGCGGGTCGGCCGGTCCCGACTGCCCTGGAGATCGGTGCGGGGACAGGCAAGGCAACCCGTCTGTTCGCCGCGCACGGGGTCGCGGTCACGGCCACGGAGCCCGACGCGGCCATGCTCACCGAGCTACGCAAAACGGTGCCCGCAAGCGTGACGACCGTCCGGGCCGCGTTCGAGGACCTGCGGCCAGGTGAGACCTACGGGTTGGTCTATGCGGCGGCAGCCCTGCATTGGACACACCCGGAGGGTCGGTGGTCAAGAGTGGCCGCGCTACTGGAACCGGAGGGTGTGTTCTCCTCGTTCGGTGGCCCGTTTGAACTGGCTGATCCAGCTGTCGAGGAAGCTGTGCATGCGGCACGGGCGCCGTTCCTGGCGAGCGACGAGGTTCCATCTCCCGACGGGACTGCTCCGGATGAGGCGATGCAGTGGCCGGGCACGGAGCTGCAACGGTCTCAGCTGTTCGTTGACGTTCGGCAGTCCGTCATCGAGCGGCGCCTGACCATGAGCGCTCCCGACTACATTGGTCACCTGTCGACCATCTCGGCCTATCTCCACCTGCCGCAACCGAGGCGGCAGCAGGCATACGACGCGATCGCCCAGGTCCTGCCCGAGAAAGTCGAGATCACCGCCGACATCACCGTCCATCTCGCGCGTCGGCGGCCCGAGTAGAGGCGACATTCCTCCTTGGGGACCACGGCGAGCCTCACATGACAGCCTGCACCGAAACGACCACGTACGCCGCCTTCTCATGCCCGGCAACCACCGCGGTCCCCCGACATTGAGACTCCCGCTCGAGCAATACCGCCCAAGATCGGAACAGCAACAGCCACTCAGCTTGTTCTTTATGGTCTGATCCGGTCGCGTTCGACGATGGTGTCGGGGCGCCGGACGGTTTTGCCCACGTCGTAGCGGGTGGCGGGCCGCTGGTTCTTCGAGCCGAGCGGCCTGCCGGGGCCAGGTCGGGTGGGTTTGGGCACACGGGCCGGGCACGGCAAGGTCGGGCGGAGGTTCCTGAAGCCCCGGCGGACCCGGGCCTGGGTAAGCCTGTTCGGTTCGACTGGCCTCTCCCAGGGCCCGCGAACGTCCTCGGCGAGCGGCCGGACGAGGCGGAGCTGGGTGTGCGCGACGACGACCAGCCACGTCCACCGGTCCGCCGCTTGCGGTGTGCAGAGCTTCGGCCGGGTCCAGCCGAGCGTCTGCTTGATCATCCGGAACGTGTACTCCAGGTCGAATCTCCGAAGGAACACCTGCCAGCGCAGATCGACGTCGGCGGCGCTCATGCCGGTGGCGGAGGACCACAGCCACAGCGGCAGCGGGTCTCCGCCGCCGGGCAGCCGGTCGACCTCCAAGCGGATCAACGTCCCCTCGATAATGGGCAGCTCCGCCGTCGTGGTCGATCCACGCGGAGCGAGTGGTGAGCCGGGGATGGAGACGGTCCCAGGCCATCGCCTGCGCTGTGCCATTGCGGTCGGTGACCTGGACGGTTACCGCGTCGGGTTCGCCCCAGGTCTCGGGCTTGGCGAAGCGGAACTCCTTGCCGTGCTTCGGCGGCCGCCCGCCCTGGGGATAGGCCCGGGCGTACTCCAGCTGCGTGGGTGTCGGCCGGCGCATGACGCGGTCCGAGCGCATCCGGCCCAGAATCTCGACGGGCAGTCCGTCGAAAAGGTGGGCCATGCGCGGGGCGTCGTAACCGGCGTCGAAGACGACCAGAACGTCCGGATCGCCCTCGCGCCACTGTCCGCCGGCGACAGAGCGTCGTACAGCGCGCCGTGCCCCCGGCGGTGCTCGGGCACCACCGTGAGCTCCACCGGCGACGTCACAGGCCCGTCCGCGCACAGCAGCGCGCCCGCGAGCTCGAACAGTTCGTCACGCCGCGCGGCCAGGCACCCGTAGAAGTCCTCCCGGAAGTGTGACGCTTCAGCGAACGGCTCTCGCTGGACATCGCTGTACAGCAAACTCATCCCCACGGCCTTCGTCGAGTTCAGGTGCGTCCTTGGTCGGAGCACATGGTCAGACGAAGGCCGTGTTCACGTCCGGCGAACTCCCAGATGAGTGAACTCGTTCGAGAAGCGCGCGTGATCGTGGCACCATGGAGCGCGTGATGACGAACCGAAAGGTCCATGCCGCGTAGACGGCCGACGGACGTCCGGACCAGCCTCCCCTCACATCGGGCGCAGGCTTCGAGACCCGCGATCGACGGCGTCTCCTCACGGGCGCTCTCCGAGGTAGCCCGCCTCGAACGCACCCGGAACTATCTGCAACCAGGGGATGTCACCGTCGCTGTGTGCCTGTGGCGGGACCACGTTCGCCGCTCCAAGCGGCAGCACTGGCACGACTACGAGCTGGGCAACGTGCACTGGTACTGCTGCGGCAACCCCTTGGAGGCTCGCGACCTCCTCGACACGGTGATGAACGCGATGTCACCTCGGGGCGCCCGCGAACTCCGGAAGATCATCAACAGGCTTGACGCCGCCTACAGCATCCCCCTGCCGCCGCATGACGGCCAAGGAACATAAAGCACAAGCTCAGCTTGACTCTGTCGGGGATCTTGGTGTTCGGCTGCCGGGGATCGTGGTGGTGCGCCAGTCTCGTGTGTGTACGTGGTGCCCGCGAGACTCCCGAGGAGTGCAGATATCGGTCCGTACCCGTCCGGGTGGCGAGGTCCCCGTGTTGACCGCGCGGATGGCGAGGGCCAGCAATCCCGGCGGTACGACGGCGATGTGGGTGCGGGACCGACTCGACGGGCTGTGGCGGGACGAGGACTTCGCCGACTGGTACCCGCGCGACGGGCGCCCTGAGCTCTCGTCGGCCCAGTTGGCCACGGTGAGCGTGCTGCAATTCCTGCTCGGGTTGTCCGACCGCGATGCCACCGAGGCGGTGCGCTGCCGCATCGACTTCAAGTACTTGCTCCGCCTCGACCTCGACGATCCCGGCTTCCACCACAGCGTGCTGACCGACTTCCGCGACCGCCTGCTGCAGGACGGCCGGGCGGACCGCCTGCTCGATCTCGCCCTGGCCCGTCTGAAGGAGGCCGGTCTGGTCCGGGAGCGCACTACCCGGCGCACCGATTCCACCCACGTCCTGGCCACCGTCCGCGACCTGACCCGCCTCGAGCTGGTCACCGAGGCCGTGCGCGCGGCTCTGGAGGAACTCGCCCGCACCGCCGGCCACGCGCTGGACGACCTGGTCGGCGAGGACTGGGGCCGCCGCTACGGCCGCCCGGTCCGACTGGGCAAGACCCCCACCCGGCCCAGGACCCGGATCAACAACACCGGTCAAGATGCCCGCCACCTGCGTGAACACCTCAGCCGCAACCATCCGTCCCTGCTCGGCATGCCCCAAGTCCAGGTCCTACGGCAGATCCTGGTGCAGAACTACTACTGGGACCGCGCCGGGCGCCTGCGCTGGCGCGACGATGACGACCACAGCGGTCTGCCGTCCTCGGCGCACCGGATCGTCTCGCCCTACGATCCGACGGCCCGCTACGCACGCCGAGGCCAGGTCACCCGCTGGACGGGCTTCCTCGCGCACATGACCGAGACCTGCTCCGGCGAGAGCCCCAATGTGATCACTGACGTGGCGACCATGCCCGCGACCAGCGCAGACACCGAGGTCCTGACAGGCATCCACACCCGGCTGGAACGCCGGGAACTGCGGCCGACCAGCACCTGGTCGACGGCGGCTACACCTCCCTGCCCCACCTGGAACAGGCGGCGCGCGAACACCGTGTCACCGTCGTCGGACCGCTGCCGGGCAACCCCACCCACCAGCACCGCCGCGGCGAGGGCTTCGCCCGCGACGACTTCCGGATCGACTTCGACCGGAAGGAGGTCACCTGCCCGCGGGGGCAGACCAGCGCCGGCTGGCACGGCCCCTACCCGACCTGCTCTCCGACCGCCGCCCCGCTGATCGTCGCCCGCTTCACCAAGAGCCAGTGCCAGCCATGCCCGGCACGCGCAAAGTGCACCACATCCCGCGACTCCCACCGCACCGTGGGCTTCCCTCCGCGTGAGCTGCTCGTACCGCAGTTGCGCAACCGCGCCGACCAGCAGGACCCGGCCTGGCACAAGCGCTACGCGATCCGCTCCGGCATCGAGGGCACCATCTGCGAATTCGCCCACGGCCACGGCATGCGCCGATGCCGCTACCGCGGACAGCCCAAGGCGCACCTGCAACACGTACTCACCGCTATCGCCGTCAACATCGAACGCCTCAGCCGGCGGTCTCCCGGCGAGAGCCCGCCTCCACGACGGCCGACGATCTTCCAGGACTACCTCGACCAGCACGGCATCCCGCGCCTACGTTCCTGGCGAGCCGTCAGCTGATGCGGAAGCGACCAAGCTCCCCGACAGAGTCTTCCCAATGAGGATGTCAAGCTGCCCGCGTGACTGATGGTGATGGTTGATAGAACGACACGGCTGGTGATCACCGCCCACACGCAGCTCCGCCTCGCGCGCCCGTTGGCCGCCGACCTCCGTCGGCCGTGGGAGAAGCGGGCCGAGTCGAACAAGCTGACCCCGGCCCGGGTGCGGCGGGGGTTCAGGAACCTCTACGTGCAGAGCCCAACGCCAGCGCGAGCACCGAAACTCTCCCGGCCTGACCGTGGGCGCCCGCTCGGTTCGAGAAACAGCCGTTCGGCAACGCGTCACGACATCGGCAGAGTCCTCGCCACCGACGAGGCGTGCACCCGCCCCGCCCACCACCAGGGGGGCACCAAACCCAGACGGTCGGGGCTGGCCGCGGACGGGCCCTGAGCGGCAATGAAAGGGAGGGCCGGTTGAGTCAGGCGCCGGACACGTCAGCCCCGGCAGGTCCGTCATGATTGCTGGACACCGTGAACCACCCGGGCCTCACCTCGGCCAGGACGTCCTTCAGGTTCTCGACCGCCGCCCGTAGTTCTTCCGCCGTGGGGTCGACAGGCGTAGGCAGGCTCTGTCCGTAGCAACGCAGGCGCCAGAAGTCGAAGGCCTCCGCCCCGCCGACGAAGTCCACGTCGACGTCGATCCCGCCCGGACCCGTCATTCGACAACCCGCACCGTGAACCAGGTATGAGTACCTGCCGGCCTCACCCCTGCGGCTGATCCGTCCCGAGCGGGTGAACACCAGCACGTCAGCCAGCCGCTCCAGCGCAGGGAATGCCTCCCGCATCGCGGTGCCGGCCGCGCCGAGATCGCTGACGAAGGCGAGCACCAAATCTCGTGATGAGTGTGCTGACGCAGCGTCGCTTTCCACCCCCTGCAACACGTATCCTCCGCGGCATCATCACGTGATCAAGGATCACGATTCCTCCACGGTGCAGTTCACCGCGCCAGAACCCCACATCACTTGGCCTGCGGGTCAAACGGCAGGTTAGAGGCCGAGGGAGGCATCGCGCTCCAGCTGAGCCGGTGGATGGTCCCGGGTCGAGCGTGTTGGGTCACCGTGACGGATTCGTCTGCCGGCAGGCTATCCAGGGTGCCCAGCAGGTACCAGGCACGTCAGGCAAGTACTCCGGAGCAAACCTGCCTGACTGATATCCAAGGAATCTGTTAGGCAAGTTCGTGCTCTCAGGCTTTCGGATGCTGATCCGCCGGCGTACCGAGGTCGTGTCGGACATTCAGCAAGACCGCCGCCGTCGTCGTCATCACCGCGAAGTCCGCCAGGCGCAGGGTCTTCGGCCTCGCCGCCGCAGGCGTCCGTCTCGCTTGACCTCTTGCGCGTCAGTCCGGCAGCCAGTGCAGCTCGTGCGCCAGGGTTTCGGCGACGGCACGGATGCGGCGGTGTAGCGGCGACTGCTCGCGTGGGAGGACCAGGTGGATCGTCAGGCTGGGCGTGCCCCGCAGCGGTCGCCAGGTGAGACCGGCCGGTTGTGCCGTGGCCGCGGCTTCTCCGGCCGGGGCGAGGGTGACCCCGTCGCGCAGGTCGCGCTGCGACATGTCGAAAGAGACTGCGGGCGTGTGGAATCGGGGGCGTGGTCGGGTGTCTCGGAACAGTGCGGACAGCTGATCGTGGATCACGGGGTTGGCCGCACGGTCCGGGAGTCGCAGCGGATACGCGGCCGCGTCGGCGATCTCGATCTCAGGGTGTTCGGCCAGCGGATGGTGCTGCGCCAGCTGGACTCCGATGCGCGCACGCCGCAGCAGGAACCGGCGCACGCCACGGCCCGGTTGTTCACCGCGGGTGATCCCGGCATCGATGCGGCCGTCGGCCACTGCGGGGGAGATCTCCGGTGTCGTCATCGGGACCGCGCTGACCTCGAGTCCGCTGGTGCCGCGAATCAGTCTGTCCACCAGGGCCGGTGCCGTCTCGGCCCCGGTGCTGAGGCTGTATCCGATGCGCAGCGTGCCCAGTTCACCGGCCGCCGCGCTCCGGGCGGTGTCCCATGCCCGGTCCAGCGCCGCCAGCGCGGTGCGGACTCCGCCAAAGCCGCACCGGCCGTGGTCAATATGACGCTACGCGTGTTGCGGACCAGCAGAGCCGTACCGAGTTCCGCCTCCAATCGGCGCATCCGGGCGCTGAGTGCGGGCTGTGCGATACCGATCCGTGCGGCCGCGTGGGTGAAGTTCAACTCCTGTGCCAGCACCAGGAAGTACCGCAGGCTCACCGTATCCGGCGCCACGCGCTCTCCCTGCCGATTGATAACGATCCGTTCTGAGTCTATCCCGTACCGGTCTTTCCCTCGACCACACATCAAGCCCTAACCTGCGCATGCCGGGATCGATCGATCTGAGTGCCGATTCGAAGTCAGACGTGTCCGGCCGAACACAGGAGGTCTCCATGACCAAGGGCTACTGGGTCAGTGTCTACCCCTCCATTTCCGACCCTGAGAGACTGGCCGCCTACGACAAGCTGGCCGGTCTGGCTGTCCGGGCTGGGGGCGGGCGCAACCTGTCCCTCCTCCCGTCCCGTGGCGGTCGAGTCGTCGCCCACGAGGCCGGAATCACGCAACGCGTCGTTCTGATCGAGTTCGACAGCTTTGAACAGGCCGTCGCGGCCTACGAGAGCGAGGCGTACCAGAAGGCGCTGGCGGCCCTCCCCGACGGCTTCGAGCGCGACTTCCGCATCATCGAAGGCATCGACTGACAGTGATGACGTTCGTGGTGATGTTACCGGTGGGTCTGACCCATCGACTGGCTGACGCTTCGGCTGTCCTGTTTCGGATTTGTCGGCTCATCGGCGGCATCACCCCGCACGCGGCCGGACGGGCGCTGTGACATCACAGGTCGGTGCGGGGGCCGTCTGCTGACACCGCACGATGTCCGGGCCTCGAGTCCGCAGAGGAGTCTGGTGAGGGGGCCACTCGAGGAACCACGCACTGTCACCTTGAGCACGCCGTTCAGCTTCTCCCCCTCCCTCCCGCCTCCCGGACGGCCCCGTCCCGGCAACGCGTACGAAAGGGAGGACGACCGTGGAGGAGACAAGGGAGGACCTGTCCAACGGGACGGTGACCCGGGTCGCGGCGATCGACCTCGCGAAGCCGTCCTGAGTGGTCTGCACGCCGCTGCCGCACGAGGAACGCGAGGGCCGGCGGGTGCAACAGGTCTGGACGGTGGCCTCGACCACCAACGCGGTCCTGGAGCTGGGCGACCGGCTGCTCTGCCAAGGCGTGCAGCGGGTGGTGATGAAGGCGACCGGCAAGTACTGGAAGCCGTTCTTCCACCCTTTGGAGGCCCTCGGCCCGGAGTGCCGGCTGGTCAACGCCCGCGAGGTGAACAACGTCCCGGGACGCCCCAAGACCGACAGGCTGGACGCGGTCCGGCTGGCCAAGCTCGCCGAGCGCGGCAAGGTCCGCGCCTCGTTCGTCCCGCCGAATCCGGTGCGCCCGCTGCGGGACCTCACCCGCACCCGCATCGCGTTCACGCAGGACCGCACCCGCCACAAACACCGCGTCGAGAAGGCCCTCGAAGACGCACAGATCAAGCTCTCCAGCGTGGTCTCCGAACTCGACCGGCACGTCTCGGCGCCTCTCGGCGAGCTGGCCGGCCCGGCCGCCGTCGCCGGCGGGCACGACGGCGCGCCGACCGCCGCCGGACGCCCCGGGCCCGAGCTGGTCGTGCGCCTCGACGCCGTCCCCGGAGTCCGAGCGGCCACCGCGCAGATCATCCTCGCCGAGATCGGCCTGGACATGAGCCGCTTCCCCAGCCCGGAACACCTGGTCTCCTAGGCCGAGCTGTGTCCGAGAACCATCCAGTCCGCAACGAAGAACACCACCGGCCCGGCCGGCCCGGGCAATCCCTGGCTCAAGGGCGCCCTGGGCGAAGCGGCCGACTCCGCCGCCCGCACGGACACATTCCTCGCACCAGGGCCCGGGGTCCGGCCGGACCCGGCCGCGGGGGCCGGTAGGGGCGACGGGGCGGAACTCCCCGACGCGGCGGAGAACTCACCGGCCGTACGGCGCGCGGTGCGGGTGGTTCTGACGGCCGGTCCCCGGGTGCGGGGCCGGCGGCCCCGGGGCGGGGCTCAGCCGCCCGAGGCGAAGCTCACCGGCGCAGGTCACAGGCGGTGGCGAAACTCCCCGGCGCAGGTCAGCGCCTGCGCCAGGGCTGCGGCCGGGTCAGGGGCGGCACCACCAGGAGCGGGTGCCCTTCGCCTCGGCAGCCGCGGCTTCGGCGGCGGCCCGCTCCCGCACGGCGGCCTCCGACGCCTTCCGGTCGGCATCGGTCTGGCGGCAGCCGGCGCACAGCCCATCGTCGTTCCAGCCTCACGACGACGCGCTCCCTTCGGGCGGGGAGAGGAGGATGCCCCTCCCCGCGAAGAATCGTGTGAAGTCATCGAACGCAACGGGTGCGTAACTCTGTGACTCGCCAGCGAAGCCGGACGGGTTGTTGAGGTAGAGGTGCGTGTCGTCGGCGCCTACGACCAGGACAAGATGCCCGCCACGCCCCGGTGCCCGTCGCGCCGGCCTGCGGATGTCGGGGTGGACCGATGCCATGACGAGATGCCCCTGCACGACGGCATGGCGAAGGCTCTCCACCGACAGCTCCGTGTGCACCTCTGCAGGAAGTCGGAACTCCTCCCAGACCCACTCGGTGAAGGGCTGGTAGATGAGGCCCACCAACCCTTCGCCTTTGGGGACGTACCCTCCGGCGGCCATGCACCGTTTAGCGAGCACGACGGTCGGCAGCGTGACGCCCAGCCAGTGGTCCAGCGCCATGTTGAGGCAGGCCATACCGCAACTGCGCCAGCTCCAGAAGTCGTAGTCATCCCGGGATTCCGCGCCGGACTCCCTCCAGCGGGGGTCGTCCCGTGCGCTCGTGGTGCCCAGGACGATGGACTCCACCAGGTCCGCCGACACCCATTGGGCGTGGTAAGGGACGGGCCCGGCGTCCGACTTCTCCGGCATGCTTCCGGCTTCCGCTAGAGGGGGTATGGACGGTCCGGACGGCCTTGCGGGGGCGGCCGGCGGCGTTCAGGGGTACGTCCGGTGGTGGCCTATTCTGGGCTCTGTCACAACCTGCCGATTTCTGGCGCATCCAGGTCGGAAGGTCGTTAGATCGTCGTCATGACCGTTGGATCCAACATAGCCGCTCCTGCTTGGCCGCATTGCGGGGAGGGTGTGTCCGCCGATGATCCGGTGGGCTGCCGGGGCATACAGGTAGTCGCTGGTGGGCAGTGCCTTCGGCACATGTCGTCCGCGGACTGCGCTGCCTACCTGGGTACTCTCGCGGCCGGCAGTGATCTCGACTTCCGGGGCACCAGCATCGACGAGCATCTGCTGAACGCCCTCCTCGCTGCCTGCACGGACCTCTCGTCAGGCAAGCCTCGCTTCGGCGAGACCGACTTCACGCTGGTCACCTTCACCGGCGCCGCCTGGTTCGACTCGGCCATCTTCAACGGCAACGCCCGGTTCGACTCGGCCACCTTCACCCGCGCCGCCGTGTTCGACTCGGCCACGTTCGAGGGCGACGTCCGGTTCGACTCAGCCACGTTCACCGGCAACGCCGTGTTCGACTCGGCCACGTTCACCCGCGCGGCCTGGTTCGGCTTGGCCACCTTCGCCGGCAAGGCCGTGTTCGACTCGGCCACCTTCACCCGCGACGCCCGCTTCCACTCGGCCACCTTCGAGGGCGACGCCTGGTTCGACTCGGCCGCCTTCAACGGCGCCGCCTTGTTCGACTCGGCCGCCTTCACCGACACGGCCGTGTTCGACTCGGCCGCCTTCAACGGCAGGGCCTGGTTCCATTCCGCCACGTTCACCAGCGCCGCCTTGTTCGACTCGGCCACGTTCACCGGCGAGGCCGTGTTCGACTCGTCCACGTTCAATGGCGAGGCCCGGTTCCACTCGGCCACCTTCGAGGGCGAGGCCCGGTTCCACTCGGCCACTTTCGAGGGGTCGCAGCAGCTGGGCCCGATGGTCGGTGTGGGCGGGATCGGTTTCGACAGTGCCCGGTTCGCGGGGCCACAGGTCACCATCGAGGGAGCAGCCTCGGACATCACGTTCGAGCGGGCTGTGTTCGAGGGGTCGGCGGTGCTGCGTCTTCGGTACGCCACGGTGCTCCTGAGCAGTGCGACGTTGTCCGCCCCTGTGTCGCTGCAGGCTTGGCCGGTGCCGTTCACCCTGTTGGACGGCAGTGCGCTGGACGAGAGCATCCTCGTCGGTGACGGCGCCGATCCCGGTATCCGGTTGACCTCCCTCCGCGGGGTGGACGCCGCGCGGCTGGTCCTCACCGATGTGGATCTGAGCCGGTGCCAGTTCACGGGTGCGTTCCACCTGAACCAGATCCAGATCGGGTTCGGGTGCCGGTTCGCGGCGCCGCCGGCCGGCTGGCGGCGCCGGGGTGCGCTGCCCGTGAGGTGGTCGCGGCGCAAGGTCCTCGCCGAGGAGCGACACTGGCGTGCCCAGGTGGGTGGGGTGGCTGGGCGGGGGTGGCCGGCGGGTCAGCATCACGGGGAGCCGGGGCTGGGGGCGGGTCCGGATGATCTGGTGGGGGTGTATCAGCAGTTGCGGAAGGCGTTCGAGGAGGCGGGGAACGAGCCGGGCGCGGCGGATTTCTACTACGGCGAGATGGAGATGCGCCGGCGTGATGTGCTGCGGCCGCGGGCGGAGCGGCGGCTGCTGGGGGTGTACTGGCTGGCGTCCGGGTACGGTCTGCGGGCGTCGCGGGCGCTTTCGTGGCTGTTGGCGGCGATGGGTGCGGCCCTGCTGCTGCTGGTGTTGTTCGGGCTCCCGGACGACACGCCGAACCCACGGACGGAGGGCGCGTACGGGGCCGGGGTGGTGGCGACGACGAAGGCCCCGGATCCGGTGCTGTCCCTGCCGTGGAGCAAGCGGGTGACCGCGAAGCGGGCGGAGAAGGCGGCGTTGGTGGTGGTCGACTCGATGGTGTTCCGCTCCAGCGGGCAGCACCTCACCCTGGCCGGCACCGTCATCGAGACGGCCTCCCGGATCGGCGAACCCGTCCTGCTCGGTCTGGCCGCCCTCGCCGTCCGCGGCCGTGTCAAGCGCTGACCGGAGTGCTGGGCTGAGCCGGAGGGGAGCGACCCGTGGTGGGCGCCGCGCCGGCCGGTCACCTGGCAGCGCTCCTGCGCGGTAGCCCGGCAGTGGTGGCTGGAGTCGGATGGCCAAGTGGACTGGTCCGCGCTACCGATGGAGACCGAGTTCGAGGGCGAGGACCGGCAAGTGGTGACCCCGGCTACGCGCACCAGGTCATGAGGGTGAGCGCGGTCGACGAAGCAGGGGGACCGGGACCGCGCCGCGTGCCGACGCGGCCGCTCGAAGGCCATCGCAGACGAATGCGCCCGTCACCGGCCAGCCCAGTGTGACCTGTGAACTTCGCCGTACAACGCAGCGGAGCTCCTGGCAGGATGACGCGCGGACGCAACTCTGCGGGAGGGAATTGTGACGCTCCGTCAGGACGAGTGGGCCGTGCTGGAGGACCTGGCAGGCCACGACGTGGACAACTGGACGACCGGAACACAGCTGCTCGGGAAGCAGTCCCGTGCCAAAAGCATCACGCGCGGTCTGGCCGGGCACGGCCTGTGCGAACTCGCCGACGACGACATCCTCGACACCCTCGCCACCGACAGCGCCCGGCCGAACTGGGCTGCACGGATCACCCAGTTCGGCCGGACCGCCCTGGCCTTCCGGACCCTCCAGACAAAGCCGGAACCCCAGCCGGAACCACCACCGGGCCCGACCCGGATCCAGGTCCGCGGCACCAGCATGGACACCCTGCAGACTGTCCTCGCCGCCGCCGAAGCCGGCACCCTGCCCGGAATCGACGCCGCGGCCCTGCACAACGCTCTGGCCGGCTCCCGCCCGGTCCCCGGCTCCCGCCGGCACACCATGAGCCCCACCGACAGCGAGCTCGCGACGATCCACGCCGTCCTCCACCTGGAATCCCTGGCCCGCGACGCCACTGGCTACCACCACCTCATGCGCCAACTGCCCTTCGGCTTCACCATCCCGAAGGCGTAAGGCAGCCCGCCCGGCACGGACCGGACCGAAGTCACGGCACCGAGGGAGCGCCCGCCCGGTCGGGACATCCGGCGCCGGGCAGGACCATCCGCTGCCCTCCCCCGCGCAGGCGGGGGCCAGCCGATGATCGCCAGCCGTCTGCAGGCGAGCAAGGCGCAGCGGGATGACACCGGCGCGGATGGCCTTGTCGTGGTGGGAACGGCGTTCGGCGAGGGCCTGGACGAGCTGGTTCTCGGGTTCGCGGCGGCTGAGGATACTCAGCTTCTGGCGGGCGATGGCGGCGGCGACCGGGGTGGCGGCCGGGGTCGCGGCCGAGAGCTGAACGGGACCGGCCGCGCCCGGTACGGCAGCAGAGCCCACATATGGCAGCAGGGCTCGGACCGCGCGTCGCGGTCCGAGCCGTGCCCCGTGCCTCCCGGCGGCGGCGGTGCGTCAGCTCTGTGCGGTGTCGTCGCCCGCTTGCCCGGCGCCTTCAGTCGTGCCTGCCTTCTCGCGCATCTTGCGCACCAGCTCCGCCTTCTGGTCGGCTGCACCCTGGCGGTCGAGGTTGCGGTGCGGACCGTTGTTCTGTCGTTCGGCGCGGGACAGCTTCTTGCGCTGGCCGCCGCCCATGCCCACGGGGTTGTTGATGTTCTTGCTCACGGTCACGGGTCTCCGGTTAATGATGTGAAGTGATCTACGGATTCATCGGTGGGGGACGGGCGGCGACGTCGAGGGATGTCAGCGGGGGCCCGTCACGCGCTCACTCGTAAATCGGCGTCTGGAAGAACATGGCAAAGACGTTACCTGGTTCCGCCGGCCCCGCATACCAACCTTTTCGCTACCCCGGCGTCGGCCGGGCCTTCGCCGCCCGCCCGGGGCCAGCCGCTTTCTTCCGGAAATCTCAGCACCGCCAGGCCCCGCCGGTCGCCACCCGACCGGGTAGGTCCAGATGGGCGGGTTTAGGCCGCTGTGGGCATTGTCAGTGGTCGGAGCACACGGACGACACGAAAGAGATCGTCTCACCCGTGCCCCGCCGTTAGGGCCTGTCTCTTGGATCGATCCGTGAGATCGTCTTGCTCGTGATCGAGTCCTGGGTGATCAATGGCGACAACCTTGTCCCTGTGTCCTCCGAGACCGTGCAGGGGGTTCTGCGGTCGAGGATCGACAGTGGGCTCCGTGAGACGTGGCTGGCCAGTTCGTCTGGACGCTCGCTGGCATTCGTGACGAACACTGAGCGTGCGATGGTGATTCTGCTCGAAGAGGAGGGCGATCCGGGCGGGCATGCCACGGACACCGGGGCCGAGGGGACGAGCAGCGGGTTCGTCCTGTCCAACGGGCAGTACGACGAGTACCCGGACCAGGACACGGTGCCCATCCGTGAGGCATTCGAGCTCATAGAACACATCCTCGGCACGGGTTCGTGGCCTGCCGGCGCGCGCTGGGCTGCCGATCGCTGACAGCTGCCTACCGCCGGGCCCAGATGAGGATGGCGGCAAGGTGGAGCGCGGCCTGAAAGGCAACGGCGAGCTTGTCGGTTCGCATGGCCAGACCGCGCCACTGCTTCAGACGGCCGATGCACCGCTCGACCGTGTTCCGCTCTTTGTAGGCCTCGGCGTCGAAGCCGGGTGGGCGACCGCCTCGCGAGCCGCGCCGCAGTCGGTTGCGGACCTGGTCCACCGGCTGCGGGATGACCGCACGGATGTGCCGGTCGCGCAGGTGGGAGCGGATCGCGCGGGCGGAGTACGCGCGATCCGCGATCACTGTGTCGGGTCTGGTTCGCGGTCGCCCGGGGCCCGTGCGGGGAACGCGGATCCCGGCCATGACGGTCGTGAACGCGGGCGCGTCGCCGGCCTGCCCGGCCGTCACTACGAGCGCCAGCGGGCGGGCGCGGGCATCACTGGCCAGATGGATCTTGGTGCTCAGGCCTCCACACGAGCGCCCGATGGCGTGGTCGGAGGGTTCGCCCAGGCCGCCGTCACCCTTTGCGGGCACCCGCGGCATGCTGGTGGGCCTGGCACACGGTGGAGTCCACCGAGGCGGTCCAGTCGATGTCGTCCTCGGCGTCCGCCGCGGCCAGCACCGCGGCGAAGATCCGCTGCCACGTGCCGTCGACCGCCCACCGCAACAGCCGTTTGTGAGCGGTCTGGAACGGCCCCAGCTCGTCCGGCAGGTCCCGCCAGGGCGAGCGGTGAAGTCGGTCCGGAGCGCGGTCCCGCCTTTCGGTCGGGCCGTTTCTCCGGACCGCTTCCCGCACCCGCCATGTGCCTCTCAACGCAACGGGCGCTCCACAAGTCCCCTGGTCATGTGTGGACTTATCTCATCCCGTGGTCGGCCATGGCGAAGGGATCACTGTCCCCCGGTACCGATATCGCGTGGTCGGTACCTTCGCAGGGCTGAACAGTTCACGTTCCTTCGCCAGCCGGCCACCAGCCCCCGCCGCAGAATCGCCGGCGGAGATCCTTCCAGGTCATCCGGGCGTGCTGTCGCCTCAGCCATCCGATCACTCTGCCCCAGAGATAGGAGCTGAGGTACTGGAAGGTCGAGCTGGACACGCCCGGCCGGAAGTAGGCGCACCAGCCGCGCAGCATCTGATTGAGACAGATGATCAGGGCATCGAACGGCAGGCCGGTGCCTGTCTTGCGGCACTGTGTCTTCACCTTCGCCATCACGGCCGCGAGGGCCTTGCGGGACGGGTAAGCGTAGATGTAGTGCTTGCTCGTACCTCGCTTCCGGTGGCGCTGGATGCGCCAGCCGAGGAAGTCGGGGCCCTTGTCGATGTGGGTGATCAGGGTCTTCTCCGGTGACAGGCGCAGGCCCATCGTGGAGAGCACCTCTGCGGCCTCTTCCCTCAGCATTTCCGCGTCGGCCTGGGTGCCTGAGACGACCAGGCACCAATCGTCCGCGTAGCGGATGAGCCGGTAGTTCGGCAGTCCGCGTCGGCGGCGTCTCTGCCGCTCGTGGAAGGTGCTCGACGGTCCTCCCGGTCCGTGGGCGATGTGCTCGTCCAGGACGGAGAGGGCCACGTTGCTCAGCAACGGGGAGAGGATCGACCCTTGCGGGGTTCCGGTGTCGGTCTTCCTCAAGGACCGGTCCTCGCCGAGGATGCCGGACTTCAGGAATGCCTTCACCAGGGCCAGGACACGCTTGTCCCCGATTCGAGCTCGTACACGGTCCATGAGGGCCGGATGCGAGATCTTCGACGGCGGCACCCTCACCGACACCCAGCTCGCCGCCATCACCCTCCAGCCCGACGAGCACACCGGGTGGCGCACCCACACCGTGGAGGGCTGGCGACCGCTGCTCACCGAGGGCGCGCTTCGCGCCGGCACCCACACACCGGTGCGCCATGTGGTGGGGCCGGAACGCTGCGGAGGGGCTCGCCGACCCGGCCGGTCGCGATCATCCGACCGGGTCGCACCGCTGCCGCGGTGCGGCATGTCCGGTCGA
>NZ_JBHJUI010000038.1:0-58576 GCF_042268405.1 Kitasatospora sp. NPDC056184 | reverse complement strand
GTGGTGGCGTTGTTGGCGGTGGCGCGGGTGGGTGCGGCTTATGTGCCGGTGGATCCGGCGCATCCGGTGGGGCGGATCGGTTTCGTTCTGGAGGACGCTGCTCCGGTGCTGGTGCTGACGGATCGTGCGGCGGATCCGGCGGCGGCGGTGGATGTGGCCCGGTTGTATCTGGACGAGGTGGATCTGTCGGGTGTGCCGGTGGGGGACGCGACGGTCGAGGTGCCGGGTTCCGGTGCGGCGTACATGATCTACACCTCGGGTTCCACCGGCCGCCCCAAGGGCGTCGTCGTGACCCGCTCAGGCCTGGCCAACACCGTCGCCGCGATGGCCGAACGCTTCGGCCTCGGCCCGGGGGACCGGCTGCTGTCGGTGACCACCATCGCCTTCGACATCGCCACCCTGGAGGTCTTCCTCCCGCTGGTCACCGGCGCGGCCCTGGTCGTCGCGCCCGCCGCCACGGTGCGCGACCCGCTCACGCTGGCCGCCCTGATGCGCGGAGAGCGGGCCGCGGCCCGGACCCTGATGGTCCAGGCCACACCGAGCCACCTCCAGGCCGTGTTCGCCGACGACCCGGACGCCTTCGACGGGCTCTGCCTGTTGGTCGGCGGCGAGCCGCTGCGCACCGATCTGGCGACCGCGCTGACCGACCGGGCACTGTCCCTCTCCAACGGCTACGGTCCGACCGAGGCCGCCATCTACTCGACCATGTCCTGGGTCTCCGGCGGAGCCGCCCCGAACATCGGCACCGCGGTGGCGAACACCTCGGTGTACGTGCTGGACGGCGGGTTGCGTCCGGTTCCGGTGGGGGTGCCGGGTGAGCTGTACGTGGCCGGTGCCGGTGTGGCGCGCGGCTACCACGCGCGGCCGGGGCTGACGGCGCAGCGGTTCACCGCCGATCCGTTCGGTCCGGCGGGGGCCCGGATGTACCGCACGGGTGATCTGGTGCGGTGGCGTGCGGACGGCCGGCTGGACTACCTGGGGCGGGTCGACGACCAGGTCAAGGTGCGTGGTTTCCGGATCGAGCTGGGGGAGGTGGAGTCCGCGCTGCTCGCGCATCCGGGTGTGGAGCGGGCCGTCGCGGCGGTCCGCGAGGACGTGCCGGGTGACCGCAGGCTGGTCGGGTACGTGGTCGTGCGCCCGGGTACCGACCTCGCGGACCTGAGGCCCTTCCTGGCGGGCTCGCTGCCGGACTACATGGTGCCGGGGGTGGTGGTCGGGCTGGAGTCCGTCCCGTTGACGGGCTCGGGGAAGGTCGACCGGCGGGCGCTGCCCGCGCCGGTGGTCGCCGGGGGCGGCGGCCGGGGCCCGCGCACCGAGCGCGAGGAGGTGCTCTGCGGGTTGTTCGCCGAGGTCCTCGGTCTCGAACAGGTCGGCATCGACGACGACTTCTTCGACCTCGGCGGCCACTCCCTGCTCGCCACCGCGCTGGTCAGCCGGATCAGGACCGTCCTCCGCGCCGAGGTCGCCGTCCGGCAGCTGTTCGACGCGCCGACGGTCGCCGGGCTGGCCGCCGCGCTGGAGGGGGCCGGCCGGGCCCGCCCCGCGCTACTGGCGGGCGGACGGCCGGGGCGGATCCCGCTCTCCTACGCCCAGCAGCGGCTCTGGTTCCTCCACCAGCTCGACGGCCCCTCGCCGGTCTACACCATCCCGACCGCGTTGCGGCTCACCGGAGAGGTCGACGTGGCCGCGCTGGACGCCGCCCTCCAGGACCTCGCCGCCCGGCACGAGATCCTGCGCACCGTCATCGTCGCCGACGAGGAGGGCGCCCACCAGGTGGTGCGTCCCGACGCCAGGGTGCCGTTCACCGTGGCGCCCACCGCGGACCTGGGCCGGGACGTCGCCGAAGCGGTGCGGCAGCCCTTCGACCTGGAGGACGAGATCCCGGTCCGCGCCCGGCTCTTCCAGCCGGGCGGCGACGAGCACGTGGTCGTCCTGCTGATCCACCACATCGCCGGGGACGGCTGGTCGCTGCGGCTGGTCGCCCATGACCTGGTCGAGGCCTACCGGGCGCGAACCGCCGGCCGTGCGCCCGGCTGGGTGCCGCTGTCCGTCCAGTACGCAGACTTCACGCTCTGGCAGCGTGACCTGCTCGGCAGCGAGGACGACCCGGACAGCCTGATCAACCAGCAGATCGACTACTGGAGCGCGGCGTTGGCGGACCTCCCGGAGGACCTTCCGCTGCCCGCCCGGCGCCGACGCCCCGAACTCCCCTCGAACCGGGGCGAGACCGTCCCCTTCGACATCCCGGCCGAGCTGCACGCCCGGATCCGCGAGCTTGCCGTCGCCCACCACGCCACCCCGTTCATGGTGATCCAGGCGGCCCTGGCGGTCGTGCTGCGCGCCGCGGGGGCCGGTGACGACATCCCCGTCGGCACCGTGGTCGCCGGGCGGACCGACGAGGCGCTCGCGCCGCTGGTCGGCTTCTTCGTCAACTCCCTGGTCCTGCGCACCGACCTGTCCGGCGCGCCGAGCTTCGCCGAGCTGCTGGAACGGGTGCGCGAGCGCGATCTCGCCGCGTACGAGAACCAGGACCTGCCGTTCGAACGACTGGTCGAGGTGCTCAACCCCACTCGGTCCCGCGCGCGCCACCCGCTCTTCCAGGTCGAGATCGTCTGGGAGGACCAGCGGGCGGACACGGTCGGCACCGGCGCGGTGGACGGCCTGCGGCTCGCCGAGGAGCGCCCGGAGACCGGGACGGCACGGCTCGATCTGTCCTTCTCGCTGTTCGGCCGCCGTGACGCGGACGGTCGGCCCTCCGGCATCGCCGGCCGCCTGCTCCACAGCACCGACGCCTACGACCGGACGGCCGCCCGGCGGATCGTCGGCCAGTTGCTCACCGTCCTCGCCGACGCGGTCGAGCGTCCGGACGTCGTCGTGGACGAGCTGCGCACGGCCGATCCGCAGCAGGAGGCCGCGTCGCTGCTGGCCGGCGGCGGCCCCCGCCGCGTCCTGGCCGACCGCAGCCTCGCCGAGCAGTTCGAGGCGCGGGCCGCAGCCACCCCGGAGGCCGTCGCCGTGCTCGCCGGCCCCACCGCCATGAGCTACCGCGAACTGGACCAGCGCGCCGAGGACCTGGCCGCGCGGCTCCGGGCGGCCGGCGCCGGACCGGAGCGCTACGCGGCCGTCCTGCTGCCGCGCGGGGCGGACCCGGTCGTCGCGCTCGTGGCGATCCTCAAGTCCGGGGCCGCGTACGTGCCGCTGGACACCGCGCTGCCGCCGGAGCGCGTCGCCGTCATGCTGGCGGACCTCGACCCGGCGGTGGTCGTCACCGACGCCACCCTGCGGGCCGGCCTGCCAGCCGGCGCCGTACGGGTGCTCGACGTCGCGCGGCCGGACGAGGCCGAGGCCGCCCCGGTGCCCGAACGGCGGCGCCCCTCGGCACAGCACCCCGCGTACGTCATCTACACCTCGGGCTCCACCGGCCGTCCCAAGGGCATCGTGATGACCACCCTGGCCCTGCGGAACCTCCTGGACTGGCACGGCCGGGCCCTGCCCGCGGCCGGACCGCGCCGGATCGCCCAGTTCTCCGCCGTCGGCTTCGACGTGTCGGTCCAGGAACTGCTGGCGGCCCTGCTGCACGGCGACACCCTGGTGGTCTGCCCGGAGGACGTCCGACGCGATCCGGCCGCGCTCGCCGCCTGGCTGGCCGAGCACCGGATCGAGGAACTGCTCGCCCCGAACCTGGTCCTGGACGCGGTGTTCGAGGCGGCGGCCGAGCAGGGGGACGACCTGTCCGCGCTGCGCACCGTCGCCCAGGCCGGGGAGGCGCTCGACCCGGGCGAGGCCGTCCGGTCCTTCTTCGCCGCTCACCCGCGGGCCCGGTTGCACAACCACTACGGCCCGGCCGAGACCCACGTCGTCTCGGCGTGGACGCTGCCCGAGGCGGTGGACCAGTGGCCGGAGAGCGCGCCGGTCGGCCGTCCGCTCGACAACACGAGCCTGCGCGTGCTGGACGCCCGACTGCGCCCGGTGGCCCCCGGCGACCCGGGCGAGCTGTACGTCGGCGGGGCCGCCCTGGCCCGCGGCTACCACGCCCGGCCCGGCCTGACGGCCGAGCGCTTCGTCGCCGACCCGTACGGTCCGGCCGGTGCCCGGATGTACCGCACCGGGGACCTCGCCCGCTGGAACGGACAGGGCGAGCTGGAGTACCTCGGCCGGGTCGACGACCAGGTGAAGATCCGCGGCCAACGGGTCGAGCTCGGCGAGGTCCGGCACGCGCTGGCGGCCGGCGCCGGCGTGACCGCCACCGCCGCCCTGGTCCGCGAGGACGTACCGGGGGACCGGCGACTGGTCGGCTACGTCGTGGTCGAGCCCGGCGCCGCCCACGACCCGGCCGCCGAGCGTGAACGGCTGCGCCGGACCCTGCCGGACCACCTGGTGCCGTCGGCCGTCGTCCGCCTGGAGCGGCTGCCCCTCACCGGCACCGGCAAGCTGGACCGCCGGGCCCTGCCCGCCCCGGCCCACGACACGGACCGGATCCGCCGGGCGCCGCGCGGCGCGCAGGAGGAGATCCTCTGCGGACTGTTCGCCGAGGTGCTGAAGCTCCCGGCCGTCGGTGCGGACGACGGCTTCTTCGAGTACGGCGGTCATTCGATGCTCGCGGCGGCCCTGGTCGCCCGGGTCCGGGCGGTGCTGGGCGCGCCGATGACGGTGCGGATGCTGTTCGACGCGCCGACCCCGGCCGCGCTCGCGGACCTGCTCGCCGAGCACGCGCGCGGCGGGGAGGCGGCGAACGGGGGCGGCGGCACCATGCGCCACCTGCTGCCGCTGCGCACCCGCGGCACCCGTCCGCCGCTGTTCTGCTTCCACCCGGCCTCCGGCGCCGCCTGGTGCTACGCCGCGCTGCTCAGCCACCTCGACCCCGGTCAGCCGGTCTACGGTCTGCAGGCCCACGGCCTGGCGGACGCGCACGGCCGCCCGGCCGATGTCGAGGAGATGGCGGAGCGGTACGCCCGGACGATCCGCGAGACCCGGCCCGAGGGGCCCTACAGGCTGCTCGGCTGGTCCTTCGGCGGTCACGTCGCGCACGCGGTCGCCGCCCGGCTGGAGCGCGAGGGCGCCACCGTCGAACTGCTGGCCGTCCTGGACGCCCACCCGGAGGCCCCGGACAGCACGCCGCCCACCCGGGAGGAGGTGATCGCGGCGCAGATGCGGTCGGTCGGCTTCGACTTCGACCCTGCGGCGATCGCCCGCGGCGAGTTGCCCGTCGAGCAGTACCTGGCCTTCCTGCGCCGGGAGAACCCCTCGGTGCTGGGCCTCGGGGACGCCGAACTCGTGCGGATGATCGACACCTTCGTGGACAACGTCCGGATGATGCGCGGGCACCACCCGGCGGTCTTCGGCGGCGACCTCCTGTTCGTCTCCTCCGCCGCCAGCACGGCGGCCGGCGTCACTCCCGCGGCGTGGCAGCCGTACGTGCGCGGAGGCATCGCCGAGCACCGGGTGGCCGTGGAGCACGAGCGGATGCTCACCGACCCGGAGGCGGTCGCCCTGATCGGCGAGGTGCTGAGCGCGGCCGACCGGGGTGGGAGGCGATGACGGCGAAGGGGAGCGGCCCGCGGCGGATGAAGGCGAGGCATAGGAATGAGGCATAGGAATGCTGTAGAGCTCCGATCGAGAGTCGACGCATGACGGCGCCCACCGAATCCACCGCGCCGGTGCCGCTGCGCCGCAACCGCGACTTCCTGCTGCTCTGGACCGGGAACTGGCTCCAGTTCTTCGGCTCCCGGCTGAGCGGGGTCTGCTACCCACTGCTCGCGCTGGGCCTCTCCGGGGGCTCGGCGCGGGTGGCGGGCTACGCGGCGACCGCCGCCGTGCTGCCCTACCTGCTGTTCCAGCTGCCGGCCGGGGTTCTGGTCGACGGCTGGGACCGCCGCCGGGTGATGCAGCTCAGCGCGCTCGGCCGGCTCCTGGTGCTCACCACCGTGGGCGTCGCCCTGGTGCTGGACCGGTTGGACGTCCGGGCGCTGGTGGTGCTGATCGGTCTGGACGTGAGCTGCGCGCTCTTCTCCAGCCTGGCCGAGCGCGCCTCGATCCCCGTCATCGTGCCGGCCGGCCAGCTGCGTTCGGCGATGGCCCAGAACGAGGCCCGCGGCCGGGTGGCCGGTCTGGTCGGCGGACCGATCGGCACCGTGCTCTACACCTGGACGAAGTCCGCGCCGTACTTCGCGGCCGCGTTCGGTGCCGCCGTCGCCGCCGTCAACGTCCGGTTCATCCGGAGCGACTGCCGCCCGCCGGGCGCGGGAACCGGGCACCGGGACGTTCGACGGGAGTTGCTCGACGGCCTGGACTGGGTCCGTCGCCACCGCTTCCTGCGTGCGGCGATCCCGTTGGTGTCCGCGAGCAGCGGTCTGCTCCAGGTGGTCTCGCTCGCGTTGGTCGTCGTCCTGGTGAAGGAGCAGGGGCACGACCCCGACACGGTCGGTCTGCTGGTCGGCATCAGCGGCTGCGGCGGCGCGGTCGGGGCGCTCACCGCCCGCTGGTGGATGGGCCTGCTGCCGTTCCCGGTGCTGCTGGTCGGTGGCTTCGCCGTCTGGTCGGCGCTGATCGCGGGCATGGCCTTCGTGACCGGGCCGCTGGCGCTGGGCGTCCTGTTCGGCGCGATGAACCTGGTCGGCGCGGTCTTCGGGGTGGCCACGGCGGTGTACCAGCTGACCGCCACCCCGGCCCGGCTGCAGGGCCGGGTCGCCTCGATCGCCGGACTGCTCACCGCGGGCGGGCCGGCGCTCGGGGCCTTCGCCTCCGGCCATCTGCTGGACCGGTTCGACGGAGCCGGGACGATGCTGATCACCGCCGGTGGCATGGCCCTGGTCGCGCTCTGCGCGGCGGCCGTCCCCGCCGTCCGGCAGGCCCGCCCGGCCGCGCAGGCACCCGAACCCGACCCCGACCCCGACCCCGAACCCGGCCCCGAACCCGGCCCCGAACCCGGCCCCGAACCGGACTCCACGCCGGAACCGGAGCCGCAACCCGGCCCGGAGCCCGAACCCGGTCAGGCCACCGAACCCGGTCAGGCCACCGAACCCACGCGGGTCTGACGACCCGTCATCCCCCTTGCCAGCCCCTCTCGTCCGACCCGAGTGTCTGACCCGAACCGAAGGGACGGTTCATGGAACTGAGCCTGTTCTACTTCGCCCACGACAGCACGGCGCCCGGCCGGTCCGGCCGCTACGAGCTGCTGATCGAGGGCGCCAAGCTCGCCGACCAGGCCGGGCTCGCGGCCGTGTGGACCCCGGAGCGGCACTTCGACCCGTTCGGCGGTGCCTACCCCAACCCGTCCGTGCTCGGCGCGGCACTGGCCACCTGCACCCAGCGGATCGGCATCCGGGCCGGCAGCGTGGTCGCCCCCCTGCACCCGGCGGCGCGCATCGCCGAGGAGTGGTCGGTGGTGGACAACCTGTCGGGCGGCCGGGTCGGGGTCGCCTTCGCCTCCGGCTGGAACGCGGTGGACTTCGCGCTGCGCCCGGAGAGCTACGCCGATCGCCGGGGCCTCGTCCAGGAGACCGCGGAGGAGGTGCGCCGGCTGTGGCGCGGCGAGTCGCTGAGCACGACCGACGGCCTGGGCCGGCCGGTCGAGGTGCGCGCCTACCCGCCCGCCGTCCAGCCGGAGCTGCCGATCTGGATGACCTCCGCGGGCGGCGTGGACACCTTCCGGGCGGCCGGCCGGATGCGCGCCGGTGTGCTGACCCACCTGCTGGGCCAGAACCTGGAGGAGCTCGCCGGGAAGATCGCCGAGTACCGCAGGGTGGCCGCCGCCGAGCACGACGGCTGGAGCGGCCACGTCGTTCTGATGCTGCACACCCTGCTCGGCGACGACCTGGACACGGTCCGCGAGCAGGTCCGCGGGCCGTTCACCGCGTACCTGAAGAGCTCCGCCAACCTGACGGCCAAGAACTTCCTCGGCAAGGACGTCGACCTCTCCACGCTCCAGGCGGCCGACATGGACTACCTCGCGGCGCGGGCCTTCGACCGCTACTTCGACACGGGGGGCTTGTTCGGCGGCGTCGACCGCGCCGCCGAACTCCTGCCGCACATCCGGGCGCTGGGCGTGGACGAGATCGGCTGCCTGGTGGACTTCGGGGTGGAGTCGCGGGCGGTCATGGAAGGCATCGAGAAGCTCGGCAAGCTGAACGAACTCGCCACCCGATGAACCGGATCACCTTCCACCGAGAGGAGTCGCGATGACCACCGAAGTCCGGACCGAGCAGGCATGGGCCCCGCACGAGATCACCACGGAGGCTGCGGGCGCGCGTGACCTGGCCGACTGGCTCACCGACCTGGGTACCGAGGGGCTGACCGCGCTGCTGACCGAGCGGAAGGCGCTGGTGTTCCGCGGCTTCGGCGTCCCGCCGGAGGGCGTCGAGCCGGTGCTCGACCGGCTGCTGCCCAACCGCCTGCCCTACGTGCACGGAAACTCGCCGCGGACCAGGGTGCGCGGCAACCTCTACACCTCCACCGAGTACCCCCAGCGGCTCACCATCTCGATGCACAACGAGCTGAACTACGCCCGCAGCTGGCCCTCGCGGCTGGCGTTCTACTGCCAGACGGCGGCCGAGAGCGGCGGAGCGACCCCGGTGCTGGACGGCGAGCTCTGGCTGGCCTCGCTGGACGCCGAGGTGCGCGAGGCCTTCGCCGGCGGGATCCGCTACGTGCAGAACCTGCACGACGGCTACGGCCTCGGCAAGAGCTGGCAGGACACCTTCGAGACCGACGACCGCGCGGCGGTCGAGGAGTTCCTCGCCCGCTCGGAGGCCGAGTGGGAATGGGGGCCGGACGGCATCCGGGTGAGCCAGCTGCGCCGCGCCACCACCACGCATCCGGTGACCGGCGCCGAGGTCTGGTTCAACCAGGCCGACCAGTGGCACCCGGCGGGACTGGGTGACGACACGGCGGCCGAGCTCTACCAGATCCTGGAGCCGGCCGAGTTCCCGCAGTACGTGACCCTCGCCGACGGCACGCCGATCCCGGACGAGTACATCCTGCAGATCCGGGACCGGGGCCTGGAGCACGCCGTCGACGTGGACTGGCACCCCGGGGACTTCCTGCTGATCGACAACGTGCTGACCGCGCACGGCCGCCGCCCCTTCGAGGGGAGCCGCAGGATCCTGGTCGCCATGTCCGACTGAGCGGGGATCGCCCGTTCGGCGGCGGAACGCGCGCCGGTGCTCCGTCCCCCCGGGGGCGGAGCACCGGCGCGCGGCCGTCAGCAGGACGCGGAAACCGCGCCGCAGAACTCCTCGTCCCGGCCCTCGGGTTCGTCCTCCAGCGGCTCCTCCAGCGGTTCCTCCAGCGGCTCCTTCGACGCCTCCGCCCGGGACAGTTCGGCGGCGATCAGCCGGGTGAGGGAGGCGAAGCGGAACCGCAGCCGGCCCTGGTCGTCGATGGACGACGGGGAGATCAGCCAGGCGTCGGCCAGCTGCTCCAACTGCTGTTCGAGGGCCGGCTCGTCGGCGGCGGTGCGGGCCAGGGTCTCCGCCCCGAACTCGAACCCGGTGATCCGCCCGAGCCGGGGCAGGAGCGAACGCGCGCCCTCCGGAAGCTGGTTGACCGACGACATCAGCGCGGCCCGGATGCTCTGCGGGCCGTACGACAGCTCGTCCAGCCGGCGCCGCGGGTTCGCCAGCCGGGCCGCCAGGTCACCGATGGTCAGCATCGGCCGGGCCGCCAGCCTGGCCCCCATCAGCCGCAGGGCGAGCGGGAGTCCGTCGCAGATCTCCACGACCGCTCTGGCGGCGGACGGGTCCTCCAGCACCTTCCGCTGGCCGCCGATCGCGGCCAGCAGTTCCACCCCGTCCCGCGGCGGGAGCGGGCCGAGCGCGATGGTGTCGGCATGGGTGACGGTCGGCAGCCGGCTGCGGCTGGTCATGACGACCGCCGCGTAGGGGCTGTCCGGGATGACCGGCTGGATGTCCTGCTCGGGGGTGATGCCGTCCAGGACGACCAGCAGCCGGCGCCCGTGGGACAGGACGCGGTAGCGCTGGGCGACCTCCTCGGAACCCTGGACGGACCCGGTCGGTTCGCCCATGGCGTCGAGCAGCCGGGTGAGGACGCTCTCGGTGTCGCGCGGTGTGCCGTCGGGTTCGACAGCCTCGACGAACAGCACGCCGTCGGGGAACAGTTCGGCGCAGTTGTGGGCCGCGCGCACCGCGAGGGCCGTCTTCCCGGAGCCGGTCGGTCCGGTCACCAGCAGCCGGGCCGGAGCGGCCCTTGGTGAGGAAGCGGCCGCGGCGGCGGTCACCCCGCCCTCCACCGCGACGAGTTCGGCCGTACGGCCGACCAGCGGCCGGATGTCGGGTGGCAGGACGACGGTCGGCCGGCCCCGGCGGGGGGGATCCGCCGGAACGGTTCGTGCGGGAAGCACGGTGGAGGGCAGATCACTTGAGAGGACGGCTTGATAGGCCTCGGAGAGTTCCGGTCCCGGATCCACGCCCAGTTGGTCGGCGAGCAGCCGGCGGCCGTCGTGATAGGTCATCAGGGCGTCGGCCTGGCGGTTGCTGCGCCCCAGGGCGGTGACCAGTTGGGCACGGAACAGCTCGCGAAGGGGGTAGCGGCTGACGAGTCCGGTCAACTCGGATATCAGCGCGGCGTGTTGGCCCAGGAGGAGGTCGGCGGCGATGCGCTGTTCGGTAGCCGCGGCGAATGCCTCGTCCAGAGCGGGCCGTTCGATTTCGGCCAGATGCTCGGTGACGTTGACCAGGGCCGGGCCGGACCAGAGTTCCAGTCCGCCCCTGAGGGCGACCGCCGCGGTGTGGTGGTCACCCTCGGCGAGGGCCCGCCGACCGGTCTCGGTGAGCTGTTCGAACTCGGCCAGGTCGAACGGGGAATCGCCGATGTCTAAGCGGTAGCCGCGGTGTTGGCGGGTGAGTTCGACGGCATCCCCCAGCTGCTTTCGAAGCTTGTGGATGTAGGTGTAGATCTGCGCGTGCATCGACGACGGTGGGGACCAGCCCCACAGCCGGGTGCTCAGTTGCTCGTAGGTCACGGACCTGCCGCGGGCGAGGAGAAGCGTGCTGAGCACCGTGTGGATCTTGGAGCCGGAGAGCTTGATGGGGTGGCCGTTCGACAGTACTTCGACCGGACCGAGGACGTGGAACTCCAGTTGCGGTCCTCTTCCGTCGACTGTCTCGGGGATCTGATGGTTCGTCAGAGATGAAGGCGTGGTCAACGCTGGTTTCCTTGCCTGCTTGTGGCATGCGCGGCTTCCGGGCAGCGCAAGGCATGGCTTCGCCCGGGAAGCGGACGGAAGGCCATGGGGAGCGCTGAAGCCGCAGGTGAGGGAGGGACGGGGCGGAGCCCGGGCTCACATTCCTGCGCAGGGCGGATGGAGACGGTGGGCGAACGGCCCGATCTGCTGCTCGGCCGGCGGCTGTGGCCGCGGTGAGCGCAAGAAGGAACAACCGACGGAGCGTGTTCCGAATCGGTTGATCGAGGAGCGAACTGAACAGTTCGTCATCAAATAAACCCCCGTTTGAATGATCTATGGCTAGATCCGGCGATTGCGCGTGCCGTTGGATCCTTTCGAGTGTTGCTGTCGAGCGGTTGGCCGATTCTGACCTCTCGTGGCGGAATCGGTTCTATCGATGGTCACGCCTGGAGGAAACGCAGAACCGCCAGAACGCGGCGGTGTCCATCGACGTCGACCGGCAGATCCAGCTTGGTGAAGATATTACCAATATGCTTGTTGACAGCAGCATCGCTGATGAAAAGCTCTGCGGCAAGACTCGCATTCGACCGGCCCTGCGCCATCAGGCTCAGTACCTCCTTCTCGCGCGCGCTGAGCCGCTCCAGCGGATCCTGACGCAGTCGCACCAGTTGGTGGATCACCTCCGGGTCCACCACGGTGCCGCCGTGCGCCACCCGGTCCAGCGTCGTCATGAAGTCACTGACGGCACCGATCCGCTCCTTCAGCAGATAGCCGACCGAATCGCCGCCGTCCGAGTCCAGCAGACGAATCGCGTACGACTGCTCGACATACTGGCTCAGCACCACCACCGGCAGCCGCGGGTACGCCCGGCGCAGCGTCACGGCCGCGCGCAGCCCGTCGTCGCTGTTCGACGGCGGCATCCGGACGTCCGTGACGATCAGGTCCGGCTGCTCGGTGTGCACGGCCTCGATCAGGGCGTCCGCATCGCCGACGGCGGCGATGGTGGTGTGCCCGAAGCGTTGCAGCAGGCCGACCAGGCCTTCCCGCAGGAGGACGGCGTCCTCGGCGACGATCACCCGAAGTGGCATGGGATCTCCACGTGAAGCAGGGTCGGGCCGCCCACCGGGCTGGAGACGCGCATGCGCCCGTCGACGGCGGTGAGGCGGTCGGCGAGTCCGGTCATGCCGGTGCCGAGGGACGGGTCGGCCCCGCCGCAGCCGTCGTCCGAGATCTCCAGGACCAGCAGGTCGGCGTGGTACCGGCCGGACACGCTGGCGTTCGCGGCACCGCTGTGGCGGGCGATGTTGGTCATGGCCTCGCTGATCAGGTAGTAGACGTTGGTCTCGACGTGCCAGGGAAGCCGCCCGGGCAGGTGCAGGTCCAGCTCGACCGGGATCGGGAAGCGGCTGGCCTGCTCCCGTACGGCCGCGACCAGTCCGTGGTCCGCCAGCACCGGAGGGTTCAGACCGCGCACCAGGCTGCGCAGCTCCTCGTGCGCGGCCGAGAGCTGCTCCTGCGCCTGGGCCAGCTGCGCACTCAGCGACGATCCCGGCGGGACGTCCAACTGCAGCAGGCCGAGCGTCATTCCCAGCGTGATGAGCCGCTGCTGCGCGCCGTCGTGCAGGTCCCGCTCGATCCGCACCCGCTCGGCGTCGAAGGCGTCTATCAGCCGGACCCGGGAGGCGTGCACCTCCTTCAGGGCGATGCCGAGCTCCTCGTCGCGCGGGGCGAGCAGGGTCCGGGCGAGTGCCGCGCGGGCGCCGGCCCAGGAGGTCACCGTGTACGGCGAGGCCAGCAGCACCGAGGTCCCGAAGACGGCCCACGGCCAGGTGACGCCGTCGACCGCCTCGAAACAGAGCGCGGGCACGCCGAAGGAGAAGGCCAGGACCAGCAGGTCCAGCCACCACAGCGCGGCGGCCGAGACCAAGGTGAAGCCCAGCTCGCGCCAGGTCACCGGCTCCTTCAACCGGGTGGCGACCCAGGCGCGCAGGCCCGGAGCGCTCGGTTTCTGGTGCGGGTCCGGGGTGTCGTCGAGGTCGACCAGCCGCAGCCGGCGCCGTTCGATGGCCGCCACCGTCCCGGAGGAGAGGACGACACCCACCAGCGGCGCCACACCGACCACGACCACCAGCAGCAGCAGACCGACCACCAGGCCGGCCGCCAGCACCGCCACCGCGGCGGCGCCCACCACCACGCCGCTCGCGAGGTAGGCCACCGAGCGCCACGGCCAACTCGACGTGAGGAAGCTCAACGGGCGTTGGGCCATCGCCTGCCAGGCCGTTTTGGGACGCATACCAAGAACATTAACCCGGGGGCGCACGGAGCAGGGTAGTGCTGGCAATACCTTTGAAGTAGAGCCCGGATCAATGCCGATGGCGCGCCGAATGGGTGGAATGCTCCATGTGACAACTACGAAGCAGGCGTCCGCCGCGGACGCGGTCCAGCTCTATACCGTTCGCAAGGTCTACGGCTCGGGCGAGCAGGCCGTGATCGCGCTGGACGGTGTGTCGCTCGGCTTTCCGCGCGGAACCCTCACCGCGATCATGGGACCCTCCGGTTCCGGGAAGTCCACCCTCCTCCAGTGCGCCGCCGGTCTCGACGAGCCGACGGACGGCAAGGTGATGGTGGCAGGAGTCGACATCAGCGCGCAGAACGAGCGCGAGCGCACCAAGTTGAGGCGCGACCACATCGGGTTCGTCTTCCAGGCCTTCAACCTGGTCGAGTCGCTGACCGCCGCGCAGAACGTCGAACTGCCCTCCCGCTTCGCCGGCCGCAAGGTCAGCCGCTCCCAGGTCGCCGCCGCACTGAGCGCGGTCGGGCTGGCCGAGCGGGCCGGGCACCGGCCGAGCCAGCTCTCCGGCGGCCAGCAGCAGCGCGTCGCCCTCGCCCGCGCCCTGGTGACCCGCCCCGACGTGCTCTTCGCCGACGAGCCCACCGGCGCGCTGGACACCAAGACCTCCCGCGAGGTGCTCCAGCTGCTGCGCCGGCTGGTCGACCAGGAGGCGCAGACCACGATCATGGTCACCCACGACCCGGTGGCCGCCGCGATCGCCGACACCGTCGTCTTCCTCAAGGACGGCCGGATCGCCGACCGGGTGGTCCTCGGCCGGGAGTCCACCGCAAGCAACGCCGCGGCCATTTCGGCCCACATGACCCGACTGGAGTCCTGATGCTGGTCCTCGCCAACGTGCGCGAGCGCTGGAGCAGCTTCCTCGCCTCGTTCGTGGCGGTCCTGGTCGGCGTCGCGTTGATCTCGACCACCCTCGTCATCTACGACTCCGCCATGCCGACCGTCCAGCCCCGACTGGAGGGCACCGCCGCGCTGGTGCTGCCGCCGCAGGCCAACGACCGCACCGGCAGCCCCGAGGACCGGGTCCCGTGGAACAGGGCCGAGGCGGACGCACTCGTCGCCAAGCTGCGCGCGGTGCCCGGCGTGGACGCCGCCGTGGTCGACCGCACCTTCTACGCCCAGGCGTTCCAGGACGGCCGGCCGGTCACCGACGAAGGCGCGGCCGAGGCCGGCCACGGCTTCTCCAGCACCCGGCTGGCCCCGTACAACCTGGTCTCCGGCCGGGCACCGGGCGCCGCCGACGAGGTCGTCGTCGACCGGTCGCTGGGCGTGGCGGCCGGCCAGCGGCTGACCGTGAACCTCACCGCCGGGCGAACGGAGTTCACGGTGGTCGGCACGGTCGACGGACCGGGCTACTACTTCAGCGACGACTCCGCCGCCCAGCGCGACCCCGGGGCCCGGGTGATCGCCCTGGTGGGTGGCGCCGGCGCCGCCGCCGGAGCGATCGCCGAGGCGGCCCGCACCGCCGTCGGGGACCAGGGCAGCGTGGTGACCGGCACCGGCCGCTCCACGATCCAGGCCCAGTACCTCGACCACAAGCGCTTCCTCGGCACCCAGCTGATCGCCGCCATGGCCACCCTGGGCCTGTTCACCACGTCCTTCGTGGTCGCCTCCATGCTGGTCCTCGCGACCGGCCTGCGGCGCCGCGAGATCGGCCTGCTCCGGACGATCGGCGCCAGTGGCAGGCAGGTGCGCCGGATGGTCCTGGGCGAGGCCGCCACCGTCGGCGTGCTCGGTTCGCTGGCGGGCTGCCTGCTCGGCGTCGCGGCCGCACCGCTGCTTCGCGACATCCTGGTGAACCTGGACGTCGCCCCGTCGGACCTCGCGGTGAAGGTGGACGCGTGGCCGCTGCTCACCGCCACCCTGATCGGCGTCGGCGTCAGCGTGATCGGCGCCTGGGCGGCGAGCCGGCTGGCCGCCAAGGTGGCCCCGCTGGAGGCGCTGCTGGAGAGCCGTTCCGGCAAGCGGTCGATGAGCCGGTCCCGGCTGATCTCCGGCCTGGTGGTGCTCGGCCTCGGGGTGGTGTTCGCGGTGATGACCGCCACCGCCGCCGCGGACAACCGGGTCAACATGGCGATCGCGGCGACCATGGTGCTGATCGTGGCGGCCGCGCTGCTCGCCCCGGTCTTCGTCGGACCGGTGGGCCGGGCGGCGACCAGCCCGTTCAACCGCGGGGGCTCGGCCGGGCCGATGCTCATCCGGGCCGAGATCACGGCGAGTGCGCGCCGCGCCGCGTCCATGGCGGCCCCGGTGATCGCGGCCGTCGGGTTCGCCGTGCTGCTCAGCGGCATGGTCGAGACGATGCGGGTGGCCTATCCCGCGGGCGACGCGCTGAAGCTCGCCGGCCAGGTGATCATCACCAACGACGGGACCCCCGGCAACACCGACGAGGTGGTCGGCGCCAATCCGGTGGGCAAGGCCTCCCTGCCCACCCGTGCCTTCGTCCACAAGGCGGACGGCTCGACCGTGGTGGTCGACGCGCTCGGCTCCCGGGACCCGAAGTGGGACCGCCCGGGTCAGGCGGTGCTCGGCGAGTCCATCGCGACCTGGCTGGGCGTCAAGACCGGGGACCAGTACCCGGTGCGCTTCGCCGACGGTGCGACCGTCCAGCTGCGGATCGCCGAGGTCCTGCCCGACGACCCGGCCCGGGGCGAGTTCGTGATGTCCCGCGGGCTGGTCCGCGGCCACGACCCGGCCGCGCTCAACGACGACATCTTCGTCCCCGAGCAGACGAAGCCGGTCGCGGTTCCCGGCACCGCCGTGCACGACGCGGTCCAGTACGCCCTGGACGACTACAACACCGATGCCCGGCTGACCAACAGCCTGGCCGCGATGCTGATCGTCATCGCCGTCGGCTACAGCGGGATCGCCGTCGCCAACAGCATGGCGATGACCGCGCACGGACGGCGCCGCGACTTCGCGGTGATGAAGTCGGCGGGCGGCACGGTCCGGCAGCTGCTGGCCATCTCCGTCGGGGAGACCACCCTGGTGGTCGGCATCGGCGCGGCGCTCGGCATCCTGGTGACGCTGCCGCCGCTGGCCGGCATGGCCTCCGGGCTCTCCCAGGTCACCAAGGCCGACGTCGGGCTGAACCTGAACTTCTCCATGCTGGCCGCAGTGATCCTCGGATCGCTCGTCCTGGCGATCGCCGCGAGCGCGGCGGTCACCTGGAAGACCCTGCGCCGCGCGGAGATCTGAGGCGGGCGCTGCTCCGGGACACCCCCGACCCGGAGCAGCGTTCTGTGACGGGCGCTGCTCCGGGACACCCCCGACCCGGAGCAGCGCTCCTTCGCGTTCCACCCCGGGACGCCCACCGATCTGTCGCCGCCCTATAGAAGGCCGTCGCGGCTGTTATAGAAGCCTGATAGCGACGCCGATTGTGCTGTGCGGGAGCACCATGGGAGGCGATCACAGTGACTGTTCCCGGCCCGACCCGCACCCGGTGGCTCCGGGCGTGCAACCAGGTCGTCCGGCCGCGCTGCCGCATCGTGTGCGCCCCGCACGCGGGCGGCACCGCCCAGGCCTACCGCGGCTGGCCGCGGGGGCTGCCGCACGATGTCGAGGTCCACGCGGTGCAGTACCCGGGCCGGCAGGACCGGCTGGCGGAGGACCCGGTCGAGAGCATGCCGGAGATCGTCCGGTCGACGGCGGACGCCCTGGAGCCGTTCCTGGGCGAGCCGCTGGTGCTGTTCGGCCACAGCATGGGCGCCGGCGTCGTCTACGAGGTGGCGCTGGAACTGGAGCGCCGCCACGGCCGCCCGGCCGATCTGGTGATCGTCTCCGGCTCCCGGGCCCCGCACCACCGCGACCCGCGCGACCGCGACGACCTCGACGACCGGACGCTGATCGAGGAGGTGCGCCGGCTCAACCGGTCCTTCGAGGAACTGGCGGCCGCACCGGAACTCCTGGAGCTGGTCATGCCCTCGATCCGGGCGGACTTCAAGCTCGCCGCCCGCTACTTCCGCTCCCCGCCGGTCGCGCTCCGCGCGCCGCTGCTGGCCCTGGGCGGAATCGCCGACCCGGACGTCAGCCCGGAGGACCTCGCCGAATGGCGGGCCTGCACCACCGGCCGGTTCGCCGCGCGGACCCTGCCCGGCGACCACTTCTACCTCGTCGACGAGGGGCCGGTGCTCGACACCATCGCACCCTGGCTGCCCGGTACCCGGCGCACGGCCCGCGGCGTCGCCTGAGGGCCGGGCCCGCCGACCGCACCTACCCCGATCTGGAGAACCCGAGCATGGTGGACCTCATCAGCGCGACCAGCGTCAGCGCAGTCTTCACGGAGCGTGCCCGGAAGACCGGCGCCGAACAGGCTGTCGCCATCGTCTCCGACCCCGCGGACCCGGCGTCCGCCGAGTGGCTCACCTTCGCCGAACTCGACCACGCGGCCCGGGTCTTCGCGCAGGAGCTGGGCCGGACCTGTGAGTCGGGCGCCCGGGTGCTGCTGCTCTACCCGACCTCCAAGGAGTTCGTGGCCGCCGTCCTCGGCTGCCTCTACGCGGGCATGGTCGCCGTGCCCTCCTCGATGCCCGGCCGCTACCGGCACGACCAGCGCAGGGTCCTCGGCATCGCCCGGGACGCCGAGGCCGCGTGCGTGCTCACCTCCGCCGGCGACCACGCCGAGGTCGCCGGCTGGGCCGCGCAGGAGGGCTTCGAGGTGCCCGTGCTCTGCCCGGAGATCGACCCGACCCGCGACGTGACCGACGTCCGGGAGCTGCCGGCCGACCGGGACACCCTGGCGCTGCTGCAGTACACCTCGGGTTCCACCTCGGACCCGAAGGGCAGCATGGTCACCCACGGCAACCTGCTGGCCAACGCCGCCACCACCGCCGAGGCCTTCCGCTTCGAGGAGGGCCAGCGCTTCGGCGGCTGGCTGCCGAACTACCACGACATGGGGCTGATGGGGCTGCTGCTCTCGCCGCTGCTCGGCGGCACCAGCACCGTCCTGATGAGCCCGGCCGCCTTCCTGCGGCGCCCGAGCGCCTGGCTCCAGATGTTCGGCAACTTCGGGGTCACCCTCTCGGCGGCGCCCAACTTCGCCTACGAGCTGTGCACCGCGCGGGTGCGTGACGAGGAGCTGGCCGGGCTGGACCTCTCCGGCTGGCGCTACGCCGTCAACGGGTCCGAGCCGGTCAAGTCCCGGGTGCTGGCCGACTTCGCCGAGAGGTTCGCTCCGGCGGGCTTCCGGCCGGACACCTTCGCGCCGTGCTTCGGCATGGCCGAGGCCACCCTGCTGGTCTCCACCACCCCGAGCCGCGAGCCCGTGGTGCTGAGCTGCGACGCGGCCGCCCTGGAGCAGGACGTCGTCCGCCCGGCCGCCGACGGGCCGGTCCGCACCCTGGTCAGCTGCGGCGCTCCCCGTGACCTGGACGTCCGGATCGTCGACCCGGCGACCCAGGACGAGCTGGCGGCCGGGCAGGTCGGCGAGATCTGGCTGAGCGGCCCCTCCGTGGTGCGCGGCTACTGGCGCAACGAGGCGGCCACCCGCGAGACCTTCGGACGGACCGTCGGCACGGTGGGCGGATTCCTGCGCACCGGGGACCTCGGCACGCTCGTCGACGGGGAGCTGTACGTCACCGGCCGGATCAAGGAGATGATGATCATCCGCGGCCGCAACATCTACCCGCACGACATCGAGCACGAACTGCGCCGGCAGCACGAGCAGCTGCGCGACACCGTCGGTGCCGTGGTGACGGTCCCCGGCGAGGGGGAGGGCGAGGACCGCCTGGTGCTGATCCACGAGATCCGCCGGCTCGCCCCGGAGCCGGATCTCGCCGACCTCGTCGGCAAGGTGCGCACCACGGTGTCCAAGGAGTTCGGCCTGCGCGCGCACGCCGTGCTGCTGATGCGCCGGGGCGGTGTCCAGCGCACCACCAGCGGCAAGGTCCGCCGTGCCGAGATGCGCGCCCAGTACCTCGACGGGGAGCTGCGGCCGGTCTTCGCCGACGGCTACCGGGCCCGCGCCGAGGCGGCCGCGGAGGAGTCCCGATGACCCCGGTGGACCACGCGCCCGGCCTGGCGTCCGAGATCGAACGCTGGTCGGAACCGGGCGGCCCCTTCGACCCGGACCTGCTGGCCCGTCACGACGAGGCCGGGTCCTTCCCGGCCGAGGCCTGTGCCGCCCTGGACGGCCGCGGGCTGCCCGCGCAGTACGTCCCGGTCCGCCACGGCGGCCGGCTGGAGCGCCTGGACCGGCTGCAGGCGGAGCTGCGCGAGGTCGCCGCCCGGGACGTCACGGTCGCGGTGGCCCACGGCAAGACCTTCCTCGGCGCCGTCTCGGTGTGGATCGGCGGCGACCCGGCCCAGGCCGGAGGTCTCGCCCGGCACGTCCTCGCGGGCGAGGCCGTCTCCTGGGGCCTCACCGAACCGGACCACGGCAGCGACCTGCTGTCCGGCGAGCTCACGGCCGTCAGGGACGGCGCGGGCTGGCGGCTGAACGGGCGGAAGTGGCCGGTGAACAACGCCACCCGGGGCCGGTTCCTGTGCGTCCTCGCCCGGACCGAGGAGGCCGGTGGCCCGCGGGGCTTCAGCGTCTTCCTGGTGGACAAGCGGGAACTCGCCGGCGGCGCCGTCCTCCCGCTGCCCAAGCTGCCGACCCACGGCATCCGAGGCGCGGACATCAGCGGGGCCGAGTTCGTCGACGCCCTGGTGCCCGGTCACGCGCTGATCGGTGCCGAGGGGCACGGCATCGAACTCTCTCTCAAGTCCCTCCAGTTGACGCGCACCGCGTGCGTGGCCCTGTCGCTCGGCGCGGGTGACCACGGACTGCGGCTCCTGCGCCGCTTCCTGGGCGAGCGGATGCTGCACGGCCGCCAGCTCGCCGACCTCCCGCACGCCAGGGTGGTGGCCGGAAGGGCGGTCGCCCGGCTGATGCTGGCCGAGTCGCTGGCCGCCGCCTCCACCGCCGTCGCGCACGAGGCGCCCGGCGAACTGGCCGCCGTCTCGGCGATCGCCAAGGCGCTCGCCCCCACCCTCGTCCAAGGACAACTCCGCCTCATCGGCGATTTGTTGGGCGCCCGCAGCTTCCTGCGGGACGTCGGGGGCTACGGGGCGTTCGGCAAGCTGGACCGCGACCACCAGATCGTCTCGATCTTCGACGGCAGCACCTGGGTGAACCGCAGCGCACTCGCCGCCCACCTGCCGCTGCTGGCCCGGACCCCGGCGACCGCCCCCGGTTCGGGCCGCGTCGCCGACTGGCTGCGCGCCGACCGCACCCCCGCGCCGCTCGACACGGACGCCCTGCTCTCGCTCAGCCGGGGCGACACCGTGCTCGGCGCCCTGGACGCGCTGGCCGCCGGCGTCGACCCCGAGCGCTCCGGGGGCGCCGACCGGCCGGCACGGGCGCTCGCCGCCGCGAAGCGCGAACTGCTCGACGCGGTGCGCACGCTGCGCCCGGCCGCCGGAGCGCCCGCCACCGCGACCATGCGGCTCGCCGAGACGTACGAGTGGTGCTGGGCCGGCGCCGCCGCCCTGGCCCTCTGGACGGCCAACCCCGACCGCGCCGAGGACGACTGGTGGCGCGGCGGCAGCTGGCTGCGCGGCTGCCTGGCCCTCGTGCTCGAACAGGTCGGGGACGGGACCGGCGAGCGACCGGACGCCGTCTTCGACGAACTCGGGCGCCTCCTGCTCTCCGATGCCGGAGCGCACGCCTCCCTGCTCCGTCAACCGTTGGAGGACCTCCGGTGACCGCCGCCGTCCGCCCCGATCCACGCCCGGTCCCGGCCGCCGACGCCCTCGCCGAGGCCGGCGTCGACGCCCGCATCGCGCTCCTCGAAGACCGGTTCGGCGACCCGTGGGACGCCGACAACCCGGCGGGCTTCGCGGCCGTGGTGGCGGCCGACGAGGCCGAACGCACCCCGGAGGGCGGTGAACGCGCCCTGGACGACTTCGGTGTGCTCGCCGAGTTCGTCCCCGAGCGTCTCGGCGGACGACTGCGCCGCGCCGACCACCTGGTCGACCTCATGCGCTCGGTCTACCGGCGCGACCCGAGCCTGGGCCTCGGCCACTGCGCCAGCTCGCTGCTCGGCGCCGTCAACCTCTGGACGGCGGGCTCCGGGTCCCAGCAGCGGCAGGTGGCCGACCTCCTGCTCGGCGGCGGCAAGCTCTCCTGCGCCTTCCACGAACTCGCCCACGGCAATGACATCGGCTCGATCGACTTCGCCGCCGTCCCGACCGCCGGAGGCCACCGGCTCAACGGCCGCAAGGAGAGCATCTCGAACCTGGACCGGGCCCATGGCGTGGTGTTCCTGGCCCGCACCGACCCGGCCGGAGGCCCTCGGGGCTGCTCCCAGTTCTACCTCCCGGTCACCGCCTTCGATCCCGCCAGGGTGACCCGACTGGCGCGCTTCCGGTCGGTCGGCATGCGCGGGGTCCTCCTCGGCGGCATCCGGGTGGAGGACCTCCCGGTCACCCCCGACGACCTCGTCGGCGCCCCCGGGACAGGCCTGGAGACCGCGGCCCGCGCGTTCCAGCTCACCCGGATCGCACTGCCCGGGATGAGCACCGCGATCCTCGACACCGCCCTGCGCGTCACCCTGCACCACGTCCGCCGCCGCCGGCTGTACGGCCGCACTGCCGCCGACATCCCGATGGTGCGCAGCACCCTCGCCAATGCCTTCGCCGACCTGCTGCTCTGCGAGGCCTTCGCCACGGTGGCCGCCCGGTCGCTGCACGTGCGACCGGAGTCGGGCAGTGCGTACGCGCCGGCGGTGAAGTACCTGCTGGCCGGCCTGCTGCTGGACGCCGTGGAACAGCTGTCGCTGGTGATGGGCTCGGAGTTCTACCGCCGCGACGGCGAGCACGCCGTGTTCCAGAAGATGGCGCGGGACGTCAAGCCGGTCGGCTTCGGGCACATCGCCCGAGCCGCCTGTCTGTCCGCGCTGCTGCCCCAGCTGCCCTCGCTGGCCCGTCGCTCCTGGCGCGAGAGCGCCCCGGCCCCGGCCGAACTGTTCACCGCCGACGGTGAACTCCCGCCGCTCGACCTCCCCGGGCTGCGGGTCTCCGCGGGCGGCCGGGACGTGCTCGCCGCCGCGCTCAACGCCGCCCCCGAGGACGGGTCCCTGCCGGCGGAGCTGCGGCCGCTCGCCGAACGGAGCGCCGCCCGCCTGCGCACCCTGGCGGAGGCCTGCGCGGGGCTGCGGCCCGCGGACCTCTCCATCGCCGCGCCCGTGGCGGTGCGTGAGCTCGGCGCGGAGTACGCGGCGCTGCTCGCGGCCTCCGCCTGTCTGGGAATCCAACGGCACGCGCCGGCCGACACCTTCCTCGCCCGGCCGCCCTGGCTGGTCGCCGCGCTCACCCGACTGGCGCCCGCTGCCTCCGGCCGACCGGCGGACCTGCCCGGCGAGGTCGAGGACGCGTTGATCGAGGAGCTGTTCGAGCGGGACGACGAGGTCCGCGGCTTCGGGCTGTCGGACCGCCGCTATCGATGAGGCCTGCGGCCCGACCGTTCAGGCCCGACCATTCACCGATCAAGGAGGACACTGCAGATGGACAAGCCCGGCACCGCTTCGGCGACCGTCGAGGAACTGGTGGACTGGCTGGTGGCTCGTGTCGGCGAGTACCTGCCGGAACTGGCGGAACCCGTTTCCCCCGACCGTGAGCTCGGCGAGTACGGGTTGGACTCGATCGCCGTGCTGGCGTTCGCCGCCGACGTCGAGGAACGGCTCGCGATCCCGGTCGACCCCACCGTGGTCTGGGACCACCCGACCATCGAGCAGCTCGCCACCTTCCTCGTGGCCGAGACGGAGGGCCGGCACGGGGCGGAGTGACCCAGCCCCCTGGCCGGGCCCGCGCGAGCGGGGCCCGGCCAGGGGGCTTCCGGCTGTGGAAACAGCGCAGAGGCCGCGGGGTCGACCGCGGCCTCTGCGCTGTTCGGTGCTGCCGGTGGTGCCGGTGGTTCGGCGGGTCGGCCTTCGTCAGACCGTGTCGCCCGCCATCTCACGGACCAGGCTCAGCGGGCGCATGTCCGTCCAGTTCTGCTCCACGTACTCCAGGCACGCCGTGCGGGTGTCCTCGCCGTGCGCCACCTGCCAGCCGGCCGGAACCTCGGCGAACGTCGGCCACAACGAGTGCTGGCCCTCGTCGTTGACCAGGACGAAGTACGGCGCATCGTCGTTCTCGAACGGGTTGGCCACGGTGAAACACCTCACTTGTGCGCGCGGAAAGGCTGTCCCCCCGAGCCTGTGGCGCCGCTCTACAGGTTTCCTACGGCCCCCCGCCCGGGCCCGCATAGCCGATCTGTAGGCCCGGGGGCCAGCGTGACGCCGACGGCGCGAGGGCGCCCGACCGGACATCAGCCAGGACACCTGTGGGGGAAGCCTTGAACACGGCGGCGATCGACATTGTCTGCCCGGCCTGGAACCGCTCGCAGGCCATCCGGCCGACGATCGACAGCGTCCTCGCCCAGACGTTCACCGACTGGCGGCTGCTGGTGGTCTCCGACGGCAGCACCGACGACACCGACGACGTCGTCCGCTCCTACGGCGACCCCAGGATCAGCCTCATCCGGACGTCGCACCACGGCCACCCGGGCGGCCCCCGCAACATCGGGCTCGCCGCCTCCACCGCCCCCGCCATCGCGTACCTGGACAGCGACGACCGCTGGCTGCCGGGCCATCTCGCCGCCCTGCAGGGGGCGTTCGCCGACGGCGCCCGCCTGGTGGTGACGGCGAGCAGCGGCTTCAACCAGCAGGACGAGGAGCAGTACCAGTCGGACCTGCTGAACGCGGTGTGGCACCCCGACCTCCAGCTGCTGTGGGCGTTCTTCGAGCCCTCCCGGGTCGGTCACCTGCGGGGTCTGCCGGAGAGCGTCGGCGGCTGGACGGTCGAGCACACGGGCATGGAGGACTGGGACCTCTGGCTGCGTCTCACCGACGCCGGGGAACGGTTCACCACGCTCTCCGCCCGGACCGTGCAGATGTACCTGAGCGACACCTCCCGACGCCGCACCATGGAGCTGCGTCACCGACTGGTCCTGGGTGTCCTGCCCGACCGGGAAGCCTGCGGCGCCCTCCTCGACCGCTGCCGCACTCCGGAGGTCCAGGACGAGATGCGTGCCGCCTTCGCCGAGGAGATGCTGCGCTTCTACCGCACCAAGGCCGAGGCGGGCGAGCTGGTCGTGCCGGCCGGTGTGGGCACCGACGAGGTCGTCGCGAGGGTCGAGCAGTTCGTCACGGACCCGCAGGTCCCGATGCTCCGCGAGCTCTCCTTCGTCCCCCAGGGAGAGGAGTACGCGGTCGTGCTGCCCCTGCAGTGCAGCAGCGAGCAGCATGCGGACCGCCTGCGCGCATTCCTGCTCGCCCATGACTCCGGTCGGCACGCGGTCGTACGCCGGCTGTTGCGCGAGTCCGAGCGCCGGGGATAGGGCGCGGGTCCGCGGTGGTGTCGAGGGGGTTGTCCGGTCCAGGTGGGAATGGGGTGTCGGCGGGTCAATTGGGTGCTGTGGTGAGGTGGTTGTTGAGTCTCCCTTAAGCTTCGCGTTCATAAAGGCGGATCATCGCCTGAACGATGAGAGCGGGAATGACAGCTACAAGTGAAGAGATGAACGGCGCGCCGCGCGGGCCGGGCCGGTGGCGGTCGGTGGGGCGGGCCGTGGTGCTCGCCGTGGGGATCGGCAGTTGTTCGATGCTGGCGGCTCCGGCGGCGTATCCGCAGGTGGAGGACGGGTCGGTGACGGTCCGGGTGGTGCGGGCGGTCGACACCACCGGGGTGTGGACTCCGGTGCTGGAGCCGGGGATCGGCGGTGTCACGGTGACGCTCACCGATGACGGCGGCGTGGCGGTCAGCGGGGTGACGGCCGCGGACGGCACGGTCACGCTGGCTCCGGGGGCGGCGCGGTCCGCCAGTGGCAGGTACCGGGTCCAGGTGGTGAATCCGAAGCCGGGGGTGCTGTTCCCGGCGTTCGCGTCGCGGGAGGGGCTGGACGGCGGGCCGAACCGGCTGAGCAGCAACGAGGAGTTCGTCGACCTCGGCGGCGGCAAGGACGTGGCGTACACCACGGGTCTGTGGAATCCCGGCGACTACTGCCAGAAGAACGCGCCGCTGGTCACGGCCTGCCAGCCCGCGACGAGCGAGCCGAAGAACCCGCGCACGCTGGTGACGTTCCCCTACGGTGCGCGCGGGGACAAGACGGACACGACCGACCTGGCCACGAACGCCGAGACCGGCACCGTCTACGGCATCGGGTGGAGCAAGCCCGGTAAACGGCTGTTCAGTTCGGCGCTGGCCAAACGGGACTCCACGTACGGGCCCGGGGGCGCCGGCGCGATCTACGTCACCGACGTGGCGAACCGGACGACGTCGCTGTTCACCACCGTCCCGGACGCCGGAGCGTCGGTGCACGGGGTCGGCGCCGCCGACGACGCCTTCCTCTCGGCGGCGGGCAAGGAGAGCCTGGGCGCCCTGAAGGTCTCCGAGGACGGCCGCGACCTGTTCGTCGTCAACCTCGGCAACCGCAGGCTGTACCGCTACGACGCCACCCGGGCGACCGCGGCGGCGCCGGAGGCCTCCTACGCCGTTCCGGACCCGGGCTGCCCGTCGTCGGGGGACTGGCGCCCGTTCGGGCTGGGCCTGCAGGACGGCGTCGGGTACCTCGGCGGTGTCTGTTCGGGCGAGTCGACCGGGAAGGTCTCGGACCTGCGCGCGGTCGTCCTGCCCTTCGACCCGGCGACGGGGGCCTTCGGCAAGGCGGTGCTGGACCAGCCCCTGGACTACCCGCGGGCGATCACGGCCAAGGGGCTCTGCCCCGGGGCCGGCTGGTTCCCGTGGACGGACACGATCCCCGCGGAGCAGAACGGCAAGGCGTGCACCGGCACCGGCTTCTACGCCAACCCCGAGCCGGAGCTGGCCGAGATCGCCTTCGAGACCGACGGCTCGATGCTGCTGGCGTTCCGCGACCGGCACACCGACAAGGCGACGGCGTTCCAGCGGTCCGGGGACCCCGCGACGTACCACAGCTTCGCTTCCGGCGGCGACCTGAACAAGGCGTGCCTGTCGGGCGGCGTGTACGTGATGGACGTGAACCTCGGTTGCGGGACGACGGTGCGGGGGACCAGGTTCTTCAGCGTGGGCACCTTCCAGGGCAACCATCCGAACGCGGCCTACGCCGGCATGGCGCTGTCGAAGGTGGAGGACTCCATCGCGATCTCGGCCGTGGACCCCACCGACGTCATGTGGACCGTCGGCACGATGTTCACCGGGCGCGACGGGACGCGGACCCCGGGCTCCGGCCTGGGCCTGAACCCCTCGACCGCCAGGCCCGCCTTCGGGAAGGGTGCTTCGATGGGCGACCTGGAGGTGCTCTGCGACCAGGCGCCGCTGCAGATCGGCAACCGGGTCTGGTACGACGCCGAGCGCAAGGGCGTCCAGAGCCCGAGCCAGCGCCCGGTCCCCGGTGCCACCGTCAACCTCTACGACGAGTCGGGCAAGCCGGTCGCGTCGACGACGACGTCGCCGCGCGGCGAGTACTACTTCGACGACGCGAACGTGCCCGGCGGTCTGAAGCCGAGGACCACGTACACGATCAGGATGGACAATCCGGCGGACTACGCGCCGGGCGGGCCGCTGTACCGGTGGGTGCCGACCGAGGCGGGCGTCGGCGACAACCGCTTCGTCGACTCCAAGGGCACCGTCCCGGAGGGCGCCCGCTACCCGGAGCGGAGGCTGACCACCGGCGGGCCGGGCCAGAACGACCACACCTTCGACCTCGGCTTCCGCCGGCAGGAGGGCGCGGTGCGCCTGGTCAAGCACGACCAGGACGGCAAGCCGCTGGCGGGGGCGACGTTCGCGCTGTGGCGGGAGAGCAATGGCACCGGCGGGCCGCAGACCTCCGGGGCGGCGCCGGACACACGGGTCGGCGAGCCCTGTACCACCGGGGCCGACGGAGTCTGCACGTCCACGGCCGAACCGGGGACCTACTACTGGCAGGAGGTCGACCCGCCCCGGGGCTACGCGGCGCCGGACGACCCGGTGTCCGGCCCGCTGGTGCTGGACTCCGAGAACCTCGATGACGGCGTCTCCGCGACCGTGGTCAACCGCCTGCTGCCCGCTCCCACACCGAGCACGCCGACCGCGTCGGGCACGGGCACGCCGACCACCCCGGCGCCGGTGGCGCCGGTGAGTCCGGTGGTGGCGGCGACACCGACAGCGGCGGTGACACCGGCAACGCCGCGCACACCAGGTGCGCCGAGTCCGGCACCCGGGTCACAGCTGGCGAGCACCGGCCAGGACCGGGTCGTACCGATGGCCGTCGCGGCCGCGGCGTTCACCGCCCTCGGCGGGGCGCTCGTGGAGCTCCGGAGGCGCAGGGCCCGGCGCCCGTAGCGCGCGCCCGATCCGGACGACCGCAGGCCGTGGGCCGCTTCCGCTTCCGGCGGGAGCGGCCTTCCTGCGCTGCGGCCGCCGGGCTCAGGGCTTGAGGAGTCGGTCGAACTCCGTCACCTGCGTGCCGTGGCGCGTTCTCGTGTTCTCCAGGACGGCGGCTCTCAGGACGTCGGTGTGCACGTCGGCGAGGGTGCGGGGGGAGGGGAGGTCGGGTGTGTGCTCGTAGTTCCAGACGACGGCGTCGAGGAAGACCGGTGCCGTGAAGCGCCAGCCCTGTAGCAGGATCGCCTGGGAGATCGCCGGGTAGGGGGTGTGGACCGGGTTGCCGAGCCAGCTGAGCAGGGCGGGGCGGGGGACGCTGAAGTCCACGCCGGCCCTGGCGAGTGCCCGCAGGACGGCGGGGGCGAGGGACGGGGCGTTGCGGTCGGGGGCCAGGGCGATGAGGTCGGACCACAGCCGTACCGCGTCCGCGACGGCCGCCCGGGCTTCCTGCGGCCGGTCCTCCTGGTCGAAGGCCTCGGCGGCGGCGAAGAGCTCCCGTGCGCGGTCGACCGAGGTCGGCGGGGTGCTGTCGGCCGTGTGCCGGTCGCACGTGTCCCGCCCGAGGACGTGGGCCGACGCCGCCGCCGCGGGGAGCAGCACCGCGGCCAGGACGGCCAGCAGGGCGCGTCGGTGGGGCGTTCGCGCGCGCTTCCGGCTCGACGGCGTGTCGGTGGGGGCGGTCGGCGTGCCGACGGGGGCGGCCGGTGCCTCGGGCGGCGGCGGTGTCGCCGTGGAGTCGGCCGCCGGGGGAGGCGGGGGCGCGGTGCGGTGCGGGGAAGGGCGGGGCCTGACGGCGCGCGGTGCCGGCTCGGCCTCTCCCGATGGGGGCGGATCCCCGATCAGGACGGTCCGGTAGAGGGTCTGGAGCTCCTTGCCGGGGCCGGCGCCCAGTTCTTCGGCCAGCCGTCGCCGGACGGCGCCGTAGCGGTCGAGGGCCTCCGCTCCCCGCCCGGCCGCGTGCAGCGCCTGGATCAGGACGTACTCCAGGGGTTCGGCCAGCGGGTACTCGGCGGTGAGGTCGGGCACCGCGGAGACGACCGCCGTGGGACGGCCGAGCCGGAGCTCCGCCTGCGCCCACCGCACGGCCGCGTCCGACCGCCGCTGGTGCCAGCTCGCCCGGACCCGCGCGGCCCACTCGCCGGAGAGACCGGCCAGGGGCTCGCCGCGCCACAGCTCCAGGGCCTCGGCGAGGGCCGCGGCCCGGGCCTCGTCGTCACGCTGCCGGTCGTCGCTCCGCTCGACCAGCCGGCGGAACCGGTGGAGGTCCACCAGTTCGGGGTCGATGTCCAGCACGTAGCCGGCGTGACGGCGCTCGATGCGCGCCGGGGTCCGGTCCCCGGGGGCGGCCGCCTGTCGCAGCAGCCCCCGGATCCTGCTCAGGTGCGCGTACAGCACGGGCCGGGGGTTGGCGGGCGGGGCGTGGCCCCAGACCCGGTCGACGAGTGCCTCGATCGTGATCGGTCGTCGGGCGTCGACGAGCAGCGCGGCCAGGACCACCTGCTGCCGCGGCGTCCCCACGTCGAGGAGCCGGCCCGCCGACCGCATCTCGACCTCGCCCAACAGCCGGAAGTCCACATGTCCCCCCATGTGATCAACAGCGCATGCGAAACGTCCCGGCCCCCCATGCTGGCTGGCCCGCAAGGCGGCCGCAAGGTCGGTGCACAGGCCGCGGCGCCAGGGTGGGGGGCGTCCCGGGCCGGCCGGCCCGGGCACGCGAACCCGCGGAGGGAAGACAGCATGCGGATACCCCTGCCCCGACGGCCCGACCGCCCCGGCGCGACCACGGCACCGGCCGTTCCGCCGGCGCCGGCCGGGCGCGGACGGTCCCGACTCACTCCGGCGGCCCTGGTGGCGGCCCTGGCGTTCGCGGTCTTCGCGGCACTCGGCTCCACGCCCGCCCAGGCGGCGGGGCCCGCCCGCTACGAGATCGTGAACGTCCGGACCGGGCTGCGCGCCGACGTCATGTGGGCGTCGACCGCCGCGTACACCGGCGTCTTCCTGTGGCCGAACAACGCCAGCGCCTCCCAGGAGTTCGAGCTGCTCGACAGCGGGAACGGGTACTTCCGGATCAAGGCCCGGCACTCCGGCCAGTGCCTCATGCTCGACTGGCGTTCGGGGACCTACTCGAACGGCACCGGCGTCCTCCAGTACCCGTACTGCGACGCCGGCTACGCGCCGGCCGAATGGACCACGGCCTGGGTGGGGCACACCTGTATGTGCTTCCCCACGACGATGATCCTGAGGAACCGGGCCACCGGTCGGTGCCTGGACTCGGAGGCCCCGTCCGGCACGCCCGGCGAGCAGGCCCGCTTGCAGCAGTGGGACTGCATCACCACCGACGAGGCGTGGAACACGGGGAACCAGAGCTGGAACCTCCTCCAGCTCGGCTGAACGGCTGAACGGCTGAACGGCTGAACGGCTGAGCGGCGCAGGACCGGGGCCGCGGCCCGGATCGGGACCCCTGTCCCGGCCCGGGCCGCGGTGCTCGGCTACGCCGTCCCGGTGTCCGTGCGGACCTCCGGGCGGCCGGGCTCGGCCCAGCGCGTGTGGTAGCTGCCCTCGCGGTCGGTGCGGTGGTAGGTGTGGGCGCCGAAGAAGTCGCGCTGCCCCTGGATCAGCGCGGCGGGCAGGTGCTCGCCGCGCAGCGTGTCGTAGTACGCCAGCGCGGCGGAGAAGGCCGGCACCGGGATCCCGCGCAGGGCGGCCGTGGCCACGACCGAGCGCCAGGACGGCAGCGCGTCGGCGATCTCGGCGGCGAACCGCTCCTCGGCGAGCAGGCTGACCAGGCTGGGGTCGGCGGCGTGGGCGGCGCGGATCCGGTCGAGGAACGCGGCCCGGATGATGCAGCCGCCGCGCCAGATCTTCGCCACCGCCCCGAGGTCGATGTCCCAGCCGTACTCGGCCGCCGCGTCGCGGATCATGGTCCACCCCTGGTCGTAGGCGATGACCTTCGAGGCGTAGAGGGCCCGTTCGATGTCGAGGACGCCGTGCCCCAGCTCGTGCGGGATCACCTCCGGGCTCTCGGCGGCCAGCGGCCGGTAGACCGCCCGCAGCTCGGACCGGGAGGAGGCGACCCGGGCGAAGGTGGCCTGGGCGATGGCGGTGACCGGGGAGCCGAGGTCGAGCGCGGTCTGCACGGTCCAGCGCCCCGTGCCCTTCTGTTCGGCGGCGTCCCGGACGATGTCGACGAAGGGCCGGCCGGTGGCGGCGTCGGTGTGGGAGAGCACCTCGGCGGTGATCTCGATCAGGTAGGAGTCGAGCCGCCCCTTGTTCCACGTCCGGAAGACCTCGGCGATCTCGGCCGGGGTGTACCCCCCGACCTCCCGCAGCAGCTGGTAGGCCTCGGCGATGAGCTGCATGTCGGCGTACTCGATGCCGTTGTGCACCATCTTCACGAAGTGGCCGGCCCCGTCGGTGCCGATGTGGGTGCAGCACGGCTCGCCGTCCACATGGGCGCTGATCTTCTCCAGCACGGGGCCGAGCACGGCGTAGGACTCGGGGGAGCCGCCGGGCATGACCGAGGGGCCGTGCAGCGCGCCCTCCTCCCCGCCGGAGACGCCCGTCCCGACGAAGTGGAGGCCGCGTTCGCGCAGCGCCCGCTCGCGGCGGCGGGTGTCGGCGAAGTGCGCGTTGCCGCCGTCGACGATCATGTCGCCCGCCTCCAGCAGCGGGGCGAACTCCTCGATGACCTCGTCGGTGGCCTGCCCGGCCTTCACCATGATCAGGATCCTGCGGGGCCGTTCCAGCACGGCCACCAGCTCCTGCGGCGAGTGCGCCGGGACGAACGCGCCCTCGTGGCCGAACTCCTCGACCAGCGCCCGGGTCCGCCCCGGCGTGCGGTTGTGCACCGCGACCGTGTAGCCGTTGCGGGCGAGGTTCCGGGCGAGGTTGCGGCCCATCACCGCGAGCCCCGTCACGCCGATCTGTGCGGACGCCTCCATGACGGCTGCTCCTCTCTCGAAGGGCCGCAGGTGCCCGGCGGGCGCCTCGGGCAGCCGGAACCAGGATTGCCACCGGAGGGCGGGGGTGCGCGGGGGGTTAGCCCGCCCGGGCGTTTCCGCCGCACACCCGGCGCTCACCGGGGCGGCGTCGAAGACGGTTTCGAGGAACCGGAGAGCCCTGCGGGCTGACGCCCGGCCGAAGCGGCGGTTCACGTCGCTTCGGCCGGCCTCCTCCCGCTGTCCGTCGTCAGAGGCGGGACCGCAGGTGGGTGGTGACGGCGGTGGCCACGGATGCTTCGGTCGGCCGGTCCGAGAGGTAGAAGTGACCGCCCGGGAAGACCTGGAGGTCGAAGCCGGCCGAGGTGTGCTCGCTCCACGCGGCGCTCTCCTCGACGTCGACCCGGGGGTCGGAGCCGCCGATCAGGGCGACGATCGGGGTACTGAGGGGAGTCGCGTCGGGCGACAGGCGGTAGGTCTCGATCGCGCGGTAGTCGCTGCGGATGGCCGGGAGGACCATGCGCACCAGTTCGTCGTCCAGGAGGAGGTCGGCGGACGTGCCGCTGAGGGCCTGGATCTCGGCGACGACCTGGTCGTCGTCGAGGAGGTGGACCTGCTCGCCGCCGGCCCGGGAGGGCGCCCGGCGCGCGGAGGCGAAGAGCACCACCGGCGTGCGCTCCCCGTCGCGCTCCAGCCGCCGCGCCACCTCGAAGGCCACCACCGCCCCCAGGCTGTGCCCGAAGAAGGCATAGGGCAGCCCCTCCGGCGGCCGGAAGGCCTCGTGGATCCGGTCCGCCAGGAGGCCGATGTCCTCCAGGGCCGGTTCCGCCCGGCGGTCCTGGCGCCCCGGGTACTGGACGGCCTGCACGTCGACGTCGGCGTCGAACCGGCCCGCCAGCGGCCGGAAGAAGCTGGCCGAGCCGCCCGCGTGCGGAAAGCACAGGAGTCGGACCCGGGCGTTCGCCGGGTTCGGCGCCGGCCGCAGGGGCCGGAGCCAGAGGCTGCTGTCGATCGTCAGTTCTGCCATCTGATGGTCTCTCTTCCATGGTGTGCACCGGGCGCCGGGCGGGGGAGCGACCCCCGCCCGGCACCCGGACGGCCGGTCGGTGCTGGTCAGCCGGCGCCGAGTTCGTTGTCGATGAAGGCGAAGATCTCGTCGTCGGACGCGCTGCCGATCTGGTCGAGGACGCCGTCCCCGCCCCCGGTGCCGTTCAGCGACGCGAGCAGGGCCTGGAGCCGCACCGACAGCCCCGCGCGGACCTCGTCCGCGGACTGCTTCTGCGCGAAGGCCGCCTCGAACCGGTCGAGTTCCGCCAGCAGCGCGTCGGCCGGATCCGGCACCGCCTGCGCCAGCAGGTAGGACGCCAGGGCGGCGGGAGTCGGGTGGTCGAACACCAGCGTCGCCCCCAGCCGCAGCCCGGTGGTGCTGATGAGCAGGTTGCGCAGCTCGACCGCGGTGAGCGAGTCGAAGCCCATGTCGAGGAAGCCGCGATCGAGGTCCAGGCCGCCGACGTTCGAGTGCCCCAGCACCGTGCCCACGCACTGGCCCACGAGATCGAAGACGATCCGCCGCTGCTCCTCCTCGCCGAGACCGGCGAGCCTGGCGGTGAGGGGTGTCCCGCCCGCGCCGGTCCTCGCGGCCCTGGTGCCGCCGGCCGCCGCGGCCCCTGCCGACGGACGTCGGCGCCGGGCCGGGGCCAGGCCGTGCAGGACGGGCGAGGCGTTGTCGTCGATCGCGCTCAGGTCGAGGTGGACGGGGGCGAGGGTGGGGTGGTTGGTGGTGAGGGCGGTGTCGAAGAGGTGGAGTCCTTGGTGGGTGGTGAGGGGGGCGATGCCGGAGCGGGCGATGCGGGCGAGGTCGGCGGTGGAGAGTTCGTCGGCCATGCCGCTGGTGTCGCCGCCCCAGAGGCCCCAGGCGAGGGAGGTGGCGGGGAGGTGGTGGGTGTGGCGGTGGTGGGCGAGGGCGTCGAGGTAGGTGTTGGCGGCGGCGTAGTTGGCTTGGCCGGCGTTGCCGATGATGCCGGTGATGGAGGAGAAGAGGACGAAGGCGGAGAGGTCGAGGTGCTGGGTGAGGTGGTGGAGGTTCCAGGCGGCGTCGACCTTGGGGCGCAGGACGTCGGCGAGGCGTTCGGGGGTGAGGCCGGTGAGGAGGGTGTCGGCGAGGACGCCGGCGGTGTGGATGACGGCGGTGAGGGGGTGTTCGGCGGGCACCGTGTCGAGGAGTCGCTCCACGGCCTCGCGGTCTGCGGTGTCGCAGGCGGCGAGGGTGATGTCGGCGCCGAGGGCGGTGAGTTCGGCGGCGAGGTCGGCGGCGCCGGGGGCGTCGGCTCCGCGTCGGCTGACGAGGAGGAGGTGCTTCGCCCCGTACGCGGTGACCAGGTGGCGGGCGAAGAGGGTGCCGAGGGTGCCGGTGGCGCCGGTGATGAGGACGGTGCCGTCCGGGTTGAGGACGGTGGTGGTGCTGTCTCCGGTGGTGGGGGTGAGGTGGGGGGTGTGGGGGGTGTTGTTGCGGTGGGCGGTCTGGTCGTGCCCACTGCCCAGGGTGTCGGCCGCGAGGGGCTGGTCGTCGAGGTCGAGGAGGGAGATGCGGTGGGGGTGTTCGGTCTGGGCGGTGCGGGCCAGGCCCCAGATCGCGGCGGCGGTCAGGTCCGGTGCCGGGTCACCCGGGCCGGTGGTGACCGCGTGGCGGGTCACGATGGTCAGATGGCCGTCGGTGTGGTCGGGGTGGGCCAGCCACGCTTGGAGGGTGGTGAGGGTTCGGGTGAGGACGTGGTGGGTGTGGGCGGGGTCGGTGGTAGTGGAGGGTTCGATGGTGAGCAGCACATGGGCGTGTGCGGGCACGGTGTCGAGTTCGGTGTGGACGGGGGCGTCGAGGCCGAAGGTCTCGGTGCCGAGGACGACCGGATCACCAGCGAGGGTGGACTCGGTGGCCTTGGCGGTCGGCGTCCAGGTGAGCTGGTAGAGATCGTTGGCGGTCGGGGTTGAGATGGCGAGCTGGTCCGGGCTGAGTTCGCGGACGGTCAGCGCCTCCACACCGATCACCGGGGTGTCGGCGGGGTCGGTGGCGGTGAGGGCGTAGGTGTTCTCACCGGTCGACTTCCAGTGGACGCGCAGGGCGGTGGCGCCCGTCGCGTGCAGGGACACGCCGCTCCACGCGAACGGCAGCACCACGCGGTCCTCCGACTGCTCCACCAGGAGGGTGTGGAGGGCGGCGTCGAGGAGGGCCGGGTGGAGGCCGAAGCCGTCGGTGTCGTCCTGCGGAAGGGTGATCTCCGCGAACAGGTCACCGTCCTGGCGCCAGGCGGTGTGCAGGCCCTGGAACAGCGGGCCGTAGGCGTAACCACGGTCGGCGAGACGCTCGTAGAGCCCGTCCAGGTCGATCCGCTCGGCGCTGGCCGGCGGCCAGACTGCGGCCGCTATGGAGGGTTCGGTGATGTCGGAGGTGAGACGGCCGCTGGCGTGGCGGGTCCAGACGCCTTCGCCGTTCTCGGGGCGGGAGTGGACCACGAGGGTGTAGCCGTCGTTGTCGTCGGGGGTGAGGGTGATCTGGAGGTGGACACCCTCGCCTTCTCCGATGGTCAGCGGTGCGTGGAGGGTGAGGTCTTCGAGGTGTCCGGCGCCGAGGTGGTCTCCGGCGGCGATGGCGAGGTCCACGAACGCGGTGCCCGGGAGGAGGACGCTGCCCAGAACGGCATGCTCGGCGAGCCACGGATGCGTGGCGTGGGAGAGGCGTCCGGTGAAGACGGCGCCGCCCTCGCCTGCGAGGTCGACAGCGGCCGCGAGCAGGGCGTGCGAGGTGATGCTCTGCCCCAGACCCGACGCGTCCCCCGCGACAGCAGGCGCGTCGAGCCAGTACCGCTCACGCTGGAAGGCGTAGGTCGGCAGCTCGACCGTGCGGCCCCCGGCCAGGGTTGAGACCTTCTCCCAGGCGATCGGGGTGCCGGTGGTCCAGAGGTGGGCGAGGGCGGTGAGGAAGGTCTCGTCCTCCGCCTTGTCCTTGCGCAGGACCGCGACCGCGATGGTGTCGGTCTCCGCGAGGGTGGTGCGGGTCATCGCCGTCAGGACGGGGTCGGGGCCCAGTTCCAGGAACGCGGTGATGCCCTGGTCGGTGTGGAGGTGCTGGACGCCCTGGTGGAAGCGGACGGTGCCGCGGATGTGTGCGGCCCAGTAGGCGGGCGACGTCAACTGCTCGGTCGTGGCCAGGGTTCCGGTGACGTTGGAGAGCACCGGGATCGTGGGTGCGTTGAACGTCAACGCGGCGATCTCGCTCGTGAACTCCTCCAGCACGCCCTCCATGTGGGGGGAGTGGAAGGCGTGGGAGACGCTGAGGCGGCGGGTGCGCCGGCCCAGGGCGCTGAAGTGCGCGGCGACCTCCTCGGCGAGAACCGTGTCGCCGGAGATCACGACGGAGGCGGGGCCGTTGACGGCGGCGATCGACACCTCGCTGTCCCGGCCGTCGAGGAGCGGCAGGACCTCGTCCTCGGTGGCCTCGACGGCGATCATCGCGCCGTCCGCCCGGGCGGCCTGCATCAGCCGGCCCCGCGCGGTCACCAGACGCGCCGCGTCCGCCAGGGACAGGACACCGGCGACGTGGGCGGCGGTGACCTCGCCGATCGAGTGCCCGCCCACCACCTGCGGCTCCACGCCGTGGGCCTTCGCAAGGTGGAACAGCGCGGTCTCGACGGCGAACAGCGCCGCCTGCGTGTACAGCGTCTGGTCGAGGTCGGCGTCGCCCTCCGCGAACACCACGTCCTTCAACGCGCGCGGCAGGAACACGTCCAACGCGGCAGCGGCCTCGTCGAACGCCGCCCGGAACACCGGCTGCGTCTCGTACAGCTCGGCGCCCATGCGAGCACGCTGCGAGCCCTGCCCGGTGAACAGCACCGCCACCCGGCCACCCGGGACAGCGCGACCCCGCACCACACCCGGAGCCTCAACACCCTCCGCCAGCGCGGCGAGTGCGGCGGATCCGCCCAGCACCACAGCGCGGTCCTCGAACACCGCCCGCGACGACACCAACGACACAGCGACGTCAGCGGACGACAAGCCGTCCACGGTCGTCAGCAGTCGTGCGGCCTGGCCCTCCAGGGCGTTCGTGCCGCGACCCGACAGGATCCACGGCACCACACCCGGAACCGGAGGCACCTCCGCAGGAACGTCCTCGACAACCGGCGCCTGCTCAAGGATTACGTGCGCGTTCGTCCCACTGATGCCGAACGAGGAGACGGCACTACGGCGCGGGCGGCCGGTGTCCGCCCACTCGCGGGCCTCGGTGAGCAGTTCGACGGCGCCCGAGTCCCATTCGACATACGGCGACGCGTCATTGGCGTGGAGGGTCTGCGGCAGAACTCCGTGGCGCATGGCCATCACCATCTTGATGATGCCCGCGACGCCGGCGGCGGCCTGGGTGTGGCCGATGTTGGACTTGATGGAGCCGAGCCGGAGCGGCTGGTCGGCGTCGCGCCCCTGGCCGTACGTGGCGAGCAGCGCCTGCGCCTCGATCGGATCACCCAGACGCGTGCCGGTCCCGTGGGCCTCCACCACGTCCACGTCCGCCGTCGACAGACCGGCGTTCGCCAGCGCCTGCCGGATGACGCGCTCCTGCGACGGACCGTTGGGAGCGGTGAGGCCGTTGGAGGCGCCGTCCTGGTTCACCGCCGAACCACGGACCACCGCGAGCACCGGGTGCCCCAGTCGCTGCGCGTCCGACAGCCGCTCGACGAGCAGCACGCCGACGCCCTCGCCCCAGCCGGTGCCGTCGGCGTCGGCCGAGAAGGCCTTGCAGCGACCGTCCGCCGACAGGCCGCGCTGGCGGCTGAACTCCACAAAGGTGGTCGGCGTCGACATCACGGTGACGCCGCCGACGACGGCGAGGGTGCACTCGCCCTGGCGCAGCGACTGCGCGGCCAGGTGGAGCGCGACCAGCGAGGAGGAGCACGCCGTGTCCACCGTCACCGCCGGGCCCTCCAGCCCGAAGGTGTAGGCGAGTCGGCCGGAGATGACGCTGGACGCGTTGCCCGTCAGCAGGAAGCCCTCGAAGTTCTCGGGAGCCTTCGGCAGGCGGGAGCTGTAGTCGTTGTACATGACGCCCGCGAAGACACCGCCCCGCGAGCCGCGCACGGTGGCGGGGTCGATGCCGGCCCGCTCGAACGCCTCCCAGGCCGTCTCCAGCAGCAGCCGCTGCTGCGGATCGCTGGCGGTGGCTTCGCGGGGGCTGATGCCGAAGAACTCGGCGTCGAAGAGATCGGCGTCGTGGAGGAATCCGCCGTGGCGGGTGTAGGAGGTGCCGATGCGGAGCGGGTCGGGGTCGTAGAGGGCGTCCGTGTCCCAGCCCCGATTGGTCGGGAAGAGGGAGATGGCGTCGGATCCCTCGGCCACCAGCTTCCACAGGTCCTCGGGGGAGGAAACGTCGCCGGGGTAGCGGCAGGCCATGCCGACGATGGCGAGTGGTTCGTCCGCCGCGGCCGGTCCGGTGGCCACCTCGACGGCGGTGGGCTGCTGGGCACCGGAGATCTCGGCCAGCAGGTACGCCGCCACCGCATCCGGCGTCGGATAGTCGAACGCGATGGTCGTCGGCAGACGCAGGCCGGTGACCGCCTTGAGACGGTTGCGGAACTCGACACCCGTCAGGGAGTCGAAGCCGAGCTCCTTGAACGCGTGGCTCGTGTCGATGCCCGTGGTCTCCGAGTAGCCGAGGACAACGGCCGCCGTTGAGCGGACCAACTCCGAGAGCCGGAGCAGGCGTTCGGCTTCGCCGAGACCCGCCATCTCCAGTTCCCAGGTCGAGCCGGACCCGGCCGTGGAACGCTGGGCGCGGGCGACGCTCCGCTTGGGGCGGTTGCTGACAAGGCGGCTGTAGAGGTCGGGGAGCAGCCCGGCGGCCTGGAGGTCTTCGAGCGCGGGGACGTTCACCCGGGCCGGCACCAGGACCGGACGGTCGCTGAGGAGAGCGGCGTCGAACAGTTCCAGGCCCTGCTGCGTGGTCAGCGCCGGGAGGCCGTTGCGGTCCCAGCGCGCGAGGTCCGCCTCGCTGAGGCCGCCTGCCATGCCACCGGTCTCCGTGCCCCAGAGGCCCCAGGCGAGGGAGGTGGCGGGGAGGTGGTGAGAACGGCGGTGGTGGGCGAGGGCGTCGAGGTAGGTGTTGGCGGCGGCGTAGTTGGCCTGGCCGGCGTTGCCGATGATGCCGGTGATGGAGGAGAAGAGGACGAAGGCGGACAGGTCCCGGCCCTCGGTGAGCTTGTGCAGGTTCCACGCCGCGTCGACCTTCGGCCGCAGGACGTCCGCCAGTTGCTCGGGGGTGAGGCCTTCGATGAGGGTGTCGGCGAGGACGCCGGCGGTGTGGATGACGGCGGTGAGGGGGTGCTCGGCGGGGACGCCTGCCAGGAGGTCGGCGGTGGCGTCCCGGTCGGCCAGGTCGCGGGCGGCGAAGGCCACTTGGGCGCCGAGGGCGGTGAGTTCGGCGGCGAGGTCGGCGGCGCCGGGGGCGTCGGCGCCGCGTCGGCTGACGAGGAGCAGGTGCTTCGCCCCGTACGCGGTGACGAGGTGGCGGGCGAACAGCGTGCCGAGCGTGCCGGTCGCGCCGGTGATGAGGACGGTGCCGTCCGGGTCGAGGGCGGTGCCGCTGGTGCCGTTGTCGGTGGTGGCGGGGGTGAGGTGGGGGGTGTGGGGGGTGTTGTTGCGGTGGGCGGTCTGGGGGTGTCCGTTGCTCAGGGTGTCGGGGGTGAGGGGTTGGTCGTCGAGGTCGAGGAGGGTGATGCGGTGGGGGTGTTCGGTCTGGGCGGTGCGGGCGAGGCCCCAGATGGCGGCGGCGGTGAGGTCCGGTGCCGGGTCGGCGGGGTGGGTGGTGACGGCGTGGCGGGTGACGAGGGTGAGGTGGCCGTCGGTGTGGTCGGGGTGGGCGAGCCAGGCTTGGAGGGTGGTGAGGGTTCGGGTCAGGACGTCGTGGGTGTGGGCGGGGTCGGTGGTGGTGGAGGGTTCGACGGTGAGGACGACGTGGGCGTGCGCGGGCACGGTGTCCAGCTCGGTGTGGAGCGGTGCGTCGAGGCCGAAGGTCTCGGTGCCGAGGATCACCAGGTCACCGGTGATGGTGAGCGCGCTGGCCTTGGTGGTCGGGGTCCACGTCAGCTGGTAGAGGTCGTTGGTGGTGGGGGTGGTGAGTTGGGTGGTGGTTGTGGGCAGGAGGGTGAGGGCGTCGATGGTGACGACGGGGGTGCCGGTGGGGTCGGTGGCGGTGAGGGTGTAGGTGTTGTCGCCGGTCGACTTCCAGTGGACGCGCAGGGCGGTGGCGCCGGTCGCGTGGAGGGTGACGCCGCTCCAGGCGAACGGGAGCACCACGAGGTCGTCTGTCTGGTCTGCCAGGAGAACGTGGAGGGCGGCGTCGAGGAGGGCCGGGTGGAGGCCGAAGCCGGTGGTGTCGGTGTCGTCCTGCGGGAGGGTGATCTCCGCGAACAGGTCTCCGTCGGTGTGGCGCCAGGCGGTGTGCAGGCCCTGGAACAGCGGGCCGTAGGCGTAGCCGCGGTCGGCGAGACGCTCGTAGAGGCCGTCCAGGTCGATGCGCTCGGTGCCGGCCGGAGGCCAGGCGCCCTCGGCAGTGGCGGGGTTGATGACCTCGGCGGTGAGCCGGCCACTGGCGTGCTGGGTCCACCCTGAGTTGCCGTTCTCGGGGCGGGAGTGGACCGCGAGCGTGTAGCCGTCGTTGTCGTCGGGGGTGAGGGTGATCTGGAGGTGGACGCCCCCGGTGATGGTCAGGGGTGCGTGGAGGGTGAGGTCTTCGAGGTGTCCGGCGCCGAGGTGGTCGCCGGCGGCGATGGCGAGGTCGACGAACGCGGTGCCCGGGAGGAGGACGCTGCCCAGGACGGTGTGGCCGCTGAGCCAGGGCTGCGCGGTGAGGGAGAGGCGTCCGGTGAAGACGGCGCCGCCTTCGCCGGCGAGGTCGACGGTCGCGCCCAGCAGTTCGTGACCGGCCACCCGCAGGCCCAGACCCGACGCGTCCCCCGCGACAGCAGGCGCGTCGAGCCAGTACCGCTCGCGCTGGAAGGCGTAGGTGGGCAGGTCGACGGTGCGGCCGCCGGCCAGGGTGGTGGTCTGGTTCCAGGTGATGGGGGTGCCGGTGGTCCAGAGGTGGGCGAGGGCGGTGAGGAAGGTTTCGTCCTCGGCCTTGTCCTTGCGCAGGGCCGCCACCGCGATGGTGTCGGTCTCCACGAGGGTGGTGCGGGTCATCGCCGTCAGGACCGGATCGGGGCCCAACTCCAGGAACGCGGTGATGCCCTGCTCCGTGTGGAGGTGCTGGACGCCCTGGTGGAAGCGGACGGTGCCGCGGATGTGTGCGGCCCAGTAGGCGGGTGAGGTGAGCTGCTCGGTCGTGGCCAGGGTTCCGGTGACGTTGGAGAGCACCGGGATCGTGGGCGCGTTGAACGTCAGCCCGGCGATCTCGCTCGTGAACTCCTCCAGCACGCCTTCCATGTGGGGGGAGTGGAAGGCGTGGGAGACGCTGAGGCGGCGGGTGCGCCGGCCGAGGGCGCTGAAGTGCGCGGCGACCTCCTCGGCGAGGACGGTGTCACCGGAGATGACGACGGAGGTGGGGCCGTTGACGGCGGCGATCGACACCGTGTCCTGGTGGCCGTCGAGGAGCGGCAGGACCTCGTCCTCGGTGGCTTCGACGGCGATCATCGCGCCATCGGCCCGGGCGGCCTGCATCAGCCGGCCCCGCGCGGTCACCAGACGCGCCGCGTCCGCCAGGGACAGGACACCGGCGACGTGGGCGGCGGTGACCTCGCCGATCGAGTGCCCGCCCACCACCTGCGGCTCCACGCCATGGGCCTTGGTGAGGTGGAACAGGGCGGTTTCGACGGCGAACAGCGCCGCCTGCGTGTAGAGGGTCTGGTCGAGGTCGGTGTCGTTGTCGGCGAACACCACGTCCTTCAGCGCGCGCGGCAGGAAGGCGTCCAGCGCGGTGGCGGCCTCGTCGAACGCCGCCCGGAACACCGGCTGCGTCTCGTAGAGTTCGGCGCCCATGCGGGCGCGCTGCGAACCCTGGCCGGTGAACAGCACCGCCACCCGGCCACCCGGGACAGCGCGACCCCGCACCACACCCGGAGCCTCAACACCCTCGGCGAGTGCGGCGAGTGCGGCGGACCCGCCCAGCACCACAGCGCGGTCCTCGAACACCGCCCGCGACGACACCAACGACACAGCGACGTCAGCGGAAGACAAGCCGTCCACGGCTGTCAACAGCCGCGCCGCCTGGCCTTCCAGGGCGTTCGTGCCGCGACCTGACAGGATCCACGGCACTACGCCCGGAACCGGTGGCACCTCCGCAGGAACGTCCTCGACAACCGGCGCCTGCTCAAGGATCACGTGCGCGTTCGTCCCACTGATGCCGAACGAGGAGACGGCACTACGGCGCGGGCGCCCGGTGTCCTCCCACTCGCGGGCCTCGGAGAGCAGTTCGACGGCACCCGATTCCCATTCCACATACGGCGAAGCCTCATCCGCGTGCAGCGTGCGCGGCATGATGCCGTGGCGCATGGCCATCACCATCTTGATGATGCCCGCGACACCCGCCGCCGCCTGGGTGTGGCCGATGTTGGACTTGATGGAGCCGAGCCGGAGCGGCTGGTCCGCCGGCCGGTCCTGCCCGTACGTGGCCAGCAGCGCCTGCGCCTCGATCGGGTCACCCAGCCGCGTGCCCGTCCCGTGCGCCTCGACCACGTCCACGTCCGCCGTCGTGAGACGGGCGTTCGCCAGCGCCTGCCGGATCATGCTCTCCTGGGCGAGGCCGTTGGGAGCGGTCAGGCCGTTGGAGGCGCCGTCCTGGTTGACGGCGGAGCCCCGGAAGACCGCGAGCACGGGGTGGCCGAGCCGCTGCGCGTCCGAGAGCCGTTCGACGAGCAGTACGCCGACGCCCTCGCCCCAGCCGGTGCCGTCGGCGTCGGCGGAGAAGGCCTTGCAGCGGCCGTCGGCCGACAGGCCGCGCTGGCGGCTGAACTCCAGGAACATCCCGGGGCTGGACATCACGGTGACGCCACCGGCCACGGCGAGGGTGCACTCGCCCTGGCGCAGCGACTGCGCGGCCAGGTGGAGCGCGACCAGTGAGGAGGAGCACGCCGTGTCCACCGTCACCGCCGGGCCCTCCAGCCCGAAGGTGTACGCGATGCGGCCGGAGGCGATGCTCGTCGTGCTACCGGTCAGCAGGAACCCGCTGAGACCTTCGGGAGCCTGGTGCAGGGGCGGGCCGTAGTCGAGGGACGTGGCGCCGACGAAGACGCCGGTGCGGCTGCCGCGCACGGTGGCGGGGTCGATGCCGGCCCGCTCGAACGCCTCCCACGTGGTCTCCAGGAGGAGGCGTTGCTGCGGGTCGCTGGCGGTGGCTTCGCGGGGGCTGATGCCGAAGAACTCGGCGTCGAAGAGGTCGGCGTCGTGGAGGAATCCGCCGTGGCGGGTGTAGGAGGTGCCGATGCGGTGGGGGTCGGGGTCGTAGAGGGCGTCGGTGTCCCAGCCTCGGTTGGTGGGGAAGGTGGAGATGGCGTCGGAGCCTTCGGCCACCAGCTTCCACAGGTCCTCGGGGGAGGAGACATCGCCGGGGTAGCGGCAGGCCATGCCGACGATGGCGAGTGGTTCGTCCGCCGCGGCCGGTCCGGTGGCCACCTCGACGGCGGTGGGCTGCTGGGCACCGGAGATCTCGGCCAGCAGGTACGCCGCCACCGCATCCGGCGTGGGATGCGCGAAGGTCAGGGTGGTGGGGATCGACAGGCCGGTCGCGGAGACGAGCCTGTTGCGGAACTCGACGGCCCCGAGGGAATCGAAGCCGAGCGCGGAGAAGGCGCGCGTGCCGTCGACCGTCTCCGAGGTGACGTGGCCGAGCACGATCGCCACATTGGTGCGGACGAGTTCGAACAGAGCCTGTTCCCGTTCGGCGGCCGGGAGCTGGGCGAGGCGGCTCGCGAAGCTGTCGGCCGGCGTGATCGCCTCGGTGGGCTCCTCGTCTCCGGGAAGGAAGGTCGCCGGGATCGGCTGCTTCACACGGTTCGTGACGTCCGGCCAGTAGCGGTCGCGCTGGAAGGCGTAGGTCGGCAGGTCAACCGTGCGGCCCCCGGCCAGGGTGGTGGTCTGGTTCCAGGTGATGGGGGTGCCGGTGGTCCAGAGGTGGGCGAGGGCGGTGAGGAAGGTCTCGTCCTCGGCCTTGTCCTTGCGCAGGGCCGCGACCGCGATGGTGTCGGTCTCCGCGAGGGTGGTGCGGGTCATCGCCGTCAGGACGGGGTCGGGGCCCAGTTCCAGGAACGCGGTGATGCCCTGGTCGGTGTGGAGGTGCTGGACGCCCTGGTGGAAGCGGACGGTGCCGCGGATGTGTGCGGCCCAGTAGGCGGGCGACGTCAACTGCTCGGTCGTCGCCAGGGTTCCGGTGACGTTGGACAGCACCGGGATCGTGGGCGCGTTGAACGTCAGCCCGGCGATCTCGCTCGTGAACTCCTCCAGCACGCCCTCCATGTGGGGGGAGTGGAAGGCGTGGGAGACGCTGAGGCGCCGGGTGCGCCGGCCCAGGGCGCTGAAGTGCGCGGCGACCTCCTCGGCGAGGACGGTGTCACCGGAGATGACGACGGAGGCGGGGCCGTTGACCGCGGCGATCGACACCTCGCTGTCCCGGCCGTCCAGGAGCGGCAGGACCTCGTCCTCGGTGGCTTCGACGGCGATCATCGCGCCATCGGCCCGGGCGGCCTGCATCAGCCGGCCGCGCGCGGTCACCAGACGCGCCGCGTCCGTCAGGGAGAGGACACCGGCGACGTGGGCGGCGGTGACCTCGCCGATCGAGTGCCCGCCGACGACGTGTGGCTCCACGCCGTGGGCCTTGGCGAGGTGGAACAGCGCGGTTTCGACGGCGAACAGCGCCGCCTGCGTGTAGAGGGTCTGGTCGAGGTCGGTGTCGTTGTCGGCGAACACCACGTCCTTCAGCGCGCGCGGCAGGAAGGCGTCCAGCGCGTCGGCGGCCTCGTCGAACGCCGCCCGGAACACCGGCTGCGTCGCATACAGCTCCGCGCCCATCCGGGCCCGCTGCGAACCCTGCCCGGTGAACAGCACCGCCACCCGGCCACCCGCAACAGCCCGACCCCGCACCACACCCGGAGCCTCAACACCCTCCGCCAGCGAAGCCAGCGCGACCGACCCGCCCAGCACCACCGCACGGTCCTCGAACACCGCCCGCGACGACACCAACGACACACCCACGTCAGCAGGCGACAAACCGTCCACAGCCGTCAACAGCCGCGCCGCCTGACCCTCCAGGGCGTTCGCACCACGACCCGACAACACCCACGGCACCACACCCGGCACCTCCACCGCCGGCGGAGCCGCCTCCACAACCGGCGCCTCCGCCAGCACCACGTGGCAGTTCGTCCCGCCCATGCCGAACGAGCTGACACCGGCGACCAGCCGCCGTTCGGGCTCCGGCCAGTCGGACAGCTCCTGCTGCACCGCCAGCCGGAGTTCGTCCAGCGGGATGTCGGGGTTGGGGCTCTCGTAGTTCAGGCTGGCGGGCAGCTCGCGGTGGCCGATGCTCAGGACCGTCTTGATCAGGCCGACGATGCCCGCCGCGCCCTCCAGGTGACCGACGTTCGTCTTGGCGGAGCCGACCCGCAGCGGCCGGTCCGCCGCGCGGGCGGATCCGAGCGCGGCGCCGAGGGCGCGCGCCTCCAGCGGGTCGCCGATCCTGGTGCCGGTGCCGTGCAGTTCGACGTACTGGACGGTCTCGGGGCCGATGCCGGCGTGCTCGTAGGCGAGCCGGATGACCTGCTCCTGGGCGCGGGAGCTCGGGACGGTCAGGCCGGGCGTGGTGCCGTCGTTGTTGACGGCGCTGCCCTGGATGACGCAGTGGACGCGGTCGCCGTCGGCGAGCGCGCGGGAGAGCGGCTTGAGGACGACGGCGCCGCCGCCCTCGCCGCGCACGTAGCCGTTGGCCCGCGCGTCGAAGGTGTAGCAGCGGCCGTCGGGGGAGAGGCCGCCGAACTTGGTGACGGCGACGGTGCTTTCGGGGATGAGGTTGAGGTTGACGCCGCCGGCGATGGCGAGCGTGGACTCGCCCTTGCGCAGGCTCTCGCAGGCCAGGTGCACGGCGACGAGCGCCGAGGACTGCGCGGAGTCGACGACGAGGCTGGGGCCGTGGATGCCGAGGAGGTAGGAGAGGCGGTTGGCGATGATGCCGCGCTCGGTGCCGGTGAGGGAGTGCCGGGTGATGCCGGACGCGCCCCCGTACTGCTGGAGCAGGGTGGCGTAGTCGTCCATGATGGCGCCGACGAAGACGCCGGTGCGGGTGCCGGCGATGCCGTCGGGCGCGATGCGCGCGTTCTCCAGGGCCTCCCAGCCCAGTTCCAGCATGAGCCGCTGCTGCGGGTCCGTCGCGACGGCCTCCTTGGGCGAGATGCCGAAGAAGTCCGCGTCGAAGCCGTCGACCTGGTCGAGGTAGGCGCCGAGCCTGGTGACGGCCTTGCCCGGGGCGTCACGGTCGGGGTGGTAGAGCTCGTCCGCGTCCCAGCGCCCGGCGGGGGTCTCCGTGACGGCGTGCTCGCCGGTGCGCAGCAGCCGCCAGAAGGCGTCGGGGTCGGCGGCGCCGGGGAGCCGGCAGGCCAGGCCGATGACGGCGATGGCCTCGGTGGTCGGCGTCGCCGTCGACGCGGTGCCGGTCGGGGTGCGGTCAGTGCTCATGGTGCTGCTTACCTCTCGTCGTCATCAGCGCCCGTCGGCGTCAGCGCTCGTTCCTCGTCCGCGGGCCGTCGGCGCCCGGGGTCGTCGCGTTCGGGGGTCGTCGCGCCCGTGTCGTTGTGCGTGGCCCCCGTGCGCGGTCGTCAGGTGCGTCCGCCGACGTCGGCGCGGGCCGGCTGTCCGTGGCCGGCCCGCGCCGCTGTCGGGGCGATCGGGTGATCAGGAGGCCGCCGACCTCCGCGCGGGGGCCAGGACGTCGCCGAGACTCCGCTGCAGGAGGTCCAGGAACTCCGTGGTGGAGTCGCGGGTGAAGAAGTGGCCGCCGGGGAGTCGGTGGACCCGGAAGCCGGCCCGCGTGTGGTCGAGCCAGCGTTCCGGTTCGGCGCCCTGCATCAGCGGGTCGGAGCGCCCGGTGAAGACCTCGATCGGGAACGGGAGGCGGGGCAGGAAGCCGCGGTCGTGGCTGCGGCAGACCCGCAGGTCGTCGCGGACCATGTCGAGCGCCGCGGTGAGCCACTCCGGGTAGGCCAGGATGCTCTCGGACATGCCGCCCAGGTCGAGCAGGACCCGGGTGAGCTCGTCGTCGGGCAGCTCCGGCAGCTCGCCGAGCGCCGGCGGGCGGTGCGGTGCGGGGTAGGCGCCGACGAGCAGGGCCTCCGGGAGCGGGCCGCCGGTCCGGTAGAGCCGCCGGGCGAGGTTGTACGCGACCAGCGCGCCCATGCTGTGCCCGTAGAAGGCGAACGGCTGGTCGAGGACGCCGTCGAGCTCCGCGACGAGTTCGTCGATCAGTGGTTCCATCGTCCGGAACCGCGGTTCGCCGTTGCGGGTCTCCCGGCCGGGGAGCTGGACCGGTACCACCGCGACGTCGCCGCCGAGCCCCTGGTGCCAGCCGGCGTACGCGGAGGCGCCGCCGCCCGCGTGGTGGAAGCAGAAGAGGCGGATCCGGGCGTGCCGGGCGGGTTCCCGGGCCAGGTAGCGCGAGTGCAGCGGGAGCGGGGTGCTCACGGCAGCGTCACCAGGTCGAAGACCCGCTGCAGGCTGGGGGCCTCCAGGAGGTCGGGCAGCGAGACGCGGCGCGCGGTCTCGCGCTCCAGGACGACCACCAGGGACAGCATGTGCACCGAGTCCCAGCCCGGCACCCGGTCGAAGGGCAGTCCGACGTTCTCCGTCGTCACGTCGAGGCCGAGCTCGTCCTGGAGGAGGGTCACGAAGTCGTCGAGGGTGTTCAAGAGGGCTCTCCATGAAGGGCTCCGGCGCCGTCGGGGCTGCCGGACGAGTGGTCGGACGTGGGGTCGGAGGAGCGGTCGTCCGGGGCGGACCGGGCGGACCGGTCGGACCCGCCGGGGAGTTCGGCGTGCAGGAGGACGTACGGCGGCGGCGCCGGGATCTCGGCGAGGTCGTGGCGGAACACCGCGGTGGTGCCGTCGTCCGAGACCTCGGTGAAGCCGACCAGCGGGTAGAGACCGCGCACCTTGCCGTTCTTGGCGGTGCGCCGGTAGGTGCCGAGGACCTCCGCGGCCCCGGCGTCCTTGAAGTGCCGGAGCAGGGCGCTCAGGCAGGCCTGCTCGATGCCCCGGGAGAACACCCGGCAGCTGAGCAGGAAGTTGTCGATCGTCGCCGTGCCGCCCTCCTGCCGGGCGAGGACCGCCCCGACCAGGCCGTTCTCGCCGAAGCGGTCGCGGGAGTGGACGGTCAGGACGAGCGCGTCGGGGTCGGCGCGCAGCGCCTGGACGTCGGACTGCTGGAGCCGCTCGGTGGTGAGGTTGAACTGGTTGGTCCGCTGGGTGATCTGCGCCAGGCGGGGGACGTCCCGGTCCTCGGCGGCGGCGAAGCGGACGGTCACGTCGAGCTCGCGCAGGTAGTCGTCCAGCGAGTCGAAGGTGTCCAGGAAGTCCTTGCGCTCCAGCTCCTCCCGGTAGGTGGTGGCGCGGGAGCGGTCCTCGGCGGTGAGCTCCAGGACGTCGAACCAGCCGTCGCGCAGCAGCTTCTCGATGTGCAGGGCCGGCTCGGAGTCCAGCCGGAGGACGGCGACGCCCGGCAGCTCGCGGCGCACCAGCCCGCACTCGTACGGGCTGTCGTCCGCGAAGACGAAGGAGTCGACGCCGAGGTTGAGGTCGGCGGCGAGTTCCCCGAGGTTCTCGTGCTTGGGGCGCCAGTTGGCGACGACCCGCACGAAGTCGCCCTCCCGCAGCACCATCTGCGGGTGGGTGCCGAGGACCTCGCGGACCGGGTCGAGGTCGTTCTTGCTGACGGCGGCCAGCAGGACGCCCTGCGAGGTGACCTGCTTGACGACCTTCTGGAAGGCGCGGAACGCCTCGCCCCGGTAGGTCTCGGCGACCTCGATGCCGTCGAAGCCGTCCTCACCGAGGATCCCGCCCCACACCGTCTCGTCCAGGTCGAGGACCAGGGCCTTCTTGGTGCGGCCGACCAGCGTGCGGGCCAGGTGCCCGATCTCGCGGGCGTAGCGGGCGAGCAGGGGCGAGGAGAGGTGGGCCTTGGTGTAGAGGCTCAGCCGCGGGTCGGCGACGGTGATGCCCTCGGCCACCAGCGGGTCCAGGTCCACCACCACGACCCCCGGCCGGCTCGCGCCGAGGCGCAGCAGGCGGGCGTTGGCCTCGCGCCAGAGCGCCCCGACCAGGGCGCGGGAGCGGTGGTCGACGACCTGGGCGGTCAGGGCGCGGGTCAGCGGCAGGGTGTTGAGGACGAGGGTGCCGCGTCCCGTGGCGGTGAAGCGCTCGGCCAGCCGCTCGATCAGCCCGGTCTTCTCGGCGAGCACCCGCTCGACGTCCGCCGGGCCCCAGGGGCTCGGCAGCTCGTCGAGGACGATCCTCGGGTCGAGGACGCACAGGACGAGGTCGGGCTCGGCCGCGTACAGGTCGCTGCCGGGGTCGGTCAGGTCGAAGACGTAGCTGTCGAAGTCCGACACGGCCGCGTCCAGCAGGACGCCGTGCCGGGCCAGTTCGGCGGTCAGCGGCGGCACCAGGGCGGACAGCGTGCCGTGCCCGGTGACGGCGACGCGGAGGACGGGGACGCCCGGGTGGGCCTTGCGCACCTCGTCGGGGGCGAGCCGGGCCAGGTGGTTGCCGGCGCGCAGGAGGTCGGCGTCCTCCAGGTCGGTGAGCAGCTCCCGGACCTGCGGGTAGTCCTCGGCCAGCCGGCCGGCGCGCTGCAGGGTCTGGAACCGGGTGATCGGGTCCGGCTGGTCGGCGGTGGCCGGGGCGCTGTCCGCGAGGGCGGGCGCCTGGGCGGGAGGGGAGGCGGTCGGCTGCGACATGGCGGATCAGACCTTCTCCAGCGCGAAGCCGGCCTTGATCCACTTGCTCGACTCGACGGCCACGCACAGCGCGCGGTCGCCGTCGGTCATCTGCGGCAGCGCCCGCTCCAACTGGAGGAACGGCACCGCGTTGCCGGTGTTGGCGGTCTCGCGGACGCAGGTGATCTCCTCGGCGCCCGGCATGCCCAGCTCCGCGACGATCCGGGCGGTCATCTTGCCGGACAGCTGCGGCGGCAGCAGGTAGTCGACGTCGGTGTCCTGCCAGCCGAGGTCCTCCAGGATCTCCTTGGCGATCTCGGCCGACATCGTCGGCACGGACTCCTCGATCGCCTTGTAGTCCTCGTTGACGGCCTGCTTGTCGGAGTGGCGGTCGGTCCGGCCGAACCACTCGACGCTCTGGCCGGGCGGCCGGTTCAGGCCGGTGAGCCGGGTGTAGATGCGCCGGATCGACGCGGTGCCGGGCACCGGGTCGGTGGTGAGGACGGCCGCGCCGGCACCGTCCCCGAACAGCACGACGTTGACGAGCTCGGAGGGGTGGAGCGTGCGCAGGTCCAGCGTGACGTCCAGGTGCTTGGCGCAGACGTCGCCGCCGAGGACCAGCACGTTCCGGTGCTCCCCGGTCAGCAGCATCTGGCGGCCGAGCTCCAGTGCCTGGACGGCGCCGGAGCAGCCCGACTGGAGCTGGTAGGTCGGCACGTTGTTGATGCCGAGCCGGTCGGCGATCAGGTTGACGGTCGCGGGCATCAGCTGGTCGGGCGTCGCCGTGCCCAGCACGATGCCCGTGATGTCGTCCGGGCCGAGGCCGGCGGACTCCAGCGCGCGCCGCGCGGCGGTCTCGCCCAGCTCGGCGAGCGACGAGCGGATCTCGCCGCTCTCCAGGTCGACGGCCAGATGGCGCGTGTCGGTGCCGACGAACGCGTCGATCCATTGCTCCCACAATGCGTCCATCTGGAACCGGCGGGCGAGGGCGGCGTTGTCCAGAGCAGGGCCCGGGAGGGCTGTTCCTACCGACAGGATGCGGACGTCAGGGGTGTCCATCCTGGTCCTTTCCGAGTGAATCGAGCCTGGGATGAAGGCCGACGAGCAGCCTGTGGAACTCATGGCCATGCTCGGAACCCCCGCTAAAGCCGCTCTAACCCACTGCTTGGTCTTGTCGCGGGCCGCGCGGCCCGGGGGGCGGACCGCTTTAGGGGCGGCAAAGGGCCCCGTTAGTCGGGTCGGCGAGTTTGCTGAAACGTGTGGCGTACGGCCGGGCGCCGGCCCCACGAATCGAAGGTGACGGCCCCGCGAGGAGAGGGTGGATAACGCATGTCGTCGAACGAGGACAAGCTCCGCGACTATCTCAAGCGGGTTACTGCGGATCTCCATGTGTCACGGCAACGTGTCCAGCAATTGGAGAGCGAGAATCAGCAGCCGATCGCGATTGTGGGTATGGCCTGCCGATACCCCGGCGATGTCCGCTCACCCGAGGATTTGTGGGACGCGGTGATCGGGGAAACCGATGCCATTTCCGCATTTCCGGCAAATCGCGGATGGGATCTCGACGCCCTCTACCATCCCGACCCCGACCAGCAGGGGACGGTGTACTCGCGCGGCAGTGGATTCCTGCACGACGCGGACCTGTTCGACGCCGACTTCTTCGGCATCAGCCCGCGTGAGTCGCTCGCGACCGACCCGCAGCAGCGCCTGCTGCTGGAGACGGCCTGGGAGGCGTTCGAGCGGGCCGGAATCGACCCCGCCACGGTGCGCGGCAGCCGCACCGGCGTCTTCGCGGGCGTCATGTACAACGACTACAGCTCCCGCATGACCCGCATGCCCGACGGCCTGGAGGGCTACGTCGTCAGCGGCAGCGCCGGCAGCGTCGCCTCCGGCCGGGTGGCGTACACCTTCGGGCTGGAGGGCCCGGCGGTGACGGTGGACACGGCGTGCTCGTCCTCGCTGGTTGCCCTCCACCTGGCCGCGCAGTCGCTGCGCCAGGGCGAGTGCAACCTCGCCGTCGTCGGCGGCGCCACCGTGATGGCCTCGCCCAACGCCCTCCTGGAGTTCAGCCGCCAGCGCGGCCTCGCGCCCGACGGCCGCTGCAAGGCCTTCGGCGCCGGTGCCGACGGCACCGCGCTCAGCGAGGGCGTCGGCGTACTGCTCGTCGAGCGGCTCTCGGACGCGCAGCGGCTGGGGCACCCGGTGCTCGCGGTGGTCCGTGGTTCGGCGGTGAACCAGGACGGCAAGAGCAGCCAGATGACGGCGCCGAACGGTCCGGCCCAGGAGCGGGTCATCCGGCAGGCACTGGCGAGCGCCGGCCTGTCGGCGGCGGACGTGGACGTGGTGGAGGCGCACGGTACGGGCACGCGTCTGGGTGACCCGATCGAGGCGCAGGCGCTGCTGGCCACGTACGGCCAGGGGCGTGAGGCGGAGCGTCCGCTGTGGCTGGGGTCGGTCAAGTCGAACATCGGTCACACGCAGGCGGCGGCGGGTGTGGCGGGCGTCATCAAGATGGTGATGGCCATGCGGAACGGTGTGCTGCCGCGCACGCTGCACGCGGATGAGGCTTCGCCGTACGTGGAGTGGGAGAGCGGTGCGGTCGAGCTGCTCACGCGGACGCGCGAGTGGGCGGAGGCCGGGCGTCCGCGCCGTAGCGCGGTCTCGTCGTTCGGCATCAGTGGGACGAACGCGCACGTGATCCTTGAGCAGGCGCCGGTTGTGGAGGATGCTCCGGGCGGCGCGGACGTTCTGCCGGTTCCGGGTGTGGTGCCGTGGGTGTTGTCGGGTCGTGGTGAGCGGGCTGTTGAGGGTCAGGCGGCGCGGCTGTTGACGGCTGTGGAGGGTCTGTCGCCTGCTGATGTGGGTGTGTCGTTGGTGTCGTCGCGGGCGGTGTTCGAGGACCGTGCGGTGGTGCTGGGCGGATCCGCCGCACTCGCCGCACTCGCCGAGGGTGTTGAGGCTCCGGGTGTGGTGCGGGGTCGCGCTGTCCCGGGTGGCCGGGTGGCGGTGCTGTTCACCGGCCAGGGCTCCCAGCGCGCCCGCATGGGCGCCGAACTCTACGAGACGCAGCCGGTGTTCCGTGCGGCGTTCGACGAGGCCGCCACCGCACTGGACGCCTTCCTGCCGCGCGCGCTGAAGGACGTGGTGTTCGCCGACAACGACACCGACCTCGACCAGACCCTCTACACGCAGGCGGCGCTGTTCGCCGTTGAAACCGCGCTGTTCCACCTTGCGAAGGCCCACGGTGTGGAGCCGCAGGTGGTGGGTGGGCATTCGATCGGCGAGGTCACGGCCGCCCATGTCGCGGGTGTGTTGTCGCTGGGCGATGCGGCGCGTCTGGTGACCGCGCGGGGCCGGCTGATGCAGGCCGCGCGCAGTGACGGCGCGATGATCGCCGTCGAGGCCACCGAGGACGAGGTCCTGCCGCTGCTGGACGGCCGGGACGGCGCGGTGTCGATCGCCGCCGTCAACGGCCCCGCCTCCGTCGTGATCTCCGGTGACACCGTCCTCGCCGAGGAGGTCGCCGCGCACTTCGGCGCCCTGGGCCGGCGTACCCGGCGTCTGAGCGTCTCCCATGCCTTCCACTCGCCCCACATGGAGGGCGTGTTGGAGGAGTTCACGAGCGAGATCGCCGGGCTGACGTTCAACGCACCCACGATCCCGGTGCTCTCCAACGTCACCGGAACCCTGGCCACGACCGAGCAGCTCACCTCGTCCGCCTACTGGGCCGGGCACATCCGTGGCACGGTGCGCTTCCACCAGGGCGTCCAGCACCTCCACACGGAGCAGGGCATCACCGCGTTCCTGGAGTTGGGCCCCGATCCGGTCCTGACGGCGATGACCCGCACCACCCTCGCGGACACCGACACCATCGCGGTGGCAGCCCTGCGCAAGGACAAGGCCGAGGACGAGACCTTCCTCACCGCCCTCGCCCACCTCTGGACCACCGGCACCCCGATCGCCTGGGAGAAGGTCTCAACCCTGGCCGGGGGCCGCACGGTCGAGCTGCCGACCTACGCCTTCCAGCGTGAGCGGTACTGGCTCGACGCGCCTGCTGTCACGGGGGACGCGTCGGGTCTGGGGCAGAGCATCACCTCGCACGCCCTGCTCGCGGCCGCTGTCGACCTCGCCGGCGAGGGTGGCGCGGTGTTCACGGGGCGCCTGTCCCTGGCCGGGCAGCCCTGGCTCGCCGAGCATGCCGTTCTGGGCAGCGTCCTCCTCCCGGGCACCGCGTTCGTGGACCTCGCCATCGCCGCCGGAGACCACCTCGGCGCCGGACACCTCGAAGACCTCACCCTCCACGCACCCCTGACCGTCGGAGAGGGCGAGGGCGTTCACCTCCAGGTGACGGTGAGTCCCGATGAGAACGAGGGCTTCGCGCTCGCGGTCCACTCGCGGGCCGAGAACGGTGAGGGCATCTGGGTTCGCCACGCGACCGGTCGCTTGACGTCCGAGAGCGTCGCCCCTGTGCTCATCGAGGGTGCCTGGCCGCCGGCGGGTGCCGAGCGGATCGACCTCGACGGCCTCTACGACCGTCTCGCCGACCGTGGTTACGCCTACGGTCCGCTGTTCCAGGGCCTGCACACCGCCTGGCGCCACACCGACGGCGACCTGTTCGCGGAGATCACCCTCCCCCAGGATGACACCGACGGCTTCGGCCTCCACCCGGCCCTCCTCGACGCCGCCCTCCACACCCTCCTGGTGGAGCAGGCAGAGGACCGCGTGGTGCTCCCGTTCGCGTGGAGCGGCGTCACCCTGCACGCGACCGGCGCCACCGCCCTGCGCGTCCACTGGAAGTCGACCGGCGACAACACCTACACCCTCACCGCCACCGACCCCGCCGGCACCCCGGTGATCGGTGTGGAGGCGCTGACCGTCCGCGAGACCACCGCGGACCAGCTCGCCACCGCGACTCCCACCAACGACCTCTACCAGCTGACGTGGAACCCGGCCATCAAGGCCACCGACCCCGTCGCCATCACCGGCGACCTGGTGGTCCTCGGCACCGAAACCTTCGGCCTCGACGCACCGCTCCACACCGACCTGGACACCGTGCCCCCGCACGCCCATGTGCTGCTCACCGCCGAACCGTCCACCACCACCGAGCCCGCCCACACCCACGAGGTCCTGACCCGCACCCTCGCCACCCTCCAAGCCTGGCTGGCCCACCCCGACCACACCGACGGCCACCTCACCATCGTGACGCGCCACGCGGTCACCACCGGCCCGGGTGACCCGGCACCGGACCTGACCGCCGCCGCGATCTGGGGCCTGGCCCGCACCGCCCAGACCGAACACCCCCAGCGCATCACCCTCCTCGACCTCGACGACCAACCCCTCACCCCCGACACCCTGAGCAACGAACACCCCCAGACCGCCCACCGCAACAACACCCCCCACACCCCCCACCTCACCCCCACCACCGGAGACAGCACCACCACCGTCCTCAACCCGGACGGCACCGTCCTCATCACCGGCGCCACCGGCACCCTCGGCACCCTCTTCGCCCGCCACCTCGTCACCGCGTACGGGGCGAAGCACCTGCTGCTGGTGAGCCGTCGTGGCGCCGATGCCCCCGGCGCCGCCGACCTCGCGGCCGAACTCACCGCCCTCGGTGCGGAAGTGACCTTCGCCGCCCGCGACCTGGCCGACCGGGACGCAACCGCCGGCCTCCTGGCCGGCGTCCCCGCCGAGCACCCCCTCACCGCCGTCATCCACACCGCCGGCGTCCTCGCCGACACCCTCATCGAAGGCCTCACGCCCGAGCAGTTGGCGGACGTCCTGCGGCCGAAGGTCGACGCGGCGTGGAACCTGCACGAGCTCACCGAGGGCTTGGACCTGTCCGCCTTCGTCCTCTTCTCCTCCATCACCGGCATCATCGGCAACGCCGGCCAGGCCAACTACGCCGCGGCCAACACCTACCTCGACGCCCTCGCCCACCACCGCCACACCCACCACCTCCCCGCCACCTCCCTCGCCTGGGGCCTCTGGGGCGGCGACACCAGCGGCATGGCCGACGAACTCTCCACCGCCGACCTCGCCCGCATCGCCCGTTCCGGCATCGCGCCCCTCACCACCCACCAAGGACTCCACCTCTTCGACACCGCCCTCACCATCAACCACCCCACCCTCGCCCCCGTCCACCTCGACCTGAGCGCGATCGACGAGAGCAGTGCGCTGGTTCTTCGTGGTCTGGCGCCGGTGCGTCGTCGTCGGGCGGTGGCCGGTGGTGGGTCCGCGGGTGCGGGTTCGTTCGGGGACCGGCTGGTGGGTCTGGGGGAGGCCGAGCGGCGGCATGTGGTGCTGGAGACGGTGCGGTCGGCGGTCGCGGGTGTGCTGGGCTACGCGGGGGCGGAGGCTGTTGATCCCGAGCGGGCCTTCAAGGAGTTGGGTTTCGACTCGTTGATGGCGGTGGATCTGCGGAACCGTCTTCAGGGGGTGACGGGTCTGCGGTTGCCGGCGACGCTGGTGTTCGACTACCCGTCGTCCTCGTTGCTGGCGGGCTTCCTGCTGACGGAGGCGTCCGGGGTCGAGCGGTCGGCCGCGGTCGCGGCGGCGGTTCCGTCCCGTGCGGACGGGGCCGAGGACCCGGTGGTGATCGTCGGGATGGCCTGCCGGTTCCCGGGCGGGGTGGACTCGCCCGAAGGGCTCTGGGGCCTGGTCTCCGAGGGTGTCGACGCGATCTCGGGCTTCCCGACGGATCGCGGCTGGGACCTGGAGAAGCTGTACAGCCCGGACCCGGACACGCCCGGCACGTCGTACACGCGGGAGGGCGGGTTCCTCTACGAGGCGGACCGGTTCGATCCGGAGTTCTTCGGGATGAGCCCGCGTGAGGCGGTGGCGACCGACCCGCAGCAGCGTCTGCTGCTGGAGACGGCGTGGGAGGCCTTCGAGCGGGCGGGTATCGACCCGGCGGGCCTGCGGGGGTCGGACACCGGCGTGTTCGCCGGCGTGATGTACAACGACTACGGCTCGCGCATGCAGCAGGCCTCGGAGGGCTTCGACGGGTTCTTCGCCACGGGCACCGCCGGGAGTGTCGCCTCCGGCCGGGTGGCCTACACGTTCGGGCTCGAAGGCCCGGCCGTCTCGGTGGACACGGCGTGCTCGTCCTCGCTGGTCGCGCTGCACCTGGCCGCGCAGTCGCTGCGCCAGGGCGAGTGCAGCCTGGCGCTGGCCGGTGGTGTCGCGCTGATGTCGACGCCGACCACGTTTGTGGAGTTCAGCCACCAGCGCGGCCTGGCACCCGACGGCCGCTGCAAGCCCTTCTCGGCCGACGCCGACGGCACCGCGTGGGGCGAGGGCGCCGGCCTGGTCCTGCTGGAGCGGCTCTCGGACGCTCAGCGGCTCGGTCACCCCGTGCTGGCGGTGGTGCGTGGCAGTGCGGTGAACCAGGACGGTGCGTCGAACGGTCTGACCGCGCCGAACGGTCCGTCGCAGGAGCGGGTGATCCGTCAGGCGCTGGCGAACGCAGGTCTCACCACGTCCGATGTGGACGTGGTGGAGGCGCACGGTACGGGAACGCGTCTGGGTGACCCGATCGAGGCGCAGGCGCTGCTGGCCACCTACGGCCAGGGCCGTGACGCCGATCAGCCGCTCTGGCTCGGCTCGATCAAGTCCAACATCGGCCACACGCAGGCCGCCGCCGGCGTCGCGGGCATCATCAAGATGGTGATGGCGATGCGGCACGGTCTGCTGCCGCAGACCCTCCACGCCGACGAGGCGTCCCCGCACGTCGAGTGGGAGGCCGGCAGCGTCGAACTGCTCAGCCAGGCCCGCGAGTGGCAGGACGCCGGGCGTCCGCGCCGCAGCGCCGTCTCCTCCTTCGGCCTGAGCGGCACCAACGCCCACGTGATCCTGGAGCAGCCGCTTGCAGCGCAGGACGACCGGGCGGACGCGGCCGAGGTCGGGACCACCGAGGTCTTGGGTGTGGTGCCGTGGGTGTTGTCAGGTCGTGGTGCGCGGGCCGTGGAGGGCCAGGCGGCACGGTTGCTGACGGCCGTGGACGGTTTGTCTTCGGCTGATATCGGTGTGTCGTTGGTGTCGTCGCGGTCGGTGTTCGAGGACCGTGCGGTGGTGCTGGGCGGATCCGCCGCACTCGCCGCGCTGGCGGAGGGTGTTGAGGCTCCGGGTGTGGTGCGGGGTCGTGCTGTTGCGGGTGGGCGGACGGTGTTCGTGTTCCCGGGGCAGGGTTCGCAGTGGGTGGGCATGGCGGTGGAGTTGTTGGACTCCTCCGAGGTGTTCGCGGCGCGGATCGGCGAGTGCGCGCAGGCGCTTGCGGAGTTCGTGGACTGGTCGCTGGTCGATGTGCTGCGGGGTGTGGAGGGGTCGCCGTCGCTGGAGCGGGTGGATGTGGTCCAGCCGGTGCTGTGGGCGGTGATGGTGTCGCTGGCGGAGGTGTGGCGCTCGTTGGGTGTCGTGCCGGACGCGGTCGTCGGCCATTCGCAGGGGGAGATTGCCGCGGCGTGTGTGGCGGGTGGTCTGTCGTTGGCGGATGGTGCGCGGGTGGTGGCGTTGCGTTCGCGGGCGTTGACGCGGCTGGCCGGCACGGGCGGGATGGTGTCGGTTCCGCTGGGCGCGGAGGCGGTGCGCGAGCGCTTGGCCGACGTGTCCGGTGTGAGCGTCGCGGCGGTCAACGGCGCGGCGTCGACCGTGGTCGCGGGTGAGGTGGGGGCGCTGGAGGCGTTCTTCGCGGCCGCGGAGGCGGACGGGGTGCGGGTGCGTCGGATCCCGGTGGACTACGCCTCGCATTCGGCGCAGGTGGAGCTGATCGAGGAGGAGTTGGCGGAGTTGCTGGCGCCGGTGGCGCCGCGTTCGGGGGAGGTGGCGTTCTACTCGACGGTGAC